>NZ_JADHDY010000013.1 GCF_016820535.1 Sporosarcina beigongshangi | reverse complement strand
GCCAAACACGTCGGGATCAATCTCCCCAAACCACAAACCACAACCAAGTGACTCAACACAGCTTGACAATTTTCGGCGAGGGAACTTATGCGCACAACTGGCCACGGGTTCTCCGCATAAGTGTTCATGCGCAAAACCCAACACGAGTGCTGCGCATAAGTTCCCAGGGCGCTGTCTGGACTACTGTCGGCCGGGATGGTGCGGGCCCTGTCGGCTATTAGGCCAAAAAACGCCCCCGACTGGGAGCGTTTGTGGTTGGAGCCAGGCTCGGCGGCAACAAGCATGCGCCCCATATGGTGCCGCAAGCGAGCCCTGCAGCTCCGGCATGCCAGCGCAGGAAGGGCCCGGCAGGCGCTCGGCGGCCCGCCTAGGAAGCGTCCGTCAGGTCGGTCTGCAGGAGCTCGGCGAGCAGGTCAACAGCCGCCTGGATGTCGCTGGGGGAGGCGTTGCACGGACCCACCGCAATCTCCACTTCCGCACCGTGCTGGAAGTCGGCACTCATGACCTCCAGCAGCGACCTGCCGTCCACGGCCGCCATGCCTGCCTTGGCCAGCGTGACGGGCAGCCCGGTCTGGTTGACGGCTCGCACAAACACGGCGGCGGGACGGGCGTGCAGGCCAACGCTGGCCGCGACGGCGGCTTTGCGGGTATACATGTGTGGCTCCTTGAACGGGTGGTCGATCGATTGTTTCTGTATTGAGAGTAGTCGTGTTTTAGGCTGGGGGTGTCAACGTAAGGAGATTCATGGGGTACATGGTGCCGCCGGCACGTGAAATACCGGGGGAGCTGGACCGAAACTCCGCCGTATCCGTGCACATCCAGCTGCGGGAACTGCTGCGGAACTACGTGCTCCACCACAGCAAGGCCGGCCGCCAGCTCCCGTCGGAGCGGGACATGGCCACGCACTTCAACGTGGCCCGCATGACCCTGCGCCAGGCCATCGAGGCACTGGTCGAGGAGGAACTCCTGGAACGGGTGGTGGGGGTCGGCACTTTCGTTGCCCGTGCCAAGCTCGACGTCACCCTGAAGTTGACCTCCTACTCGGAGGAAATGGCCCGCCGCGGCATGCGCCCTTCCGCCCGCACGCTCGCCTTCGAGCAGATCCCGGCAACGGCGCGGCTCGCGAAGGAACTCCAGCTCGACGAGGGGCAGGGAGTCATCCGCCTTAGGCGCCTGCTGCTGGCCGACGAGCAGCCCATGAGCGTCGACGAGAACTTCATCCCCGCCTGGCGTGTGCCGGGCATCTTGGAGGCCGGCCCGCCGTCGTCCCTGTACAACGTGTTGGGGGAGCGGTACGGGTTGATCATCGAGTGGGGTGAGGACACCATCGAGGCCAATGCGGCCACGCCGTCCATCGCACGACTGCTCCAGGTGGACATCGGTTCTCCCGTGCTGCGGACCGAGCGGCACGCCTTCGTGTCCCGTTCCACCGTGGACTATTCGGTCTCTTTCTACCGCGCCGACCGCTATAAGCTCCGGGTGCCCCTGCAGCGCCCCGGCGTCCGCGCCCGCCGCCTGTACTAGTGTCCGGCGTTTGCGGTGGTTGAACGGCTCTCCGCGCCCTTCCCAGTGATGTTCGACGGCGGAGCTTGCCCGCGCGTTCACCGTCCCGTTGCGCTGCGGTGCCTGGGCAACAGGGAAACTGCCGGGGCAGCGCAAAAGCCAGGAGGCGCCTCCCCGTGGGGAGACGCCTCCTGGCTTTTGTTTCTAACGGGTTCTCACACGACTAGTGCGTGATTGCCTTGTCGTCGTCGCCGGCTTCGACGGCCTCGTGGTGGTGGCCGGCTTCCAGTTCCGCGGGCGTTGCCGGGGCAACGCGGTCCTCGAAGAAGAATCCGCTGAGCTTGCCGCGCAGCTTCTCCTTCCGCGTGACGATCCCGTTTTCGTTCGGGATGCCCTCTTCGGGAACGGGGGATTCGTAGCCAACCAGCTTGTAGCGCTTGTAGTCGTCGAGCTGGGCGTGGATCTCCTGGAACTCGCCGTGGGGCAGGCGCACGATGCGGCCCGTTTCACGGCCGTGCAGGGCGATCTCACGGTCCTTGCGCTGCAGCGCAAGGGCCACGCGCTTGGTAACGATGAAGCCCAGGATCGGACCGATGAAGAAGAGCGCACGCAGCCAGTACGTCACGTCATTGAGGGAGACCTCAAAGTGCGTGGCGATCAAGTCGGAGCTTGCAGCGGCCCACATGACGCAGTAGAAGATGAAGCCTGCAACACCAATGGCGGTGCGTGTCGGTGCGTTGCGGGGGCGGTCCAGCACGTGGTGTTCACGGTCGTCGCGGGTCACCCAGCGTTCAATCCACGGGTAGGTGAACAGCAGCATGAAGATGATGCCTGCAGGGATCAGGGCCGGGCCCAGCACGTTGAAGGACAGTGTGTTGGTGCCCCACGGCAGCGGGATGTTCCACTCCATCGGAATGTTGAACAGCCAGCCTGGCATGAGGCGCAGGGCACCGTCAACAAATCCGATGTACCAGTCAGGCTGCGTGCCTGCTGAAACAGGGGAGGGGTCATACGGGCCGTAGTTCCAGACCGGGTTGATCTGGAAGAACGCCGAGATGAAGGCGATGACGCCGAACACGATGAAGAAGAAGCCGCCGGCCTTGGCTGCGTATACCGGTCCAAGCGGGTAGCCGACCACATTGCGGTCGTTGCGGCCCGGGCCGGGGTACTGGGTGTGCTTGTGAACGACAACCATGAACAGGTGGATGGCCACCATGAGCAGGATCAGCGCAGGCACCAGCATGATGTGCATCATGTAGAGGCGGCCGATGATGGCGGTGCCGGGGAACTCCCCGCCGAACAGGAAGAAGGAGATGTAGGTGCCGACGATCGGGACGGCCTTGACCACGCCGTCGATGATGCGCAGGCCGTTTCCGGAGAGCAGGTCATCGGGGAGCGAGTAGCCGGTGAAGCCCGCAGCCAGGGAGAGGATCAGCAGTACGCCGCCAACGACCCAGTTCAGTTCACGGGGCTTGCGGAATGCGCCGGTGAAGAAAACGCGCAGCATGTGAACGGATACCGAGGCAACGAACAAGAGTGCGGACCAGTGGTGGACCTGGCGCATGAACAGGCCGCCGCGCACCTCGAAGGAGATGCGCAGGGTGGAATCGTAGGCCACTGACATTTCCACGCCCTTGAGCGGGACGTAGGGGCCTGCATAGTGGGTCTCTGCCATGGACGGATCAAAGAAGAACGTCAGGAAGGTTCCGGAGAGCAGCAGGATGACGAAGGAGTACAGGGCCACTTCACCGAACATGAACGACCAGTGGTCGGGGAAGACCTTGCGGCCAAATTCACGCAGGATGCCTGATCCGCCGACACGCTGGTCAACGAAGTCGGTGATGCGTCCCGTGGAAGTCTTTGCCTGGAACGGCGTTTCAGTTGTCGTAGACATGGTTAGCCACGCTCCCAGAAGCTCGGTCCAACAGGTTCATGAAAGTCGCTCTGGGCAACCAGGTAGCCATCGGCGTCAACCGTGATGGGCAGCTGGGGCAGCGGGCGGACGGCAGGGCCAAAGATGACCTTGCATTCCTGCGTCAGGTCGAAGGTCGACTGGTGGCAGGGGCACAGCAGGTGGTGCGTCTGCTGCTCGTAGAGGGCAACGGGGCAACCGACGTGGGTGCAGATCTTGGAGTAGGCAACGATTCCGTTGTACCCCCAGTCCTCGCGGCCCTCGGAAGGGTTGAGGTCTTCCGGGTTCAGGCGCATCAGCAAGACGACGGCCTTGGCCTTCGCTGCGATCTTGCCTTCGTGGAGGTCGTTCAGTGATTCGGGAATCACGTGGAACGCACTGCCGATGGTGACATCGGCGGCCTTGATGGGTGTTCCGTCGGGATCGCGGGCAAGACGCTCGCCTTCCTTCCAGAGCGTGTGGCGGAGCGCATCGCCCGGCAGCGGGCCCAGGTCGCGGAAGATTGCGATGGCCGGCAGCGGCGCGAGGGCCACAGCACCGATGAGGGTGTTGCGGATCAGCGGGCGGCGCTTGATGCCGGTCTCGTCGATGATGTCGTCAACAATCTTGACGGCGGCCTGGCGGTCTTCCTCGGTACGGATCTCGTGGCGCTCTTCAGCCACTTCATGGTCGGGCATGAGGGCGCGTGCCCAGTGCACGATGCCCGTTCCAATGCCGAGCATGGCAAACGCCACGCCGAGACCAAGGAGGGTGTTCTGGATGCGCAGTGTCCCGATGGTGTCATCGAGGCGCACGCCGAAGTATCCAACAAAGAACACCAAAGTGCCGATGATGGAAATAACAAACAGCCATGCCACCTGGCGCTCGGCGCGCTTTGCTGCCTTGGGGTCTGTGTCGGCCAGTCGCAAACGATGCGGAGGTAGTCCCGGGTCTTGGAACACATCCACCTCTTGGTGACCAGCCTTAGCTACGGCGTCCGCGCCTGTCGGCGTGCCGTCACTATGGTTGCCCATAATCCCCTCATCCTTCTCTTATCCCGGTAGGTTCCCGGGGTTGTCATGTATGTATCTTGCGGCTGCCGACTGGCAGCCAAATGCTTGTGGCTTCTTGCAGCTTACGAAGTGCGTGAGGTCAGCCAGATGGTGAAGCCGATGATGACGCCCAGAACGGCAGTCCAGAGGAACAAGCCCTCGGATACCGGTCCCAGTGAGCCAAGCTTTGCTCCACCAGGTGCGCCCTGGTTTTCGATGGTCTTCAAGAAGGTGATGATGTCGCGCTTGCCGTCAGGGCTGATGTTTGCGTCATTGAAGACGGGCATGTTCTGCGGTCCGGTGACCATGGCGCTGTAGATGTGGCTTTCCGAGACGCCGGCCAGCGGCGGTGCGAACTTGCCGCGCGTCAGGGCGCCGCCAGCTGCTGCTGCGTTATGGCACATGGCGCAGTTCACGCGGAAGAGCTCGCCGCCAACGGCTGCGTCGCCGCCGCCGTCGAGGTACTGCTCCTCGGGCAATGCCGGGCCGTCGCCCAAAGTGGCAACGTAGGCTGCCATTTCATGGGTCTGCTCGGTGGTGAACTGCTTCGGCTTCTGCTTTGCCTGGGGTCCCTGCATCTGCATGGGCATGCGGCCCGTTCCGACCTGGAAGTCGACGGCGGCGGCGCCAACACCGGCAAGGGACGGTCCTGCGTCCGTGCCGCTGGCGCCAAGGCCGTGGCAGGTGGCGCAGTTGGCGACAAAAAGCTTCTCGCCCTCTTCGACCTGCTGCGCGGTATAGGTGGTGGTATCGGCCTTGGCCTCATTCACTGTTGTGACAACGGCGTAGAGCCCACCGGTTAGCATGAGCCCCAGCACCAGCAGTGCCAGTGCAGCCAGCGGATGACGTCGCTTCTGCGAGAGTGCCTTCACTTGGTGGTTCCTTTGATCTATATTCAGCAGCCCCTGTGTGGGGGCCGCAAATGCTTGTTCTTACTTTGGGTCGAAGAAAGCCGCGAGCCGGCTTACTTCAGGACGTAGATCACCAGGAAGAGGCCGATCCACACGACATCCACGAAGTGCCAGTAGTAAGAAGTCACGATCGCGCTGGTGGCTTCGAAGTGTCCAAACTTCTTGGCTGCGTACGCGCGTCCAATGATGAGGAGGAATGCAATGAGTCCGCCGATCACGTGCAGGCCGTGGAAACCTGTGGTGATGTAGAAGGCGGAACCATAGGGGTTGGAATTCAGGGTCACGTGCTCGGACGTCAGCATCGCGTACTCGGTCGTCTGACCGGCAACAAAGATGGCGCCAAGAACGAAGGTCAACAGGAACCACTCCGTCATTCCCCACTTGGAGAACTGGAAGAGGCGTCCGGTGCGGCGAGGCCGAAGGTTCTCCGCGGTGAAGACACCCATCTGGCAGCTGAAGGAGCTGGAAACCAGGATCAGGGTGTTCACCAGGGCGAACGGGAAGTTCAGCTTGGCCGTTTCTTCAGCCCACATCCCACCGGTGGTGGAACGCAGCGTGAAGTACATGGCAAAAAGGCCGGCAAAGAACATCAGCTCGCTGGACAACCAAACAACGGTTCCTACAGAAACCAGGTTGGGTCGGTTCAGCGTCGGATGCGCCGGGGTACTGGGGGCATGGGTCGCAGTTGTCACATAGACATTATGTCTATAAAACGCCGCTTAACCCAATGCGAAACCCCGTTTCGCGGATCTTTTTCTACAAACCTGCGAAATTCCGGCTGATTCACAGCTTAAACCCAGTTCGGTATGCACAACACACTGGCCGTGTCAATGGTCACAAAGCGGGGGATGGGGCCGATTTCGTCTAACATCTGGAGAGTGAATCCTCTGCAAAATGCCTTCGCCGACACACCCACGTGGCCCAACCTGATCGCCGCGCTCATTGCCCGGGAGGACCTGGACCAGGCCTCAACCCAGTGGGCCATGAACGAGATCATGGGAGGAAACGCCACAGACGTGCAAATCGCCGGCTTCCTTGTGGCACTGCGTTCCAAGGGTGAAACGGTGGCTGAGGTGACAGGCCTGGTTGAGGCCATGCTGTCGAACGCCCGCCCCCTGAGCGTCCCCGGCGACGCCCTCGACATTGTGGGCACGGGCGGAGACCGGCTCAACACCGTCAACATCTCCACCATGGCCGCGCTGGTGTGCGCGGGCGCAGGCGCCACCGTCGTCAAGCACGGGAACCGGGCCTCGTCCTCTGCCGCCGGATCCGCCGATGTCCTGGAGAGCCTGGGGGTGCGCCTGGACCTGTCCGTGGATGCCGTGGCCCGTGCCGCAGCCGAGGTGGGCATCACCTTCTGCTTCGCCAACCTCTTCCACCCCTCCATGCGGTATGCGGCCGTTGCCCGGCGCGAAATTGGCGTGCCCACCGCCTTTAACTTCCTGGGGCCGCTGACCAACCCCGCCCGCGTGGTGGCGTCGGCGATCGGCGTCGCCGACTCCCGGATGGCTCCGCTGATGGCCGGTGTACTTGCCGCCCGAAGCATCCGTGCGCTCGTCTTCCGGGGCAGCGACGGTTTGGATGAGCTCACGACGACGGGCACCTCCACCATCTGGGAGGTCCGGGACAACCAGGTCACCGAAAGCAGCTTTGACCCGCTGGACCTGGGGATCCCTCGCGCCACCATCGAATCGCTGCGGGGGGAGAACGCGGAATTCAACGCCGGCGTTGTCCGCCGCGTCCTCGACGGCGAGCGCGGACCGGTCCGAGATGCCGTGCTGCTGAACGCGGCCGCGGGGCTCGTGGCCTATGACCGCTCCGGTTCCGGGCCGCTCCTTGACCGCATGAAGTTTGCCATGGCGCGGGCCGAGGCCGCGGTCGACGGCGGTGGGGCAGCCAATGCCCTCAAGAGCTGGGTTGCGCTCTCGGCAGCCGAGCAGTCCGCCGGCTGACCGCATTGCAGGTCGGCCACGTTGCGGGTTGGTGCCGGCCCTGTCCGTGCCGTGGAGACACCGGCCGTGCAGTCGTTGGGGACGTCCGTCCGCAGACCGCACGATTCCCCGGCAATGTCCCAAAGCAATGGCCCCACCGGACGGTGGGGCCATTGTGCTTTCCTGACATCGGGACGTGCCGGAAGGGCGCCGGCCTAGACCAGCGCTGCGACGGTGCCGGCGGCGAGTTCCACCACGGCCTCATCGGTCGCGAAATAGCTGTGGTCTTCAGCCCGGGCGGAATCCGTGAGGGGAGCCGGGGGGAGCTGGTTGACGATGCGTTTGGCGGACAGGTGCACATCGCGCAGGCCTGCTGCATGGAACGTGGCGAAGTCTGCAATCTCCACACCCCCGCCGGCCATGACGGCCAGACGGCCGTTGGCGGCCTCGTGCATCGCCTGAAGCTGGGCCAGGCCCTGGCCGGCACGTTCGGCACCCCCGGAACTCAAGATGCGCACCACCCCAAGGTCGGCCAGGCGCGGAACGGCGGCTACGGCGTCGTCAAGGGAGAGGTGGTCCACTGCGCGGTGGAAGGTGACGTCCATCCTGCCGGCGGCGGCAACCAGGGTTTCCACAACGGCGTAGTCAATGGTGTCCTCGGGCGTCAGGGCGCCGATGACAACACCGGCGGCACCGCCGTCATCCATGGCCTTGATCTCTGCCACCATGAGGGCCAGGGCGGCTGCGTCGTAGACATAGCAGCCAGGCCGGGGCCGGATGAGCGCGTGGACGGGCAGGGCGGGTTCGGCCTCCCGGACACTGTTGAGCAGGCCCTGCGACGGCGTCAGGCCGCCGAGCTGCAGTGCGCAGCAGAGCTCGACGCGGTCGGCACCGTGGGCTGCCGCAAGGTGCGCTCCGGGGACGTCCTGGACGGCAATCTCAAGGCGCATCCGGGGCTCAGTGGTCAAAGCCGAGGGAAAATGCCGCGTCCAGGTCGTGCTGGGAGTATGCCCGGAAGGAAATCTGCGTAGTGGTGGAGACTACGGACTTGACCTTGGAAAGCTTGTCGGCGATGACGTCGGCCAGGTCCTCGTGCTTCTGGACGCGGGCGATGGCGATCAGGTCCCATTCGCCCGTCACGGAGTAGACCTCGCTGATGCCCTCAAGCTCGGAGATTTCCTGGGCGGATTCGGGGATCCGCGTGGCGTCAGTCTTGATCAAGACAAAGGCGGTGATCAAAGGAATGGTCCTTGTCGTCTGGATGTTCAATGGTGGGTGGGCCAAACCAGGCGCGGGGCACCGTTTTGTCCAAATCGATCGTAACGCAATTGAGACTAATCGCGGCGTTGTTGAGTGCGCCGCGTAACAAGCGTTGCGAGGAGGCGGTGCCCCAGCAGAAACAGCGCCAGGACAAGGGTGGCAACGATGACAAAGGGCAGCTCCGCCGTGTTGCCGGACACGATGCGCAGCAGCATGCCGCCGGCAACGGTGATGAGCCACAGGCAGACGGCCTGCGGCCAGATGCGCAGCGGCGCCTTCCAGTCACGCACGATGAGCCAGCCTGCGGCGAGGGCGGCCAGGAATGGCCAGGCCGTCTCCAGCACGCCTGCTGCCGTGATGCTTTCGCTGTGGGAGCTGCGGCCGGAAAGTGCGAACAGGACAACAAGCACAATGTCTGCGGCGGCGGCGTAGATGATGGTTCCGGGGGAGGTCTTTGACTTGGTCACACAGAGGAGTTTAGCCGTGAACTGCTCGGCGGCCCTGCACACAGGGCGGCCGGCTGGGTTTTCGGCCTGGGCGGTGCGGTGCTGTCCTTCTACGGCACCTCCGCCACGGCCGGCGGCTCCGCGCTCCCTTTGCCGCCGGCGACCTGACCCTGTTGCCGCAGGAAAGCTACCGGCCGGTAGGCCCTGTTGCCCGCGGGCCGCCCGCCCTAGGCTTTTTGTCAGGCCTGCGGAAATCCCCGCCAGGCAAATGACAGGGAGCGGTTCAGATGGGCATTGGTACGTGCCTGTGGTTTAACGGGCAGGCAGAGGAAGCGGCAAATTTCTATGTGGGGCTATTCCCCAATTCACGCATCGGGAACATCGCACGCTGGGGCGACGGCGGGCCGGGCGAGCCCGGCTCTGTCCTCACCGTCGCGTTTGAGCTGGACGGGCGCACGTTCACCGGCCTGAACGGCGGGCCCGAATTCACGTTCAACGAGGCCATCTCCTTTGAACTGCAGTTCGACACCCAGGAGGAACTGGATGAAAAGTGGGATGCCCTGACGGCCGACGGCGGTCAGGAAAGCCAGTGCGGCTGGCTCAAGGACAAGTTCGGTGTGTCCTGGCAGCTCGTCCCCAGCATGATGCCGAAGGTGCTCAGCGGCCCGAACGCCGAAGGCGCCCAGCGGGCCATGCAGGCCATGCTGGGCATGCGCCGGCTGGTGATCGCAGAGCTGCAGGCTGCCTACGACGGCGTCTGACGCGCCGGGAACGCCGGTTGCGGGCGGTGCCGGGCCTGCCGGCTGCCCGTTCACCGCGGGCCAGGCCGTTGCCTTCAGCCTGCCCGTGTGGCGGCCGGTGTCCGGCTACAGGTACTTGAGGAACCGTTCCGGGGCGTCAAGGAACGAACGCCAGTTCCGCACGAGTTCCAGGCCCTCCCAGTCGTTGCGCCGCAAACCCCACGGGCCGACCTCATAAATGTCGGCCCCCGGAAGTGAAGCCAGCAGCGGCGAGTGGGTCGACAGGATCACTTGCGAATCGCCGTCGTCCATCAATTCCGTGAGCACGCTCAGCAGCGACAGGCAGCCGGAGAAGGACAGCGCGGACTCGGGCTCGTCGAGGATCCATAGGCCGCCACCGCGGAAACGGTCGGTGATCAGTGCCAGGAACGATTCGCCGTGGGACATTTCGTGGAAGGTGAGGTCCTGCCTGCTCAGTGACGGGTTGTCCTCGAGGTAGCTGAAGAAGCCGTGCATGGTTTCCGCGCGCAGGAAGTAGCCGTATTTGCTGGCCCCGGGGTTGCGGCGCACGCTCAGGCCGCTGTGGAGCCCGGATTCGGTGGCGCGGCTGTGATGCATGGCGCCGGTGGAGCCGCCCTCCGGATTCACGCCGTAGGCCATGGCGATTGCCTCAACGAGGGTTGACTTGCCGGAACCGTTCTCGCCGGTGAAAATCGTGGCGCGGCCCAGGTCCAGGCCTTCGTGCAGTATCTGTCGAACGGGTGGCAGGGTGGCAGGCCACACGTCCGGATTGGGCGGGTCGAACTTGTTCATGCCCACATGGGCCAGCGGGGTGGTGCCGAACATCATGGCTGTGGCCCCGTTGTTTCGGGTCCGGGTGCGGGTTCCGTTGCACGGGCAGCCAGCCCTTCAACCAGCACGACGGCGGGCAGCTTGCGCAGTTCTGTTGGCGCCAGGCGGATCTTGCTGGTGCGGTTGCCGCCGCCCATGATGACGTGGTCCTGCTGCAGGACGGCGCAGTCCACGTAGACGGGGAGGTTCCCCGCTTCCGTGCGGGGGAGGCTGAACGGGGTGACGCCGCCGATCTTCATGCCTGTGAGCCGGGTGGTCAACTCCGCCTCGGCGAAGGACGCCCGCTTCACCCCAAGCAGTTCGCGGACCTTCCTGTTGACGTCGAGGCGGGTGGTGCCGGGAACGACGCACACCGCCTGGACGGCGGGCTCTGTCTTGCGTGAAGTGACGACAATGGTGTTGGCCGCCTGGCCCAGCGGCACGCCGTAGTGTGCGCAGAAGGCGGCGGTGTCGGAGAGCTCGTCGGGGCAGGGGAGTACATCGTGGTCGATGCCGTGTTTCGCCAGGGCGGCGCGAACTTCAGGCAGTGGCAGCGTTGCGGGGTCAACATGGGTCATGCTGCCATCCTGCCAGTTGATGTGTGGCAGGCTGGCCCACAACGTGCCACTACATTGACGTTTTGGGGGAATCCATGAAGCAGGGCCGCGCAGGACTTGCCGTTTTTCTGGCCTCGGGGGCTCTGGTGCTCAGTGCCTGTGGCGGCAGCCCGGGGCTGGCTGCGCTGGACCGTGCCGCTGCAGCGGCATGGGGCAGGCGGGCAAACTCATTGACTTGGCCTCGGTCCCCTTGGGTATTTCGGCGGCCCTGACGGCCGACGGCACCGAGTCGCAGCTGATGGAATCCGACGGCTGGACCACGGTGCGCGGGAATGTGTACATCAAGTACCTCACCCCGCCGTAGGGGATGCTGCCCGGACTAGGGCTGCGGTGCTGCCGGATCGGCGGGAACCACGTCAAGGTCCGTGGCTCCGAGGAGCGCGGCGATGGCATCTGCGCCGGCGCCAATGCCGGCCCAGTCCGGGTCCACATCAAATGCCAGGCACCATGCCTGGTCCGCCGGCCAGATGAACGCGGGTGCCGGGAGCCATTTTTGCCCCGGAGCCTGGTCCGCCGGCGCAATGTCCCAGCTGCCGCTGTCGGTGACGAAGCCGGCATAGAGGAAGAATTCGCGGTTGGGAACGGCAAAGCGTGCTGCGGGCATGTCGAAGCCGAATCCGTCCCAGAAAGCAAAGAAGAGCCGGTCCGGCGTCGTGCTGTACTTAAGCAGTATGCCCACTGCGGCGGCCAACTGCTCCGGCTCAGGCAGCAAGCAGGGAAGTGCTCGTGACCCGGACCCGTCCTCGCCCTCGGGCATGGGGTCCGGGACGATGCGCAGGCGGGCGTGGCGGTCGAACCCGTCGGGACCGAAGCCGACGAGTTGCTGCCACGGCAGCGCCGATGAAGCGATCCAGTCGGCGGCCGACGAGTCTGCGCAAGGTTTGATGCCCATCGTTCGAGCCTATCCCTTGGGACGGGCGGCCATGTCCGAGGCCCTGCACAACCGGCCCGCGTGGGCGTATATTTCAAACCAAGGAGCATGTTCACTGCCAGGGGTGCCGCCACATTTGACGTCGTGCGACCAGCGCCCGCCAGGCCGTTGTCGGCCGCGTGGGCACACCGTTTGCTGCGCACCCGTGCCCCAGGGAGTCGTTCCCCGGGGCCCGAGTCCCCTTGAGCCCTTGCCAGTCGGCCCGCGCCCGGCTCCCGATCGAACCGAGCCGCGGCGCAGGGGTCTCGCCCCCGGCAGCGGCGCTGTCTCGCGCCGCCACTTCTGGCACGTCGGAAGGAGAGCCGCCCATGGACGGACAGCAGATTGGCAGGAGCAGCCGGGTGCTGGTGGCCGGTGCCACTGGCTACCTCGGGAGCCGCATTGTCGCACGGCTGAAATCACGCGGATATTGGGTGCGCGTCCTCGTGCGGCGGCCTGAACAGGCAGCGGCGCTCGCGGTCGCAGACGACATATTCGTGGCACAGGTGACCGAGCCCGAGTCCCTCGCCGGCATTTGCGACGGGGTGGGCACGCTGTACTCCACCCTTGGCATCACCCGCCAGCGCGACGGGGTGGGATACCGGCAGGTGGACTACGGCGGCAACGTTGCACTGCTGCGGGAAGCAGAACGATCCGGTGTGCAGCGCTTCGCCTACGTGTCGGTGCTGCACGGACCGGAACTTCGCAGCCGGGTGCGGCTCGCGGCGGCGAAGGAAGAGTTCGTGGATGAACTGCGCGCGTCACCCATTCCATCGACCGTCATCAGGCCCACGGCCTACTTCTCCGACATGGCAGCGTTTCTGGACATGGCCCGCAAGGGCACCGTGTTTGTCATCGGCGACGGATCCCGGCAGATGAACCCGGTGTCGGGGGAGGACCTGGCGGTCGCCTGCGTCGAGGGCGTCGAATCGGGTGCGGGGGAACTTGAGGTCGGCGGGCCGGACGTGCTGAGCCACAATGACATTGTCCACCTCGCCTTTGACACTGCGTGCCGAAAACCGCGCATGCTTCGCATCCCCACATGGGCAGCGGCGGGCATCGGCGGAGCCCTCGCGCGCACCACCCCTGAACGCGTCTACGGACCCGTCCAGTTTTTCCTGTCCGTCATGACCAGGGACATGGTGGCCCCGGCCCACGGAACAGACCACCTGGGGAAGTTCTTCGCAGGGCGGCCGGCATCATGAGATGGCGGCGCGTTGCCGCGTTCCTGGTCGACTGGTGCTGCATGCTCGGCTGGGCTGCCATCGTTGCGGCCATCGGCGTGCCCTTCTACCTGATGGGCGCCTTGAACCTGGAGGGACCCCTTCCGGAGAACTTGGTGGGGCTCACCGTGGTGGCCCCTGTGGTTGCAGGCGCGGCCTGGTTCGAGTCCCGCCTGCGCGCGGCGACCCCTGGCAAGAGGGCCTTGGGCTTGTTGGTGGAGCACGACGGCGCCCGGCCCACCTTCCGCCGTGCCCTGCTGCGCAACACTGTGAAGATCGGTGTGCCGTGGCTGCTGGGGCACGCTGCCACTTTCGCCGTGCTCGCCACGATTGCGGATGCGGCGGTTCCGGCCTGGGTCGTGTGGTTGCTCATTGCCACCTACCTCGTGCCGCTGGTGTGGCTCGCCTCACTCTTTACCCCGGGAGGGCGGACCGTCCACGACAGGCTCAGCGGCACGCAGGTCTCCGCCGCCGCCCGGCTGCCCGGTTCCCCTGCCAGACCGAACCCTTGACACTGGGCGCTCGCAGGTGGTGAAAGACTGGTGCCATGGCGCTGCCTGAATTCCAGGGCAAGGGCCTCGGCAGGGCGGCGCTCGACACACTCGTCGCATGCATCCGCGAGCGCGCCCCCGAGAACTCCTGCACCACACCGACTGCAGACACTCCCGGCTGGCCACTCCACGCACAAGCCGGGTGCAGCTCCATGACCCGTTCCGCGCCATGGAGCTGCCGCGGGTGCGGCACTGGCGCCGCATCATTGCACCTGAAAGAAAGAAGACTATGGACCTTGAAAGCAATCCCCAAAGGGCATCCGAGCTGTGCCGCGAGGCACAGTCCCGGCTGATGGGCCGCATTGCGGGCCTGTCCGACGCCGACATGCGCTCGCCAAGTGCCCTGCCGGGCTGGAGCGTGGCCCACGTCTTGACACATTTGGCCCGCAACGCCGATGCGCACGCACGGCGCCTGGCCGGTGCAATCACGGGCACGGATGTGCCGAAGTACGGTCGAGGACGAGAACAGCGCGCGGCGGAGATTGAATCCGGTGCGGGCCGCACCGCAGCTGCGATCCTTGCGGACCTTGCGGCCAGCCAGGCGAAATTGGAGGACATATTCGAGCAGAGCTCGGAGGCCGGATGGCCCAACGGCCACTTCCTGGGCGGCGGCAACTATGGGGTGTCCGGTTGCCCGGCGCACCGGCTGCGGGAGGTGGAGATGCACCATGTGGACGTGGGGCTGGGGTATACGCCACTTGACTGGCCGGAGGAATATGTGGCCTGGGACCTGGCGGTGCTGCTTGCTGGCGCCGGAGCCCGTTTGGAGTCGCCGGATGGCCGGCGCGGGTTCATGGCCTGGCTTGCGGGCCGCGGCCCCCTCGACCCCAAGACCGTCCTGGCGCCGTGGTGACACCGCAGTCCAACCCTTGACGGCGATTCCCCCGGGTGCAACGCTGAGACCAACCGCCAGAGTCGGCGGCGCAGATCTGGAGGGTATTTCAATGAAAATTGCCACGATGAAAACGGTTGCCGCCGGCGCCGCCTTGCTGCTCACCATGGGTGTCCTTGCCGGGTGTTCCAACGGGGCCGAAAACACGCCCGGTGAAAGCTCCGGAAGTGCCGCCAACGCCCAGATCGGCCTGCTCCTGCCGGATTCGGTCACTGCCCGGTATGAGAGTGCCGACAAGCCGTATTTCGAAGCCAAGGTCAAGGATCTTTGCCCTGATTGCAAGGTGCTTTATGCCAATGCCGACGGTGACGCCGCCAAGCAGCAGCAGCAGGCCGAGTCGATGCTGACCCAGGGCGTGAAGGTGCTGGTCCTGGATCCCTTTGACGGTGAGGCGGCAGCCGCGGTCGTCGCCGAGGCGAAGGCGAAGAACGTCCCCGTCATCTCCTATGACCGCCTGATCAACAGCGCCGATCTCAGCTACTACATCTCCTTCGACAATGAAAAGGTGGGCGAACTACAGGCCACCGCGCTGGTCGACAAGCTGAAGGCGGACGGAGTGGCTCCCGGTGACGGCGGCATCCTCATGGTCAACGGTTCACCGACGGACAACAACGCCAGCCAGTTCAAGGCCGGCGCCCACAAGATCATTGACGCCAGCGGCTACAAGGTGCTCGCCGAGTTCGACACGCCAGGGTGGGAACCCGCCAAGGCGCAGGACTGGGTGGCGGGCCAGCTGACCCAGTTCAAGGGCCAGATCAAGGGCGTCTACGCAGCCAATGACGGCGTCGGCGGGGCCTCAATCGCAGCCATGAAGGGTGCCGGCGTTTCGCCTCTTCCTCCCGTCACCGGGCAGGACGCAGAGCTTGCCGGAATCCAGCGGATCCTCGCCGGGGACCAGTACATGACCGTCTACAAGGCACTCAAGCCGGAAGCTGAGAAGGCTGCCGAGCTCGCCATCGACCTGACCAAGGGCAACAATCCCAAGGGTGAGGTCACGGTGAAGACCAAGGGCGGAGCCGACATCCAGTCGTTCCTGCTGACCCCGGTCACCGTCACGGTCGACACCATCGAGTCCACGGTGGTGAAGGACGGGTTCTACACGGTGGCCCAAATCTGCACCGCTGACTACAAGGACGCCTGCGACAAGGCCGGCATCAAGTAGTCCCGCTCCCAAGTCGGCGCCGCTGCGAGGCGGCGCCGACTTGGCGCATCACGGCCCGTCCGGGCCACCCGACGAATCGAAGGAGTTGCACGTGAGCCTGCAAGCACAGCCGGTTGAGCAGGCCGGGCCAGTCGGAGAACCGGTCATCAGCCTGCGCGGGATATCCAAAAACTTTGGTGCCGTCAGGGCGCTGGACGCTGTGGACCTGGACATCTTCCGCGGCGAAGTCGTCGCGATCGTGGGAGACAACGGCGCCGGCAAGTCGACCCTTGTCAAGATCCTGGCGGGTGTGCATCCACAGGACTCGGGCACCATCAGCTTTGAGGGCAGGGACGTCTCCATACACTCGCCTGCCGAGTCACGAACCTTGGGCCTGGCCACCGTGTTTCAGGACCTGGCACTGTGCGACAACCTGGACGTCGTGTCAAACCTGTTCCTGGGGCGCGAAATGGGCGGCTTGACGCTTGATGAGGAGGAGATGGAGAAGCGTTCCTGGGAGCTCCTGCAACAGCTGTCCGCGAAAATCCCTTCGGTGCGGATCGCTGTCGCCTCGCTGTCCGGCGGGCAGCGCCAGACAGTGGCGATTGCCAGGTCGCTGATTGGCGATCCGGCGGTGGTCATCCTCGATGAGCCGACGGCGGCACTTGGCGTCGCGCAGACGGCGGAGGTCTTGAACCTCATCGAGCGGCTGCGCGAACGCGGTCTCGGGGTGGTGCTGATCAGCCACAACATGGCCGACGTGCAGGCCGTCGCAGACCGCGTGGCGGTGCTGCGCCTGGGGCGCAACAACGGTGACTTCATGGTGGCCGACGTCAGTTATGAGGACATCATTGCCGCCATCACCGGAGCCAGTGACAATGCCGTCACACGGCGTGCGAGCGCCCAGGCCCCAGGCGGCCGGGCGGGAGACGCGGAGCCGGGAGGGCCTCCCAAGGTGGTGGAGGCGGCGAAGGATGTGGGGCGGACCGGCACGGAGCACCCTGATGCGGGTGGAGCCGATGGCCGACACAGCACGGAGGAGGGCCGTCAGCCATGACAAACCCCATCGGTCCCAAGGCGGCGGCAGCATCCGGAGCCCCTTCCGGGCTGGCAACTGACAGGCAGGACGAGCGGCTCGCCAGGGACGAAGGCATTGGCGGCGCCATCGCGTCGTTCCGGCGCCGCGTGGCCGGCGGCGACCTGGGTTCCCTGCCGGTCGTGATTGGCCTGGTCATCATCTGGGCGATCTTCCAGATCCTGAACCCCAACTTCCTCTCCGCCAACAACCTGGTAAACCTTTCGCTGCAGTGCGCCGCCACCGGAACCATTGCGATCGGCGTGGTGCTGGTGCTGCTGGTGGCGCAGATCGACTTGTCGATAGGCTCCGTCAGCGGCCTGTCGGCGGCGATCCTGGGCGTGGGCATCACGGTTGCCGGCTGGCCCATCTGGCTCGCCATTGTCGTGGCCGTGGCAGTGGGCCTGCTCATCGGCCTCGCCTACGGGCTACTGTTCACCAAGTTTGGCGTACCCACCTTCGTGATCACGTTGGCCGGCCTGCTGGCGTTCCTAGGCCTCCAGCTGCGGGTGCTGGGGCCGAACGGATCGATCAACCTGCCGTACGATTCATGGATTGTGCAATTCGCGCAGGCGTGGTTTCTGCCGCCGTGGCTTGCGATCCTGCTGGCGGCGGTGGCGGCGGCGGGCATGTTTCTCTCGGATTGGTTGCGCGCAAGGCGGCGCCGTGCGGCCGGGCTGTCCACCGGGCCGGTGTCGCTGATGGTTATCAAGAGCACGGCGCTGCTTGTCGTCTTGGTTGTTGCCGTCGCCTACCTGGCCACCGACCGCGGCGTTGGCATGATGTTTCTGCTGTTCGTGGTGCTCGTCGTGGTGATGAACTTTTTTCTGGTCCGCACCAGGTGGGGGCGCGCCGTCTTCGCCGTCGGCGGCAATGTCGAAGCTGCACGCCGTGCCGGCATCAAGGTCAACCGCATCTATGTCTCGGTGCTCATGCTCGGCACATTCTTCGCCACGATCGGCGGCCTGCTGGCCTCGGCCCGGTTGACCTCGGCCAGCTTGTCGAGCGGCGGCGGCGACACAAACCTCGTGGCCATTGCCGCTGCCGTCATTGGCGGGACGAGCCTGTTCGGTGGGCGCGGCAGCGCATATTCGGCGCTGCTGGGCATCTTGGTGATCCAATCCATTTCCAACGGACTGACCCTGCTGAACCTCGATTCCTCCATCCGCTACATGATCACCGGAGCCGTGCTGCTGCTCGCAGTCATCATCGACTCCCTGTCACGCCGCTCGCGGGCAAGCCACGGCCAGGCCTAGCGGTTTCACAGACCGGGCCTGCGGGCGTGCCGGTGGCGCGCATCCACGGGCGTTCCCTGTCGGCCCGGCCTGCGCCCCCGGCGGCAACAGCAATTCGCAGCCTATTTTCAGCTCCCATTCCCGCCAACGCGACTACCATTATTAGTTAGCAGAGGTAACCAAATTCCCCTGCCCCGGTCGATACAGGAGGGGGCTGGCAGGCGTGCTTCAGGTCAAGCTGCTGAATTCGAACAAGAATTCGAACGAAAGTGCGGGCAAAGATCCAGGCAAAGGTGGAGGTCGTGGGCCGGCCCGCCGCGCCCGGGACCTGGCCAAGCCTCACTACAAGTGGATCGTCCTGTCCAACACCACGCTCGGCGTGCTCATGGCCTCCATCAACGCCTCGATCCTGCTGATCGCGCTGCCGGACATCTTCCGCGGCGTGGGTATCAACCCGCTCGCGCCCGGCAATACGAGCCTGCTGCTGTGGCTGATCATGGGCTACATGGTGGTTACGGCCGTGCTGGTGGTCAGCTTCGGCCGGCTGGGGGACATGTACGGCCGCGTGAAAATGTACAACGCAGGATTCGCCATCTTCACCGTCTTCTCCATCCTGCTGGCTGCGACGTGGATGCAGGGAACGCCGGCCGTGCTGTGGCTGATCGTCATGCGCATCCTCCAAGGCGTGGGCGGGGCCATGCTGATGGCAAACTCCAACGCCATCATCACCGACGCCTTCCCGGTGGACCAGCGCGGACTGGCCCTCGGCCTGAACCAGGTGGCCGGCATCGCGGGCTCGTTCCTGGGCCTGATCATTGGCGGACTGCTCGGCCCCATTGACTGGCGCCTGGTCTTCCTCGTGTCGGTTCCCGTGGGTGTCTTCGGCACAGCCTGGGCCTACCTGCGGCTGCATGAGACGGGAATGCGCCAGCCGGCACGACTTGACTGGTGGGGCAATGCCACCTTCGCAGTGGGTCTGGTCGCCGTCCTGGTGGGCATTACCTACGGCATCCAGCCCTACGCCGGACACACCATGGGCTGGTCCAACCCGTGGGTGCTGGGCGCGCTCGCAGGCGGGGCCGCCGTGCTTGCCCTGTTTGTGGCGGTGGAGCTGCACGTGCCCGACCCCATGTTTGAACTCTCCCTGTTCCGCATCCGCGCCTTCACGGCCGGCAACCTCGCCAGCCTGCTCTCCGCCATCGGCCGCGGCGGGCTGATGTTCATCCTGATCATCTGGCTGCAGGGCATCTGGCTCCCTCGCCACGGCTACAGCTTCGCCGACACCCCGCTATGGGCCGGCATCTACATGCTCCCGCTGACGGCCGGATTCCTCGTTGCCGGCCCCATTTCCGGCGCCATCTCGGACAGGCACGGCGCCCGGCTGCTCGCCACCGGCGGCATGGTGGTGGCGGCGCTGAGCTTCGGCTGGCTGCTGCTCCTGCCCGTGAACTTCGACTACTGGACGTTCGCCCTCGCCCTGCTGCTCAACGGGATCGGCATGGGCCTGTTCGCCGCCCCCAACCGTGCCGGCATCATGAACGCGCTGCCGCCCAACCGCCGCGGCGTGGGCGCCGGCATGAGCACCACCTTCCAAAACTCCGCCATGGTGCTCTCGATCGGCATCTTCTTCTCCCTCATGGTCACAGGCCTGGCCCGCACGCTGCCCGCCACCTTGAGCGCCGGGCTCACTGCCCACGGTGTCAGCGCAGTCGACGCCGGGCACGTCGCCACGCTGCCTCCCGTGTCCGTGCTCTTTGCCTCACTGCTGGGATACAACCCCGTCCAGACACTTCTGGGCCCGGTTGCGTTGTCCCAGCTGCCACCTTCCGACGCCGGATACCTCACCGGCCGCAGCTTTTTCCCGGCCCTGATTTCCGGCCCCTTTGCGGACGGGCTTGCGGTTGCGTTTGGCTTTGCGATCGCCGCCTGTCTTGTGGCGGCCGTGGCCTCGGCCCTCCGCGGGGGCAAGTACGCCTACGGGGACGGCGCGGGCGACGGGATCAGTTCGAACAACGATTCGAACACGGCTTCGAGCGCCGGGTCCTTGGCGTCAGCGCAGCGCCCGCAGGTAGCGCCCGCGCACCTTCTTCTGCACCGCCAGGAGGACGGGAAACAAGGCCCGCCACGGCTGCTGCGGTGCGGGCCGGGTGAGTGAGCGGATGGTCAGGTGCACCTCGTCGCCAAAGCGGTGGACGATGAACGCCTCCTCGCCGCTGACAGGATGGCCCGGCAGCGTGCGGTACGCGAAGCCCGCACGATCCGTCTCATCCACCACCGCCACCACTTCCACCGGCTCGACGACCTTGGTGCCCAGGAAATGCGCCGTGACCTTCACTTGCTGGCCCTCAGCCACCGGGCCCGGCGTGTCCACGGTGAAGCCGCTGCGCGTCTTCACCTTCCAGCTGAGCACATCCCTGCGAACCCGCTGCCACAGGTGCTCGCCCGCACCCAGCCGAACCGTGTCCGACCATGCCTCGTAGCCTGCGTGGTTCAGGGACCAGCCGCTGCGGGCCGGCACGGTCAGGCTGCGTGGCGCCGAACCCTGCAGCGACCACTGCGGGTCGTCATGGACCCGCGCCCACGCCTGCCGTGATTCCTCCTCGACGCCGGTGGCGCGGAACCAAAAAGTGGCATCCGGGTCCCAGCCTGCCAGCACGCTCGACCGTTCCCCATCCACCGGGACGGCAACGCCCGCCGTTGCGAGGTAGCCGCCAACGGTGAGGTGCACGCCGTCGTACTTGTCCCGGAGGGCGGACCAGTCCGGCAGGACCCAGGCACCCATCCTTCCTGTGGCCCGGTACCAGTCATGCCGCCTCGACGCAGTGACGTCCAGCGGGTGTTCGCGGCACAGCTGCGCCCAGTCGGAGGGGGAGTTGACCTCAAGGATGCGGGCACCGTCGGGAACACGGAGTTTGTGCGCCACGGCTTCCTCCTCATTGAAGCGGTCCTCCACGAGGTGAAGGCCCAGCGGACCGTGGCCGACCAGGGCGCAGGTGCTGGTGGCCAGGTCCGATGGCGGCCGCGACCACCAGGTGCCGCTGAAGTTCGCCGTGGGGTCGCTGGGCCGGTCGGACCCTGCGCGGCGTTCCTCGGCGATGACTGCTGCGCGCCACTGCCCAAGGGCCTGATCTGCGGTCTTGGGCTCGGCGGGAGGCCGCGGCGGATCGTCGACAAGAAGCACCGTCCACTGGGCAGCCGTGTCCATGGGGGCGCTCCACCACTGGGCCAGCGGAGAGTCTGCGAGCGCCCGGGCAAACCGGTCCAGGGCCTTCCGCATGGGTGCGCTCGCAGCCAGCACGTCGTCGCCGTCCGGCTCCTGCCAGTAACGGGCATGGTCAACTGTGGCGGTCAGTGCCGCCAGGAGCCCATCCTCCGTCAGCTCCGGGAGGGGCACGGTGTCGAGCAGCGCGGCCACCTCCTCGGGCGATGGTGCGGGCAGTTCGGCATCCGTGCCGGGGCCGACCATCTTCACGGACTGCCCTCGGCCGGGGTCAAGGGTGTAGGAGGCGTAGAACCTCGCCGTACCGAAGTCGCTCCGGTCGGGATCAGTGGAAGCGGCCTGAGCGGCCATGCCTGCAATTTCCAGGCACAGGCGCCGCCCGCGGGGCCCGGCAAGCAGGGCCTCAGGATCAAGTGTGGGCAGTAGAGGGATCATCGGCCCAGCCTACCGGGGCCGTTGACAGGGCTCGGCTGGTCCGGGATCAGCCCAGCTGAACCCGGACGCTCTTGCCCGTCAGCGCGCCGGCGACCGTGAACTCGATGTTCAGGTGCTTCACGCCTGCAGGCGGCTCGGGAACGAACGCCCACCGGCCATCCCATTCCGTTCCAGTCCCGGCGAACTGGGCCGCCACCCACCGGTAATCGGTGTCATGGTTGTCGTTCACCACGGGCCGGACGATCTTGAGGATGGTTTCGCCCGGCATAACCGGTGGCGGGCCCGCAGCTTCGGCGCCCCCGGCCTTTCGCTTTTCGCCCCACTGATGCATGGCAAGCCCGTGGTCACTGTGCAGCTTCGTGGTCACGGGACCGGTGACGCAGGCAAGCCGCACCAGAATGCCGCGCTCGCCGGCAGGCTGCCCCTTGTAGTGGGGGATGTCTGCCGTGATCTCCACGCCGGCGAACCTGATATCCACACCCTCGCTGTTTGCAATCACCAAATCACCGGGCGCCCACACAATCGTCGTCATGGTTCGAGCCTAGCCACGGGAATCAACCAAGGCCAGAGCCGCACACCGGCAACAGCGATGCCGCACCTACAGCTTGCGCGCGGCCCACCCGGTCCGGTGCCCGCGCACCACAAGGTCTCCGCGGCGCTCCAGCGACTCCGGCCCGTCGCCCAGCAGCAACGCCAGCGAGGCAAGGTCGGCAGGAGAGGCGGACCCCTCCAGCGCAGAAGCCATCCGCCCCAGGAAGGCGCGGCCATAGCGCGCCGCAAGCTCCGGCGTCGTACTCCCCTCAGTGGGGAAGTGCCGGCGCTCGACGGCGAACCCCGCACCTTCCAGCCCTGCCGTCCAGTCGGGGTAATGGTTCCACCCCCTGGCGGCGAGCGCTTCATGGAGCCGCCCCTCCATGCCTGGTTCAACTGCGGAATCCTGTGCAAGCGTCTCAGGCAGGAAGCTGGGCAGGGCATCCATCTCCAGCACGAGCAGCACGCCGCCGGGATTCAGCGCGGCAAACATCTCCGACATGGTCTTCTCCGGATCTGCCAGCTCATGCAGGGACGAGGAAGCCCAGAAGAGATCAGCCGCTGCGCTCGCAGGCCATCCGCAGTCGAGGTCGGCCCGCAGGCTGGTGGTGCGGGGGCCGAATCCGCTGTTCGCGGCCGCGTCGAGGGTGCGGTCCAGCATTTCTGCGGACTTGTCGAGGGCCGTGAGCTGCGCCTTGGGGAAGCGGCGGGCGAGGGCGAGGGTGCCGGCGCCGGATCCCGCTCCCACGTCGATGATGGTGGCGGGTGCCTCCGGCAGGAGCTGGGCCGCCCATGCCGTTGCGTCCATGAGGTAGGAGCCCAGGATGAGGGCGTCCAGTTCAAGGGTGTCGGCGAGTTCGGCGTCGGTGGTGTGTGCGTGGCCGTGTGTGGAATGTCCGCCGTGGCCGTCCGCGTGGCCGTCCGCGTGGCCGTGTGAATGTTCGTGCTGTCCGTGTTCCGTCATGTCTCCACGGTAGCGGCGGGGTGCTCCACGCGCATAGACTTTTGCGCATGACGCAAGAATCTGATGTTGATGAACTGATCCGCCAACGCATCCGCGGCCTCCGCCATGCCCGGGGATGGTCCCTCGACAGCCTCGCGGCCCGCTGCGGCCTCAGCCCGTCCACCCTCAGCCGCATCGAGACCGGGCACCGCCGCATTGCCCTGGACCAGCTGGTTCCCATTGCCCGGGCGTTTGGAAGCACCCTGGATGCCCTGGTGGAACCGTCCGCCGACGGCGATGTTGTTATCCGCCCGCAGCCTGGCCACTCGGAGGGCCTGACCACGTGGATCCTGTCCACGGGCGACGGGCTCCACGGCAAGACCGTCGCCAAGATGCGCATCACCGCCGACCGGCCCGCCGGACTGGGCGTTCACCCGGGCCGAGACTGGTTCACTGTGCTCTCGGGCGTCGTCCGCCTCGAGCTGGGGGAGCGGACCATCCTTGTTCATCCCGGCGAGGTGGCCGAGTTCTCCACCATGGTTCCGCACGCCATTGCCGCCCATGGCGGCCCGGTGGAGATCCTCTCCATTTTCAACCACGACGGCGAATTGGCCCACCTTCACGGTGCGGCACACGCGGAGTGATGCCCGCCGCCTTCCTCCGTTCGGCCGGCCTGCCTGGCGCCGCGGGCCTTGGGCGGCGCGCGGCCAGACATTGAAACTTTGTGATGATACATTGAGACATAGCCCAATCAAAGGATTGCCATGAGCTTCAACGCAGCACTGAACTGGATAGTCATCGGGCTCATTTCTGCAGCCTTCGTCACCCGCCTGACAATGGTCCAGACCCACAGGTGCCAGGCGAAGATGGCCTTCACTTTCTGGCAGCGGGTGGGACTGCCGATGGGCAATGCCCGGATCCATGCGATCCTCGTCCGCCGGCTGCGGCGCAGCGCCAATGCGGCACTGCTCGGAGGACTTGCCGGGGCGCTGGCTGCCACCATCTGGTACGTGGCAGCCGGTGTCTCTGGACTCCCGTTCGCTTTTGTGTGGCTGGTGGCCATGCCGGCCATCCTGGTGGGAGTGACAGCTTTCGATGTGGCCGTGGCGGTGGGGGATTCGCTCTTCGGCAGGGCTTCGGATGCCCCGCGCATCGCCCGCCTGGAAAGAGTTGCTCTCAGCGATTACCTGAGCCCCGTGCGATTGTGGGCCGGGCCGGTTCTCCTGGGCCTGTCCGCTGTGCTGGTCGTGGCCGGCCTGACCATGGGCGGATCATTGAATGCCGGCATGGTGGGATTTGTTCAAGGACCGGCGCTGCCGCTCCTTGCCGCTGCCGCCATCGGCGTCGTGCTCTGTGCAGTGACGGCCCGCAAGATTCTGGAACAGCCTCAACGTGCCGGCAGCAGGCTGGAGCTTGCCTGGGATGATGCCATCAGGTCCGACGCCCTCCGCAAGCTTGGGTTGCTGGCATCCGTCATGGCCTGGCTTGCCGTGTCAGCGGCCGTCCTGTCGATTCTCGCTGGCATTGACGCCACCGCGCCGGGCACCACCGGCAACTCCATCGCTGAATGGGTGTCGGTGTGGGGCTACTACGTGATTTACTGCCTCTACCTTTATGGTCGGTCTTACACGTGGTTCCGCATGCGGCTCTGGCCGGACTCCGCTGCTCCGAGAAGCGGGAGCCTCGCCGAGGGGCAGGTGCGGCCGTGATGCTGACTGTTGACCCCCGGTCGGCGGTTCCGCCCTTCGAACAGATCAGGGTGCAGGTGCTGGCACTCGTCCGGCAGGGACAGCTGGCGCCCGAAACGCGGCTGCCCACGGTGCGGAGGCTGGCTGCCGACCTGGCATTGGCCCCGAACACCGTTGCCCGCGCATACCGGGAGCTGGAACTCAACGGCGCCATCGAAACGCGCGGCAGGCATGGCACCTTTGTGTCCGGGCACGAGGACCCCATTCAACGGCAGGCCCAGAGGGCCGCGGAGGATTATGCCGGCCGCATCCGGGCCCTGGGCCTGGGCCGGGCCGAGGCGGCGGCATTTCTGGACGCCGCCTTCGGCGTGGTTTCGGGGGAGCCGTAGGCGACTGGCACCTACCGCCCCGGACTGCCGTTAAGCGCCCTGCGCCAGCCTCAGGTAGGCTCCGCGCAGTGAGGTGGGCACCGTGGTGATGTCGGGTATGTCGGCATCCTCGACATGGGTGGCCTTGTGCTCCAAAAGGAGGGTGCCGCCGTCGTGCTCCCAGACAAAGTCCGGACGGGAGAAGGCGACCCGGTAGGCCTCGTCAACGGTGTCCGGGAACTGGGCGGCAAGCTCCTCCAGGACGTGCGGGGGAACGGATTCGTCGTGGATGTACTCGCGCAGGCGCGCGGCCGCAGGATCGGTGGCGGTGGCGGGCGGGGTGCGGTGGGCTTCGACGGCCTCCCGGTAGCCCATTAGGAACGACGTCGACTTCACCGGATGGTGGAACAGTGCCACGTCCCTGGCGTCGCGCAATTCCGCGGGGAAGTTGCTGTCGGGGGCAAGTTCCAGCCCCGAGCGGGGCGCACGCCGCTGTTGCGGTGCCTTCTCCGCGGCGTCTGCGTCCACGGCCTCCATGAACGCACGGTAGGCGGTGATTGCCTCCGACCCGCTGCCCAGTACCACTGTTGTTCCGAGCGTGTCCACGAAGATCCTGTGCTGACCGCCCACCATGTCCCGGGCGCGTTCCAACTTGTCCGGGTTGCGAAACGGCATGCGCGGGAACTGGCGGAGCAGGTTGATGGCAAACTCCTCCACAAGGTCGCGCTGCTGCGGTGCAAAGAAGTGGACGTTGCCACTGATGGTCCAGACATTGTGCGTGGGCACCACGCGGACCGTGGCATAGCCGCCACTGGCCACAGGGTGGGAGGCATCAACCCCCGCGGTGGCGTGGGTGCGGTAGTCCATCTCGTCGATGAGGTTGTGCAGCAGCAGTTCAGGACCGTTCTGCTCTTCGACGCGGAAGGGGCCAAACACGTTGCGCCCCAGCCAGCCTTCGTACACGGCACGGTCCGCCGGGTCCAGGGCCTTGTTGGTGCGGATGTAGCGCGCCAGCAGCGGTTCCTTGCCCTCGCTGCCCTCGAATAGCAGCGATTCCACCGCATCCACCATGTTCTCCACGGAATCGCCGGTCAGCCCCAGCCGTCTGCGGGCCTCCTCCAGCCGCTTGGCAAACCCGGGTGACAGGGCGTACTCCACCACGTCCCGCTTGAGCCGCTCCACCAAATCCAACGTTGCTTCAATGTCCATCCCGCCATTGTTCCGCAAGTAAGGCCCTTCCCGGAAAATTCCGACGGCGCAACTCGTCATGTGGGACGGGCCGCCTGCCGCCGGGCTGCCTGGGCGGGCCGGGCGCGGCTGCCGGGACGTTCACCTTGAGTTGGGGCTGAGGTCGCCCGGAGTAGGTCCAAGCGTCAAAATGGCCCCATACGCTCATCCAGGACCGCAGCCCACGAGGGGCCCGCGGCAGTTTTGAGAGGCAGCAATGACGGAGAGCATGAGCCAGTCCGGGATGAGCCGCAGGGCCGCACTGGCGGCGGCAGGAACACTGGGTGCATTGGGGCTCACAGTGGCATCAGGTGTCGGCGCCAACGCCGCACCCGGCGCGAAAGCGCCGAAGCCCACCCTGGAATTCCGTACGGACGGCACGTTCAAGGTGGTCCAGTTCAACGACACTCAGGACGACGAGCAGACCGACCGCCGCACCATCGACTTGATGGAGAAGACCCTGGACCAGGAGAAGCCGGACTTCGTGGTCATCAACGGCGACGTGATCAACGGTGGCTGTGACAGCGAACTGGAAGTCCAGCAGGCGCTCAACCACGTGGTGGGCCCCATGGAAAGCCGCCAGATCCCCTGGGCCGTCACCTTTGGCAACCACGATGAGGACTCCGCCGCCCGCAGCGGCATGACCGAGGCCAAGATGCTGGCTTTCCTGCAGGGCTACGCACACAACGTCAACGCGAATAACATCGAGGGCCTGACCGGCACCTCCAACACCCAGTTGCTCATCCAGTCCTCAACGGGCAATGGAAAGTCGCCGGCCTTCGGCTTGTGGCTGATTGATTCCGGCCGCTACGCACCTGCCGCCATCGACGGCCAGGACTTTTCCGGCTATCCCACCTGGGACTGGATCCGCATGGACCAGGTCAGCTGGTACCGCGAGCAGTCCATCGCCACGGAGAAGAAGTACGGTGCCAAGATCCCGTCGCTCATGTGGGGCCACATCGCCCTGCACGAGCACCGCGCCATGTGGTTTGACAGCATCGACTCCCGCACGGACGCGGACCACACCCGCGCCGTCACCAAGCACGCCATTGTGGGTGAGCGCAACGAGGACGAGTGCCCCGGACCCTTCAACTCCGGCCTGTTCAACGCCTTCCTGGAACGCGGCGACGTCAAGGGATACTTTGTGGGCCACGACCACGTCAACACCTATGTGGGCAACTACTTCGGCGTGCAGCTGGGCTACGCGCCAGGCACCGGCTTTGGCGCCTACGGCCTCTCCGGTGCCGAGCGCAACCGCCTCCGCGGTGCCCGCGTCTTTGAGCTGGACGAGAACCACCCGGGCATCTACAAGGACACCCGCCTCGTCTTCGCCAAGGACTTCGGCATCGACTTGACGGCCAACCGCCAGACCACGGTGCCGCCGCTTCCGATCAACACCGGTAAGCCCGGCAAGAAGTAGCACCTTGAAAAAGCCCGTCCGGGAACACTCCCGGCCGGGCTTGGCCGGCTGTTCTTGTTCAAGGAACCGGCGTTCCCATGGGGCATGCTGTTCCGCAGGGGACCGGTCCGGCGTAGAGTTTTGTGCGGCACCACCCACACCCGCCCGAACCATGATCGGACCATGCACCATGACAACACTCCACGACCGCCCGGCGACAGCCCTGCTTGTCATCGACGTGCAGAACGACGTCATGGCAGAAGCATGGAACCCGGCACCCGTCATCGCCAACATCGTGGACCTTGTGGACAGGGCCCGGGCCGCCGGCACCCCGCTAGTCTGGGTCCAGCACAACGACGAAGGCCTTCCGCTGGGCAGCAGGGAATGGGAGTACGTCCCCGAACTGGTCCGTGCCGAGGGGGAACCGGTGGTGCACAAGACCTTCGGTGACGCGTTCGAGGGCACCGACCTCGAAGAAGTCCTGGCCGGGAGCGGCGTGGGCCGGCTCGTGGTTGCCGGGGCCGAGACCGACATGTGCATCCGCTCCACCATCCACGGCGCCCTGGCCCGCGGCTACGACGTCACCCTGGTCGGCGACGCCCACACCGCGGGTGACAAAAGCGAGTGGGGCGCCCCGCCCGTGGAGCAGGTCATCGCCCACACCAACCTGTACTGGCAACACCACCGGGCCCCCGGACGGACAGCCGACGTGGTTGCGGCGAAGGATGCGGACTTCACCCCTTAAGCACGACGCCGGGCCCCGCCCCGGGTGCCGCAGCCTGGCTGTGCGCCGGGCTGCCTCGGGCGGGCCCACCGTCACCTAGGATGGTGAGAATGGTGCCCATCCCACGCACGCCGCGCCCCCTATCGCCCGGCCCCCTTGCCCTGAGCCGACAGGAACTGGCACTGCTTGCCATCACGGTGATCTGGGGCGGCACATATCTTGTGGTGCACCTGGCCATGAGGTACAGCGGGCCGATGTTCTTCGTGGGGGTCCGTTTCGCCGTGGCGGGACTTGCCGCCGCCCTGATCTTCCACCGCTCCCTGCGCGGCATGACCCGGGCCGACGTGGGGGCCGGCGCCGCCATTGGTGTGATGATCTTCTTCGGCTACGGCCTCCAGACCGTGGGCCTGCAAACCGTCAGCAGCAGCACCTCGGCCTTCCTGACGGCCTTGTTCGTGCCCATGGTGCCGTTCATGCAATGGGCCGTCTACCGAAAACGTCCGCATGTGATGGCCTTTGCCGGGGCTGGCCTGGCGTTCGCCGGGCTGGTGCTGCTGGCCGGCCCGGGCGCCCTGCAGGTGGGCCTGGGGACGGGCGAGGTGGTCACCCTGCTGAGCACCGTGGCCATCGCGGCGGAAATCGTGATGATCAGCGTCTTCTCCGCCAAGGTCAACCTGGGCCGGGTGACGGTGGTCCAGCTGCTCACCTGCAGCCTCCTCGCCTTTCTGGCCATGCCTGCCACCGGCGAAGCCATCCCGTCGTTCTCCTGGGTGTGGCTGGCCGCCGGTGCCGGACTCGGCCTGGCGAGTTGCGTCATCCAGCTGACCATGAACTGGGCGCAGAAGTCGGTGGACCCCACCCGAGCCACCATCATCTACACGGGAGAACCGGTGTGGGCCGGCGTCATCGGGCGCATCGCAGGGGACCGGCTGCCGGGACTGGCGCTGGTCGGAGCCGCCCTCATCGTGCTCAGCGTGCTCGTCAGCGAACTCAAGCCGCACGGACGCCCGCCCCGGGGCAACCCGACCACCGCCGTCGAACTTCCCGGCCCGCGCACGGAACCGGACAGCGAAGACCTGCCGGGGGCGATAACATAAGACCTTTGGCCCGGTGCGCGGACCAGGAAACTTTGTAGCGATCGGGGAGCGGCATGACGGTTTGGACCGGGCGGAACTGGCACTGGATTGATTCCGGCGATTCACATGCTGTCATCGGGGTCACCTTCGGCATCGGCCTGCTCGACGAGGCAGTTGAGTCTGCCGGGACCCTGTCGCTTGCCCTGGCCGCCCTTCGCGCGGAGCTGGCGCGGCCCGTCGATGTGGGCGACGGCGTCACCTTTGTGCCCGAGGTCAGCGTAGAGCTCGGAACGGACACCGCAACGCTGACACTGCGCGGCGTCCTTGAAGGGGTGTCTGCCGCGTGGCGACGCCTGCCGGCATTGTTCACTCGGGAAACCGTCACTGCGGCCACCGTGCCGCTGCGCCCGGAGGCCTCACCCTGGCCTGCCGACCTGCTGCGCCGGACCGGGTACAACGCCGCGGCACTGGCGTGGCTGCAAACCACCGCCGACGACGCCCACGAGCGTGCGGGCGCGCTGCTGGCCCGCCTCAACCCGTCTGCCTTGCAGGTTCCCGCCGTTTTTTTTACCACCGAAAGATATCTCGTGGGACTGGTGTTCCCCATCGACAGGATCGAGATCCCGCCGTTTCACATGGAAAAGGACGACGACGGCCCGGCCCCACGCACGCGGTGGGCCGACGGCACGCCTGCCTGGACAGGTTCGGACCATGATGCCGGTCCATCCAGGATCGTCCGCAAGGACGGCACGTCCATGCTCGATGATTCCCTGGGCCTCTCGCCCACCAGCAGCGGCCGGGTCCTTTTTTCGGTGATGGTTCCCCGATCGGCGTCGGGCCTCAGTGCGGCGGAACTGCTGTGCAGGCAGTTGTCCGCCCTGGCCGCCAACACCATCGGCTACCGGGAAGGCGTGCACCTGGAGGTGTACGGCGCCGGTGCAGCCTACTGTGTGGTGGTGCACTCCGAAACCGCCATTCAGGGACCCGCCCGGCACGAACTCCTGCGGGAGGCCGGGAAGTCCCTGGGCGTGGTCCCCGATGCGTGGATCGAAGATGCCCTCGGTGATGCCCCGGGACCGGCGGCTCCCCGCATCGAGCGCGAACGCCGGCTCATGGGCCTTGGCGCCTGGCAAGAAGTGACAGCGGCGCTGCTGCGGCAGGCCGTCAACGCCGCCGTGGACAGCCTGCACCTGAACTTCATCCCGGCAACGGCCGGGTTGGACAACGCCAAGGAGGCAGATTCGGCCGGATATGAGCCGGACCGTCCGCAGGTGTTCAAGAGCCGGGTCGGGCGCATCACCCATCAGGCGTGCGTGGAAACGTGGGAACCGTCGGCGCCGCCCTCATGGATCAACTCCCTCGAAGTCCGTGAAGGCAGCCTTCGCATCGGCGGCCTGAAGGCAGGACACGGACAGCGGGCCAGGATCACCGAGGGTGTCGACACGGCGGCGGCCGTGGCCGTCCTGGAAGACCAGGCCGGGACCCTGGTCATTGTGGACGGTCAGCTCAGGACGCTGACGGTCCAGCCCGCACTTTTCCACCACGACAAAAAATTACGGGGGCTCCTCGACGCCCGGCTGGCCGGCGTGCCGCGCCTGGCCTTCAGAAGCACCGTGGACCCGGCCAAGCTGCAGCGCCGCATCCAGCGCAACAAGCGGGCCAGGTTCTGGTGGCTTGCGCTGCCTGCCGCGGTGGTCGCCATCACCGTCGGGTCCACCATCATCGACAATTCCGCAGACCACGCCGTGACCGAGCGCCTGGCCATGGACCGGACGGCCACGCTGCACAACGGCAGCACGGTCACCGTCTGGGGCCTGGGCACCGTGCCGGGAGACGGCCAAGGCGTTCCGGACCGGGCAACGGTGCAGGTCAAGTTCTGCGCCGGAGCCGACACGAAGGCCAAGGACCTGCCGCCCGAGACCCAGCGCAGCGTCTCGCCGGCAAATTTCAAGGTCTTCAACAAGGACCAGGGGTTCGCGGCGCTGGTCGACAGCGACGGGCAGTTGCGTGGGACCACACTGCATGAAGGGGAATGCGCCACCGGCGAGCTGGAGTTCACCGCGGCGCAGCTGGAAAATCCCCGTGCCGCCTACACCAATGAGGTCGGCGACGACGTGGTCTGGTACCCGTATGGCGAGACGCCGAAAAAGTAGCCGGACGACGCCGGACCCGCCGTCTCGCGTGCCTTGGCTCGGGCGTGGTCAGCGGCTTTCCCAGCGGAACCAGCGGCTGCCCACGATGGTCCAGGTGGCGACCGGCGTGAGTCGCAACCGCTGAAGCACGCCGACCTCGCGGTCGTGGGCCAGGGACAAGCTGTAGCCGAGCAGGCAGGACGTGGCTGGCCCAATGTCGCGGCAAGGCTGATGATGAGCGTGCTGCTGCCAAGCCGGGCGGGGTTCTTTCCCAGTGTGGTGGTGATGGGAATCACCAGGGGGCAGCGCGATGCCCAATACCACGGAGCCCCGGTTGCGCAGCAGGACGACGGAGTCGGCTCACACCCGCGGACAGGGCCCGGCCCGCGGGTGTGCGGGTGGCGGGTTCAGTCATGGATCTCACTTCCCGTCAATCCGATGAACACGTCTTCCAGGGTCACCTCGCCGTGGGCCACGGCCTGTGCCTCCTCCATGGATTGGGTGGTGAGCAGGATGCTCCTGCCGTGACCGCGCAATTTCCCGATGCGCCGCCACAAGCTCCGCCGCGACTGGGAGTCCAGGTCTGCCGTCGGCTCGTCCAGCAACAACACCAGGGGGTTGTGGATGGTGGCGATGAACAAGGCGAGCCGCTGCTGTTGGCCGCCGGAGAGCTGCTTGAGCCTTTTGCCGATTTCGTCCCTGAACCCGATCGCAGGCAGGCCCTCGGAAATCTGCTCCCGGCCCGGCTTGACCCCGTACAGGCCGGCATGCCATCGGGCGATCCAGGCGATGTTCAGTTCGCCCTGGAAGCTGGAGGACTGCAACTGGACGCCCATGCGGGCCTTGGCCGCCAACGGATCCGCCTGACAGTCCACGCCGTCGACCTTCACGATGCCCGACGCCGGCCGCGGCAGCCCCTCAAGGGCGCACAGCGTGCTTGTTTTCCGGCCCATGTTTACAGCAGATTCGGAGCAGGAAGCAGGCCGCGTGGGTCAGCCCGCGGCGGCCAGGTTGAGCGCCGCGAGACGCAGCGGATCTGCCAGCACGTCCACCGCGACGATGCGTCCTCCCACGACGGTGAAGGCCGTGACGGACACGACGCGTCCGTCCCTGGCGGTGATGACCCCGGCGGCACCATTGACCACGACATGCCGGTAGGGCGGGGAGCCCGGTCCGAACATGCCTGCGTTTCCGGCCACCTTGGGGCCGCCGCGCAGAACCAGCGGCTTGGCCGTCAGCCCGCTCGCGCGGAACACCGCGTCCGGATGCAGGATGGCGATGAGCGTCTCCAGGTCGCCGTTCCGCGCGGCTGCGAAGAATGCGTCCACCACCTTCCGCTGGGCGGCAAGTCCCGTGTCCGGGGCGGGTGCCTGGCTGCGCACCCGGCGGCGGGCCCGGCTGGCCAGCTGCCGGGCGGCCTCGGTGGTGCGGGCAATGACCGGGGCGATCTCGTTGAAGGGCACCGCGAAGAGGTCATGCAGGACGAACGCGAGCCGTTCGTCCGGATCCAGTGATTCCAGCACCACCTGCAGGGCCATGCCAACGTGGTCGCTGAGGATTGCCTGACCTTCGGGGTCGCCTGCCGCAGGCCGGGAGGGGCCGCTGCCGGACGCGCTTCCGGATGCACTGCCTGCGGGACTGCAGGACGCCCTGTCGGCAGCCATGCCGACAATGGGGTCGGGCATGACGTATTCCAGTGGGTCCTCTCGCAACCGGGTCCGGGTGCGGAGCGCGTTCAGGCTGGTGCGCCCCACGATGGTGGTCAGCCAGGCCGTGAGGTTTTCAACGTTCGACCGGTCCGCCCTGCTGGCCCGCAGCCAAGTGTCCTGAACGGCGTCTTCGGCCTCGCTGAGGGATCCCAGCATGCGGTAGGCGACGCCCTGCAGCCTGGTGCGCCGCGCCTCGAATTCGGTGGTGAACAAGTCGGGCCTGGCCATGCTGTCACATTCTTCCAACGTGCGGTGTCTATTAAGCAGACCCTGTTGCGGGGCCCAAATGGCGGCAGGAACGTCCCGGCCGTCCAATCAGGAAGTGGAGTAAATCATGGAACTTCCCATCTTAGCCACGGGTGGAACTGGCACGCTGGGCAGGGAGCTGGTGCCCCGGCTGCGCGAGGCCGGAAGGACGGTGCGGGTATTGAGCCGCACAGCAGGTGCAGGCGGGGCCGGCGGCGGCACCGGTGTCGAGCGCATGATTGGCGACCTGTCCACTGGTGAAGGGGTCGACGCCGCCGTGGCGGGAATTGAAACCGTCATCCACGCCGCCGGCAGTGCCAAGGGCGATGCGACCAAGGCTGACCGACTGGTCGATGCCCTGAAGCGGGCCGGGAACGCACGCCACCTGCTCTACATTTCCGTGGTTGGTGCCGACACGACGCCGTTTCAAGGCCGCATCGACCGGGCGACGCTGGGCTACTTTGAGGAGAAGCGCATGGGGGAGCTGGCCGTTTCCGGTGCGGGAATTCCGTGGACCATCCTGCGCGCCACCCAGTTCAACGACTTCATTGCCGCGTTTGCCGACATGGGAATGAAGCTGCCTGTCATGCCCTCGTTCGCCGGTTTCCGGTACCAGCCGGTCGACGTGCGCGACGTGGCGGAAAGGCTCGTGGAACTGGCGCTGGGCGAACCGGCAGGCATGGTGCCCGCCATCGGCGGCCCCGGGGTCTTTCCCATGGAAGAACTGCTTAAAGGCTACATCCGGGCTGTTGGGCGCCGGCGCCCGGTGCTGCCTGTCCACATCCCCGGCAAGGCGGCCAAGGCGCAGCGGAATGGCGCAAACCTTGCACGGGACCGCGCCGTGGGCGGGCGGACATGGGAGGGGTTCCTGGCCGAAAATCGGGCCGGCACCAAGGAAGCAGCCAGGGCCGGAGCCCGCGGAAACGCGGCGGCCGCATGATCCCTCATTTTCAGTTTATCCCGGGCAGGGGGCCTTGCCGCAAGGCCCCCTGAAGGGCGCACAATGGGTGGCTGCACCGAAGAAAACCCGAGCGAAATCATGATGGAGGCCCTGGACATGGCTGCTGACTCCCACCCCGCCGAAACCAAACCTGCCCACAGTGAAACCGCCAACTCCCACTGCATCCCCGACGGACCGGACCCTGCCGCCGAAGCAGCCGTCTCTCAGGCGGAAAGCCCGTTCCGGCTTCCAGCCGACAGGGCAGCCAAGGCGCACCCGGCCCTGACGGCCTCCGACGAGCTCCATTTTGCCGCCATGTCCGAGTCGCTCGCGCAGGCCCGGCGCCGGCTGTCCGACCGGCTCGAAGCAGTCCGGAAGGAGCCGGTCAGGATGGGGCAGGAGGCCGTGGAACGGGATGTCGAGGTCCGCCGCCTGTCCTCCCGCCTGCGTGCCCTCGAACGGTTCGGCCTGGATGCATGCCTGGGCCGGATCGACCCCGCCGACGGGGCAGCCCCCTTGTACATCGGCCGTTTCGGCCTCACCGGTGCAGCAGGCGGCAGCCTGCTCACCGACTGGCGGGCGCCGGCCGCCGAACCATTTTTCGGTGCCAGCCACGCCAACCCCATGGGCCTGGCCGGGCGCCGCCGCTACCGCTGGTCGCAGGGGTTCATCACCGACTACTGGGATGAGCGGTTCACCCTCGACGGCGCCTCCGGAACCAGTGGTGCCGCCGGCGCCAACGCCCCTTCGGACGCTGCGCTGGAGGACCTGTCGGCGTTCATCGCCAGCCTTGGCGGCAGCCGGGCCACCACCATGCACGACGTCCTCGGCACCATCGCCGCCGACCAGGACGCCATCATCCGGGCGCCGTCCCGCGGCACCCTGGTGGTCGACGGCGGTCCCGGCACCGGCAAGACGGTCGTGGCGCTCCACAGGGCCGCCTACCTGATCTACGCCGACGCGAGCGTGGGCAGACACCCGGGCGGAGTGCTTTTTGTCGGCCCGCACCAGCCCTTCCTCAACTACGTCGCCGATGTGCTGCCCAGCCTGGGCGAGGACGGCGTGCAAAGCTGCACGCTGCGCCACCTGCTCCCCGAGGGTGCCGCGGCCGCACCGGAGCAGGACCCCAATGTTGCCCGCCTCAAGTCGAGCATCGGCATGGTTGAGGCGCTGGACGCCGCCGTTGAATTCCATGAGCAGCCGCCCGCCGGGCACATGCTCGTCGAAACGCCGTGGGCCGACATCAGCCTCACCCCTGCCGACTGGGCCGAGGCCTTCTCCGCGCCCGCGGCCGGCATTCCGCACAACGAGGCACGAGGGGAGATATGGACCGCCCTGCTGGACATTGTCGAGGCCAAGTTCCGCGCCGATGGCGGGGATCCGGACGGCGTGGAGGGCGACGAGGAGGGCCGGGAACCCTTCGGCAGCGAAATGCCGGCCCTGTCCATGGTCGACGGCGCCCGGCCCGCCCCGGGCGCCTTCCGACGTGCCGCTGCCGGCAGCCGGGCGCTGGCGGAAACCTTGAACCGGGCCTGGCCGCTGCTGGAGCACACTGACATTGTGGGCGACCTGTGGCGGGTTCCCGCATACCTGCGGTTGTGCGCACCCTGGCTGAACCGTGATGAGGTTGGCCTTCTGCAACGGGCGAATCCCGCGGCATGGACTGTCGAAGACCTGCCCCTGTTGGATGCTGCGAAGAGGCGGCTCGGCGACCCGGAGGAAGAACAGCGCAAGCGGCGGCAGCGCGCCGTCGTGCGTGCCGAAAAGGAGTTGATGGACACGGTGGTGGAGGAACTGATCGCCGCGGATGACTCCGAGCTGCTGGTCATGACCTCGCTGCGCGGGGGCGACATGTCGGGCAAGCTGCTGGGGCAGGAGGCCGTGCCCGTGCCGGAACCGGACGCGCTGGCCGGGCCGTTCGCGCACATTGTGGTGGACGAGGCCCAGGAACTCAGCGATGCGCAGTGGCAGATGCTGTTGGCGCGGTGTCCGTCGCGCAGCTTCACGGTGGTGGGGGACCGGGCGCAGGCGAGGGGCGGCTTTGCGGAATCGTGGGGGGAGAGGCTGGCCCGGGTGGGACTGGGCGATGTGTCGCTGGCCGGCCTTGGCGTCAATTACCGCACGCCGCGGGAGGTCATGGAGGAGGCGGCGCCGGTGATCCGGGAGGCGATGCCGGACGCCAATGTGCCCACGTCCATCCGGAACAGCGGCCTGCCAGTGCGCCACGGCGCCATGTCTGAGCTGGCGTCCGTGGTGGACGGCTGGCTGGCCGCCCACGCTCAGGGCACTGTCTGCATCATCGGCGCCGAGGGTACAAGCACACGTCCAGACGGTTCGCGCGTGCGCACCCTGACGCCCGTGCTGGCCAAGGGGCTGGAATTCGACCTGGTGGTGCTGTTGCAGCCTGAATCCTTTGGTGCTGGTGCTGGTGCTGGTGGCACGACCCGCGCCGTTGACCGCTACGTGGCCATGACCCGGGCGGTGCAGGAACTGGTGGTGCTGGCTTGATTCAGCCCATCCGGCCCATGTCGATGCCCGTGACCGGGGCACCCGTGCGGTCGTAGACGAGGGACACGCAGCCCTTGGGGAAGGCTTTCGGCGGCTGGGCCAGGGAAAATGCTGCGGGCACACCGGTTTCCCCGTCGAACAGCCGCCTGCCCCGGCCCAGTGTCAACGGGTACATGAACAGCGTGAGCCGGTCGGCCAGACCTGCGTCGAGCAGCGCACGGGCCAGCACGCCGCTGCCAACCACGTGGATGTTCTCGAACTGCCCCTTGAGGCCGGCCACGCCGTCCATGCTGGTGAGTGCCGTGGTGCCTTTCCATGCGGGGGCCGCCGGCAAGTGAGACACCACGAACTTCGGCAGTGCGTTGAACTTTGCGGCAATGGGGTTGCTGTCGCCCAGTGCCGGCCAGTATCCGGCGAAAATGTCGTAGGTGCGCCGGCCCAGCAGCAGGGCATCCATGCCGTCGATGCCCGCACTGATGGCACGGCCCGACTCTTCGTCCATGTAGGCTCCCTGCCAGCCGCCCAAATCGAAGCCGCCGCTGCGGTCTTCGTCGGGGCCTCCCGGGCCCTGGTAGACGCCGTCGAGGGTGATGAACATGTCAACACAAATGGTTCCCATGGCGTTCTCCTTGGTGCTATTCTTCCCAGCGTCCGTGTGTTGATCGTACGCCCAACACCTGCGGCAGGACATCTGTCAGGGTGTTGGAGGAGCACCCGCCGCGGTGGCGCAGTCGGCACCCAAGGCGCGGTGCGCCGTCGTGCTTGGCAGCGCCCGGCCGGATCCGCGTTAGGGCAGGCGGGGACCCACAGCAAGCATGACGGAGATGGCGCACATCATGATGATCGCGTAGCGGAACATGAGGTGGGCCCAATGGTCGTAGTTGCCGGCGGCGCGCAAGCCCCGCACCGCCATTGCGATCCACCCGGCGCCCAGCAGGCCCATGACTACTGTGTAGCTCCAGCCCGTGTAGCCAAACGGTTGGGGCAACAGCGACACCGCAACAAAGACAACCGTATAGACAAGAATCTGCACCACGGTGTTGGGGATGCCGCGGACCACCGAGATGACTGGGACGTTTGCCCGGGCGTATTCGTCGCGCCGGTATACCGAGATGGAGTAAAACGCCGGCATCTGCCAGAAGAACAGGATGAGGAACGCAATGGCTGCGCCGGCGTCGAGCATGTTGCTGGCGCCCACATAGCCGCCAAGGATGGGTGCCGCGCCGGAGACGCTGCCCACCAATGTCCCGTGGATCGAGAGCCGCTTGGCGAGCATCCCGTACAGAACCACATAGGCCAGGAATCCGCCCGCACCCACGGCCACCACCAAAGGGTTTGTCCACGCCACCAGGACCGCCATTCCGCCCAGGAACAACAACGTGGAGTAGATGATCGCGTTCCGAGCCCCCACTCCACCTGTCACGGTGGCGCGCTTCTTGGTGCGGGCCATGACTGTGTCGATGTCGCGGTCCAGCACGTTGTTGAGCACACAAGCCGAGCCGATTACGAGGGTTGTGCCGATGCAGACGGCGAGGAATGCCAGCCAGCCGATGTGCCCCGGGCTCGCAAACAGGAACCCGGCCGCCGCGGTGAGGACGTTGCCGTACAGGACCCGCGGTTTGGTCAGCGAGTAGTACCGCAGCAGCGTGGAACGCCATGATTCGTCGGTGGCCCGGGCAGCCAGGGCGCTGTCCTTGCCATCGAGCGGGCTGGTCGCGCCGACGTCTGTCTTTCTCGGCGCGTGGCCGGGTCCGGACGGTGAGGACGAACTGCGCGAGGTCATGGGGGAGCTCCAAGGATGGTGGGTGATCGCCTCCAGCTTATCGCCGAACTCCGGTCATCCAGGCCTTGGGAGAGCTGTGCAACGTATATCGGGATTGTTTGATGCCGGGATTCTCCATGCACGACGTCGGGCCCCGGCTTCCAGCGCCAACACTCCTTTCACAGGGCGAGAGTCAATTAGAAGAATTGTACTATAACTTGATCAAAAAGGTTGAACTTCGGAAACTAACGTACTATTATTGTGTTATGGGCAATTCGCAGGAGTTCCCGATGGATCGGGATGTCGCATCCACCACAGCCAATGTGGCGGACCTGATTGATGCGCTTGCCTTTCCTGTCATTGAACCACTCGCCACCCACATGGAGGGCCTTGCCGATCTGCCGGCCCTTCCGGAGCCCAGGGCCCAGGCTTCGGGTGTTTCCCGGCCGGGCGGCACTTCGCCGGACAGTCCGCCGTCGGGCGGCAGGGCAACTCGGGGCCAAGACACGCCCTCGAGGCAGGTCGAATCCCAGTTGGACGGGGTTCGGGAGTTGATGGACGCCTGTGGTGATGCTGTCGCAGCCCTGCGGCGGCACCAGAACAAGAGTGCTGCATTGATTGCCGTCATGATTGAACGGCTGGAGGCCGCCGCGGTGCTGGAAGGAGGGCTCCTCAACCTTGATTCGTGGCAGCGGGGATGTTCCGTCGACCAAGTTTGTGCCGAGTTGGCCGTTATTCTCCACGTCTCTGAGGGGGCGGCCCGGCGGTTCGTGGAGCAGTCTGTGGATATCGTGCGGCAGCTGCCGGAAACCATGGCTCTCATGTCCAGTGGAGCACTTGGCTGGGATCACGCCGTGGTGATTGCGGAGGAAACCAGCTTGCTGCGTGGTGCCGGACTGCCACAGGAGGCAGTCGACGCCTTTGAACGGCGGCTTCTGGTCCAGGCTGAACGAAGGACACTGGGCAGTTTCCGCTCCACGGCACGGCGCATGCGCGAGCGCAGCCACCCGGAGACAATCACTCCTCGCACCAAGCGGGCGTACGCGGACAGAAACCTTCGGGTCAATCGCGGACAGGACGGCATGTCGTGGATGAGCCTGTATGCGCCCGCCCCCACCATCGAAGCCATTTGGGACCAATGCACCTACACTGCCCAGGCGGCCCGGGGCCCACATGAGGCTCGCACTGTCACGCAGTTGCGTGCCGACATTGCTTCGGCACTGCTCCTCGGGCAAAGCTTGGGCCAGAACGGCATCCACGCCCCCGCGCCCGATCCGGCACGCGGGGAGGGGCCGGATGGTGCACTCAAACAGGTTCCCGGGGTGGGTTCTGACCATGTACCGGCGCCTGAACCCAATGCGAAAACAGCCGCGGCCCAGGCCCTGTCAGGGCCGGTCCAAGGTGTTTCTGGGAATGGGGCTGGCGATGTCCAGGCAGCCGAGCCCGTGCAACCATCGGCTGCTTCGGCCGCGCCCGAAACCGGTCCGGGTCCATCCGGAGTGTCGATTCCCGCGCCCGACAAATTGCCTGCTGCTCCTGAACCGCTTCCGTATGGGGAGGGGGATTATCCGGATCCAAAACGCTATGGAACGGCGTTCTATCCATGGCAGTTGCCACTATTTGAGGACCCGAATTATCGGGATCCATCATTTAGTGAGCCCGATCCGCGCAATGAACCTGACTGGCACCCCACCGCGCAGCTCCCCATGATCAGTCCCGCCGGAACCGCAGTCAGGGGTGCAAGTTTTGGGCCAGCCGACCCCTCGGCAACTGGTGAAGCGGGCAGCCCCGGTGAAGCCGGGCAGGCCATTCAGTCCGGCCCCATGACCGCTGCGGGCGAGCCCTGGCCAACATTGCCGCATATTCTTCCCGTCGTTCTCATTCCGGCGCTGTCCATGCTGGGTCACACCAATGAGCCAGCATGGATGGAGGGGGTGGGTCCCATGAGCATGGAGGTGGCCAAGCATCTGGCGGCCCAATCGCCAAGCTTCCTCCGTGTTCTTGTCGACCCGATCGCCAACACTCCACTCGATATTGCGCCTGAGCGCTACAGGGTCACGCAGGCCATGCGAACCATGCTCCGCATTCGAGACGAGTACTGCCAATTCCCCGGTTGCATGGCCAAGGCAGTCAATTGCGACGTTGACCATATCAAGAGGTTTGAAACAGGTGGTCTTTCCATTTACAACAACCTCGAGTGCTTGTGCGCCCACCACCACATCTTGAAGCACTACAAGGACGACAAGGACAGGTACGGCAGGCCGCGTTGCCTGGCCGAGCCTGAACGTCAAACCCTGGCAATGCGGGGCTGGACCCCCACCATGGAGGAAAGCGGCAGGATCTCCTGGACGTCCCCTTCCGGGCGTTACTGCCCGCCGGAGCCACAAGAATTGCAGCCCCCGGCATACCCCGAGTGGATGAGGACGTACATAGATGGCGTTCTGACTCAGCAGGGTGGAACTCCGACGGCCCAGATGCCGCGGAATCCGGAAATGCCAGATGAGGTTGCCGATGGCGGCCGGGATGGTGATTGCGCCGGACTGGGCGGTGGAAACAGGGATGCCGGCCAGTCCGGACCGCTGGTGCCGGAAATCGCATCGCGGCTTGCGGAATTGGTCAATGAAGGTGACTGCGGCTGGGATGAGGATGCAGGCAACATGCCGGAGCCTCCGGCAGAACTAACATCCGATACGGAGGCCGACGAGGTGCTCAACCAGTTGGCGGTGGAACATGCGCTCCGCCACCCCTACCTGGGCCTTGCTGCCTGACCCGCCCGCATGCGTCGTTCGAGAGGCATCTCCCGAAAGCGGCCTTTGCAGAAGGCCTGCTGGGCTGTCGGACCACGGCTGCGGTCTGGTCGTGGTCAGTACCGATCGGGCTCCGTTCCCAGTTTGAACCGGACGCCGCGGACGCTGGTGGGCGTGATTTCAACGAAGGTGTACTTGAGGGTCTTCAGCCAAGGGGCCAGCGGCAGTTCGCTGGCTGCGTCAATTTCACGCTGGGACTCCAGCACCCGGGCTGTGCCCTTCAGTACAACACTCCAAGCCTCGTCCTCCGCCAGGCCGTCAATCTCAAAGGCGACTGAACTATTGATCGTCAGTTCGGCCAGCTTGGTGCCCGGGTTCGTTCGAATGAGCAACATGCCGTCGTGCGCCAGGTAGTTGATGGGGAAGATGTCGGGCTCATTGGCCACGCTGACGGCAAGTCGTCCAAAACGAGAATGTTCAAGGAAGCGCCAGGCATCCTCGGCGGTCATATTTTGTCCGGGCTGCTCTTCAGTAGTCATGCTGTGATTATGCCGCATCCCCGCCACCGGTGCTGCAGTCGGCCATGATCGCGGCCTGCGCCGGTTCGACTACTGCGCGCCTGCGCTCTCGCGGAGCACCACCCGGCCCGAAACGTTCGGGGATGCCTGTCCGGCGGGGGAGAGTGCCATCTCAGCAGCCAGTTTCCCCATCTCCTCGAGGGGCAGCCGATAGGTCGTCAGTCCTGGAAAATGGTCGCGCAGCGTCGGGATGTCATCAAATCCCGCAACCTCCACGTCATCCGGAATGTTGAGCCCGCGGGACCGCAGGGCGGCCATGGCGCCCAGGGCCATGACGTCGTTGGCCGCAAGGATGCACACTGGCCCGCTGTCCCCGGCCACTCCGGGTTGCCCGACCCCGATCAACTTTCCCGCGTCTGCGTCGAGGAGTTCAAGTGTGGCGTCGTAGCCGCCCTGGCTGGTGAAAGCGCCATGCACAACGGCAAGCGGCTCAAGCCCCGCTTCGGCCAGGCCCTTGTTGAAGCCGGCGACGCGAACACGTGCCGTATTGCGGTCATGCGGCCCGGCGAGGATGGCGAAGCGCCGGCGACCGCGTTCCAGCAGTGCACCAACCAATGAGGCGGCGCCGTCGTGGTTGTCAACACCCAGCACCTGTGCCTTCGGAATTTCGGTTGCGCCGATGGTCACCACGCGTCCGCCGTTGGCGATGTATTGTGCCAAGGCCTTGCTGAGGCGGGGATCCTCCTCCAGCAGGCGGGAGGCGGCCAGAATGATGGCATCGGTGCGATATGAAATGAACGCATTCACCGCAGCGAGCTCGGCATCGCCGGGGGCGTCGTCATCCGACTCCAGGTCTGTTCCCGCCAACAGGACCTGGTGCCGGGCTGCCAGGGCGGCTTGCTGAACGCCGTGGGCGATGGTGGAGAAATACGGGTCGGCAATGTCGTGGACAACAAGCCCCACGAGGCCGGTCGACTGGCGTGCCAGGGCCTGGGCCTGGGCGTTGGCCACGTAGCCAAGTTCAGCGGCCGCAGCCTTCACCTTCTCGGAAATGCCTGCCGCAGGGGTGCGGCTCGAACCGTTGAGTACGCGTGATGCGGTGGCGAGTGACACGCCTGCGTGGCGGGCGACCTCGGAGAGCTTGACTGCCAATTGAGCATCCTTAGTTGTGAAGGGCTGGTGGATTGCCGGACGTCGAGTGCAACCGTCGGCGCTGGGCCAAGCTGCACCGCCGCCCGGACGGGAGGTTGGGAGTGGTCCCTGTTGCCATGCCGTGAACCGAAGTTTGCTGCACCCGTGAACCAAAGTTTGCTGCACCCTTGACCCGAAGGCAACTTCAGCATATATTGGAAAGCGCTTTCCAAGATAAAAGCCACGCCGGGTGCTCCGGCACCGGCCCCAACAACTTTCGGGAGAACCACGTGACTCTTACTGCTTCCAACGAGCAAACCTCTGTACAGACCGCTGGCGACGTCGCCGGTGCACAGAAGGTCATCCGCATTGCCATGAACGGCATCACCGGCCGCATGGGCTACCGCCAGCACCTGCTGCGTTCCATCCTGCCGCTGCGCGACTCCGGACTGACGCTCGAAGACGGCACCAAGGTGGCCATCGAGCCCATCCTGGTTGGCCGCAACGCAGAGAAGGTCCGCGAACTGGCTGAGCTTCACAACGTTGAGCATTGGACCACCGACCTGGACGCGATCATCGCAGACCCCACCGTCGACATCGTGTTTGACGCCTCCATGACCAGCCTGCGCGCAGCCACCTTGAAGAAGGCCATGGCCAACGGCAAGCACATTTTCACCGAGAAGCCCACGGCGGAAACTCTTGAAGAGGCCATCGAACTGGCTCGCATCGGCCAGGAGGCCGGCATCACGGCAGGCGTTGTCCACGACAAGCTGTACCTGCCCGGCCTGGTCAAGCTGCGCCGCCTGGTCGACGAAGGCTTCTTCGGCCGCATCCTGTCCATCCGCGGCGAATTCGGCTACTGGGTCTTCGAAGGCGACCACCAGGCCGCCCAGCGCCCCTCCTGGAACTACCGCAAGGAAGACGGCGGCGGCATGACCACCGACATGTTCTGCCACTGGAACTACGTCCTCGAGGGCATCATCGGCAAGGTCAAGACCGTCAACGCCAAGACCGCAACCCACATCCCGGCGCGCTGGGACGAACAGGGCAACGAGTACGTGGCCACCGCCGATGACGCCGCCTACGGCATCTTCGAGTTGGAAACCCCGCAGGGCGACGCCGTCATCGGCCAGATCAACTCCTCCTGGGCGGTCCGCGTCTACCGCGACGAGCTCGTGGAATTCCAGATCGACGGCACCCACGGCTCCGCCGTTGCCGGCCTGAACAAGTGCGTTGCCCAGCAGCGCGCACACACCCCCAAGCCGGTCTGGAACCCGGACCTGCCCGTCACCGAATCCTTCCGGTCACAGTGGATGGAGGTCCCCGCCAACGCCGACCTCGACAACGGCTTCAAGCTGCAGTGGGAAGAGTTCCTGCGCGACGTCGTGGCCGGCCGCGAACACCGCTTCGGCCTGCTCTCCGCAGCCCGCGGCGTGCAGCTGGCCGAGCTGGGCCTGCAGTCCTCCGACGAGCGCCGCACCCTGGACATCCCGGAAATCGAGCTCTAACCATGACCATTTCAATCACCCTGCCGCTCGCCACCGGTGAGCTCGAATCACTGACGCTGAACGAGACCGGCCCGTGGCACAAGCCGACGGCGCTCATCACCTCCCGCAAGGTCTACGCCGCCGCGCACGTCACCCCCAAGGTTCTGGGCAACAACGTGCCCGGCGCCCCGGCCGACATCGACTGGGACGCCACCCTGGCCTTCCGCCGAGAACTGTGGAGCTGGGGCGTGGGCATTGCCGATGCCATGGACACCGCGCAGCGCGGCATGGGCCTGGACTGGCCCGCCACCCAGGAGCTGATCAACCGCTCCGCCGGCGAGGCCGCCCTCATCGCGACCCCGCAGCGCACCGTGCGTGACCTCCTGGCCTGCGGTGCCGGCACCGACCAGCTGGACCCCGCAACCGTGGAGCCCGGCGAGGCAGGCCTGGCCGCCGTGCTGGCCGCCTACCGCGAGCAGATCGCCGTTGTCGAGGCATCCGGGGCCAAGGTCATCATTATGGCCTCGCGCGCCCTGGCCAAGGTTGCCAGCGGCCCCGAGGACTATCTGGCCCTCTACGGCACCCTGCTGTCCGAGGTCAAGGAGCCCGTTGTCCTGCACTGGCTGGGCACCATGTTCGACCCCGCCCTGGCCGGCTACTGGGGCAGTGACGACATCGCCGCCGCAACTGCCACGTTCCAGCAGCTCATCGAGGCACACGCCGCGAAGGTGGACGGCGTGAAGGTTTCCCTGCTCGACGCCGGACACGAAGTTGCGCTGCGTGCCAGCCTTCCCGAGGGCGTGCGCCTGTACACGGGCGACGACTTCAACTACCCGGAACTCATTGACGGCGACGGCTCGCACTACTCGGATGCGCTCCTGGGCATCTTTGCCGCGATCGCCCCCGCCGCCTCAACGGCATTGCAGAAGTACGACGCCGGCCAGCCCGCCGAAGCGCGTGCCATCCTCGATTCCACGAGGGATCTTGGCCTGCACATCTTCGAGGCACCCACGTACTACTACAAGACGGGCATCGCCTTCCTCGCCTGGCTGAACGGCTACCAGGCCGGCTTCCAGATGGTCGGCGGCCTGCACTCCGGGCGCGACCTCAACCATCTGGTCAAGCTGTTCCGCCTGGCCAACACGGCACAGCTGCTGCTCAACCCGGAGCTGGCCGCCACCCGCATGGCCGGCTTCCTGAATGCCGCGGGCGTCTCATCTGAGGCCATCGTGGAGTCAGCCGTTGCTGCCGAATCAGTCCTGGAAGGAGCCGACGCATGAGCACCTTTGAGAAGTTGTCCATCAACACGGCAACGATCAAGAAGGCCTCACTTGCCGAAGCCCTCGACCTCAGCGTTGCCGCGGGGCTGAAGCACATTGGACTGTGGCGCGACAAGGTTGCCGAAGTTGGCCTGGAAACAGCCGTGGAAATGGTCAAGGCCTCCGGCCTGCAGGTATCCAGCCTGTGCCGCGGTGGCTTCCTGACCGCAGCCGAACCGGCCGGCCAGGCTGCTGCTCTGGAGGACAACAAGGCTGCCATCCTGGAGGCCAAGGCACTCGGCACCACCGAAATCATCATGGTGGTGGGCGGCCTGCCCGACTTCAGCGTAGCCCCCGGTGCCGTTGATGGCGGCGGCGAGTCCACAGCGGTGGAGGGCGGCAAGGACCTCGTTGCGGCCCGCCAGCGCGTGGCCGACCGCCTCGCCGAACTGGTGCCCTTCGCACTGGAACACGGCGTGCGCCTGGTCCTGGAACCGCTGCACCCAATGTACGCCGCCGACCGCGCGGTGCTCTCGACCCTGGGCCAGGCCCTGGATCTGGCAGCGCCGCACCCGGTCGAGGCCGTGGGTGTCGTGGTGGACACCTTCCACGTCTGGTGGGACCCGTCGCTGCAGGAGCAGATTGCCCGCGCCGGCGCCGAAGGCCGGATTGCCTCCTACCAGGTGTGCGACTTCAACCTGCCCATCGCCGCCGACGCGCTGCTGTCCCGCGGTTTCATGGGCGACGGCGTCATCGACTTCGCGTCGATCGGTGCGTGGGTTGCCGAGGCAGGCTACGACGGCGTGGTTGAGGTGGAAATCTTCAACGAGGACATCTGGGCCCTTCCGTACGCCGAGGTGGTCGACACCGTGAAGGCACGCTACGCCGACCTGGTGGAACCACACCTGGCGTTGGTCCGGGTTTGACCGCAGTTTAGCGAGGGATTTCCACGATTCTGTCGTCGCCCGGCCTGGGCGTTCCACGGCCGTCTGTATTGTTCGTCAGGACAAGCAGGCGGCCGTCGGTGGTTAAGGTGGCGTCGCGCAGCCGGCCCAGCTGGTTGGTCAGGCGCGCATGGGCGGAGGGTTCGCCGTCGAGCCCCACCTCCCACATCCGTTCCCCGCGCAGGGAAGCCATGTACAGCGTGGTCCCGGCGATGGCGATGCCGCTGGGGCTGGCCTCGGAAGTGGGCCACTCGAGCACCGGGTTGGTGAATTGCGGGTCCGTGCCCTTGCCTTCAACGACGGGCCAGCCATAGTTGTTTCCGGCCTTGACCTCGTTCAGCTCGTCCCAGGTATTTTGGCCGAACTCCGAGGCCCACATGCGGCCTGTTTCATCCCAGGCCAGTCCCTGGACGTTGCGGTGGCCCAGTGTCCACACCGGGCTGTCGGGGAAAGGGTTGCCGGTGGGGATGCCGCCGTCCGGGGCAATGCGGAGGATCTTCCCGCCCAATGAGGCAGGATTCTGGGCATTGTTGCGGTTGCCGGCATCGCCCGTGCCGATGTAGAGCATGCCGTCCGGGCCGAACTGGATCCGGCCGCCGTTGTGGTTGGACCCCTTGGGGATGCCGGTGAGGACATCAGCCGCGGGTCCCAGGCTGCGACTGCCGGCGACTCCCAGCAGCGGCATCCGCACGATCCGGTTGTCCTCGGCCGTGGTGAGGTAGGCAAACACGGCAAGGCATCCGGTGGTGGGGTCCGGAGTGGGATGGTCTGTGCACAATTCCTTCCGGGTGGCCAGCCCCAGCAGCCCGCCCTCGCCCCGGTGCATGACGCCGGAAACGCTGCCGACAAGCTGATTCGTGCCGTCCGGGGCGGTGTCGATGATTTGGCCGGAATCCCGTTCGCTGACCAGCAGGTGCCCGTCGCCGAGGGCCGCCATGGACCAGGGCGCCTGAAGCTCGGTTGCCACGTCGGTGGATGTATCGGTGGGCTCGGGGGTCGGGGCAGGGGACTGGCATGAGGCCAGTGCCAGTGCCACCGCCGTCAGGGACGCAAGCCATGCTGCCTTCGCCTTCATGGCTCCAGCGTAACGGACGGGCCGCAAGCGCGAGCCTGGATCCGCCGTCGCACGCATTTTGCGGAGCCCCTTAAACAACGGGCCCGCAGCACGGTTCGGTGGAACCTGGCTGCGGGCCGGTGCGGAAAAGGTTGGTGCTAGCGGCCCTTGACCGGGATCCCGTTGCGGGTCATCGACTCGGCGTAGGCCTTGGCGGATTCCAGCAGCCACTGTTCCTGGCGCTCGGGGGAGCCGGCAAAGCTGCGGCCGGAGAGCGAGCGGACCTTGTAGATGCCGAAGCCGCGCTTGTAGAGCATGGGGCCCTGGGCCTTGAGGAGCTGGTCGGCCAGGCGGTGGGCCTCGGTGCCGTGGGCCACGAGGGCAGAGGCGCGGGGGACCAGGGTCAGGAACTTCACGAGGGGGCGCAGGCCTGCCTCGATCTGCGGGGCGGTCAGGCGGCCGTTGGGCTGTCCGGGGGTAAACCAAGGGTGCACGTTCCAAGGCATGACCAGGCTGGGGCGCAGCCCGAGCTGCCAGTGGATGCCCAGCAGGCGGGTGGCGGCTTGCTCGTCGCCGGCGGTGACGAAGCCGGACGGATCCATCTCGCCGACATTGGAGAACAGGCTGATGATCTTGCACTCGTCTACATCGTGGACCGGGTCCACATAGGCCACCTGCTGCTCGGGCCGGGCCTCGGCCAGCGAGTCGCAAAGTTCGGTGATGGGAGCAATGTTTTCGTCATATCGGCGATTCCAGAGCTGGTCACGCAGTGATTCAGTGGCCACGGATGTCATTGAGGCGCAGTTCTCCTTGGAGGTGTTGTTGGGTGAATGCGGACGGCCGCCCGACGGGCGGGGATCCGACCTCCAAGCCTATCAATTTTTACCCGTCAATCAGCCATCCGGGGTTGTGCTAAAGGGGGCTGCAAATGCGCTGATTGTGAGAAACTCAACAACCCAAACAGGTGTCCGGATCGGTCTTGAGAGTCCTATTTGGATGTCCGCGGCCATGGACAATTCTTGGACGGTGTGCATTGACGTCACGTGCGGTGTGCATCCACTGCGCCGCGGACCCGGACGGATCCCGGACCGGGTTGCTGATTCCGTCCATATTGCTGCCGCGTATTGAGGCGGTGATGCAACTGGCGGGGGCACCCGCCCGGCAGTTTGCCGGGCGGGTGCCCCCGCCAGTTGCAACTTATGCGGATGTCTTCTTCCTGCCGGTGATGGCCCCGTAGACACCGGCAACAACGAGTCCGCCGACAATGGCCAGGATCCATGAACCCAAGTTCCAGAACTTCAGGCTGCCGCTGTTGAAGAGCAGGGCCCCGATCCATCCGCCGACAATGGCTCCGACGACTCCCAGAACAAGGCTGGTGATCCACCCGCCGTTGACGCGACCGGGCATGATCGCCTTGACGATGGCGCCAACGATCAGGCCCAAAATGATCCAACCAAAGAATCCCATGACTATCTCCTTTATTGATCTGTGACAGATCACCAATGGTGAAAGTGCTGCCGTCCTTGCGGTGACCGATACCGCCGGATGGATCCGGCGGTGCCGTTGTCCCCACGCTAGCCAGTCATGCGCCGCACGTCCAGCACCGGGCGTGGGGAGTTTCGAAATCGATGCGCAGGCGGCAGGATGGAGACATGGAGCCAGAAGCAAACCACGAAGCCAGCAATGCCCCGACCCTCGATGCAGCCGGCGCGTCATCCGGGAATGCGGCCGGACCGGTCCCGCCGCATTGGGTGAAGAACTACCAGCCCGGCGTCCCGGCGGTGATCGAGCTGCCCACGGAGTCCCTTGTTGAGATGTTTGAGCGCTCCGTCCAGGAGGCGGGGGAACTGCCGGCCATGGAATTTTTTGGCCGCCGCACCAGCTACCGGCAGCTGGGGGAGCAGGTGGCACGGGCCGCCGAGGGCCTGCGCCGGCTTGGCGTCCGTGCAGGCGACCGTGTGGCCCTGATCCTGCCCAACTGCCCGCAGCACGTCGTTGCCTTTTACGCCGTGCTGCGGCTGGGTGCCGTCGTGGTGGAACACAACCCGCTGTACACGTCCCGCGAGCTGCGCCACCAGTTTGAGGACCACGGCGCGCGGGTCGCCATCGCATGGAACAAGGTTGTCCCCGCACTGCAGGAATTTCCGGCGGACGTCGCGGTCGAGAACATCATCGCCGTCGACCTGCTTGCCGAATTCCCGGCCGTCAAGCGACTGGTCCTGCAGCTGCCGGTAAAGAAGCTGCGCGACACCCGCGATTCCCTCACCGCCAAGGCGCCCGGCGCCACCCCCTGGAAACAGTTGCTCGCGGGCGGCACCATGGATCCGGCACACCCGCGCCCCGCCGTCACGGACCTGGCGGTCATCGGCTACACCTCCGGCACCACCGGCCGCCCCAAGGGTGCCATGCTCAGCCATTTCAACCTCTACTCCAACGCCCTGCAGGGCGAGGCATGGATGCACGGCGCGCGGCAGGGCAAGGAGATTCTGTACGCGGTCCTGCCCATGTTCCACGCCTTCGGCATGACGCTCTACCTCACGTTCGGCATCCGGAAGCAGGGCCTGCTGGTCCTTTTCCCCAAGTTCGACACCGCCCTGGTGCTGGCCGCCATGAAGAAATCCCCCGCCACGGTCTACTGCGCGGTTCCGCCCATCTACGAACGCACGGCCATGGCTGCCAAGGAGCAGGGCATCTCCCTGCGCTCATGCAAGTACTGCATCTCCGGCGCCATGAACCTGCCCGATCACGTGGTGGAGCTGTGGGAGTCCGTTTCCGGCGGCCTGCTCGTGGAAGGCTACGGCATGACCGAGTCCTCCCCGGTAGCGCTCGGCAACCCCTTCGCAGAAACCCGCCAGGCAGGCACCATCGGAGTGCCGTTCCCGTCAACCCTCATGAAAGTGGTTGCGCCCCTGGAGATGTCCGACGGCGCCCGGCCCGCCGAAGAGGTGGGCCAGGGCGAACCGGGGGAGCTGCTGCTCAAGGGTCCGCAGGTCTTCCAGGGGTACTGGAACAATCCTGATGAGACCGCCAAGACACTGACGCCGGACGGCTGGCTGCTCACAGGCGACATCGTCATCGTCAATGAGGAAGGCTTCACCACCATCGTCGATCGTGCCAAGGAGCTCGTCATCACCGGCGGGTTCAACGTCTCGCCGTCCGAGGTGGAGGGTGTGCTGCGCCAGCACCCCGATGTGGTGGATGCCGCCGTCTTCGGCCAAGAGTCGGGGCGCGGCGGGGAAATTGTGGTGGCCGCCGTGGTGCTTGATCCCGGCATCGAGCTGGACGAATCCGCCCTGCGGGACCACTGCAAGGGGCTTTTGGCCCGCTACAAGGTTCCGGTCCGCATCGTTGCCATCGGGGAAATGCCCAAATCCATGTTGGGCAAGGTCCTGCGCAAGCAGGTGAAGGAACAGGTGCTTCCGCTGCTGTAGGGGCCTGTTCGCGGCTGTCGGGGGCGGCTACGCTGGAACCGGTGGGGCAACCCGAAAGGAAGTGCATGGCATGTTTGAAAACAGCAGGGCGTTTGCAGGCTTCTCCGTCGACGACATCGAGGCAGCCCGCGATTTCTACGAAGGGACCCTGGGTCTTAAAGTGGCCCCCGAGCAGATGGGCAACCTGCGGCTCATGCTGCCCGGGGGCGGCTCCGTCCTGGTCTATCCGAAGGGTGGCGGCCACGTGCCGGCATCGATCACGGTCCTGAATTTTCCCGTGCCCGACGTCGAAGGCGCAGTGGACGCGCTGGCGGAGGCCGGCGTCGTCATGGAGCACTATGCGGGAACGCCGCTCGAGACCGACGCCAAGGGCATCTTCCGGGGCGGCGGCCCGCTGATCGCCTGGTTCAAGGACCCTGCGAGCAACGTGCTCAGCGTGCTCGAAGCGTAGGGCCGTTTGCCCATATCTTCTGTTTCAAATTTGATCCCTGAGACCACGTAGTTTGGTGATCCAGCGAGGCTGGTGGAACGGATGAATTTGGAAGGCGCCATGGACAACACCATCCTGGGCGTGCCGCCAACATTGTCAGCACCGACGACCCCGTGCGTGTGTTCCAGCAGCTGGCCACCGTCGATGCCGTCTCCGGTGGCGTGCGCATCGACATCACTGCCAGCCACCGGCCACCTCGCTGTCCCGCCGGGCCACACTTTTCGGCCTCACCCCTTCCCGTCAAAGTAGTTGATCAGATATAGTAGTGGTCATGGTGAATGACGCAGGGCGGAACCCCCCGCAGCCCGAACCGTTTTCGGCGGATTTGCTGCGCGGACACACGGACACGATCGTGCTCGGCGTGCTCAAGGATGCAGAAAGCTACGGCTTCGAGATTTACAAGACGATCCGGGATGCCACCGGAGGCGCATATGAAATCAAGGAAGCCACCCTGTACGCCACCTACCGGCGCCTGGTAAAGGATGGGCTGGTTGAGGCCAGCTGGGGCGACGAGACACAGGGAGCGCGCCGCAAGTACTACCGCATCACCGATGCCGGCCGGGCCGTCTACCTGCAAAACGTGCGGGATTGGACGGCCACAGCGCACATCATCAACAAACTCCTGAACGTGAAAGGCGGCATGCCATGAGCGGCGCCGAAAACCCCAGCATCCACCGCCGCCTTGACGAGGCCTTTGGCGGGGTCACCATGACCCCCGAGGCGCAGGACCTCAAGGAGGAAATCCGGGGAAACCTGGCGGCCAGGGTCAACGAGCTGGCAGCCGGGGGACTGGACGGGCCAGCCGCCGTGTCGCAGGCCATCGACGAGCTTGGCGACATCCGGGAACTCGTGGGCGAGGTCGCCGGCCCGGGACGGGCGGCAGGGGCACGAGCCGCGAATGCAGCGCTGGACGCGCGCCTGCTCCACCGCGTGCGGCCGAAGCCGGCCTACGTCGTGGGTGTGGTCATTGCGTCCATCGCCATTGCTGCCGGCCTGTTGTTCATGGTCTTGGGAGCCACCGGGGTGCTGCCGCTGCCCATTGGGCCCATCATCGGCTTTGCCGGCGTTGCCTCGACCGGGGCAGCCTGGATTGTGGGGGGCACCCTGGCGCATGAGACGACAAGCAACTATCCGGTCTCCAAGGACCGGGCCGGAGGCTACTTTTTCGCCACGCTGCTCGGCGTTTACGGCCTGGCCGTTGGAGGACTCGTGGCCTTGGGCGCACTGCCCGTCTGGGTGGTTGTGTTTGCGGCACTTGGTGTCGTGGCGGCGATCGTCCTGTTCGCATTCCTGGGCGCGACCCAGACCAACAGAAAGAAGGCGTGGGCCCGCGAGGCCGCCAGGGAGTACCAGGGTCAGGACCGGTTTTCACAGGATCCGGTGGCGGCTGCGCGGTTTGGCATTTACTCGGCCGTCATATGGATCGTTGCCTTTGGCCTCTTCACCGGCCTGGGCTTCATGGTGGGCTTTGGCATTTCCTGGCTGGCACTGCTGGCCGGGCTGGCCGTCCACATGATCGTCCTGGCCCGTATGCTGTTCCCGTCTGATGTGCCCGGCGTGTCCACTCCGGGCACCGGGCTGCAGGAAGAATAAATAAAACGGCGGCCCGGATGTTCGAGCATCCGGGCCGCCACCAACCATTGAGTCTCCCACCACGGGGATTCGCCACAGCGAACTCAAGGCACAACCACAGTTTACTGCCGCGGCCCTGCGCGGGAGGCTCCCAAACAAGGAGCCAGCCATGGCGCACACAGGCCCGTGTCCGACCCCATGGACACAGGCCGGGAAAACCTGCTCCTCGCCGGCAGGCTGCAGGGCATGGCCTCCCACGAAACCAGTGTGAGGGCAGCCGAGCTGCTCGACCGCTTCTCCCTGGCCGACGCCGCCGGCCGCCTGGTCAAAACCTATTCCGGCGGCATGGCGCGGAAACTGGACGTGGCCATCGGTCTGATGCACCGCCCCCAGGTGCTGTTCCTGGACGAACCCACCACCGGCCTGGACCCCGAGGCCCGCGCCGACATGTGGGCGGAGCTGGAGAGCATGGCCCGCGCCGAGGCGATGACCGTCCTGCTCACCACCCACTATTTGGAGGAAGCCGACCGCCTCGCCGCGCGCCTCGCCATCGTCGACCGCGGCCGGATCGTCGTCGAGCGGACGCCCGGGGAGCTCAAGGATTCCCTCCACGGCGATGCCGTCACGGTCGAGCTGGCGCAACCGGCCCGCGACGGGACCCGGGCGCGGGAGGTGCTGGCCGGCGTCGAACTTCTCCGCGGTGACGGCACTGACGGCCGCCACCTGCGAGGACGGGCGGATTCGGGCCCGGCGGCCCTGCCCGTGCTGCTGGCCCGGCTGGATGCGGCCGGTGTTGCGGTTGCCTCGGCAACGGTGTCCCGACCGAGCCTGGACGATGTGTACCTGCGCCACACCGGCCGGTCGTACAGCCCCGGATCCGCTGCCGGCGCTGCCGTCTCCGGTGCAGCCGCCGGTGGGGCCGAGGTGTCGGCATGAGCGCGCTGGCAGCAGTCACGCACACCGGGGTCCTCACGGCCCGACAGCTGCGCGCTTTCCGGCGCATGCCCGTCTTCCTCGCCATGAACGTGGTCCAGCCGAGGATCTGTCTGCTTCTGTTCGGCCAGCTTTTCAAATCCGTGGTTGACATCCCCGGATTCGGCGGCGGCACCGACTACCTGGTGTTCCTGACCCAGGGCATTGTGATGATGATGGCCCTGTTTGGCAGCGCCTGGGCGGGGACGTCGTACATCCAGGAAATGGACCGCGGCGTCATGGACAGGTTCCTCGCCTCGCCCACCAGCCGCGGCGCCATGATCGTCGCCACCGTGCTCTACCAGGCGGTGCTGACGGTCCTGCAGACCCTGGTGGTGCTGGGGGTTGCCTGGCTCGCCGGTGCCAGGTTCGACGGCGGCTGGCGGGGCATCGCCGTCCTCCTCCTTGCCGCCGTGCTGCTGACGTTCGTGTTCGCCGCCTTCTCCAACGGGATGGCACTTCTGGCCAAGGCACAGACGGCGCTGATCGCCATCTCACAGATCATCGCCTTTCCGCTGATGTTCCTCAGCTCGGCAATCATGGATACTGCGCTGTCGCCCGCCTGGGTGGGCGGGGTGGCACGGTTCAATCCCTTTGAATGGGCGGTGGTCGCTGGACGGGGCGCCATGCAGGCAGCGCCCGACTGGGGCACGGTGTGGGGGCAGCTGGGGATCCTCGCAGCACTTGCCGTCGCCATGACCTGGCTCGCCGCGAGGGCGTTCCGCATCTACCAGTGGGCCCTGCAGCCGGGGGCATGCGGACTGCCGGGCGCCCCAAGGTGCCCGGCGGTCCGCAACAGGTGTCCGGATCGGTGTCCGGCGGCCGCCGACATGTGGACCGGATCGGTGTTTGCGGCGGTGAATATGTGAAGATGGAAAGCATGCGCCCGATGCAACATTCCAGCAAATTAGCCAACGTCCGGTATGAACTCCGCGGTCCCATCCTGCATGCGGCCCAAAAAATGGAGGCGGAGGGGCATCGGATCCTGCGCATGAACCTGGGCGACACCGCCCCGTTTGGCCTCGAGGCGCCGGAGTCGATTGTCGTGGACATGATCCACCACCTTCGCGGCGCCCAGGGCTACAGCGATTCCAAGGGCATCTTCTCCGCCCGCACCGCCATCTCCCAGTACTACCAGACCAAGGGCCTGATGACCATTGGCGTGGATGACATCTTCGTGGGCAACGGCGTCAGCGAACTGATCTCCATGACCCTTCAGGCATTCCTTGAAAACGGCGACGAGGTTCTCATCCCGGCACCCGACTACCCGCTGTGGACCGCCTCTGTCACGCTGACCGGCGGCGTCCCCGTCCACTACCTGTGCGACGAGGACAACGAATGGTGGCCGGACATGGCCGACGTTGAGGCAAAAATCACGCCGCAGACGCGCGCCGTCGTCATCATCAACCCCAACAACCCCACGGGCGCCGTCTACCCGCGCCACATCCTGGAAAAGTTTGTTGAGCTGGCCCGCAAGCACGACCTGGTCATCTTCGCCGACGAGATCTACGAGAAAATCATCTACGACGGCCGCAGCCACATCCACATGGCTTCCCTGTCGGACGACGTCGCAACCCTGACGTTCAGCGGCCTGTCCAAGGCGTACCGAATGCCCGGATACCGTGCGGGCTGGGTCGCGCTGTCGGGACCGCGTGCCGCGATGGCCGGATTCAAGGAGTCACTGGAACTCATCGCCTCCCTCCGCTTGTGCTCCAACGTCCCCGCGCAGCACGCCATCCAGACGTCGCTGGGCGGCTACCAGAGCATCAACGACCTCACCAAGCCCGGCGGCAGGCTCCGCGAGCAGCGTGACCTCGCCTCCCGGCTGCTGAATGGCCTCCCCGGCGTCTCCTGCGTTCCGGCGGCGGGTGCCATGTACCTGTTCGTCAAGCTTGATCCGGACATGTACCCCATCGAGTCGGACGAGAAGTTCGTGATTGACCTGCTGCAGGACCAGAAAATCCTGGTCTCGCACGGCACTGCCTTCCACTGGCCCACGCCCGACCACTTCCGTTTTGTCATCCTGCCGTCGGTCAGCGACATCGAAGAGGCCGTCCGCCGCATCTCCAGTTTCCTGTCGGTCTACCGCAGCAAGGCCGCCCTCGCCGCTTCCCAGCAGTAGCGGCCACGCGGGCGCCCGGGCCGGCCGCGGGAATAGATTCCCGACCGGGCCAGTTCCCCAATTAGATGCAAATGCATATTCTTTGAGAAAGGGAGGGAACCATGGCACATGGCAACCTTGAGCTCGGCCTGGACACCTTCGGAGACATCACCAACGACGCCAACGGCGAGCCCAAGCCCGCCGCGCACGTCATTCGCGACGTCGTCGAGCAGGCCGTCCTGGCGGACAAGCTGGGCCTTGACTACTTCGGCGTCGGCGAGCACCACCGCGACGACTTCGCCGTCTCCGCCCCGGACATGGTCCTCTCCGCCATTGCCGGGCAGACCGAACGCATTCGCCTGGGCTCGGCCGTGACGGTGCTCAGCTCCGACGACCCCATCCGCGTCTTCCAGCGCTTCTCCACGCTCGACGCCGTTTCTTCCGGCCGCGCAGAGGTCATCCTGGGCAGGGGGTCCTTCACGGAGTCCTTTCCCCTGTTCGGCTTTGACCTGGCCAATTACGAGGAACTGTTTGAGGAAAAGCTTGAGCTGTTCAACGAGCTGCGCAAGCAGGGCCCGGTCAGCTGGAGCGGCAACACCCGCCCGGCACTGCACAGCCAGATGGTCTACCCGCACACCGAGTCCGGCACATTGAAGTCGTGGGTGGCAGTGGGTGGAAGCCCCCAGTCGGTGGTCCGCGCGGCGCACTACGGCATGCCGCTCATGCTGGCCATCATTGGCGGGGAGCCTCTGCAGTTCGCCCCCTTCACCGAGCTGTACCACCGTGCGCTGAAGGAATTCGGCCAGCCGGAACAGCCCATCGGCGTCCATTCGCCCGGGCACATTGCCGAAACCGACCAGGAAGCCATGGACGGGTTGTGGCCGCACTACGCCGCCATGCACAACCGGATCGGCCGCGACCGGGGCTGGCCTGCGCTGTCCCGCGCCGAATTCGATGCCACCGCCGGCCCACGGGGAGCACTCATGGTGGGCTCCCCGGAAACCGTTGCCAACAAGATCACCACGGTGGCCAAGGCGCTGGGGCTGTCCCGCTTCGACATGAAATACAGCCACGGCACGCTCCCGCACGAGGCAATGATGAAGAGCATCGAGCTCTACGCCACCGAAGTTGCCCCGCGCGTGCGCGAAAACCTCGCCAGGGGCTGACGCCGTCGCGAGCCCCGCGCGAACCCTGTCTCCGTAATTCAGCCGCCAACACGCACATTGTGCCCCCAGGATTCAATCTTCGGGGCACATTGTGCGTATTGGGTTTCGGGGGCGGAATCAACTCGGATTGGACCGGGGCTTGAGCGCCACGGTGGGCAGCACCGGCGCCGGCAGGGGCGGATCGACCTGGCCCGTGGGCAGTGTGAACGAGGTGACAGCGTCAAAGCCGCCCGACGGACCATCCCCGATGGCCGCCTGCCACGTGGCCCGGAAAGCCACGATCTCCTCATGGCTGCGGCCCACAAAGTTCCACCACATGACAATTGACTCGTTCAGCGGTGCCCCGCCAATGAACAGCATGCGGACGGGCACGTCCCCGGCTCCCAGCAGCACCTGCTTCCGCCCGGTCCCCAGGTACCCGAGTTCGTCCGCGGCAACGGGGGAGCCGTCGAGCTGGAGGGTCCCGGAGTCCACCAGGAAGCCGTGCTCAAAGCCCGGCTCGAGGTCGAGCGCGAGGGAGGCTCCGGCGTCGAGCACGATCTCTGCACCCACCATGGGTGTGAAGGTCTCAACGGGGGATTGCTCCCCGGCGGCGCGGCCCATGAAGACGCTGACGACGGCGCCCGGCAGTGTCTTGGGCGTCGGGCTGTAGTGGGTGAAGCCGGGTTCGGTGAACCGTGCCGCATCGGGCAGGGCCGCCCACAGCTGCACGCCGTGCAGGACGGTGGTGGCGGGGGTGGAGTACTCCGAATGGCTGATGCCGCGACCGGCCGTCATGAGGTTCAACTCGCCCGGGCGGACCTTGGCGTGGTGCCCGGCGCTGTCGGCATGCTGGATCTCGCCGGAAAACAGCCAGCTGATGGTCTGCAACCCCGTGTGCGGGTGTGGCGGAACGGCCATGCCGGGGGAGTCCGCCACGTTGTCCGGACCATAGTGATCAACAAAACACCAGGCGCCGATGAGGGAGCGGCTGCGCTGCGGCAGCGTCCGCCGAACGGTCATGGCGCGCGGCCCGCCCAGGGGGACCAGCCGGGGCGTGAGGATCTCCACGGCAGCCGCGGAATCGCCGGGATTGCTGGGGCAAAGCAGCTCGGTGGGGCTGTTTTCCACGTTGCTCATGGATACGTTCCTTTCAACAAGCGGGTGGCCGGCGGAAGTGCAATGCCGCGGGGAGCGCCACCCAGGCAGGCTTTAGGGCTCATGCTAGCCCGTCCCGATGCCGGCGGGGTTCACCCGGCGTTAACCTTCCGTTAACCAAAGGCGGGGCCCACGTACACCACCGGAGCCAAAATCGTCGTAGGATGACAACGGTTGGGTGCGCCTGCATGCCGAAAGGCCGGAGCCGGTGTCACATACTCCCCACTGCAATTTTCGCTGTCTTGCTTTTGCCCCCTCTAGATTGGATCGCGGGTGGATCTCACCTTCATGGTCGTGCTAGTCATAGCACTGGCCCTTTTCTTTGACTTTACAAACGGCTTTCACGACACAGCCAACGCCATGGCAACACCCATTGCCACCGGTGCCATCAAGCCCAAGACGGCTGTGGCCCTGGCCGCGATCTTGAACCTTGTGGGCGCCTTCCTCTCAACCGAGGTGGCAAAGACCATTTCCGGCGGCATCATCAACGAGGGCGGACCCAACGGTGTCGCCATCACCCCGGAGATGATCTTTGCCGGGCTGATGGGCGCCGTGCTGTGGAACCTGTTCACCTGGCTCCTGGGGCTGCCCTCCAGCTCGTCCCACGCACTTTTCGGCGGGCTGATAGGTGCCGCCATCGTCGGAACCTGGTCGCTGGGGGCCGTTAATTTTGCCGTGGTGGTTTCCAAGGTCCTGCTGCCAGCCATCCTCGCCCCCACTATTGCGGGGCTCGTGGCGTATTTCTGCACGAAGCTGGCCTACGGCATCACGCGCCGTTCCGACCCGGATTCCGGCGACAAGCTGACGCAGAAGCGCGGCGGATTCCGCCGCGGCCAGGTTTTCAGCTCCTCACTCGTGGCACTTGCCCACGGCACCAACGATGCCCAGAAGACCATGGGTGTCATCACCCTGGTCCTGGTGGCATCGGGCATGCAGACGGCAGGAACGGGCCCGCACATCTGGGTCATCACGGCCTGTGCCCTGGCGATCGCCGGCGGCACCTACGCCGGCGGCTGGCGCATCATCCGCACCCTCGGCTCCGGCCTCACCGACGTCAAGCCCGCACAAGGCTTTGCCGCTGAAACCAGCACCGCCGCAGCGATCCTCGCCTCCAGCCACCTCGGCTTCGCGCTCTCCACCACCCACGTGGCCTCGGGCTCCGTGATCGGCTCCGGCCTGGGCCGCAAGGGCTCCACCGTCCGTTGGGGCGCGATCGGCAAGATCGGCATCGCCTGGCTGTTCACGCTGCCGGCCGCGGCACTCGTGGGCGGCCTGGCCGCACTCCTGATCCGCACCGGCACGGTCGGGCTCATCATCGTCGCCGTCCTGGGACTGGCAGCCATCTTGACCATGTTCATCATCTCCCAGCGAGAAACGGTTGACCACAGCAACGCCATCAGCGACGTTGACGCAGTGGGCGAGGCCATGCACATCCCGTCCAAGAAGGAGCGCGACCGCCTCGCTGCCAAGGCCCGCGCCGCTCAGAAGACCGCGGAAAAGGCTGCGAAGAAGGCAGCAGATGCAGACGCCATCCGTGCCGCCGCCCAGACGGCACTGGACCGTGCCGACACCGCCGTCCTGAAAGCCATGACCAAGGCGGCCGAGCATGCCACGGACACGCCCAAGGGCAAGGCGAAGGAAACCGCCAAGAAGGGGAAGAAATGATTGACTGGTTTGGATTTGTCACGGTTGCGCTGACCACCCTCGTCAGCGCCGGATTCGTCGTGACCATGTACTCCCTGGGCGTGCGCTTCACGGCTGTCAGCGGAGACGACGACGGCCGCATCAACCACGCCGCCAAGTGGGGTTCCTACATCTGTTTCGGCTTCTGCGTGCTGGCCGTCGCGATCGGCATCATCCTCATTGTGCCGGCTCTGAGCAAGGCCGCCGGCACAATCTTGGGCAACATCTTCTAGGACCCAACGTTTAGGCTTCGCGCCTTTTCGGGGATTTCGTCCGCGAACGACGCCGGGCACCTGCCTTCCGCTTCAATCGGAAGGCTGGTGCCCGGCGTCGGACATTTAACGGGCAACCGCCCGGTGGTGCGCAGGGAGTGCCAGGTCCGGGCCGCAACCGGTGCGGCCCGGGCGGCTCAGGAAGCCAGGATCATGTTGGTGATGCGGCACGTGGACAGCCGCTGGCCGGCGTCGTTGGTCATGACCACCTCGTGCGTGGCGAGGGTGCGGCCCAGGTGGATCGGGGTGGCTGTTCCGGTGACCAGGCCGCTGGCGATGCCGCGGTGGTGGGTGGCGTTGATCTCGATGCCCACCACCTTGGAGCCCGGGCCCGCGTGGAAGGCTGCGGCGAAGGAGCCGAGGGTTTCGGCCAGGACCACGTGCGCGCCGCCGTGCAGCAGGCCCGTCACCTGGGTGTTGCCATCGACCGGCATGGTGGCCACCATTTTCTCGACGGACATGTGGGTAAACACGATCCCCATCTTCTCGACAAGGCCCCCCACGCCGTGGTGGCCCAGCATGGAATGGTACTCGGCGGGGACGCCCGCGGAGAGAAGTTCGGCGGATCGGGGGTGCGGTGTGAATTTATCGCTCATGGTGACTAGGCTTGCACCTGTGAGTGATTCTGCCAAGACGGCCCCCAAGACCACTGTTGCAACCACCCCGGACGCCGGACCCGCCAACGGGATCCCGGACGGACAAACGCCCCGCCTGCTCGTCATTGACGGCCACTCCATGGCCTTTCGCGCCTTCTACGCGCTGCCGCCGGAAAACTTCGCCACCGACACCGGCCAGCACACCAACGCCGTTCACGGCTTCACCTCCATGCTGCTGACCATGATCCGCCAGCAGAAGCCCACCCACGTGGTGGTGGCGTTTGACCTTGACACGCCCACCTTCCGTTCACTCGAGTACACGGAGTACAAGGGCGGGCGCAACAAGACGCCCGAGGAGTTTTACGGCCAGATCGACCTGATCATCAAGGTCATGGAGGCCATGCGCATCCCCACCATCTCGGTGGACGGCTTCGAGGCCGACGACATCATCGCCACCCTCTCCACCCAGGGCGAGGCCGCCGGCTGGGACGTGCTGGTGGTCTCCGGCGACCGCGACGCCTTCCAGCTGATCACCGAGAAGGTTCTGGTGCTCTACCCCAAGAAGGGCATCTCCGACATCCCGCCCATGGATGCCGAGGCCGTGGAGACCAAGTACTTCGTGCCGCCCAACCGCTACTCGGACCTGGCCGCGCTCGTGGGCGAAACGGCCGACAACCTGCCCGGCGTGCCAGGCGTGGGGCCCAAGACGGCCGCCAAGTGGCTCAAGCAGTATGGCAGCCTGGACGGCATTCTGGAAAACATCGACTCGATCGGCGGCAAGGTGGGCGAGTCCCTCCGCGCCCACGTTGACGACGTCGTGCGCAACCGCCGCCTGAACCACCTGCTGCGCGACATGGACCTGCCCGTGGGGCTGTCCGAGACTGTGCTGCAGGCCCCTGACCGTGATGCCGTGGAGGAACTTTTCGACGCGCTGCAGTTCAACACCCTGCGCAAGCGCCTCTTTGACCTGTTTGGCGAGGAGGAAGTCGTCGACGACGGCGAGGGCCACGAGGCGCCCGCCCACCAGGTGGCCGCCAGTGCCTCCGCCCTCGGGTCCTGGCTGGGTGCCGGCGCCGAGGGGGAACTGACCGCCGTGGAGGTGCTGAGCGAAAAGGCGGGGCTGGCGCACGAGGCCGTGGCCGTGGCGCTGGTGCGCAAGGATTCCGCCGTCGTGGTTGACCTGTCCGAGGCCGGCGAGGAGCTGGAGTCGGCGCTGGCTGCATGGCTGTCCGGCGATGCGCCGAAGGTGGTGCACGAGTACAAGGAGGCGCTCAAGGCGCTGTCCGTGCGCGGCCTGGACCTGGGCGGCGTGGTGGATGACACCTCGCTGTCCGGGTACCTGATCCAGCCGGACCGCCGCAGCTACGAACTGCCCGAGCTGAGCCAGGTTCACCTGAAGGTCACGTTTGAGGCCGGCGGCAAGGAATCCGGCCAGCTCGACCTTGGCCTGGAGGGTGACTCCCGCCTTGCCGACGCCGTCCAGCGTGGCTATGTTGCCCTGCTGCTGAGCGAACACTTCGCCCCCATGCTGGCCGAGCGCGGTGCCGAGGGACTGCTGCACGGACTGGAGCTGCCCCTGGCCGCGGTGCTGGCGCAGATGGAACTGACGGGCATCGACGTCTCGCAGGAACGCCTGGCCACACTGCTCGCCGACTTTACGGCCGCCATGAACGCCGCCCAGGAGGCCGCGTTTGCCGCGATCGGGCACGAGGTGAACCTCGGCTCGCCGAAGCAGCTGCAGGAAGTCCTCTTCGAAGAACTGGGACTGCCCAAGACAAAGAAGATCAAGACCGGGTACACCACAGACGCCGCATCCCTGAAGGCGCTGCTGGAAAAGACCGGGCACGAGTTCCTGGCCCAGCTCATGGCACACCGCGAGGCCTCCAAGCTCAAGCAGATGGTGGAGACGCTGAAGAAGTCCGTGGCCGACGACGGACGCATCCACACCACCTACGCCCAAAACGTGGCTGCCACCGGGCGCCTGTCCTCCAACAACCCCAACCTGCAGAACATCCCCGTGCGGACCGAGGAGGGCCGGCGGGTCCGGGACATCTTCGTGGTCAGCGACGGCTACGAGTGCCTGCTCGCGGCGGACTACTCCCAGATTGAAATGCGCATCATGGCGCACCTGTCCGGCGACGCCGGGCTGATCCAGGCCTACGCCGAGGGCGAGGACCTGCACCGGTATGTGGGATCGCATGTCTTTGGCGTGGCGCCGGAAGACGTCACCGCTGCCATGCGCTCCAAGGTCAAGGCCATGTCGTACGGCCTGGCCTACGGACTCACCAGCTTCGGTCTGTCCAAGCAGCTGGAGATCTCCGTGGACGAGGCCCGCACCCTCGTCAAGGATTACTTCGACCGTTTCGGCGGGGTGCGAGACTACCTGCGCGGCGTCGTCGAACAGGCCCGCGTCGACGGCTACACCTCCACCATTGAGGGCCGCCGCCGCTACCTGCCGGACCTGGCCAGCACCGACCGGCAGCTCCGCGAGCTGGCCGAGCGCGTGGCCCTGAACTCGCCCATCCAGGGCTCCGCCGCCGACATCATCAAGCGGGCCATGCTGGGTGTGGATGCGGAACTGACCGCCCAAGGCCTGAAGTCCCGCATGCTGCTGCAGGTTCACGATGAATTGATCCTGGAGATCTGGCCCGGCGAACTGGAGGCCGTCAAGGCCCTGGTCGTTGCCCAGATGGGTGCCGCAGCGGAGCTGAAGGTGCCGCTGGAAGTGCAGATCGGCGTGGGCGCAAGCTGGAACGATGCAGGACACTGACGATGCAGGACACTAGGGGAGCCATGGACAAGGAACGCTCAACAAGCCAGCGCAACCTGCGGTCGTTTCCGTATGAACTGCGCACCTTCCCTTCCCGCGTGGTTGACGGGGGAGTGCCGGTTGAGGTGGCCCGGTGGCAGGATGCCGTGTCCCTGGGCTTCCACGGCGACTCAACCTCCGGTGACGACGCCGTCAAGTTCTACGCGACGAGCGAGGAGGTTGACGGCCGGATGGCCACTGGCGCCTACCTCAAGGATGCTGCGGCACCGGCCGGGGCCTGGGGCCTGGAATACCCTGTGGCCACGTACGCCTACCACCGCAAGACCTTGAATGTCGGCGGGGGCACACTGCTGCCGGTGCACCAGATCACTGCTGTGACCGTCCGGCCCAGCCATCGCCGCCGCGGACTGCTGCGTGCCATGATGGGTTCCGACCTCGCCCAGGCCAAGGCCGCCGGAATCCCCATCGCGGCTCTGACGGCATCCGAGGCCACCATTTACGGGCGTTTCGGCTTCGGCGTTGCCACCCATGCCTGTGACATTGAGGTCGCTGTGAAGGGCGGGCTCGAGTTCATCGTGCCCGCCTCAGCCTCCCAGGGCGTCGTGGAGATTGCCGATGCGACGGCTGTCCGCGACCTCCACAACGGCGTCTTCGCCCGGGTTCACGGCAACACTTTTGGTTCGATCGGGCGCCAGGACATGTACCGCATGCAGGCCTCGGGGCAAGGCAACTATGGCACGCTGGAGCCGGTCAAGAACATCCGTGCGGCACTGCACTACGATGCCGCCGGCGCTGTGGACGGCTATGTCACCTACAAGCCCGTCCGGGACCAGGCGGTGCCCACGGTGGAAGTCGTCGACCTGCTGGCGGCAACCGACGCCGCCTATCTGGCGCTGTGGAACTATCTCGGCTCGCTCGACCTGATCGACGTCGTCAAGTGGGGCATGGCGCCCCTGGTCGACCCACTCGAATGGGCCATGGCGGCCAAGCGGCTGTACAAGCGCACGGCTGTCGAAGACCACCTGTGGCTGCGCATCCTTGACACGCCGGCCGCGCTGGCTGCCCGGGAGTACGCCGTCGACGGCACCGTGACCGTCCACGTGGGCGACCCCTTGGGCCACGCCTCTGGCATCTTCCGCATCACCGTGGTGCACGGCAAGGCCACCGTAACGCGCTGCCCGGAGGACGGCTCCGTCCCGGTCGGCCTGGGCATGGGCGTGAGCGAACTCTCCAGCCTCTACCTGGGCGGTGTCACCGCGCGCACCCTCCAGGCGGCCGGCCGCGTCCGGGAAGAAGAGGCGGGCGCCGTGGCGATGTTTGACGCACTGTTCGCCACGAGTGTGTCGCCGCACTGCCTGACCGCGTTTTAGCCGTCCGGCCCTGCCCCACGGCCGGGGGTGGGGCAACCACCGACGGGGGTGGGGCAACCACCGATAGGCATGGAAACCCCGGCAATGCGGGCGGGCAGCCCTAGGCCGGCGTGGTCCGGGTCCACGCCCCGCGGCAGCCGAGCCACAAGGTGACGCAGGCGGCGCACGCATTGACCAGCAGGAGCGAGACCAGCACCAGCAGCTGGATCAGTCCGGCATCCAGGGGTGCGGCCCCGCCCAGGATCATGCCCACGAACGCGCCGGGCAGCGTCACCAGCCCGGCCGTGCGCGTCTGGTCGATGGCGGGCAGGACGGCTTCACCCGCCACAGGCCTGGCCACCATGGCCCGTGCCTCGGGCCACGGGAAACCCAAGGCCACGGCCGCCTCCACCTCGCCGCGGCGCAGGTCCAACTCGTCTCGGACCCGCCGGCCGGCCAGGGTCACGGTGGACATGGCCCCGCCGATCTGCTGGCCAACCACGGCAATGACAGCCAGCGCATTGAGCGGCAGCACGCCGAACGCAAACAGGAGCGCCGCCGTCGGAACAACCCCGGCGGCCAGTGGCAAGGCCGCCAGCCACCACCGCCCGTCCGGTGCCACCCGGCGGCCCGAAGTCCACACCCCCACCGCAAACATCAGGGCCACGAAGGCAAGTGCCAGGGAGCCCCTGCCGGAGAGCCAGCCAATGGCCAGGGCGACGGCGGCCAGCTGGATGAGTGCCCGGGTGCCGGCCAGCAGCATCTGGGCGGGAGACCGGCCCAGCGCCGTGCGCCACACCACGGCGGCCAGGCACAGCAGCACGGCAAGCAGGATCCAGGCGCGGGGGCCAAGGACCAGGAGTGTTGAACCGTTCACAAGGGCCATTATGACAAGGGCGGGCGCGGTGCGGCGGACACCTGGCCGCGCCGGAGTACCGCTTTGCGCTACCACGGCCAAACAACTAGACTGAACGGGCATGTAATGCGTGCGCGGGACACCCACAGGTGTCCGGAACGCGCGGAACAGGCAGTATATCTGCAGGAACCCCTGCAACCAGAATAATTTTCGGGTCCACTTGCGGCACGCGCGCGGGCTTTTGCGCCACGGCCACGGACCCGACTAATCCAACTATCCACATCGGAGCCCCTACTACATGACCATCACCACCCCCGAGAAGACGAGTACCCCTGTTGTTGCAATCAACGACATCGGCACTGCTGAAGAATTTCTCGCCGCAGTAGATGCAACCATCAAGTACTTCAACGACGGCGATCTCGTCGAAGGTGTAGTTGTCAAGGTTGACCGCGACGAAGTTCTGCTCGACATCGGTTACAAGACCGAAGGTGTCATCCCCTCCCGCGAGCTGTCCATCAAGCACGACGTTGATCCCGGTGACGTTGTCGCCGTTGGTGATCAGGTCGAGGCCCTGGTCCTCACGAAGGAAGACAAAGAAGGCCGCCTGATCCTCTCCAAGAAGCGCGCACAGTACGAGCGCGCCTGGGGCGACATCGAGAAGGTCAAGGAAGAAGACGGCGTCGTTACCGGTACCGTCATCGAAGTGGTCAAGGGTGGTCTTATCCTCGACATCGGCCTGCGCGGCTTCCTGCCCGCATCGCTCGTCGAGATGCGCCGTGTGCGCGACCTCGCTCCCTACATCGGCCAGCAGATCGAAGCCAAGATCATCGAGCTGGACAAGAACCGCAACAACGTGGTCCTGTCCCGCCGTGCCTGGCTCGAGCAGACCCAGTCCGAGGTTCGCTCCACGTTCCTCAACAAGCTGGAAAAGGGCCAGGTTCGTCCCGGCGTTGTTTCCTCCATCGTCAACTTCGGTGCATTCGTGGACCTTGGCGGCGTAGACGGCCTCGTCCACGTTTCCGAGCTCTCCTGGAAGCACATCGACCACCCGTCCGAGGTTGTCGAAGTTGGCCAGGAAGTCACCGTCGAGGTTCTCGAAGTTGACCTGGACCGCGAGCGTGTTTCGCTCTCGCTCAAGGCTACGCAGGAAGATCCCTGGCAGACCTTCGCCCGCACGCACGCGCTGGGCCAGGTTGTTCCCGGTAAGGTCACCAAGCTGGTTCCCTTCGGTGCGTTCGTTCGCGTCGAAGACGGCATCGAAGGCCTCGTCCACATCTCCGAGCTGGCTGTCCGCCACGTGGAGCTGGCCGAGCAGGTTGTCTCCGTTGGCGACGAACTGTTCGTCAAGGTCATCGACATCGACCTGGAACGCCGTCGCATCTCGCTGTCCCTCAAGCAGGCCAACGAAGGCGTGGACGTCGACTCCACCGAGTTCGACCCCGCTCTCTACGGCATGGTTGCCGAGTACGACGAAGAGGGCAACTACAAGTACCCCGAGGGCTTCGACCCCGAGTCGAACGAATGGCTCGAGGGCTACGAGAACCAGCGCGCCGTTTGGGAGCAGCAGTACGCTGACGCCCAGGCCCGTTGGGAAGCCCACAAGAAGCAGGTTGCCGAGCACGCCGCAGAAGATGCAGCTGCCGACAACGCCGGTGAAGGTGGCGAGTCCGCAGGGACTTCCTACTCCTCCGAGCCTGCTGCAACCGACTCGGGCGCCGGCACGCTGGCTTCCGACGAGGCGCTTGCCGCCCTGCGTGAGAAGCTGACCGGAAACTAATTTCCGCCGTCGCGTCCAACGCGTTTGTTCGGGTCCCCTGCCTTCGGGCAGGGGGCCCGTTCCCTTTTAATCCCCCGGCAGGACAGGCCGCCGGGGCGCCCGCCGGTCCGCCGCTGCGCGGGGAACCATGGGCTGCCGATATGATCAATGGTAGAGACCACAGCAAGGGGGACCACGCCATGACCAATCCGGATCCAGGCCAGCAGGAACCGAAGGTGCTGCCGGGCTATTTCAGCCCCGCCGCCACGCCGCCGCAGTATGTCCAGCCCCAGGTGCCGGCCCCGCCGGCGCCGCAGTACCAGGAACCCCGGTTCCAGCAGCCGCTGAACCACGCCGCGCAGATGCCCGCGCCGGTGCAGCCCTACACGGCCCCGCCGATGCAGTACATCCCGGCACCATTCGGCGCCAGCGACCCGGAGTCGCTGCCCCTGTACGCAGCCACCTTGTTCCAATCCGTGGGACGCTTCTTCCGCAAATACGCCACATTCACGGGCCGGGCCAGCCGGGCCGAATTCTGGTTCGTGCAGCTGTTCATGGCGGTGGCCTTCTTCGCCCTGGCCGTGATTAGTTCCGTCATTGGCAGCGACGCCGCCGCCATGCTGGTTGTCATTGGGTGGTTCGGAACACTGGTTCCGTGGCTGGCACTGTCCGTGCGCAGGCTCCACGACGCCAACCTCAGCGGCGGCCTTGTCGCGCTGTGGCTGGTGCCCTACGTTGGCTTCGCGGTGGTGCTGGTCCTGGCACTGCTGGCACCCAAGCCTGAAGGAGCACGCTTTGACAAGCGTGCCGCGGCACCCGCGCCCCATGGCCAGGCGCCGAACGGCGGCCGGCGGTTCTAACGCCGCAGCGGCGTGTCCACCCACTCGAGGCCGGACGCTGCCAGCGTGCAGCGTCCGGCCGTGAGTGAGGCCAGCCGTTCAACAGCGGCGCTGATGGCCTGTTCGTCGTCGGGCATGGCCAAGCCCACCTCGGTGTTAACGGCGTCGTAGCCGTTGCCGGTCATGGTGTAGCCGGCCCCGCGCAGCTCGTTTTCAAGCCGCCCGGCCTCTGCGTGCGGCACTGCCACGGTGAACAGCTTCAGCCGGTCGCGGCGGACCAGTGGAACCGCGTCCACCGCGGTGCTGACAGACTCTGAATAGGCCCGCACCAGTCCGCCGGCACCAAGCAAGATCCCGCCAAAGTACCGGACCACGACGGCGCACACGTCACTGATGTCGGTCATGGCCGCGGGCGTGGGTGCGTCCGGCCTGGTTTCGCGCTTCAGCAGTGCGTCAAGCATCGGGATGCCGGCCGTGCCGGAAGGCTCGCCGTCGTCGTTGGAGCGCTGCACGCTCCGGTCCGGGCCGATGATGAAGGCGGAACAGTGGTGCCGGGCATCGTAGAACTCACGGCGCAGTTCGGCGACGAGGTCCCGCGCTGTGGCTTCCTCTTCCACGCGCCGCAGGACAGTGATGAAGCGTGAGCGCTTGATGGTGATTTCATGGCGGAAATCGGGCCCGGCGGCGAGAGTCGTGTAGCTGTTGGTGCCGGGCGTCGCTTGGGTATTCATCACGCTGCCATCCTATCCGCGGGGGAGCACCTGCGGGACATTTGAACGGCCCCGCTGGACACAAGCTGCCCGGAGCGTGTTCTGTTTTGTGACACCTCTTTTTCGGCTCTCCCCGCCGCCCCGTCCAGCGACGGGCTGTGCCCGGTGGGGTGCAGTAGTACGGGCATGCTTGCATGCTCCCGGCCGCACCGCCGCCGCTCCGGGTAGTGTTGGGGCATGCTTTCCATTGGACTGACCGGCGGCATTGCGGCTGGCAAATCACTGCTGGCCTCCCGCTTCCGTGAGCTCGGCGCCGTGTTGATCGACGCAGACCGGCTGGCACGCGACGCCGTGGCCCCCGGCACACCTGGCCTGGCTGCCGTCGCGGCACGCTTTGGCCCGGAGGTTCTGGCGCCCGACGGCTCGCTGGACCGGCCAAGGCTGGGCTCGGTTGTCTTCGGTGACGCGGACGCCCGAGAAGCCCTGAACGGCATTGTCCACCCGATCGTGCGCGCCGCCGCAGCGGAGCTGAAGGCGCAGGCGCAGCGGGGTTCGGGCGGGCTGGCCCCTTCGCTGCGCGGCGCCATGCCAGGGAACGACGGCGGACGGCCCGCCATTGTGGTGGAGGACATCCCCCTGCTCGTGGAGACGGGGCAGGGATCCCGGTTCCACCTCGTGGTGGTTGTGCAGGCACCCCGGGAGGAGCGAGTGGCACGAATGGTACGGGACCGAGGGATGTCGGACGTCGACGCCCGGGCCCGGCTGGCAGCCCAGGCGTCCGATGCGGAACGGGCCGCGGTGGCAGACGTGCTCATCATCAACGACGGAAGCCCAGAGGACGCGCTGGCCCAGCTGGATGCTCTCTGGCATGACAGGCTGCTGCCGTTCGCGGCGAACCTGGCCGGGGGCACCGCCGCGGATCCGGGGCAGGCGCCCCGCGGCGGTTTCGCCGGCCCGTTCGATGCGGCTGAAACTGCCGCCGCCGACAGGATTGCCGGACGTCTGGGGCTGGCGGTTGGCGGGCTGGCCGAGAGCATTGGTGCGCCGACCGCCGTCGGGCATCAGGGGCAAGCGGCCCGTACGGGGAGCGTGCTGGAAGTGCGGCTGAAGGATCCGGCAGGCGCGGCCGATGCGCTGCCGGCCCTCGCCTCGGCGGGATGGTTTCCCGTGCAGGGGCAGGGTAAGGGGCCGTTGGTGCTGCGTTCGGCGGACCCTGGTCTGGCCGCGACCGTGGTGCTGCGCTAAAGCGGCCGTCCCCTGCCCACCGGATTTTTCCAGGGGAGCGCCGGCGAACAATCGTTAGGGGAGCGCCGGCGAACAATCGTTGTTGGGCAACCGTCGTTAAACACGGGAGGGCCGCACCCGACGGGTGCGGCCCTTCCTAGCTGTTGCGGAGTTACGGCGCCGTGGCGGGGCAGGGGATCAGTTCACCGTTGATGGTGATGGTCTCTGCACCGTTCGAGCACCCCTCGAGGAGCTGGTTGCTCACGTCCGTGATGTAGCTGATCAGCCAGATGCCGAAGATGATGCTTGCAACCATGAACACGGCGCTGACGATGATGGCCACAAGTGCCAAGGTGTTCTTGTAGCCGGCCTTCTTTGACTTGGACTTGGCCACCAGGCCCAGGATCAAGCCAACGAGGCTGAAGCCGACGAACGGCAGGATGATGGCGATGATCGACATGGTCTTGCCCGGGTCGGTGGCGGGTGCGCCGTAGGGCGCACCATACGGTGCGGGCTGGCCCTGGTTGTAGGCGGGCGGCTGCTGGCCGTACGGCGCCTGCGGCGCGGTGGCTGCGGGTGCGGACGGGTAGACCGGGGGAGGCGTGGGCTGGCCGGTCGGGTTTTCGGGGGTGTTCTGTGTCATGAGTTCCTCTCGAAGGGTGGTTCGTGGTGCATTTTGATGATGTTCGGACCCCATCTTGGCACGTTTGTTCATGTTTGGCGCGGAAGGCGCATTGCATGACGTCACGAAAGTGAGGCAGGACACGTGTCCCGCGGACCGGATTCCGGGGGTAGCGTTAAGCCCATGAGTCTTGCGCAAGAGATCAACCGTGTTGTGGCCCCCTTCGAAGTTATCAGCGAATTCCAGCCTGCCGGCGACCAGCCGGCCGCCATCAAGGAGCTGACCGAACGCATCAACGCGGGGGAGAAGGACGTGGTGCTCCTCGGCGCCACGGGAACGGGCAAGTCCGCCACCACGGCGTGGCTTATAGAACAGGTGCAGCGACCGACCCTGGTCCTGGTCCAAAACAAGACCCTGGCCGCCCAGCTGGCCAACGAGTTCCGGGAGCTGCTGCCCAACAACGCCGTCGAGTACTTCGTCTCCTACTACGACTACTACCAGCCGGAGGCGTACGTTCCCCAGTCGGACACCTTCATCGAAAAGGATTCCTCCGTCAACGAGGAGGTGGAGCGCCTGCGCCACTCCGCGACCAATGCGCTGCTGACCCGGCGTGACGTCGTCGTCGTCGCCACCGTGTCCTGCATTTACGGCCTCGGCACGCCCGAAGAGTATGTGGCCGGCATGGTCACGCTGCGGCGCGGGGACCAAATGAACCGCGACGACCTCCTGCGCCAGTTTGTCAGCATGCAGTACACCCGCAACGACATCGACTTCCACCGCGGCACCTTCCGCGTGCGCGGGGACACCGTGGAAATCATCCCCATGTACGAGGAACAGGCCATCCGGGTCGAATTCTTTGGCGACGAGATTGAGAACATCTACACGCTCCACCCGTTGACCGGCGAGATCATCCGCGAGGAGAACGAGATGTACGTCTTCCCGGCCTCGCACTATGTTGCCGGGCCCGAGCGCATGGCCCGGGCCGTCAAGCAGATTGAAGAAGAGCTGGCTGCCCGCACCAAGGAACTCGAAAGCCAAAACAAGCTCCTCGAAGCCCAGCGGCTGCGCATGCGCACCACCTACGACCTGGAAATGATGGAGCAGATGGGGTTCTGCAACGGCATTGAAAACTACTCCCGGCACATCGACGGCCGCGATCAGGGAAGCGCCCCGCACTGCCTCATCGACTACTTCCCGGATGACTTCCTGCTGGTCATTGACGAGTCCCACGTGACGGTTCCGCAGATCGGCGCCATGTACGAGGGCGACATGTCCCGCAAACGCACCCTCGTGGACCACGGCTTCCGGCTGCCCTCCGCCATGGACAACCGGCCGTTGAAGTGGGATGAATTCCTGGAACGCATCGGCCAGACCGTCTACTTGTCCGCCACCCCCGGGAAGTACGAGCTCGGCGTCTCCGACGGCTACGTCCAGCAGATCATCCGCCCCACCGGGTTGATTGACCCTGAGATCATCGTCAAGCCGTCGCAAGACCAGATCAACGACCTACTGGGGGAGATCCGCAAGCGCACGGCAAAAAACGAACGCATCCTCGTCACAACCCTCACCAAGCGCATGGCCGAGGACCTCACCGACTACCTGCTCGGCAACAACATCAAGGTCCAATACCTGCACTCCGACGTTGACACGCTGCGCCGCGTGGAACTGTTGCGGGAGCTCCGCATGGGCGTTTTTGATGTACTCGTGGGCATCAACCTGCTGCGTGAAGGCCTGGACCTGCCGGAGGTGTCGCTCGTGAGCATTCTCGACGCCGACAAGGAAGGCTTCCTGCGGTCCGGCACCTCGCTGATCCAGACGATCGGCCGCGCCGCCCGCAACGTCTCAGGCGAGGTCCACATGTATGCGGACAGGATCACCGCCTCCATGCAGTTTGCCATCGATGAGACCAACCGGCGCCGCGAAATCCAGGTCAGCTACAACAAGCAACACGGCATCGACCCGCAGCCGCTGCGCAAGAAAATTGCCGACATCACCGACCAGCTGGCGCGTGAGGATGCCGACACCGCGGCCCTGTTGGAGGAAGCCCGGCTCAAACGCGAGGGAACGGCCAAGAGCGGCAAGAAGAAGGCTGCCGACGGCGCAACCCTCCCGGCGGCTGCCCTCATCACCCTCATCGAGGACCTCACCGCGCAGATGCACGCGGCCGCCGCGGAACTGCACTTCGAGCTCGCGGCACGGCTCCGCGACGAGGTGGGCGACCTGAAGAAGGAACTCCGGCAAATGCGCGAAGCGGGGCACGCCTAGCCGTTGCCGGCATCCCGGACGGCGCGGGAAAATGCCACGGGCATTGTGCGCCGTCCGGGGCAGGTCCACACTGGTGGAATAACCCCTTTCCACCCTGCCTGGGACCCAGCGAGGACGGCCTGCCATGTCAAACCCCGTCAACTACTTTGAAATCGGTACGCCCGACCCGGCAGCCGCCAAGGCCTTCTACTCGGGCCTGTTCGGCTGGCCCGTGGGACCGCCGTCCCAGGGTGCCTACCGCATGGTCGACGGCGAACACGGCGGCCTCTGGGACACGTCCGGCATGGGCCGCGGCAGCTGGGCCATCTTCTATGTCCAGGTGGACGACGTTGCCGCGAGCCTGGCCAGGGCGGTGGAACTGGGTGCCACCGTTGCCGTGCCGGTAGTGGACAATGGCGCCATTGAGTTTGCCCACCTGACCGATCCGCAGGGCAGCCGCTTCGGCATCTGGCGCCCGAAGAAGCAATAGCGGCCCGGCCTGCTACGCCCTGACCATGCCCAGCAGCCGGGCAAAGATGCCCTCGCCGTCGTCGGCGATGCCGTCATGGTGGAAGTCGGCCGTCTCCCAGACCTGCAGCTTGTTGACTGCGGCCGCCGTGGCGAGGGAGATGTCACGGTCCACGTAGATGTCGTCACTGTAGACGGCGGCTGCCACGGGGACGGTGTTCTGCGCCAGCCGGCCCAGGTCGTAGAGCGCGCCCCAGCCTTCGGTGCGGGAGGCCAGCACATCGGCCAGTTCCCGAAGCGGGACCAGGGCGGGATCCTGCTCAAAGTACCAAGGGTAAATGGCCTCGCCTGTCAGCAGCGGCTCCGCTGCTTGGGGGTGGAAGTCGGGGTTTTCGCGCAGCACCCGGTCGGCCGCCCAATTGCTGGGACCATCCTGGACGTAGATGGACTCGTGCATCAGCGCGTACAGCGGGTTCGCTGCGCGGCTGACGAGCATTGACACCTGGGACAGGAACGCATCTGACAGCCGGTCGCCGTCGGGCGTGGGAACAAAGGCGTCCTCAAGCAGGTAGTGCAGGGCATCGAAGCGGGTGTTGCCGCCGAAGAAGTTGCCCAGCATCTGCACCCGCTCCGGGGTGAGGCGTTCGCCCGTGGGCAGGTGTTCGGCGACGGACTCGACGTGGCGCATCAGGCGGGTCAGCAGGGCGCGGTCGCCCGGGTACTTGGCAAAGTACTCTGCATTGCGGCTGCGCAGGCGTTCAAACGTAGCCTGGTAGACCTGGTCTGCGGGCCCGGTGAGCGGGCCGAGGCCACCGGTGACCAGGGCCTCCCGGACGCCTTCAGGGGCAAAGGACAGGTAGCTCAGGGTGCAGAAGCCGCCATAGCTTTGGCCGAAAAGGCTCCACGCCGGGGAGCCAAGTTCGGCGCGGATGAGCTCTGCGTCCGCCACGATGCTGTCCGCGCGGAAGTGCGAGAGGTAGTCCGCCTGCGCCGACACGTCCCCCAGGAGTGGCAGGGTCTGGCGGTTGGCAGGCGTGGACAGCCCAGTGCCGCGCTGGTCCAGCATGAGCACCCGGAAGTGCTTGGTGGCCTCCGCCAGCCAGCCGCTAAGCCCGGCCGGCCGGTTGCCGCGGCCTCCGGGGCCCCCCTGCAGGAACAGCAGCCACGGCAGGGAGCCGGCCTCATTCCGGGCGTCCTCCAACTCGCGGGCAAAGACCTCGATGGTGGGCCCCGAGGGGTTGGAGTGGTCCAGTGGCACATCGAAACGGTGATCGCGCATGCGCACGCCGCGGATCACCCAGGAGTCCGTTGATTTCATGCCGTGGCCCCGATCTCCGCCGGTGCCGGAGCACCAAAAGTGGTGAGGGCGTCGCCGTCGAGCCGAAACACGTGCCAGCCGTCCATGGGGCCGGCACCGAATGACTTGTAGAAGTTGATGGACGGCTCGTTCCAGTCCAGCACGCTCCATTCGAAACGGGCATAGCCGCGCTCAACGGCGATCTGTGCCAGTTTTTGCAGCAGCGCCTTGCCGTGTCCGCCGCCGCGTGCCTCGGGCCGCACATACAGGTCCTCGAGGTAGATCCCGTGCGTCCCCTCCCACGTGGAGTAGTTCAGGAACCACAGGGCAAACCCCACAATGGGCTCGCCCGCCGTGTCCGACTCCACCACGTGCGCAAAGATTTGCGGGTTCGGGCCGAAGAGGCCTGCGTGGAGCATCTCGACGGTGTTCTTGACGGCGTCGGGCTCCTTCTCGTAAACGGCAAGGTCGTGGATCATGCCAAGAATGGCGGGGACATCGGCGGGCACAGCGGCGCGTAGCAAACTCATGGAACGAGCTTATCGCGCACCCTACATCCTGCTGAATTCCTTGAAAATCACGACGGCGGCCCCGGCTTCGTTGGAAGCGTCCAGGTCCACTGTGGCCGACAGGTACCAGTCGTTGTTCCCGTCGGGGTCGACGATTGTCTGGCGGACGGTCCACTCGGAGGCGCCCGGGGTGATGTGCAGCAGGGCAGGACCGCGCGCAGCCGGTCCGGATTCCAGCCATTCGTGTTCGTCCCAGTACGCGTCCAGCGCGTCGGCCCAGCGGTCGGCATCCCAGCCGTGGTCGCCGTCGAGCATCCCCAAGGCCTCAAAATCGTCGTCGGCGGCCAGCTCAATCCGGCGGAACATTTCATTGCGGACCATGACCCGGAAGGCGCGGGAATTGTCGGTGAGGCGCGGCGGTGCAGGCGGCAGCGCCGTCTCCTCAGGTGCGGAAGAGTCCTCGCCGCTGGTCATCTTCTCCCACTCGTCCAGCAGGCTGGAGTCGACCTGGCGGACCAGCTCGCCGAGCCAGGAGATGATGTCATCCAGGTCTTCGCGCAGCGCGTCCTGCGGGACGGTCTGGCGCAGCGCCTTGTAGGCGTCCGTCAGGTAGCGCAGCACAATGCCCTCGGAGCGGGCCAGCGAGTAGTACTGGACGTACTCGCCGAAGTTCATGGCACGCTCGTACATGTCCCGGATGATGGACTTGGGACTCAGCTCGAAGTCGCCCATCCACGGGGCGGCCTTGCGGTAGACCTCGAAGGCGTCGGAGAGCATCTCCAGGAGCGGCATGGGGTAGGTGACCTCGTCGAGGATCGCCATGCGCTCGTCGTACTCAATGCCCTGGGCCTTCATGTCCGTGATCTTCTCCGTGCGGGCGCGCTTGAGCTGGGCGGAGAGGATCTGGCGCGGCTTTTCGAGGGTGGCCTCGATGACGGAGATGACGTCGAGGGCGTAGCTGGGGGACTCGGCGTCGAGCAGGTCCAGGGCGGCCAGGGCGAAGGGGGAGAGCGGCTGGTTCAGCGCAAAGTTCATCTGCAGGTGGACTGTGAGGCGGACCGTGCGGCCGTCGTTTTCGAGCTCGTCCTCGGGGATGCGTTCCACGACGCCGGCGCCGAGGAGCTCGCGGTACATGCCAATGGCCTTGCGGATCAGGGCGCGCTGCCTGGCCGGGGGCTCGTGGTTCTCGGTGAGCAGCGCCTTGGCGGCTGCGAAGGGGTCGCCCGGGCGCTCGAGGAGGTTCAACAGCATGGCGTGGGTGATGGTGAAGCTGGAGGTCAGCGGCTCCGGCACGGACTCGGCCAGGCGCTTGAACGTGGGTTCGCCCCAGGACACAAAACCCTGCATGGGCTTCTTCTTGACCACCTGGCGCAGCTTCTTCTGGTCGTCGCCAAACTTTGCCACGGCCTTGGCCATGGCCTTCGTGTTTTCAATGACGTGCTCGGGGGCCTGCACAATCACGGTGCCGGCGGTGTCGTAGCCGGCACGGCCTGCACGGCCTGCGATCTGCTGGAACTCGCGCACCTGCAGCACCCGGGTCTTGACGCCGTCGTACTTGCTCAGGGCCGTCAGCAGCACTGTGCGGATGGGCACGTTGATGCCCACACCCAGGGTGTCGGTGCCGCAGATGACCTTGAGCAGCCCGGCCTGGGCCAGCTGCTCCACGAGACGGCGGTACTTGGGCAGCATGCCGGCGTGGTGCACGCCGATGCCGTGGCGGACCAGCCGGTTGAGGGTCTTGCCGAAGCCGGCGGAGAAGCGGAAGCCGGCAATGAGCTCGCCAATTTTGTCCTTCTCCTCGCGGGTGCAGACGTTGATGCTCATGAGGTTCTGGGCGCGGTCAATCGCCTCGGCCTGGCTGAAGTGCACCACGTAGACGGGCACCTGCTTCGTTGCCAGCAGTTCCTCGAGGGTCTCGTGCACGCCCGTCTGCACATAGTAGTAGTGCAGCGGGATGGGCCGTTCGCCGGAGGACACCGTGGTGGTTTCGCGGTTTGTCAGCTCGGTCAGCTCGCGCTCGAAGCGGGTGACATCGCCCAGCGTGGCGCTCATGAGCAGGAATTGCGACTGCGGCAGCTCCAGCAGGGGCAGCTGCCAGGCCCAGCCGCGCTGCGGGTCCGAGTAGTAGTGGAACTCGTCCATGATGACCACGCCCACGTCGGCGTCCTCGCCTTCGCGCAGGGCAATGTTGGCCAGGATCTCCGCCGTGCAGCAGATGATCGGCGCGTCCTGGTTCACGGAGGAATCGCCGGTGATCATGCCAACGTTTTCGGCGCCGAAAATCTCGCACAGGGCAAAAAACTTCTCCGACACCAGGGCCTTGATGGGAGCAGTGTAGTAGCTGGCGGCGCCGCGGGCCATGGCGTTGAAGTGCGCCGCGATGGCCACCATCGACTTGCCCGAGCCGGTGGGCGTGGACAGGATGACGTTGTTGCCGCTCACCAGCTCCAGCGCGGCTTCCTCCTGGGCCGGGTACAGCTCCAGCCCCCGGGCAAGGGTCCACTCCAAAAACGCGTCCAAGATGTCGTCGTCGGAGGAGGTCTGCGGATTCAGGGTGGCGAGCTGTTCAAGAAGATTCATGGTGTTCCCAGCTTAGGCGGTCACGGGCGCGCCGGAGGAACGGCCTGTGGCAGGATAACGCCATGGAAGAACAAGCATTTCTCTGGGAACCGGCCAAGTACGTCGAGTTCGGCGATTTCCGCAATCGCCCCTTCTTCGACCTGACCTCGCGCATCACGGCCGCATCGCCACGTTCCGTCGTGGACCTGGGCTGCGGGCCGGGAAACCTCACGGCCACACTCTCCGAGCGCTGGCCCGGCGCCTCCGTGCTGGGTATCGACAGCTCCGCCGCCATGGTTGCCGAGGCTGACAGGCTTTCCACCACGCGCGACGCCGGACCTGCAGCGGGTGCCGCAGCCAACCAACCGCCGGGCCTGGCTTTTGTGCAGGGCGACATCACATCCTGGGCGCCGGATGAGGCCACAGACGTGGTGGTCTCCAACGCCGCATTGCAGTGGGTGCCCGGCCACCTGGACATCATGGCGGCTTGGCTGCCGGCCCTGCGCCCGGGTGCGTGGCTGGGAGTTCAGGTCCCCGGGAACTTTGGGGCGCCGTCGCACGTCCTGATGCGGGAGCTGGCCGCCAGCGCAAGGTGGCGCAAGCAGCTGGATGGGGTGCTGCGGCACGACGACGCCGTGGGGGAACCGGCCGAATACCACGAGCTGCTGATGCGCGGCGGCCTGCGCGCGGATGTGTGGGAGACAACGTACAACCAGCTGCTGCAGGGCGAGAACCCGGTGCTGGAGTGGGTGCGCGGCACGGGCCTGCGGCCCGTCCTTGCCGCACTGGGCACGGACAGCGCAGAATTTGAGCGGGAGTATTCCGCCCTTCTGGCGGAGGCCTACCCGCGGGGCGGCTTTGGCACCTTGTTTCCGTTCCGGCGCATCTTCATGGTGGGAGAAAAGCAATGACCGATCTCTTGGAGTTTCCGCAGGACTGGCAGCGCGCACTGGTCCTGGTGGCACACCCGGACGACCCCGAGTACGGCATGGCTGCCGCCGTGGCCGAATGGGTCGCCGCCGGCAAACTCGTCAGCTATGTCCTGGCCACGCGCGGCGAAGCCGGAATCGCCGGGCTGGACCCGGCGGAGTCCGGACCCTTGCGCGTTCAGGAGCAATGGGAGGCCTGCGCCCACGTCGGAGTCACGGACCTGGTGTTCCTTGACCACCCGGACGGTCGGATCGAGGAGGGCCTGGCCCTGCGGCGCGACTTTGCCCGGGAGATCCGGCGGGTGAAGCCAGACCTGGTGCTGACCCTGAACCACCGGGACGAATGGGGGCCGGGCCGCTGGAACTCTGCCGACCACCGGGCCGTGGGCCGGGCCGTGCTCGACGCGGTGGGCGACGCCGACAACGAATGGATCTTCCCCGAGCTGCTGGACGACGGGCTGCCGCGGCACAAAACCCGATGGGTGGCGGTCATGTCGCCCAGGCCCACGCATGCGCAGGCCGTGTCGGCCGAGAGCATCGGGAAGGCCGTGGCGTCCCTTGCCGAACACAGGGAATACCTCAAGGCGCTCAGTGATGATCCCGTCGAGGCGCAGGCCCGGGCCCAGACCGAGATGGTCACCAGCGGGGGAGCCGTGGCGTTCGAGCTTTACGGCTGAGCAGGGCCGGCGCCGGGCCGGTGGCTCCGCGGCATGGCAGAAACGGGCGTCAAATGTGCCAGCGCGACCGGACCGCCGGTTGAGACCGCAGCCGCCTTGCCATTGAGCAGGTTGCGGGCCTGGTTCGCAATCAGCAGCGGCACATTTGCTGCCACCCCCTCCGCCGCAATGTCTTCAACGGCGTACCGGACCTGCTCCAAGGTGTCCGCCAGGACGGCTTCGGCCCGGGCCTGTAGCAGCCCCCACGACTGACCCTCCGCCGCGAGGTCCGCCATGGTCACTGACGGCTGGAAGCGCACGCCATTGACACCGATGGCAAGGTTTTGCTGCCCGTCCGGGGCCAGGACCTGGGGGAGGACGTCATACAGCGGCGCCAGTTCAATCTGCCCGTCCGGCAGGTGCAGCAGTGAAAAGTTCTTCGCATGGGCGTCAGTGTTGCCGACAGCCACATTCAAGGCCATGAACGCCAGCAGCCGCTCCCGGTCGTCCTTCCCTCCCCCGAGGACTGTCCGGCGCCGGCGGAGCAGGCCGGCAATGTTCGCCAAGGTCGCCCGAAACGGTGGAAATGATTCGTACTTGGCATCGCCGCCCCATGGGAGGCCCAGCGCCTGAGCCGCATCTTCCTGGTGAATTCGGCGAACGGTTCCAGCAGTGTCGACACTTCGGTCGTAGCGTTCAATGACCAGTGCGGGGCTCCCGTCGAAATTCCTCACCTCACTGGCAAACGTTGTCAGCCCGCAGCGCCGGCCAATCTCCAGGCAATACGCTTCGGCATGGAGCATGGCAGCAAATTCCTGCGGGAGCGGCTTGAGGATGTGGGTTGTGGGTGCGCCGTCCAGCGCTTCAAACCACTGCCCGTCGATGCATGCCAAGGTGGTTTTCGGCTGGTATCCCGTGATGGACCCGCCGCCGCCCGGGGCGCCCAGCGCATAGTTCTCGATGCTGGCAAACCGCTCGGCAATCTGCGCGTCAGAGACCGGGCGGTAGGTGCCTGAGCCGGAGCCGGCGCGGCTGCCCACCTGCAGTGCCCCGGCGACATCCATGCCGGCGTACTCCAGCATTTCGTAGAGGTCCGCGGTTCCGCACTTGGCCTGGGCCGCGAGGTTCACCAGGCCGCGGCCCTCGGGCAGCAGTCCTCCAAAGAATGCCGATGCGTCCCCGGCCGTGGAGGCCCGGGGGCCCAGGGGCAGGCTGTTTGACAGCACGGTGGACGCGATGCCGAAGCGGGACACGCCTTCAGGCGCCGTTTCAAAAACCACGTCCCGCCCCTGGCCCTTCCGCAGATTCCCCAGGTGGGTGCCATACATGTAGACGGGGAGATGCCCGGCCATGGTCAGCCCACTTCCCGGAAGCTCAGTTCAATGCCCAGGTCTTCCAGCAGCCGGAGCAGCTTGTCGTTGAGCACCTTGGGGCGGCCTGTCTCAAGTTCGGAGAGGTACCGCTGGCTAACGCCGAGCCGCTCGGCCAGTTCAACCTGGGTGAGGTTGTGGCGTTTGCGAATGGCCATCACCATCAGCCCGAGATCGGACGTCTTTCTCAAGGTGCCCTTCATGGCGTTCATATTACCTTTTCGTAGTAGCCGGGTCTCTATTACCTTTTCGTAATACTACCTCGCTTATTCCGAAAAGGTAATAACGAATGGGCGGGGAGGTTCCCTTCAGGCAGTCCGGCCGGCTCCACCGGCGCCGCCCGAAGCACCCCGGCGCCGGCCGGCCGGACGGCGCAAGGCGCGCCCCGCCGTCGTGCCTGCCAATAAATCACCTCCACTTGGTGAACACACAGCCGCCGGACGCTGCCAAACACGGTCAGGCGGGGGTACGTTGATAGCTGTACCAATTCATTGTCCGGGGCAACAACAGGAGGATCTGTGCTGTTTAGATTGATTGCCCGCAATCTGGCGCCCCACAAGGGTCCGCTGATTGCCGTGGTGGTGCTGCAGTTCCTTTCCACGATCGCGTCCCTGTACCTGCCCACACTCAATGCGGACATCATCGACGACGGCGTGGTCAAGGGCAACATTGACGTGATCATGAACCTGGGCCTCTGGATGCTGCTGATCACGGCAGGCCAGGTACTGTGCGCCGTCACCGCAACCTACCTCAGCGCGCGCCTGGCCATGGGCGTGGGCCGGGCGATCCGCCGCGACCTCTTCAACAAGGTGGAGACGTTCTCCTCCCAAGAGGTGGGCACCATCGGCGCCCCGTCGCTCATCACGCGCACCACCAACGACGTCCAGCAGGTGCAGATGCTCACCCTGATGTCATTCACCCTGATGGTCATGGCCCCCATCATGTGCATCGGCGGCATCGTCCTCGCCATGGCCCAGGACGTGCCGCTCTCCGGGCTGCTGCTGGTGATCCTCCCCGTGCTGATCGTTGCGATCGGCCTCATCGTGCGCGTCCTCGTCCCCACCTTCCGCAAGGTCCAGCACCAGCTTGACGACGTCAACGGCGTGCTGCGCGAGCAGGTCACCGGCATCAGTGTCATCCGCGCGTTCGGCCGCCGCGACTACGAGGCTGACCGGTTTGCCACCGCGAACGGTGCGCTCACGGCGTCGCAGCTGCGCGCCGGCCGACTCATGTCGCTCATGTTCCCCACCATCTTTTTCGTCGTCAACGCCACCAGCGTCGGCGTGCTCTGGTTTGGCGGGCAGCGGATCGACGCCGGCGACATGCAGATCGGCGCCCTGACCGCCTTCCTGAGCTACATCATGCAGATCCTCATGTCAGTCATGATGGCCATGTTCATGTTCATGATGATCCCGCGCGCGGCCGTCAGCGCCGAACGCATCACCGAGGTCCTGGAGACCGAGGCCAGCGTGATCGACTCGCCCGGCGCCGTCGAGGTGGACCGGCTCGAGGGCACCCTGCGCGTCACTGACGCCGCCTTCAGCTACCCCGGCGCGCAGGACCCCGTCCTGTCCGGCGTCACCTTCACGGCAACCCCCGGAAGCACGACGGCGGTCATCGGCTCCACCGGCAGCGGCAAGTCGACACTCGTCAACCTCATACCCAGGCTGCTGGACGCCACCGTGGGCACGATTGAGCTGGGCGGGCACAACATCCGGGACGTGGCACTGTCGGGCCTGCGCGGCTCCATCGGCCTGGTTCCGCAGAAGGCGTACCTGTTCACCGGCACAGTGGCCAGCAACATCCGCATGGGCAACCCCCAAGCCTCCGACGAGGAGGTGTGGGACGCGCTGGAAACGGCCCAGGCGGCAGGCTTCGTCAGGGACCTGCCGGGCGGACTGGACGCTCCGATCGAACAGGGCGGCTCCAATGTCTCCGGCGGCCAGCGCCAGCGCCTGTGCATCGCCCGGGCCATCGCCGCCAAGCCGTCCGTGTACCTTTTCGACGACAGCTTCTCCGCCCTCGACTACGCCACCGACGCCCGACTGCGCGCGGCCCTGAAGCCCGTCACCCGGGACGCCGCCGTGCTGGTGGTGGCCCAGCGCGTGGGCACCATCCGGGATGCGGACAACATCCTGGTGCTCGACGAGGGCCGGGTAGTGGGCCAGGGCACGCATGAGCAGCTGCTCCTGGACTGCCCCACCTACCAGGAGATCGTCACCTCGCAAATGAGCGCCGACGACGGCAGCAACGGATTCCAGGAGGTGCAGGCATGAGCATGATGAGGGGCCGCGGCGGCCCGCCGCAGAAGGCCATGCAGTTTGGGCCAAGCCTCAAACGCATCCTGGGGCTCATCGCCCCGGACAAATGGCGCATCACGGCCGTTGTCGTCATGGCCACGATCTCCGTGGGGCTTTCGGTCGTGGCGCCAAAGGTCCTGGGCCACGCCACCGACCTCATCTTCAACGGCGTGGTGGGCAGGATGCTGGAACGGTTCCCGGCGGGCACCACCAAGGACCAAGCCGTCGCCGTGCTCAGGGCGGACGGGCAGGGCCAACTGGCCGACATGCTCGCCGGCATGAATGTGGTCCCCGGGCAGGGCCTGGACCTGGCCGCACTGGGCACTGTGCTGACCATTGTGCTGTGCCTGTACGTGGCGGCGTTTTTCTTCAACTGGTCCCAGGGCTTCATCACCACCGGCATTGTCCAACGTGCCATGTACCGGCTGCGGCGCGACATCGAGGACAAGCTCGACCGGCTGCCCATGTCACACTTCCAGCAGGAATCCCGCGGCGACCTGCTCTCCCGCGTCACCAACGACATCGACAACTTCTCGCAAACACTCAACCAGACCCTGACGCAGGTGCTCATCGCCGTGCTGACAGTGGGCGGGGTCATCGGCATGATGTTCTCGATCTCACCCCTCCTGGCCGGCATCTCGCTGCTCACCGTCCCCCTGATCGCCGCCATGACGGTCATGATCGCCAAGCGTTCGCAGGTGCAATTTGCCGCACAGTGGCGCAGCACCGGCGAACTGAACGGCCACGTGGAGGAAATGTTCACGGGCCACGAAATCATCAAGGCCTTCGGACAGCAGCAGCAGGCAATCGACAAGTTCGCCACCTCCAACGACGAGCTGTACACCTCAAGCGCCAAGGCGCAGTTCATCTCCGGCATCATCATGCCCGGCACCAACTTTGTCTCCAACCTCAACTACGTGGTGGTGGCGGTGCTGGGCGGCATCCAGGTGGCGCAGGGTGTCATCACGATCGGCAGTGTTCAGGCGTTCATCCAGTACTCGCGCCAGTTCAGCCAGCCCCTGTCCCAGCTGGCCAGCATGATCAACCTGCTGCAGTCCGGCGTCGCCTCGGCCGAGCGGGTGTTCGAACTGCTCGACGCCGAGGAGCAGCGCCCCGACCATGTCCCGGCCGCGGCACTGGCCACGCCCCCAGCCGGCAGGGTTGCGTTTGAGCACGTCACCTTCGGCTACACGCCGGAGCAGCGGCTCATCAAGGACTTGTCCTTCACGGCGGAGCCGGGGGAGACTGTCGCCATCGTCGGCCCCACGGGCGCCGGAAAGACCACCCTCGTCAACCTGCTTATGCGCTTCTACGAGATTGACGGCGGCACCATCACGATCGACGGTGTCAACACCGCGCTGCTGACCCGGGACGACCTGCGCAGCCAGTTTGCCATGGTCCTCCAGGACGCATGGCTGTTTGGCGGCACCATCCGGGAGAACCTGGCCTACGGCCGGCTGGACGCCACGGAGGCGGAGATCGTCGAGGCGGCCGAGGCCACCCACGTCGACCACTTTGTCCGCTCCCTCCCCGACGGCTACGACACAGTGCTCACGGACGACGGCGGCGGGCTCAGCCAGGGGCAGCGCCAGCTCATGACGATTGCCCGGGCGTGGGTTGCGAACCCCGGCATCCTCATCCTCGACGAGGCAACCAGCTCGGTGGACACCCGCACGGAGGTCATGATCCGCCAGGCCATGAACAAGCTGCGTGCCAACCGGACCAGCTTTGTCATCGCCCACCGGCTCTCCACCATCCGCGACGCCGACCTCATCCTGGTCATGGACAAGGGCAGCATTGTTGAACAGGGAACCCACGGGGAACTGTTGGCGGGGAAGGGTTTCTACTACGATCTCTACATGAGCCAATTTGGCGAGCCCCTGGTGGAAGAAGTCAGCCAACCATGAATGCCATGGACATCTTGATGCGCCGCTGGCGCCTGGAAACAGAATCCACGGTGCCGCCCTTTGAGCAGGTCCGCCTGCGCATCCTGGACCTTGCAGCATCCGGTGAACTTGCCGTGGGAACCAAGCTGCCCTCGGTCAGGTCGCTGGCGGCCGACCTCGGCGTTGCCGCCAACACCGTGGCCAGGGCGTACCGCGAACTGGAGCAGGCCGGCGTCGTGGTGACGGCTGGGCGCAGCGGCACCTCCGTCGCGACCGGCGGGGACCGGCTGGCCGCCCAAGTTGCCGATGCCGCAGACACCTTTGCCGCCGTCGTGCGTGAATTGGGTGTGCCGCACACGCAGGCACTGCGCATTGTCACCGCCGCACTGGAGCGCGGCCAATAAAAGCGTCCCGGCGCATGCATTCGAACGAAGATTCGATTATACTTTTGAACCATGGCCACGCACGGCACACCGGCGGGCCAGGCCACGGCGCGGAGAGCGGTGTGGCGCCAGTGATGTGAAGGAAGCCCTTGAACCAGTCTGTATCCACTGAAGTTGCCCGCCCGGACCTGTCCCGCCTGGTGGTGAAGGGTGCCCGGGAACACAACCTCCGCAACGTGGACCTGGACCTGCCGCGCGACGCCATGATTGTCTTCACGGGCCTGTCCGGCTCGGGCAAGTCCTCACTCGCCTTTGACACCATCTTCGCCGAAGGCCAGCGCCGCTACGTTGAGTCGCTGTCCGCCTATGCGCGCCAGTTCCTGGGCCAGGTTGACAAACCTGACGTGGACTTTATCGAGGGGCTGTCGCCGGCCGTGTCCATCGACCAGAAGTCGACGTCGAAAAACCCGCGCTCCACGGTGGGAACCATCACCGAGATCTACGACTACATGCGCCTGCTGTGGGCGCGCGTCGGCACTCCGCACTGCCCCGTGTGCGGGGAGCCCATCACCAAGCAGACACCCCAGCAGATCGTCGACCAGCTGTTGGAAATGCCGGAAGGCACCCGCTTTCAGGTCCTGGCCCCCGTGGTCCGCGACCGCAAGGGCGAATTCGTGGAACTTTTCCGGGAACTGGCCGCCAAGGGGTACTCGCGGGCCAAGGTGGACGGGGAACAGGTCCAGCTCAGCGATCCTCCCAAGTTGAAGAAGACGTTCAAGCACACCCTCGAGGTTGTCGTGGACCGCCTCGTGGTCAAGGAGGGCATCCAGCAGCGTCTCACCGACTCCGTGGAGACGGCACTCGGCCTGGCCGAAGGCCGGGTCCTTGCGGAGCTTGTTGACCTGGAGGCCGGCGATTCCGGGCGCATCCGCTCATTCTCGGAAAACCTGGCCTGCCCCAATGAGCACCCGCTGGCCATTGATGAGATCGAGCCCCGGTCCTTCTCCTTCAACAACCCCTTCGGCGCCTGCACCGCCTGCAGCGGCATCGGCACCAAACTGGAGGTGGATGAGGAACTCGTGGTTCCCAACCCGTTCATGTCGCTGCGCGACGGCGCCATTGCACCGTGGTCGCTGGGCACCGCCACCACCGAGTACTGGAACAGGCTGCTTGAGGGCCTGGCGGCCGAACTGGACTTCACGCTCGAAACCCCCTGGAACAAGCTGTCCACGGACGTCCGCACCGCCATCCTTTATGGCAAGGACCACAAGGTGGTTGTCCAGTACCGCAACCGATTCGGCCGTGAACGAAAGTACAGCACGGGCTTTGAGGGCGCCGTCCAGTACATCCAGCGCAAACACATGGAGACGGAATCCGATTCGGCCAGGGACCGCTACGAAGAGTACATGCGCCAGATTCCCTGCCCGGCCTGTGGCGGTGCGCGGCTGAATCCGGCATCCCTCTCCGTGCTGATCAACGACATGTCCATCGCCCAGGTGTGCGCCCTCTCCATGCGCGACTGCTTCGACTTCCTCTCCAACCTCGTCCTCACCGGGCGGGAGGCACAGATCGCCAGCCAGGTCCTCAAGGAGATCCAGGCCCGCCTGAGGTTCCTGCTCGACGTCGGACTGGAGTACCTGAACCTGGAACGGGCCTCGGCCACGCTCTCCGGCGGTGAAGCCCAGCGCATCCGCCTGGCCACCCAGATCGGCTCCGGGTTGGTCGGAGTGCTGTATGTCCTGGACGAGCCGTCCATCGGCCTGCACCAGCGCGACAACCGGCGCCTGATTGAAACGCTCACCCGCCTGCGCGACCTTGGCAACACGCTCATCGTCGTGGAGCACGACGAAGACACCATCAAGGAAGCCGACTGGATCGTTGACGTGGGCCCCGGCGCCGGCGAACACGGCGGCCAGGTGGTCCACTCCGGTTCCCTTGAAGGACTGCTGGCCAACACCGAATCCCTCACCGGCGACTACCTCTCCGGCCGCAAGGCCATTGCCGTGCCGCCCAAGCGCCGCAAGTACGACAAAAAGCGCGAGTTGACGGTGGTCGGCGCGCGCGAAAACAACCTGCACACCATCGACGTGAAGTTCCCGCTCGGCGTCCTGACGGCCGTCACCGGTGTGAGCGGCTCCGGCAAGTCGACCCTCGTCAACGAGATCCTGTACAAGGTCCTGGCCAACAAGCTCAACGGGGCCAAGCAGGTTGCCGGCCGGCACCTGCGCGTGGACGGCCTGGAACACCTGGACAAGGTGGTGCACGTGGACCAAAGCCCCATCGGCCGCACCCCGCGTTCCAACCCGGCCACCTACACGGGCGTGTTCGACAACATCCGAAAGCTCTTCGCCGAGACCAACGAGTCCAAGATGCGCGGCTACCAGCCCGGGCGTTTCTCCTTCAACGTCAAGGGTGGGCGCTGCGAAGCCTGCACCGGCGACGGCACGCTGAAGATTGAGATGAACTTCCTGCCGGACGTGTACGTGCCCTGCGAGGTGTGCCACGGTGCCCGGTACAACCGCGAAACCCTCGAGGTCCACTACAAGGGGAAGTCCATTGCCGACGTCCTGAACATGCCCATCGAGGAAGGCGCCGAATTCTTCGCAGCCTTCACGCCCATTGCCCGGCACCTGCGTACGCTGGTCGACGTCGGACTTGGTTATGTGCGCCTGGGGCAGGCCTCCACCACACTTTCCGGCGGCGAGGCGCAGCGCGTCAAGCTTGCGGCAGAGCTGCAGAAGCGCTCCAACGGACGCAGCATCTATGTGCTGGACGAACCCACCACGGGCCTGCATTTCGAAGACATCCGAAAGCTGCTGCTGGTCCTGCAGGGACTTGTCGACAAGGGCAACACGGTCGTCGTGATTGAGCACAACCTGGACGTGATCAAGAGTGCCGACTGGATCGTGGACCTTGGGCCCGACGGCGGCACCGGCGGCGGACGCCTCGTGGCCGCCGGCACGCCCGAGAAGGTTGCCAAGAGCGCCGAGAGCTATACGGCCGAGTTCCTCCGCGAGGTGCTGTAGCACTCCGGAACTGACTGGGCCAGATATGCCCGCAGCGGCATGGATGGCCTCAAGGGCGCCGGGGTCGTGAGAAACTATGGACGTGAGTACTGCAACGCCTGCCACAAACGCGGGCATAAAACGTGACGTCCCGCCATCGGTGGTCCTCTTTGACCTCGACGGCACACTGGTTGACCCGGCAGGCGGCATCACCGGAGGCCTGCAACATGCCCTCGCCGCCATGAACCTGCCGGTTCCCGGCCTTGACGAGCTGAATGCGGTCATCGGGCCCAAGCTCGCCGACGCCCTGGTCAACCTGCTGGGTGTGCCGGTCGGCAGGGTGGACGAAGTCATCGCGGCCTACCGTGCATGGTACGGAACCCGAGGCATGGCCATGTCCATGGTGTACCCGGGCGTCGAGGACGTGCTGGCGCAACTGCAGGCGCACGGTGTAAAGCTTGCCGTGGCCACCCAGAAGCCCGAGCCGCTGGCCAGGACCCTTCTGGCGCACCACGGGCTTGACCGCTACTTTGTTTCGATCCGGGGCTCCCACGCAGACGAGAACCTCAAGCCGGGCGACCCCGGCTACCTTCCGGGCAAGACGGAGATCATTGCGGCCGCCCTGGCCGAAGCCTCGTCCGTGGCCGGCCTCGACGCCGAACCCGGGCAGGCGCTCCACGCCTGCATGGTGGGCGACCGGCACCAAGACGTCCATGGCGCCGCCGGCAACGGGCTGGACTGCATCGGTGTCGCCTGGGGATTTGCCGCCGACGGCGAGCTGGCGGCGGCAGGTGCTTCCGCCGTCGTCCACACCGCCGAAGAATTGCTGGCACTGCTCACCGCAGCGGCGGGGGAGGACACCCGTGGCGCTCTATGACGTAACCCGCGTGCTGACCCGCGGCACCATCAAGGGCCTCTGCCGTCCCACTGTTGAGGGCGTGGAAAATGTGCCCGTTGACGGTCCCTTCATCGTGGCCCCCAACCACCTGTCATTTTTTGATTCGGTCATTGTGCAGGCGCTGACACCCAGGCCGGTGTCCTTTTTTGCCAAGGCTGAGTACTTCACCGGCAAGGGCGTCAAGGGCAAGCTGCAGAAGGCTTTCTTCGAGTCCGTGCACTCCATCCCCGTTGAACGCGGGGAGCAAGCGGCCAGTGTTGCGGCGCTGAAAACGTTGCTGGACATCCTGGGCCGTGGAGATGGCGTGGGCATCTACCCGGAGGGGACCCGCTCGCGTGACGGCGTGCTGTACCGCGGGCGGACCGGCGTCGGCTGGCTGGCGCTCACCACCGGTGCGCCGGTGGTGCCCGTGGGCATCATCGGCACCGAGAAGCTGCAGCCGGCCGGGAAGAAGACCGTCCACCCGGCCCCGTTCACGCTGCGCTTCGGCAAGCCCCTCACATTTGAAAAGACGGGCCCGGACCATTCGCTGCCGGCCCGGCGTGCCGCCACCGACGCCATCATGGACGCCATCGCGGAGCTGACCGGCCAGGAGCGCAGCCCCAAGTACAACCAAAGCCCCGCCGCGGAATAGTCCCCAGCCGCTCCCACCGCTCGCAAAATCGCGCCGGGGCCCAAGCGGCTGTGCGGCCCGCCCGACGGCGACGGCCTAGGATGTAGTTGTGGCAGATCCCAGTACCTACCGGCCCAAAACGGGCGAAATTCCCACCGATCCCGGCGTCTACCGCTTCAGGGACGAGCATGGGCGCATCATCTATGTGGGCAAGGCAAAAAACCTGCGCTCACGGCTCAACTCCTACTTTGCCAATCCGGCCACGCTGCTGCCCAAGACGCACGCCATGGTGCACCATGCCGCCAGTGTGCAGTGGACCATCGTGGGCAGCGAGCTGGAAGCACTGCAGCTGGAATACACGTGGATCAAGGAATTTGCCCCGCGCTACAACCTGGCCTTCCGGGACGACAAGACCTACCCCTACCTGGCCGTGTCGATGAGCGAAAAATACCCGCGCGTGCAGGTCATGCGCGGGGAGCGGCGCAAGGGCACCAAGTATTTCGGCCCCTACACGGCGGGCGCCATCCGGGAAACGATGGACACGCTGCTGCGTGTGTTCCCCGTCAGGAGCTGCAGCCCGGGCGTGCTGAGGCGGGCCGAACGCAGCGGCCGGCCCTGCCTGCTTGGCTACATCGACAAATGCGCGGCACCCTGCGTGGGGCGCATCAGCGAGGAGGACCACAAGGCCCTCGCACAGGACTTTTGCGACTTCATGGGCGGTGAGGCCAAGCGCTTCATCAACACCCTGGAAAAGCAGATGAAGGAAGCCGTGGCCGAGCTGGACTATGAGCAGGCTGCCCGGCTGCGCGACGACATCATCGCGCTGAAAAAGGTTTTTGAGCGCAACGCCGTGGTGCTCACGGAAGACACCAATGCCGACATTTTCGCCGTCGAACAGGACGAGCTGGAGGCCGCCGTGCAGGTATTTTATGTCCGGGGCGGGCGCATCCGGGGGCAACGCGGCTGGGTCGTGGAAAAGGTGGAGGACGCCAGCGACGCCGAGCTGTGGGAGCACCTCATGCAGCAGGTGTACGGCGCCGAGGAGTCGCAGCAGGACAACATCCCGCGCCAGATCCTGCTGCCCGAGCTGCCTGCCAACCACGAGTACCTTGCCGAGTGGCTGGGCGGGCTGCGGCAGGGCAAGGTCTCCATCAAGGTGCCGCAGCGGGGCGAGAAGGCGGCGCTGATGGACACCGTCCAGGCGAACGCCCGCCAGGCCATGGTGCTGCACAAGTCGCGCCGGGCGGGGGACCTGACCACGCGGTCGCTGGCCCTCGCGGAGCTGCAGGAAGCCCTTGACCTGCCCATGCCGCTGCTGCGGATTGAGTGCTATGACATTTCACACGTGCAGGGCACCAACGTGGTGGCCTCCATGGTGGTGGTGGAGGACGGGCTCGCCAAAAAGGGCGAATACCGCAAGTTTGCCATTACCGGCGACGCCGCCATCGACGACACCGCCTCCATGTATGACGTCATCAGCCGCCGCTTCAAGAACTACCTTGCCGAGCAGGAGGAACGTGCCAATGCGGCGCCCGCCTCGGGCCAGATTGACGCCGGGGGAGAGGTTGCCGAGCCCGTCCGCGGCAAGTTTGCCTATCCGCCCAACCTGGTAGTGGTCGACGGCGGTGTGCCCCAGGTCAACGCGGCATCGCGTGCACTGGCGGACCTCGGCATCACCGATGTGGCAGTGGTCGGACTGGCCAAGCGGCTTGAGGAGGTGTGGGTGCCCGACAGCGACTTCCCCGTCATCCTGCCACGATCCTCCGAGGGGTTGTACCTGCTGCAGCGCATCCGCGACGAGGCCCACCGCTTCGCGATCACCTTCCACCGCGCCAAGCGCGGCAAGGCCATGACCGCGTCCGTGTTGGATGCCGTCCAGGGACTGGGCCCGGCCAAGCAGAAGGCGCTGCTCTCGCACTTTGGTTCGCTGAAAAAGGTCAGGGCGGCATCCCTGGAGGAACTCGGCCAGGCCAAGGGCATCGGCCCCGCCCTCGCGGCAGCCATCCACTCCGCCCTCAGCGCCGACGCTGCGGCGGACGGGGCTGCGCCGGCAGTGAACATGACGACGGGGGAAATCTTGGACTAGCGGATGGAGGAACCGCACTTTATGGATCCGTTCCATCGACTCATGGGGCCCAAGGGGGTTGCCCCGCCTGCCGGCGGTTGCCCGGCCCCGGCAAGCGGGGCAACCCCGGGCACGCGGCCGCCGCCCACTGTCCACGCCCTTGAACCCGCTTCGCGAGTTTGGGGCGCCTGCGACTAGGCTTAGTACCAAGACTGCCAGCAATCTAGTGACAGGGAAGTGCAATGACAGAACAGCAGGACGCCACCTCAACCACGGATGAGGACCTGACTCCCATCAAGCCTGTCGAATCGGAACTTCTGGTCGTCACAGGCATGTCCGGGGCCGGCCGCAGTACGGCCGCCAACGCCCTTGAAGACCATGGCTGGTACGTCATTGAAAACCTGCCGCCGCAGATGCTCGGCACGCTGTCCGAGCTGGTTTCCCGCATGCCGGGGGCGCTGCCCAAGCTGGCCGTCGTCGTCGACGTGCGCGGGAAGGCGCTGTTCGCCGACATCCGTGAATCGCTCAACGCCCTGTCCGCCGCCGGCGTCGCCTACCGCGTGTTGTTCCTGGACGCCAGCGACGACACACTGGTGCGCCGGTTTGAGCAGGGCCGCCGCCCGCACCCGCTCCAGAAGGACGGACGCATCTTGGACGGCATCGCCGCGGAGCGCGTGCTGCTCGCCGAGATGAAGGCGCAGGCGGAGATGGTCCTGGACACATCGGACATGAACGTGCACCAGCTGGGTTCCGCCGTGACCGAGCTGTTCTCAGAATCCGGTCCGGTGGTGCTGACCCTGACCGTCATGAGCTTCGGCTTCAAGTACGGGCTGCCCGTGGACGCCAACTATGTTGCGGACGTCCGCTTCATCCCCAACCCGCACTGGATCCCACAGCTGCGTCCACTCACGGGCCAGGATGAGGCCGTCAGCAACTTTGTCCTCAAGGACAACGGCGCAGCGGAATTCGTTGACCGCTACGTCCATGCACTGGAGCCGGTGCTGGAGGGCTACCGCCGTGAAAACAAGCACTACGCCACCATCGCGATTGGCTGCACGGGCGGCAAGCACCGTTCCGTCGCCGTGGCGATCGAGCTGTCCAAGCGGCTGAGCCAGCTGCCCCGCGTCAGCACCAGCATCCGCCACCGCGACTTGGGCCGGGAGTAGGCGAGCGTGTACACCGGAATCTTGCCGATCATTCCGTCGGCAGCGAAATTGTCGGGCCCGGATTCGGCCGTCCGTGTTGCCGCCCTCGGCGGCGGCCACGGGCTGGCCGCCTCGCTTTCAGCCCTGCGTCTGGTCACCGGCAACATCACCGCCGTCGTGACGGTTGCTGACGACGGCGGTTCCTCCGGCCGCCTGCGCGATGAGTTGGGCGTCCTTCCGCCAGGCGACCTGCGAATGGCGCTGGCCGCTTTGTGCGACGACACCGACTGGGGCCGCACCTGGCGCGACGTCATGCAGCACCGCTTCACCTCGCGGGACGGAATCAGCGGGTCCTTGGACAACCACGCGCTCGGGAATCTGCTGATTGTCACGTTGTGGGAACTGCTGGGCGACCCCGTGGCCGGCCTGCGCTGGGCCGGAGCCCTGCTCGGCGCCCGCGGCGAGGTGCTGCCAATGGCCAGCGTGCCCCTGACCATTGAAGGACGGGCCAAGGACAACGGGGTGCCCGGTCCGCTTATCACCGGCCAGTCGGTGCTGGCCAAGGCCGGCGAACTTGATCACGTCCAGCTCGTGCCGCAGGACGCGCCGGCCTGCGTGGAGGCCGTGGAGGCCATCCACAACGCCGACTGGGTCGTCCTGGGGCCCGGCTCCTGGTACACCTCCGTACTGCCGCACCTGCTGCTGCCGGAAATGCGGGACGCCTTGTGCACCACGCGGGCCAAGCGGCTGCTGACCATGAACCTGGATGTCAACGACGTCGAGGCGGCCGGCATGAACGCGGCAGACCACCTGCATGTCATTGCCCGCTACGCACCGGGCTTTACGGTGGACGTGGTGCTGGCCGACCCGCGCTCGATCGCCGACGTGGACGAATTCCGTGCCGCGGCGGCAATGATCGGCGCGCAGGTTGTGTTCGGGATGGTCGAAGGCACGGCAGGCAAGGCGGTCCACGACCCGTTGCGGCTGGCCGCGTCATACCGCGATATTTTTGGGGGATATTAGATGTTTGTGAAAGTGGAGGCTGAACCATGGCGCTGACAGCGGCGGTAAAAGAGGAACTCTCCCGGCTGGAGATCAAGAAATCCTCGGTGCGCAAGGCCGAAGTTTCAGCCTTGCTGCGTTTCGCCGGGGGGTTGCACATCATCTCGGGGCGCATTGTCATAGAGGCCGAGGTGGACACGGCGGCCACGGCCAGGCGCCTGCGCCTTGCCATTGCCGAAATGTACGGCCACCAGAGTGAGATCGTCGTCGTTTCCGGCGGCGGGCTGCGCCGCGGCAGCCGCTACGTGGTGCGCGTAGTCCGCGACGGCGAGGCCCTGGCCCGCCAGAGCGGCCTGCTCGACGGGAGGGGACGTCCCGTGCGCGGGCTGCCGTCCGCCGTCGTGAATGGTTCGACGGCGGATGCCGAGGCTGTCTGGCGCGGCGCCTTCCTGGCGCACGGCTCCCTGACGGAACCCGGCCGCTCCTCGGCCTTGGAGGTCACCTGCCCCGGGCCGGAAGCCGCGCTTGCCCTGGTGGGTGCCGCACGCCGGCTGGACATTGCCGCCAAGGCACGGGACGTCCGCGGCGTGGACCGGGTGGTGATCCGCGACGGCGACACCATCGGTGAACTGCTGGTCCGCATGGGCGCACACGACACCTTCCTCGTCTGGGAGGAGCGGCGCATGCGCAAGGAAGTCCGGGCCACCGCCAACCGCCTGGCCAACTTTGACGACGCCAACCTGCGCCGCTCGGCCCAGGCCGCCGTGGCAGCAGGCGCCCGCGTGGAGCGCGCCCTGGAGATCCTCGGCGACGACGTCCCGGACCACCTGCAGTACGCCGGTGCCCTGCGTGTGGCACACAAACAGGCCAGCCTGGATGAGCTCGGACGGCTGGCGGACCCGCCGCTGACCAAGGACGCCATCGCGGGGCGCATCCGCCGCCTCCTGGCCATGGCGGACAAAAAAGCCAAGGACCTGGGCATCCCCGGCACTGAGTCCAACGTCACTTTTGACATGCTGGATGGCTAACGCGCCTAGTATGAAAGAGTAGAGAAGTGGGGCGGCCGGAAACGGCTGTCCACCTGTTCGGCCCAGGTGGCCGGCAAACCCTAGAAGAAACGCAATGGAGGAACCGTGACTAAGTACACACTTCCAGAACTCAGCTATGACTATGCTGCTCTGGAGCCCAATATTTCCGCCCGCATCATGGAATTGCACCACAGCAAGCACCACGCAGCCTATGTCGCCGGTGCCAACCTGGCGCTGGAGCAGCTTGCAGAAGCGCGCGAAAGCAACAACTTCGCCAACGTTGCCAAGTACTCCAAGGACCTGGCCTTCAACCTCGGCGGCCACACCAACCACTCCATCTTCTGGAACAACATGTCACCGGACGGCGGCGACAAGCCCGAGGGCGAACTGGCTGCCGCCATCGACGATGCGTTCGGTTCCTTCGACGCCTTCCGCGCCCACTTCACCGCCGCAGCCATGGGCATCCAGGGTTCCGGCTGGGCGCTGCTGTCCTATGAGGGTCTCGGCGGCAACATGGTCATCGAGCAGCTGTTCGACCAGCAGGGCAACGTCCCCGTGGCCACCACCCCGCTGCTGATGCTGGACATGTGGGAGCACGCCTTCTACCTGGACTACGTCAACGTCAAGGCCGACTATGTCAAGGCATTCTGGAACCTCGTGAACTGGGCCGACGTGTCCAAGCGCTTCGAGGCCGCCCGCAAGAACGCCACCTCGCTGATCCTGCCGTAAGGCACTCCAGCAGCGCGGCCACAAAGCCGGCGCGAGTTTGACCAATATATGGACGCCCGCTCCGTTAGATTAACGGGGCGGGCCCCATAGAACGTAATATGGATCACGGCGCGTGTTTTTACGGCGCCACCAAGAAGATCTCTGCCCAACGTTGTGCGGGAAACCATGGTTGAAGCCGACCTTCAACCTGTCTACGTGTGCTTAATTTGGAGCACCAAGGAGAGAGAACAAGTGACTACTCGTATTGGTATCAACGGGTTCGGCCGCATCGGCCGCAACTACTTCCGCGCCGCCCTTGCCCAGGGTGCCGACATTGACATCGTTGCCGTCAATGACCTGACCAGCCCTGAGACCCTGGCACACCTGCTCAAGTACGACTCCGTAACCGGCCGCCTCAACGCCACGGTTGAGGTTGTTGACGGCCACCTGGTGGTCAACGGCAAGACCATCCAGGTCTTCGCCGAGCGCGATCCCGCCAACCTCCCCTGGGGCGAGCTGGGCGTAGACATCGTCATCGAGTCCACCGGCTTCTTCACCAAGGCAGCAGGGGCACAGAAGCACATCGATGCAGGCGCCAAGAAGGTCCTGATCTCCGCACCGGCCTCCGACGAGGACATCACGATCGTCATGGGCGTCAACGACGAGCTGTACGACCCGGCTGCGCACAACATCATCTCCAACGCATCCTGCACCACCAACTGCCTCGGCCCGCTGGCCAAGGTCCTGAACGACAGCTTCGGCCTGGAGCGCGGTCTCATGACCACCATCCACGCCTACACTGCCGACCAGAACCTGCAGGACGGCCCCCACAGCGACCTCCGTCGTGCACGCGCCGCCGCCATCAACATGGTCCCCACCTCCACCGGTGCCGCCAAGGCCATCGGCCTGGTCCTGCCGGAGCTCAAGGGCAAGCTGGACGGCTTTGCCATCCGCGTTCCCGTCCCCACGGGTTCCGCCACCGACCTGACCGCAACTGTGAGCCGCGAGGTTACCGTTGAAGAAGTCAACGCCGCCTACAAGGCTGCAGCCGCCGAAGGCAAGCTGGCCGGCTACCTGACGTACACCGAGGACCCGATCGTTTCCTCGGACATCGTCACCGACCCGTCCTCCTCCATCTTCGACTCCGGCCTGACCAAGGTCATTGGCAACCAGGTCAAGGTTGTTTCCTGGTACGACAACGAATGGGGCTACTCCAACCGCCTGGTCGACCTGACCAAGCTCGTGGCCTCGAAGCTCTAAGGCGAACGAATGACACTTCACACCCTCAACGAACTCATCGATGAAGGTGTCCGCGGGCGGTACGTTCTGGTCAGAAGCGACCTGAACGTGCCGCTCGACGGCTCTAACGTCACTGACGACGGACGCATCAAGGCGTCCCTGCCCGTCATCACGGCCCTGACCGCTGCCGGTGCCCGCGTGCTCGTGGCAGCCCACCTGGGCCGTCCCAAGGGTGCGCCTGAGGCCAAGTACTCGCTGGCACCCGCCGTCGCACGGCTGGCCGAGCTGGCACCCGAACTCAATGCAACCCTTGCACCCGACACCACGGGCCCGGGCGCGCAGGCGGCTGCTGCCGCGCTGGCCGACGGTTCGGTGCTGGTGCTGGAAAACGTGCGTTTTGACGCCCGCGAGACCTCCAAGGTCGACGGCGAACGGGCGGCTTTCGCTGCCGAGCTCGCCGCCCTCACAGGAGACAACGGCGCCTACGTTGACGACGCCTTCGGTGCAGTCCACCGCAAGCACGCCAGCGTATTCGACATCGCCAAGGCGCTGCCGTCCTACCAGGGCGACCTGGTCAAGACCGAGCTCGAGGTGCTGCGCAAGCTCACCACCGAGTCGGAGCGCCCCTACGTGGTGGTGCTCGGCGGCTCCAAGGTCTCCGACAAGCTGGCCGTCATTGACAACCTGATCGGCAAGGCAGATTCCATCCTGGTGGGCGGCGGCATGCTGTTCACCTTCCTGGCAGCCCAGGGCTACAAGGTGGGCGCGTCACTGCTTGAGGTCGACCAGATTCCCGTGGTCCAGGACTACCTGGCCCGCGCAGCCGCGGCAGGCACCACGTTCGTGCTGCCCACCGACATCGTGGTTGCGGCGGCGTTCTCCGCCGACGCAGCCAATGAGGTCGTCGCCGCGACGGACATGGAATCCAGCTCCTTCGGAGCAACCGGCCTCGGCCTGGATATCGGCCCCGAAACCGGTGCCGCCTTTGCCGCAGCCATCGCCGGGGCCAAGACGGTCTTCTGGAACGGCCCCATGGGCGTGTTCGAGTTTGCCGCCTTCGCCGAAGGCACCCGTGCCGTGGCCGCAGCCCTGGCCGCAAACAGCAGCAACGGCGGCTTCACCGTCGTCGGCGGCGGCGACTCCGCCTCCGCAGTCCGCTCGCTCGGTTTTGACGATGCCGCCTTCGGGCACATCTCCACCGGCGGCGGCGCCAGCCTCGAGTTCCTTGAAGGCAAGGAACTTCCCGGCCTGGCCGCACTGGAACGCTAAGCGCACCTAGGTGGTGGCAGGGTCCACCCTGCCACCACCTTTTTGCCGCACGCACCCATTGACTTTTGGCTACCAGTTTTACTTTAAGCAACGCATGAAACGAGAGAAGCGATGACCACTTCAACGAACGGCAATTTTGACCGTACGCCGCTGATCGCAGGCAACTGGAAGATGAACATGGACCACGTCCAGGGCATCACCCTCCTGCAGAAGCTGGCATGGACGCTGTCCGACGCCCGCCACGATTTTGCCCGGGTGGAAGTTGCCGTCTTCCCTCCCTTCACCGACCTGCGCGGTGTCCAGACCCTGGTCCAGGGCGACAAGCTCAAGCTCGCCTACGGCGGACAGGACCTGTCCGACAAGGACTCCGGCGCCTACACCGGTGACATCTCCGGAGCCTTCCTGAACAAGCTCGGCTGCACCTACGTCCTCGTGGGCCACAGCGAACGCCGCGAAATCCACGGCGAAAGCGACGAACTGCTCAACGCCAAGGTGAAGGCCGCATTCCGCAACGAAGTGACCCCCGTGCTGTGCGCCGGTGAAGGCTTGGAGATCCGCAAGGCCGGCACCCACGTTGAACACACCCTCTCCCAGGTCCGCGGCGGGGTCGCCGGACTGACCGCCGAGGAAGCTGCCAAGCTCGTCATCGCCTATGAACCCGTCTGGGCCATCGGCACCGGCGAAGTGGCCGGCCCGGAAGACGCACAGGAAATGTGCGCGGCCATCCGTGCCGAACTCGTTGAACTGTTCGACGCCGAAACAGCTGCCAAGACCCGCCTGCTCTACGGCGGCTCCGTGAAGGCCAACAACGTTGCTGCGATCATGGCCGAGCGGGACGTAGACGGTGTCCTGGTGGGTGGCGCAAGCCTCGATGCCGGCGAATTTGCCAACATCGCCCGCTTCGAAAGCCACCTCGTCACCAAGTAGTCCCCATGCCCTCCCACATGCACTCTCGGGATGTCTGGGTCCACCATCGGTCATGAACCGTGTTCATTCGCAATGTGCTGGCCGACACCGCTAGACTGGACTGCGGTGCAACCACCACAGTCTTGATTTACCCACCTCCATGCTGAAAGGCCCCTTCGTGGAAGCTCTACAAATCGCCCTGCAGATTCTTCTGGGTGTCACCAGCCTGCTGCTGACCCTGTTGATCCTGCTGCACAAGGGCCGCGGCGGCGGCCTCTCGGACATGTTTGGTGGCGGCATGAGCTCCAACCTTGGCTCCTCCGGTGTCGCCGAACGCAACCTGAACCGCTTCACTGTGGTCCTTGGCATCGTCTGGGGCGTAGTCATCATCGGCCTCGGCCTGATCATGTCCTACGGCAACATCGGCGGATAGCCACCTATACTCCGCAGCACAAAAGATCCCCACCGGCATAATGCCGGTGGGGATCTTTTTAATGCGAATCAGTGTGGAAAAACTCCCCGCCCCTTCCGACTATGACGCACTTGTTGCAGGAAATGCGCTAGGGCAAGCGTTTTCCGGTACATCTAGTGCGTCATAGTCGAGAGGGGGTGAGGTTTAGGGTTCGCGGCGCATGAGGGCTGCCGGCACCTTGGCCGCGGCCGCTTCGTCGAGCAGCCACAGCGTCTTGCTGATGCCGCGGGCGCCCGACGCGGGAACCTGCACCTCACTGGCGCCGGCCAGGCCCAGGCCAACGGCGGCTGCCTTGTCCGCACCGGCTGCCACGATCCAGATCTCCTGGGCGGAGTTGATGGCCTCCAGGGTCAGGGACACGCGCTCCGGCGGCGGCTTGGGGGAGTTGCGTACGCCAACGGCGGGCGTGCCCTTGGTGCGGATTCCCGCCATTTCGGGAAACAGCGAGGCGATGTGCGCGTCCGGGCCCAGGCCCAGCAGCAGCACGTCGAAGCGGGGGACGGCGGGAGCCTGTGTGGGGGACGCATCGTCGTTCTCCCACTCCGCAGCGGCGGCGGCGGCGAGCTCCGCCACATATTGTGCAGCGGCTTCGTCCACGTCGGCGGCGGTGTCGCTGGCTGCCATGACATGCACGCGAGCCGGGTCCACGGGTACGTGGTCCAGCAGTGCTTCGGATGCCTGGCGGGCGTTGCGGTCCGCCGAGCCGGTCTCCACAAAACGGTCGTCGCCAAACCAGACGTTGACCTTGCCCCAGTCGACCGCGAGGCGGGCGGGGGACGCAGCAACTGCGGCGAGCGTGGCAATGCCGACGCTGCCGCCGGTCAGTACCACGGTTGCCTCGCCACGTTCGCTCTGGACATCCAGCAGCCGGGTGATGAGCCGGGCAGCGGTGGTTGCCGCCAGGACATCAAAGGATGGATGCGGGGTGACGCGGGTGTTGGTACTCATGACTGGGCAACCTCTTCTTCTGCCAAGAGGCTATTCAAGCCTTCGGTGACAACTTCGCCAAACACGTCGTCCGGGTCCAGGCGGCGCAGTTCCTCCGCCAAACAGTCCTGAAGCGAACGTCGGGGCAGGGAAATTTGTTGTTGTGGCTGGCCTGGCTGGGTCAGCACGGCCTCGAGGCTTCCGGGGCGGGTGAGTTCGACGTTTCCCTTGGAGCGTTCGATGACCACCTGGCGGATGCCGGTGCCGCGCGGATCTTCGACCACGGTGATCGGGACCTGCAGGGCCCGGTGCAGCCATGAGGCCAGCAGCAGGGTGCTGGGGGAGTCGCTGGCACCCTCAACCCGGAGACCCGTGATGGGGTCCGCGCCGTCGTACTGGTCCAGGGCTGCGGCAAGCTGGATGCGCCAATTGGTCAGCCGCGTCCAGGCCAGGTCGGTGTCCCCGGCCGCATAGGTGAGGGCAATGTGCTTGAGCGCGTCGCGGGGATCGTCCGCGTTGGCGGAGTCGGTGATCCGTCGGTGGGCTATGCGGCCCACGGGCGACTTGCTGGGAACCTGCGGGGCCTCGTTGGGCCACCATGCCACGATCGGTGCATCGGGAAGCAGCAGCGCGGAGACGATGGATTCGTTCTCCACCGCCAGTTCGCCGTGGCCGCGGAGCACAATGACCTCGGACGCCCCGGCGTCCCCGCCCACGCGGATTTCCCCGTCAAGGCGGGTTTCCTCCCCGGCCTCGCCGGTGGCGAGGACGATGATGCGGCAGGGGTGTTCGCGGCTGGCCAGGTTGGCCGCCGCAATGGCTTCTTCCTCCAGCCCGTCGCGGGTGATGACCACCAGTGTCAGGACGCGGCCCAGGGCGACAACGCCGCCCTGTTCGCGCAGCTTGACGATCTCCTTGGTGATCTTGGAGGTGGTTGTGTTGGGCAGGTCGACAATCATGGACGCCGCCACATCCTTCCGTCTCGGGTCAACAGTTCGTCGGCTGAGGCGGGGCCCCAGCTGCCGGGCTCGTAACTTTCAGGCTGGACGCCCTCGGCAGCCCAGAATTCCTCGAACGGGTCAAGGATCTTCCAGGACAGCTCGACTTCTTCATGACGCGGGAACAGCGGCGGCTCGCCCAGCAGCACGTCCAGAATGAGCCGTTCGTAGGCCTCCGGGCTCGACTCGGTAAAGGCATGGCCGTAGCCGAAGTCCATGGTGACGTCGCGGACTTCCATCTGCGTGCCAGGGACCTTGGAGCCGAACCGGATGGTGACGCCCTCGTCCGGCTGGACGCGGATGACGACGGCGTTCTGGCCGAAGTCGTCGTCCTGGTGGTCCGTGAAGAGCAGGTTTGGTGCCCGCTTGAACACCACGGCGATCTCCGTCACGCGGCGCCCCAGGCGCTTGCCTGCCCGCAGGTAGAACGGCACGCCTGCCCAGCGGCGGGTGTTGATGTCAAGGCGGAGGGCGGCGTAGGTTTCCGTGGTGGAATCGGCGGGAATACCCTCTTCCTCCAGGTAGCCCAGCACTTGTTCCCCGCCCTGCCAGCCGCCGGCAAACTGCCCGCGCGCCGAGTGGGTGGAGAGGTCTTCCGGCAGCTTGACGGCGGCCAGCACCTTTTCCTTTTCAGCACGCAGGTGCTCGGCGTTGAAGGAGATGGGCTCCTCCATGGCCGTCAGCGCCAGCAGCTGCAGCAGGTGGTTCTGGATGACGTCGCGGGCTGCGCCCACGCCGTCGTAGTAGCCGGCACGGCCGCCGGTGCCGATGTCCTCCGCCATGGTGATCTGGACATGGTCAACATAGTTCGCGTTCCACAGCGGCTCGAAGAACTGGTTGGCAAAGCGCAGGGCCAGGATGTTCTGGACCGTCTCCTTGCCCAGGTAATGGTCGATCCGGAACACGGCGTCGGCCGGGAACACCGACTCGACAATATTGTTCAGGGCGCGGGCCGATTCCAGGTTGTGGCCGAAGGGCTTCTCGATGACCACCCGGCGCCAGCTCTCATCGGCCGTCTGCGCCAGGCCGTGCTCGGACAGCTGGCGGCAGACCTGCTCAAAGGCCTTGGGCGGGATGGACAGGTAGAAGGCGTGGTTCCCGCGTGTGCCGCGGCTGGCGTCCAGCCCCGACAACGTGGACTTCAGCCGTTCAAACGCGTCGCCATCGTCGAATTCACCCTCAACGAAACGAATGCCTTCGCGCAGCTGGTTCCAGACGGCCTCGTCAAAGGGGGTGCGGCAATACGCCTCCACGGAAGCGCGCACTTCCTTGGCGAACTGTTCATCGCTCCACTGGCGGCGGGCAAAGCCCACGAGGGCAAAGCTGGGCGGGAGCAGTCCGCGGTTGGCGAGGTCGTAAACGGCGGGCATGAGCTTCTTGCGCGCCAAGTCCCCGGTCACTCCAAAGAGCACCAGGGACGACGGGCCCGCCACCCGGGACAGCCGGCGGTCGCGGCCGTCCCGGAGCGGGTTTTCATTGTGTCGTGTAGCAGAAGTGGACATCTGTTGGGCAGCGCCTTATGCGGTCTCGGTGCGGCCCGCAAGAGCGGACACCGCAGTCTGGAGTTGTGCCACGCCGGCTGCGGTGTTGTTCAGGTGCAGTCGCAGCACGGGGCGGCCATGGGCCGCCAGTACCGCGGCGTCGCCTGCAGCCTGGGCGGCAATAAGCTCGCCAAAGCTGAACGGCCGCTCCGGAATGGCCAGGTCCGCGGTTGCGGTCCCGGTCACCTGCAGGAACACGCCGACGGCGGGGCCGCCCTTGTGGAACTGCCCGGTGGAGTGCAGGAAGCGCGGTCCCCAGCCGAAGGTGACCGGACGTGAGGTGGCCTGTGCCAGCTCGTCCCGGATCCCTTCCAGGGGTGCGTTGTCCAGGCGGTCAAGGTAGACCTGAACGCTGAGGTACCCGTCCGCGCCGAGCGTGCCGGCAAGTGCCGCCAGCGCATCGGTGACGGTCGCCGCGCCTGCCAGCCATCCGGCGTCGGAATTTGCCGTCCGCACCTCAATGGCGCCGTCAACAAACAATGCCGGGGTGGGCGCCGGTGTGGCGTCCAGAAGGCCGCGGGCGGCCTCCTTGGCGGCCTCGACGTCGGGCTGGTCAAACGGGTTGATGCCCAGCAGGCGGCCGGCGACGGCCGTGGCGAATTCCCATACCATCATCTGTGCGCCGAGGTCCCCTGCGATGCTGACTTCGTTGTCGCGAAGTTCGACGTCGGAGTCCCCGGCCACCAGCCGCACCACCAGGACATCGGCGGCACCGGAGGTGACCTCGGGGGAGTTGGGGCCCGCCACGACCGGCAGCACGCCGGTGCCGAGCTTGCCCGTGGACTCGGCAATGAGCTGCTCGGCCCAGTCGGCGAAACCGACAATGCCCGAACCCTCATCGACAATCACGATTTTGTTGCGCAGGGGAGTTGTGCCACCCAGGGCTGCGCCGAGGCGCAGGCCAACGTTGTCGACGTCGTCATCGCGCAGCATTTCCGCGGCTTCCTCGGCGGAATCCAGCAATGCTGCGAGGTCGACGCCGGCCAGTCCGGAGGGCACCAGGCCAAACGCGGTCAGGCCGGAGTAGCGCCCGCCCACGTTGGGGTCGGCGTTGAAGACCTTGCGGTAGCCGGCCTCGCGGGCGGACTTGTCCAGGGGTGAGCCCGGGTCCGTCACGATAATGATGCGGGACTTGGCGTCGATGCCGGCAGCGTTGAATTCCTGCTCGAAGATGCGGCGCTGGGAGTCCGTTTCCAGGGTGGAGCCGGACTTTGAGGAAACCACGATGGCCGTGGTGTCCAGGCGGTCAGAGACAGCCGCGCGGACCTGGTCCGGATCGGTGCTGTCCAAAACGGTCAGCTCCACTCCGGCCGTGGCCGTGATGACCTCGGGAGCCAGCGACGAGCCGCCCATGCCGCAAAGCACGATGTGGTTGACGCCTTCGCCGCGAAGCTCGTCGCGCAGCGCCGAGATGTCGTCCAGGAGGGCTGCTGAAACTTCAGCCGCCTCAACCCAGCCGAGGCGGATGGCCGATTCGGCTTCGGCGTCGGGGCCCCACAATGTGGCGTCCTTGGCGAAGATCCGGGAGGCAACCTGGTCGGCGACAAGCGTCAACAGGTGTTTGGCGCCGGCTTCCTGTGCGGCACCCGTGGCCGCAAATGCCAGTGATGTCATGGTTGCCTAGCCTTCCGAGCCCGCGGCGTCCAGGGCTGCCTGCACATGGTTGAGCAGGTCCTTCCAGCTGGCGACGAACTTGTCCAGGCCCTCAGTTTCGAGGACGTTGACAACGTCGTTGTAGGAGATGCCCAGGCCCTCGAGCTTGTTCAGGAGGGCGTTGGACTCCTCGTAGGTGCCGGTGATGGTGTCGCCGGTGACAACGCCGTGGTCGAACGCGGCGTCGAGGGTCTTTTCCGGCATGGTGTTGACCACGTTGGCGGCAACCAGCTCGGTGACGTACAAGGTGTCGGGGTAGGCCGGGTTCTTGACACCCGTGGAGGCCCACAGGGGGCGCTGGGGGAGTGCGCCGGCGTCGGCCAGGACGGCCCAGCGCTCGGAGGAAAAGACTTCCTCGAAAGCCTGGTAGGCGAGGCGGGCGTTGGCCAGTCCGGCCTTGCCCTTCAGGCCTGCAGCTTCCTCGGTGCCGAGGGCGTCGAGGCGGTTGTCGATTTCCAGGTCAACGCGGGAGACGAAGAACGAGGCAACCGAGTGGATTTCCGCAAGGTTGTGGCCGTTGGCCTTGGCCTGCTCGAGGCCGCTGAGGAAAGCGTTCATGACTGCGCGGTAGCGGTCAAGGGAGAAGATCAACGTGACGTTGACGCTGATGCCCTCTGCCAGGGTTGCCGTGATGGCTTCGAGGCCTTCGAGCGTTGCCGGGATCTTGATGAGGACGTTCTTCTTGTTGACCTTGGCGTAGAGGCGCTTGGCTTCTGCAATGGTGCCTTCGGTGTCCCATGCCTTGCGGGGATCAACTTCGATGGAGACGCGGCCGTCAACACCCTTGCTGGATTCGTAGATGGGTGCGAACAGGTCGCAGCCGTCGGCGACATCTGACGTGGTGATTTCGAAGACGGCGTCTTCGGCGTTGATGCCGGCGGCGGAGAACTTCTTCAGCTCGGGCTTGTAGTCGTCGCTCTTGGTGATGGCGGCTTCAAAGATGCTGGGGTTGGTGGTGACGCCAACAACGTTCTTTTCCTCGATCAGGGCAGCAAGGCTGCCGCTGTTCAGGCGTTCGCGGGAAAGATCATCAAGCCAGATGGAAACACCGGCGGCAGAGAGTGCGGCGGTGGGTGTTGAATTGCTCATTGTGCGTTCTTCCTTAGCATGTCCAGGGATTGGAGCCCTGCTTTGTACAGCATTGCAGGGGAGGTGTTCTATTCCTGGCGCCTCGCGCGGCAGCGGGCGGCGCCAGGAATGGAACGGGGGTGAGGCGGTTAGGAGTTGGCGTCGGCCAGGGAGTCCTTGGCCGCGGCCGCAACGGCCTCGGAGGTGATGCCGAACTCGTTGAACAGCACCTTGTAGTCGGCGGAGGCGCCGAAGTGCTCGAGAGAGATGGAGCGGCCTGCGTCGCCCACGAACTCGCGCCAGCCGAGGGCCAGGCCGGCCTCCACGGATACGCGGGCCTTGACGGCCTTCGGCAGGACCTGCTCGCGGTATTCGGCGGGCTGGGCGTTGAACCACTCGACACACGGCATGGAGACCACGCGGGCTGCGATGCCTTCGGCAGCGAGGGCCTCGCGGGCCTCAACAGCCAGCTGGACCTCGGAACCCGTGGCGATGAGGATGACAGCAGGGGTGACGACTGCGCCGTCGGACACGGCCTCAGCAAGCACGTAGCCGCCCTTTTCCACCAGCTCGGCCGTTGCGAATTCGGTGGCAGTTGCCGCACCATTGCCGCGGGGGTAGGTGGGAATGTTCTGGCGGGTCAGGACGATGCCGGCCGGGTTGTCCTTGGTTTCCAGGATCTTCTTCCAGGATGCGGCAACCTCGTTGGCGTCGCCCGGACGGACCACGTCCAGGCCCGGGATGGCACGCAGGCTGGCAAGCTGCTCAACGGGCTGGTGGGTGGGGCCGTCCTCGCCGAGGCCGATGGAGTCGTGCGTCCACACGTAGATGGACGGGACTCCCATGAGTGCCGAGAGGCGGACCGCCGGGCGCTGGTAGTCGCTGAAGATCAGGAACGTGCCGGAGTAGGCCCGGGTGGGACCGCTCAGGTGGATGCCGTTCACAATCGAGGCGGCCGCGTGCTCGCGGATGCCGAAGTGCAGGACCCGGCCGTAGGGGCCGCCGGACCAGGTGTCAGTCTGCTTGGCGGCCGGGATGAAGGACCCGGTGCCTTCAAGGGTGGTGTTGTTGGAGCCAGCAAGGTCGCAGGAACCGCCCCACAGTTCCGGCAGGACGCCGCCAATGGCGTTCAGGACCTTGCCGGAAGCAACGCGGGTGGAAACATCCTTGCCGCCTTCAAAGGAGGGCAGGTTTTCTTCCCAGCCGGCCGGCAGTTCCTTGTTCTCGATGCGCTCAAGCAGCGCCGCGTTGTCCGGGTTGGCGGCCTTCCAGGCCTCAAATCCGGTGTTCCACTCTTCACGGGCGGCCGCGCCGCGGTCCACCAGCTGGCGGGTGTGGGCGAGGACCTCGGGCTCAACCGCGAAGCTCTTCTCCGGGTCGAAGCCCAGGACTTCCTTGACGGCTGCAACTTCTGCAGCGCCCAGGGCGGAGCCGTGGATGGCGCCGGTGTTCTGCTTCTTGGGTGCCGGGTATCCGATGATGGTGCGCAGCGAAATGATGGACGGCTTGGACGTCTCTGCCTTGGCGGCGTCGAGGGCGGCGTGAAGCTCGGCCACGTCCTCCACGTACTCGCCGGTCTTGGTCCAGTCCACGCGCTGGACGTGCCAGCCGTACGCCTCGTAGCGCTTGAGGACGTCCTCGGAGTAGGCGATGTTGGTGTCGTCTTCAATGGAGATGTGGTTGGAGTCGTAGATGACGACCATGTTGCCCAGCTCCTGGTGCCCGGCCAGGCTCGAAGCCTCGCTGGTGACACCTTCCTGGAGATCGCCGTCGGAGGCAATGACCCACACGGTGTGGTCGAAGGGGCTGGTGCCGGGTGCGGCGTCGGGGTCCATCATGCCGCGCATGCGGCGCTGGGAGTAGGCGAAGCCGACGGCCGAGGCGAGGCCCTGGCCCAGCGGGCCGGTGGTGATTTCCACGCCGGCAGTGTGCTTGTACTCAGGGTGGCCCGGGGTCAGCGAACCCCAGGTGCGCAGGGCTTCGAGGTCGGAGAGCTCGAGGCCGTAGCCTGACAGGAACAGCTGCACGTACAGCGTCAGCGACGTGTGGCCCGGGGAAAGGATGAAGCGGTCGCGGCCCAGCCAGTCGGGGTTCTTCGGGTCGATGCGCATGACCTTCTGGAACAGCAGGTACGCGGCCGGGGCAAGCGACATGGCGGTGCCCGGGTGGCCGTTGCCGACCTTTTCAACGGCGTCGGCAGCCAGGATGCGGGCAGTGTCCACTGCGCGCTGGTCGTTGGCGGTCCAGTTAAACGTTGGCAAATCCAGATGTGACACTGACAGGTCCCTCTCGTTATGGGCAAAACGTTGCAAATTCAGGCAAGCACGCGCTGCGGCGAAAGCAATAAGACAACTGCCGCACCACGTGCACGCTCCCGGTTTGCAGCAGTGATTTTGGCAATCATGACGTGCGGGGTTCAGGCTTCGTGGCGCGCCTGCGAGCCCGGACATAACCAAAGTTACACGACAAGGGCAGTCAAACGTGATTGGTTTTCATATGTTGAGCACGTATTTCCTGCGCCTTGACATATGGATTTTTTCTGCTGTCACATAGCGGGCGGCTATGATGTGTACTTGGTGCGCATTGGTTTCCCTGCGGGGAGGGGCGTGCCGTACCGCACGAATTTTCTGCGGCTGATCCAATCGATGAAAACATGGTGACAACACACGTGAGTGCCGCGCAAACCCCTATCGCTGAGACCGGGGCCAGGCCCCCTGTCAGCTTTTCCGAAAAGGCCAAGGGCTACCTTGAGCTGACCAAGCCCCGGGTTGTGGAGCTGCTGCTGGTCACCACGCTGCCCACCATGTTCTACGCTCACAGCTTCGCTGGAAACAGCGGCGTCCCCAGCCTGTGGCTCATGGTTGCCACGATGGTCGGCGGCGCCCTTGCCGCCGGCGCGTCCGGCGCGTTCAACTGCTACATTGACCGCGACATCGACAAGATCATGAACCGCACCTCCAAGCGGCCGCTCGTGACCGGCGTGATCACCCCTCGTGAAGCCCTCGTGTTCTCCTGGGTGTTGACCGTGGTCGCCGTGGTCCTGCTCTGGAGCATCAACCCGCTGACCGGCATGCTCGGCATCGGCGCCATCGTCATGTACGTGGTGGTCTACTCGCTCATCCTCAAGCGCCGCACCACGCAGAACATCGTCTGGGGCGGCGCCGCCGGCTGCTTCCCCGTACTGATCGCCTGGGCCGCCGTCACCAATACCATCCAGTGGCCGGCCATCATCCTCTTCATGATCATCTTCCTGTGGACGCCGCCGCACTACTGGCCCCTTTCCATGCGATACAGCGACGACTACAACGCCGTCAACGTCCCCATGCTCGGTGCCGTCGCGGGCTCGCGCACGGTTGCCGTCCAGGTGGTCCTCTACACCTGGGCCATGGTTGTCTGTTCGCTGTTGATGGTCCCGCTGGGCGGTGCCGGAATTGTCTACACGGTAACGGCCGCGGGTGCCGGAGCCTGGTTCCTCTATGAGGCACATGTCCTCTACAACAACTCCAAGAAAGACCTCGTCACCAAGAAGAATGCGATGAAGGTTTTTCATGCGTCCATCACTTATTTGACGCTGGTATTCCTTTCCCTGGCGGTGGATCCCTTCGTAGGTCCCGCGCTCATGGGCTAGTTTTCAGCCATGGACGACGGCGGCCGGCAGGTTCTCTTGGAGAGCCCGCCGGCCGCCGTTCTTGTGTCCGCAGGGTGCCTGCACTGTCGGTGGGCGGGCTTGGGAAAGCCGGCCCCGGGGGCATGGTGGGCGGGCAGTGATTTGCCGTGCCGTGGGGCCAGATGGTGCCGCAACGGTGCCCGGGTGAATAACCTACGGGGCCTCGGCGACTTGTTTCTCGTTGTCCGCGGTGAGGTATTGCTGGCTCTCGGGCGACACCCGGGCCGAACAGCGCTGCCGTCATGGCATTTCTGAAAACGGGTTGTGGCTGCTTCATTGCTCAGGGCCGACCGCGCCAGCACTTGCCTTTGGGGTCCCGTTTCCGGGTCTTCCCTGAGGGCCAGGTATCTTCAGGCCAATCGCTCGCCCTGGGTTTGCGGCCCGCTGTTCGAAGCGCCGGGCCCCTGATCGTGGGTGGCAAGATCGGAGGCGTCCGCATCTCGTTGCTCGCGGCTGGCGGCACTCGACGCATCGCGGCCCCGCTCGGATTCGGGGTCAGTGTCGGCCTGGTGCTCACACTCATCCTGCAGCCCGGGTTCCAGCTTTTGCGAAGCGGCTTCTGGGCCAACGCGATGGCCATCGGACTGTCAATCCTGGCGATGTCGGCATTCATCGGCTGCAATGCCGTGTCAATTCCTGCCGGAACCGTGGGGCGGCTCCGGGCCTTGCAGTAGTTCTCATCACGGTCGTCCGCACGGGCAGGAACGCCCGCTCGTTGACATCGCGGGGCGTGCCAATTTGTGAACCGTTCACAATCGTTTCGGCGTGACTGGGCCTTGCGCGCGCCGGTTGACCTGTCGTGCGGGGCCATTGATTTCCCCCTATGGAGATCGGCAAAAATGCGAACGTTGCGTGGCATGGCACGGTAATGTCGGCCTTCAAAGCTGCTGCACAGCTTTGGCAAAGGGCGCTCCTATGCCTGGGATGGAGACTTTGAAGTGTTCCAATCGACGAGCCAAGCGAGGATGCATGAGTCAGATTCCTGAACCACACGACAGCCCAAACGGTCCGGTCTATGAAGGCAGATTGCTTGACCGCGCAGATGAAGAAGTCGTTGACCAAGGCATTTCCTTTGATATCGGAACCCTCGTCAGCCGCCGCTCCATGTTGGGCCTGATGGGTGCGGGTGCAGGAGTCCTTGCCCTGGCCGCCTGCTCAACCGGTGTCTCCGAGGCTCCGGCCGCTCAGAGCACCAGCCCTTCTCCGGGCGCCGGCGCAACGCCAGCGGCCCCTTCCACGCCGGCCGCCAGCGCAACCGCTGCGGCCGGCGCTGTGGACGAGGTTCCAGATGAGACGGCAGGTCCATACCCGGGCGACGGCTCGAATGGTCCCGACGTATTGGAGGACGCAGGCATCGTCCGCAGTGACATCAGGACCAGCATCGGGGGCGGTGCCACAGCGAAAGGCGTGCCCATGACCCTGACGCTCAACATCAAGGACATCGCGAAGGGCAACGTGCCCTTCGCGAACACCGCCGTCTATGTTTGGCATTGTGACTCCACCGGATCCTATTCGATGTACTCATCCGGGATCGAAAATGAGACCTACCTCCGTGGTGTGCAGATTGCGGACAGCGACGGCAAGGTGACATTTACATCCATCTTCCCCGCCTGCTATACCGGGAGATGGCCGCACATCCATTTCGAGGTCTACTCCGCTGCGGCAGACATTACAGATTCGTCCAAGGCGATTTCGACGTCCCAGGTTGCGCTGCCGCAAGACATTAGTGAAACCGTGTATGCCCAGACCGACTATGCGGGTTCCGCAGCAAACCTGTCCCAGGTAAGCCTCGAGTCGGACAACGTCTTCGGGGACGACGGTGGCGCACTGCAGCTGGCCACAGTTGCCGGCGACGTCACCAAGGGTTTCCAGGTCGAGCTCACCGTCGGAGTCGACACCGCAACCGTCCCGACGGCCGGTGCTGCCCCGGCTGGCGGCATGGGTGGCGCCCCGCCCCAAGGTGGTCCCGGCGGCACCCCGCCGACTGGCATGCCGCCGGGCAACTAACGCCGATCCGGCACCTGTACCCAAGGCTGGCGGGTCTTTGAGCCTGTGGACCTTGCCCAGAGACCCGTTCCGGCGTGCCGCTGACTGGATTTCTAGTTCTGGCCGCCAGTCGGCGACGTCTTTGAGGAGCGGAATTCCTGAATCAAGACCCGTACGGCCGCTGTGGGCAACCTGCTGGTGGAACGGGCCAACTGGATCTTCCATTCCAGTTCGGTGGCCACGGTCCAGATGCCGTGCGCGCTGCCGGGCCGCAGCGCCGTTTCGGGCACAAAGGCGACGCCCAGGTTTTGCCCCACCATTTGCAGGGCGATGTCGAAAGATATGACCTCCGCCCGCACCGAACGTGTCAGGCCGTCGGCGGAAAAGGCGGCATCGACCAGGGTCCTGTTGCCCCAGCCTTCTGGGAAGTCAATGAATGGCTCGTCCGTGATGTCGCTGAGGCTGATCCGCCGTCGGCCAGCCAGGGGGTGATCGCGCGAACACACAAACATGATGGCTTCGGTGTGCATCGGGATGAGTTCAATATTTGCTGCGGTGCCATTGTGGACGGAGACGAGGGCCAGGTCCAAAACGCCGGAGCGCAGGTCCGCCAGACTGCTTCGCGTGCCCTGGACCGTCTGTCGGAGCTTGACGACCACGTCTGGATATTCACGCTGGACCCGGGACAGCACCTTCACCATGTCCAGTGCCCTGGTGTGGGCCAGCGTGCCCAGCGTGACGGTTCCGCGAATTGTGCCGCGGCTTGCATCGACTGCATCACGGGCGCTTTGGAGGTCGGCGAGGACGGTGCGGGCATGGGGGAGCAGCGATTCCCCTGCCTGTGTCAGGGCGATGGAACGCCCCTGGCGCAAAAACAGGGCGGCGCCAAGGTCGCGTTCAAGCTGCTTGATCCCCGCGGAGACCGCAGACTGAACAATGTTGACCCGCTGGGCGCCGCGGGTAAAGCTCATCTCTTCGGCAACGGCGACGAAGTATTCAAGTTGGAAGATCTGCATCCTTCTATTATCGTCATTGACGATCACAATTATCGAGTATAAGTGTTGGACGCGATTGAATTTGCGTCGGAAACTTGCATTATGGCCATTACTTCTGCATCAACTAAACCCACCAATGTCGCAACTGCCCATCGCCGCCGCCACGGCATCGGATTTTGGATTGTTGCCTTTGTCTTCATGATCTCGATGGCGTTCGCCGCCGCGCCGGCGCCCTTGTATGTCCTGTATCAACAGCGATCAGGGTTCAGCTCCTTCACCATCACGGTGATTTTTGCCATCTATGCTGCAGGCGTCGTCGTCAGCCTCTTCCTGGCCGGACACATTTCAGACCGGTTCGGCCGCCTGAGGGTCATGGCACCGGCTGTATTGTTGATTGTCGTTGCAGCGCTGGTGTTCATGGTCTGGCCCGAGCTGCCGGGACTGTTGCTGGCACGTTTCATAACGGGGCTGGGTGTCGGCATGCTGACGGCCACTGCGACCGCGCACATGACCGAGCTGCATGGTTCCTCACGCCCAGGCACCGGATTCCGCCGGGCTGAAGTCTTCTCCACCGCCGCCAATATTGGTGGATTGGGGCTCGGGCCCCTCCTTGCCGGCTTGCTCGCGGAGTACGCCCCGGCGCCGTTGTTCACCCCATATGTGGTCTTCGCCTTCTTGTTGCTGGCCGGGCTGCTGTTGCTCGTCACCGTTCCGGAAACCATTGCTGTAGACAGTACGTGGACCTACCGGCCGCAGCGCGTCGTGGTTCCCCGCCCAGATCTGGGGGCTTACGTCGCCGCAACCATGATGGCATTCGTCGGATTTGCCATGTTTGGCTTCTTTACGTCCTTGGCCCCTGCGTTTATCGCGGGGACGCTGGGCATCACCTCGCATGTGGTTGCCGGTGGGGTGGCCTTCTCGGTCTTCGCTGCTGCCGCGATCTTCCAAATGGTCTCCTCGCGCTGGGCGCGCACCACGCAGATGCCCGTCGGCCTGGCGGTCCTTGCCGTGGGACTGGTTCTCGTCACGGCGAGCATCGCCCTGGGCTCCATGCCACTGCTCGTGGCAGGCGGCATCGTGGCCGGCGCAGGAGTCGGCATGACCTTCAAAGCCGCCATCGGAACCGTAATCTACATTGCCCCTGCCGGGACCCGCGGTGAGGCGCTGGCGGGACTGTTCCTTGTGGGTTATGTGGGCATGGCAGTTCCGGTCTTGCTCCTGGGGCTGCTGCTCCAGACAGTCGCCCTGGTCCCCGCGGTCACCATGTTTGGCGCCGTGATGCTGGTGCTGCTTGCCACTACGGCGACGATGCTCGCAAGGACCCGCAGGCACGCTTCGGCATGAGCTGAAATTGGCCGGGGAGCATGCGGCCCGCCGCATCCCGGACAACAGCGAACAGCATGAAGCCCGGTCCACCAGCCGAATTCGGCGGTGGGCCGGGCTTTCACCAGGCCTTTGGCCTGCGGTGGGCCTTGGCTGGGCAGATCTAGCGGACGGGAACCGAGTCCTTGCCGCGCCGGAGGGCAAGGTCGATCATGTTGGTGGCCACAGTCAGCATTAGCGAGGCACCGGCCATGTGGAAGATAACCAAGGCGATCGGAATGCCCGTGAAGTACTGCCAGTAGCCGATAAAGCCCTGCAGGACCACCGAGCCCAGGAGCAGGAGGGAGGCATTGCGGAGAATGTCGCCGCGGCCGTTGCGCCACAGCAGAATGACCAAGATGATGGAGGTGGCCACCAGCAGGTACACCGGCAGCGCGTGCAGCCGGGTGGCGAGATAGCCGTCCAGTTCCATGCGGGGGGACGTGGCGTCGCCGGAGTGCGGTCCGGAACCCGTCACGAGGGTGCCCAGCACCACGGCAAGGTAGCCAGCTGAGGCAGCCACGACACTGAGCTGGCGGATGATCGGGCGCGGCCGGGCAACAGCCGGTGCGGTGGCGCCCGCGCGGTCGTAAACCCGGTTGACCAGCAGCATGGAAACCACCACCAGTGCCGCCGACACCAGGAAGTGGAGGCTCACCACGTACGGGTTCAGTCCGGACAGCACGGTGATACCGCCAATGACGGCCTGCGCCGGAATCACTGCCAGCAGGCACAGCGCCAGGCCAAACAGGTCCTTGCGCTCCTTGCGCAGGTTCCACAGCAGGACCAGCAGCACCAGCCCGACGGCGGCGAGGGCGAAGGTGAGCGTGCGGTTGGCGAACTCGATGATGCCGTGGATGCCCATCTCCGGCGTGTTGGTCAGCGATTCGGCCGTGCACTTGGGCCACGTGGGGCAGCCCAGGCCGGAACCGGTCACGCGCACCACGCCGCCGGAGACGATCAGCACGCCCTGCCCTATCAGCGAGGCCACGCTCAGCCGCTTGATGGCCGGGGTGACGGACCGTGGCAGCTTCGCGGCAAAATTCTGCAGGGCTGTGTTGCTTTGACTCACTTCGGTGACGCCTTTCAATTCCATTTGAACCACTTGAGTGCTGCAACGGTGGCAACAAGCGCCCACGCCAGCAAGATGACCAGGCCCCACACGTCGAGGCTGCTGTCGATGAGCGCCGCACGCATCAGATTCCCCAGGGCTCCGGACGGCAGCCACTGCACAAAATCGCCGAGGACACTGGAGAACTTGCCCGCCGGCATCACGATTCCGCCCACGGCGGCGAACAGGATCCAGCCCAGGTTGGTGATGGCCAGCGTGGCCTCCGGCCGCACCGTGCCGGCGATCAGCAGGCCCAGCGCCGTAAACGTTCCGGCACCGAGGACCAGCAGCGGAATGCCCAGCAGCACACCGGCCAGCGGCGGGCGCCAGCCCATGAACGCAGCCACGGCCGAAATCAGCACCACCTGCAGGGACAGCGCCACCAGCACCGCAATGACCTTGCCCGCAATCAGCCCGCCCTTGCCCAGCGGCGTGGTGGAAAGGAATCGCAGCACCCCGTAGCGCCGGTCGAATCCGGTGGCGATGCCCTGACCGGTGAATCCGGTCGACAGCGCGCACAGTGCCAGGATGCCGGGAGTGGCCACGGCAACCCGCGACGGCCCGATCCCGTCCAGCAGGGGAGTGGCGACGAGTGCAATCAGGCCCAGCAGCGGCATGACCACCATGAGCACAAGCTGTTCACCGTTGCGCAGCATGGTCGCGGCCTCATACTTGCCCTGTTGCAGGATCCGCCGCACCAGTGAGGCCGGGCGTCCCACGGAGGCCGTGTCGAAAAGCGTGCTCATGAGATCCCCTCGGCTGTCTTTGCGGAAATGTCCGACGGCGCATGGCCGGCTTCCGCTGTCGCGGCGCCTCCCTGCGACACCGCCAGGAAAACGTCCTCCAGGGACTGGGAGGCAAGGTGGAGGGCCGTGGGCATGAGACCCAGCCGTGCGCACCAGGCGCCGAGCCGTTCCAGGTCGCCGGCCTCCAGGGTGCCCCGCAGGCGGTAATGCCCGGGCCGTGTTTCCGTGCAGTCCAGGCCCGGCCGGTCCAGCCCGGCCAAGTCCAGGCCGGGAGAGGATTCGAAGGTCAGTTCGCGCTGCTTCATGGCCGTCGTGGAACGTGACAGCAATTGCTGAACCGTTCCCTGTGCCACTGTCTCGCCCTTGTCGACGATGTACACGTAGTCGGCCAGCCGCTGTGCGTCGTCGAGCAGGTGCGTGGTGAGGATGATCGCCTTTCCGGCGTCCCGCAGCTCCCGGATCAACTCAAACACCATGAGCCGCGACTGGGGGTCCAGCCCGGCGCTGGGTTCGTCAAGGAACAATACCTCGGGGTTGCCCAGGATGCTCGCCGCCAGCGCCACCCGCTGCTTCTGCCCGCCGGACAGGCGGCGGATGGTCGTGTCGGAAAATTCGCCGATGCCCAGGCGTTCCACCAGGGTGTCCACGTCCAGAGGGTTCTCATACAGCCCGGCGACATGGCGCAGCAGGGCCACGGGGCGCGCGGCCGGCGGCAGCCCGCCGTCCTGCAGCATGACCCCGACGCGGGCCCGGAGGGCTGCATCGCCGTATGCGGGATCGTGCCCGAGTAGGGAGATCGTTCCGCCCGTGCGGGTCTGCAGGCCCTGTGCACATTCAATGGTGGTGGTTTTTCCCGCCCCGTTGGCGCCGAGGAGCGCGGTGACCGCGCCGAAGCGGGCTTGCAGGCTAATGTTGGAAACAATGCGTTTCATCCGGCCGTCGAGGGCCGCCAGTGGCCCAACGTCCTTGATGAGCCCGGAGATGTCCAGGGCAGGGGAATTTGTGTTTGTCACGCGGCCATTCTACGCGACGTAGATGTGCCTTTCGCCGGGCACTGCGGGCCGGTGTCGCGTGGGTAGGCTCACCTTAGTGGAATAAGGGAACTAATTACGGCATACTTGTGTTGTCTATTGTTGTATGTTATTTCGACTGCGTGGAGGTGCAAATGAGCCAGCATGTATCGCTGGGGGCGGTTGCCTCCATTGAGCCCGACGAGCGGACCCGGGACAGGGTCCTCACTGCGGTCCTGGAACACGGCCCGGTCAGTGCAGCCCAGCTGGGCGCCCTGCTCGGCCTGACGCCCGCAGCCGTCCGGCGCCACCTGGACTCGCTGTCACGTGAAGAGTTCATTGAAGTCAAGCTCATCAGCAATGCCAAGAGCGGCGCAGGCCGTCCTGCGCGCCGCTACGTCGTATCCAGCCGCGGCCAGACCGAGATCGGCGACGACTACCTGGAAATCGCCCGGCTGGCACTCGATGAGATCGCCGGCGTCCTGGGCGAGCAGGGCGTGGTTGAATTTGCCGAACGCCGCTTCGCCAAGATGGAGGCCAAGTACCAGCCCCTGGTCGACGCCGCCGGCACCGATGTCGCCGCCCGGTCCAAGGCCCTCGCCTCAGCACTGAATGCCGACCGCTTTGTGGCCACCTCCGACTCCCTCAACGCCGGCACGCCCATGGCCGCCGAACAGCTGTGCCAGGGCCACTGCCCCATCCAGGAACTGGCGTCATCGTTCCCCGAATTCTGCGACGCCGAGACGGAAGTGTTTTCCCGGCTCATCGGCGTCGACGTGCGCAGGCTCTCCACCATGGCCAGCGGGGGGCACGTGTGCAACACGCACGTACCTACCGGCCGTGCCGTCGTGAGCAGGCACACCCCCAAGCAACCGGGCTCCTGAAGCCCGTCGAAACCAGTTTCCAAACATCAGCAAGAAAGGCCGTGATGACGGATCAATTAGCGCAGGATGTACGCGCCGACGGTGACGTGGCAGATGCCACCAACCACGATATTCTCGAGAGAAACCCTGAGCTTGAGGGCCTGGGCAACTATGCCTTCGGTTGGTCGGACAAGAACGCTGTCAGCGACAACGCCCGCCGCGGCCTGAGCGAAGAAGTCGTCCGCGACATCTCCGCGAAAAAGGGTGAACCCGAGTGGATGCTGGACATGCGTCTCAAGGGCCTGAAGTACTTCGACCGCAAGCCCATGCCAACTTGGGGTGCAGACCTCTCTGGCATTGACTTCGACAACATCAAGTACTTTGTCCGCTCCACCGAGAAGCAGGCCGGTACCTGGGAGGAACTCCCCGAGGACATCCGCAACACCTACGAGAAGCTTGGCATCCCCGAAGCCGAGCGCAACCGCCTGGTTGGCGGTGTCACGGCGCAGTACGAGTCCGAGGTTGTGTACCACCAGATTCGCGAGGACCTGGAGGCACAAGGCGTCATCTTCACCGACACCGACACCGCATTGCGCGAACACCCGGAGATCTTCCAGGAGTACTTCGGCACCATGATTCCGGTGGGCGACAACAAATTCGCCTCCTTGAACACGGCCGTCTGGTCCGGCGGTTCCTTCGTCTACGTCCCCAAGGGCGTTCACGTGGAGATTCCGCTGCAGGCCTACTTCCGCATCAACACGGAGAACATGGGCCAGTTCGAGCGCACGCTCATCATCGCCGATGAAGGCAGCTACGTTCACTACATCGAAGGTTGCACGGCTCCGATCTACACCTCGGATTCCCTGCACTCGGCCGTCGTGGAGATCGTTGTGAAGAAGAACGCCCGCGTTCGCTACACAACCATCCAGAACTGGTCCAACAACGTGTACAACCTGGTCACCAAGCGCGCCATTGCGCACGAAGGTGCCACCATGGAATGGGTCGATGGCAACATCGGTTCCAAGGTCACCATGAAGTACCCGGCCGTTTACCTCGTTGGCGAGCACGCCAAGGGCGAGACGCTGTCGGTGGCTTTCGCCGGCGAGGGACAGCACCAAGACACCGGATCCAAGATGGTCCACATTGCCCCGAACACGCAGTCCTCGATCATTTCGAAGTCTGTTGCCCGTGGCGGTGGACGAGCCGCCTACCGTGGCCTCGTTCAGATCCGTGAAGGTGCCACACACTCGGCCAACACCGTTCGTTGTGACGCGCTCCTGGTCGACAACATCTCCCGCTCGGATACCTACCCCTACGTGGACGTACGTGAAGACGATGTCTCCATGGGCCACGAGGCCACCGTGTCCAAGGTCAGCGAAGAGCAGCTGTTCTACCTGCAGTCCCGAGGCATGCCCGAGGACGAGGCCATGGCGATGATTGTGCGCGGCTTTATTGAGCCGATCGCCAAGGAACTGCCCATGGAATACGCTCTCGAACTGAACCGCCTGATTGAACTGCAGATGGAAGGGGCCGTCGGCTAAATGACCGAGCTCACGCAAGTACAAGAAAAAGAGTCAAAAATCTGGTCCCAGGGCTTCATCAAGGGCATGACCGAAGAGGGCGAAAACCTCTCCGAGATCAACCCCGAGACAGGCCCCCTCGGCGGCAGCGCCGCCAAGGCCCACAGCCACGGCGGCGACAGCCACGGTGGCGGGATCGGCGTGCCTGACAGCTCACGTGCAGGCCGTTTGACGTCCTACAAACTCGCTGACTTCCCGGCCATCACGGGCCGTGAAGAAGACTGGCGCTTCACCCCGCTCAAGCGCCTGCGCGGCCTGGACCGCGTTGGCATCAAGGGCATGGAACTCAATGGTGCCGCACCCGTGGTTGAGTCTTCCACCCCGGAAGGCGTCACGGTTGAGACCGTGGGCCGCGACGACGCACGCATCGGCTCAGCCGGCATCCCCGAGGACAGGGTGGCCGCAGCCGCCTGGGAAAGCTTCAGCGAAGCAACCATCGTCACCCTGCCTGCCGAGTTCGCCGGCAACGCGGACAACGTCACGACCCTGACCCTCACGGGCCAGGGCGACACCCCCGCGGCATCGCACATCGTGATTCACGCCAAGAAGTTCGCCACAGGCGTTGTCGTCTTGGACCACCGCGGCACCGCGGTTCTGTCCGAAAACGTCGAGGTACTCGTCGAAGACGGTGCAGACCTGACCGTCGTCAGCATTCAGGACTGGAATGACGACGCCGTTCACGCCAGTGCACAGCATGTCTTGGTCGGCCGTGACGCCAAGGTCAAGCACGTTGTTGTCAACCTCGGCGGCGACCTGCTGCGCACCACACCGGCTGCCCGCTACAACGGCACGGGTGCTGAAGTTGAAATGTACGGCCTGTACTTTGCCGATGCCGGTCAGCACCTGGAACAGCGCTTGTTTGTGGATCACTCCACGAAGAACTGCAAGTCTCGCGTGACGTACAAGGGCGCCCTGCAGGGCGACAACGCCCACGCTGTCTGGATTGGTGATGTGCTGATCCGCAAGCAGGCCGAAGGCACCGACAGCTACGAGATGAACCGCAACCTGATCCTGACCCAGGGCGCACGCGCCGATTCTGTGCCCAACCTGGAAATTGAGACGGGCATGATCGAGGGCGCCGGACACGCGAGTGCCACGGGCCGCTTCGATGACGAGCAGCTGTTCTACCTGCAGGCCCGCGGTATCGCCGAAGATGTGGCCCGCCGCCTCGTCGTCCGTGGCTTCCTCAACGAGGTTATCCAGCAGATCAAGGTTCCGGCCTTGGAAGAACGCCTGCGTGACTCCGTCGAGCGCGAATTGGAATCGAGCGCACTGTGAGTGATTCCTCCACGCCAGCCGGCGTAATTGTCTGCCAAGTCGACGACGTACAGGTTAAGTCTTCCTTGCTCGTCGAGGTCGACGATTACCCCATTGCCATTGTGAGGGATTCCTACGGTGAGCTCCATGCCATCGGGGACACCTGCTCCCATGCGGAGATTTCCCTCAGTGAAGGCGACGTGGAGGATGGCACCATCGAATGCTGGGCACATGGCAGCTCCTTTGACCTCACCACCGGTCAACCACTGACATTGCCAGCATTTGAACCCGTGCCGGTCTTTGCCTTGACCGTTAACGGCAGTGACGTCTACGTAGACGTCACCAACATTCTTAATGGCGTCAGCGCTCAGTAGCGCCGCGGCCTGTTCACATAACTTTTAGGAGAAAATAGAGTATGTCTACTCTGGAAATCAAGGACCTGCACGTCAGCATCGAGACGGAACAGGGCATCAAGCCGATCCTCAAGGGTGTCAGCCTGACCATCAACACCGGTGAAACGCACGCCATCATGGGCCCCAACGGCTCCGGCAAGTCCACCTTGGCCTCCACGATCGCCGGCCACCCGCGCTACACCGTGGACAGCGGTTCCATCACCCTCGACGGCGAAAACGTCCTGGAGATGAGCGTTGACGAGCGTGCCCGCGCCGGTCTCTTCCTGGCCATGCAGTACCCGGTGGAAATCCCCGGTGTCACCATGACCAACTTCTTGCGCACCGCCAAGACCGCGATCGACGGCGAAGCCCCGAAGCTGCGCACCTGGACCAAGGACGTCAAGGCGGCCATGGCCCAGCTGCGCATCGAACCCGAGTTCGCTGAGCGCAACGTCAACGAAGGCTTCTCCGGCGGCGAGAAGAAGCGCCACGAGATCCTCCAGCTCGAACTGCTCAAGCCCAAGTTTGCAGTCCTCGACGAGACCGACTCCGGTCTGGACGTCGATGCGCTCAAGGTCGTCTCCGAGGGCGTCAACCGCGCCATCGATGCCGGCGGCCTGGGCACCTTGCTGATCACGCACTACACGCGTATCCTGCGCTACATCAAGCCGCAGTTTGTTCACGTTTTCGTTGATGGAACCATCGCGGAGCAGGGCGGCGCGGAACTGGCCGACCGCCTGGAAGAAGAAGGCTACGACCGCTACCTGGTTGCAGAAACCGCAACGGCGTAACGCCCTCGCGCTGCACCGTACGTCAACGGAGGAATCATGACTGACATTAGCGAATCAAGCCCGGCACTGGCTGCCGGCCAAACCGACCTCGAGGACGTCGAGGAAGCCCTCAAGGACGTCATCGACCCCGAACTGGGTGTCAACATCGTGGACCTCGGCCTGCTTTACGGCCTGCGCTACGGTGACGATGGCGCCCTGCTCCTGGATATGACGCTGACCACGGCAGCCTGCCCGCTGCAGGACGTCATCGAGGAGCAGGTGGAAAACTCGCTTGGGCCCATCATTGACGAATGGCGCATCAATTGGGTGTGGATGCCGCCGTGGGGTCCGGAACGGATCACGGACGACGGTCGCGACCAGATGCGGGCCCTCGGCTTCAACATCTAAGGTCGTCGGGTCCGCCTTCGCGGTGATCTGGGTGCCCGCCCGTCCCCTGCTGCTCCCTCCACTCGCAAGCTCGCGGTGGGGCCCTCTCAGCTGTGGGCCCATCGCGGGCGCCCGAAGCCGCTCCCGGCACCCAGATCACCGCTGCGGCGGAATTCGCACCAAACAAGAACCGCCGTCGTCCACTTCAGGACGACGGCGGTTCTTTTGGTTTCTGCCCGGCTACACCTTCGGGACGGCGAAGGTGTCGCAGGCGGCCAGGTCGGCGCTCTGGTATCCGGTGTACAGCCACTTTTGCCGCTGTTCACTGGAACCATGGCTCCAACTTTCCGGGTTGGTGTGGCCTGAGGCGGCCTGCTGGATCCGGTCGTCGCCCACGGAGGATGCTGCAGACAGGGCATCATTGAGGTCGGCTTGGGTCAGGGTCTTTAGGTAGGGCTGGCTGCTGCCGGGTGCCGGGGTGGACGAGGCGTAGCGCATCCAAATCCCGGCATAGCAGTCGGCCTGCAGCTCCGTGCGCACGGCCGCCGACTGGGCGCCCCGGGCATCCTGCTGTGCCTTGCCGATTGTGCCTGTCAGGTTTTGGACATGGTGGCCAAATTCGTGCGCCACCACATACTCCTGTGCCAGCGGGCCGCCGGAGGAACCAAACTGGGTTTCCAGCTGGGAGAAGAAATCGGGGTCGAAGTAGGCCTTGTTGTCACCGGGGCAGTAGAACGGCCCTACTGCGGAACTGGCCGCGCCGCACGCCGTACTGACCTGGCCGGTGAAAATCACCGTCTTGGGGATGGAATAGGCCACCCCGTATTGGTTGAGGTAGCCGGGCCAGAAACTGTTGAGGGAGTTGGCCGTGCCAAGGATGCGGCAGTCGAGGCGTTCGTTGGCGTCTGCTCCGGTCTGGCAGTTCTCGAGGGCTGAGGCCCCGGATTGTTCGACGGCGGGCGGGGCGCCGCCGTCGCCCACCAGGGCGGCCAGCAGATCGGGATTTATGCCCAGAAGGGCTCCCAGGAGCACCACGATGCCGCCGCCGAGTCCCAGCCCAACCTTGCCGCCGCGCCCCATGCCGCCCCGACGGTCTTCTGCCTGCGACGGGTCCAGCCGCGCTCCTTCATTGAATGTCATGGATTCAGGGTACCGGCTGGCACAGCCTGCAAGGCCACGCCGCTGCCCATGCGACCCAAATCGTCATCGAGTGACGCCGGAAGACTGCCGTGCCACAGGCGTCGCCTAGGATTGGAGGATGCCCTTCATTGAGCGTCTGAACCATTGGGCCGGCCTCCGCGGACAGCACCCCGCCGTGGTCATCGGCGGCTCGGCCCTGGACTATGCCGGACTCCTTGCCGCGGCGCAGGAACCCGCTGCAGCCTCCGATGACGCCACATCCCCCCTGGCCATTATTGACCAGCCACCCGGGGTGGGCCTGGCCGCGGACTTTTGTGCCGCAGCCCACCGCCGCCAGACGGCCATGGTGCTCGACGGCGGTTGGCCGGCGGAACTGCGCGGACGCCTCGCAGCCCGGGCCCGTGCCTGGGCTGCTGGCATCAAGGGTCCGCGGCAGCCGGGGGAGCCGCGCCCCTTCCTGCTGGGCTTGTCGTCCGGGACGAGCGGACTGCCCAAGGCCTTCACCCGGACGGCATCGTCGTGGCAGATCTCCTTTGCCGCCAGCGAAGCATATTTCCATCTGTCGCCGGACACCGTCACGCTGGCGCCCGGGCCGCCGGCCGCCAGCATGAACCTCTACGCACTTGGTGAGTCGCTGTATTCCGGGGGCACGTTTGTGGCCCTGCCGCGCTTCAGTCCCGACGCAGCCCTTGCCGCCATGCGGGAGAACAGGGTGACGCGGCTGGTCCTGGTGCCGACCATCCTTGAACTGCTGGCCCGGCGCGGCCTCGCCACCGGCCAGCCTGCACCGCACCTGACCCACATCGTTTGTGCCGGTGCCGCCTTGACGCCCGCAACCCTGTCGCTGGTCCGGCAATGGGCGCCGCAGGCTGTGGTCCAGCAATATTACGGTGCCGCCGAACTCGGCTTTGTTGCAGCTTCCACCCTCAGTTCCGCCCTGGGGCGTGGGGCGGATTCAGCTCCCGCAACCCCCGCTCCCGCCACCGCGGTTCCCGGAACCGTGGCGGCCCTGCCCGCCGCGGCCGTACCCAACGCGGTTGGCCGGGCCTTCCCGGGGGTGCAGCTGGCCATTCTCGACCGGCAGGGCCGGGAACTGCCCGCCGGGGCCCAAGGCAGTGTGTGCGTGAAAGGCCAACTCGTCTGCAGCGGCTACGCCTGGGGCGACGACGGGCTGGCCTTCTCCGCCGTGGGGGACGGCTGGTACACAGTTCACGACCAGGGCAGCCTGGATGCCGGCGGGGTGTTGCACCTGGCCGGACGGGCCAGTGACATGGTCCTGGTGTCAGGTGCCAACGTGTATCCGCATGCCGTGGAGGCCGTGATGGCTGCTGCAGCCGGCGACGGGCTGGCAGACATCATCGTGGCCGGCGTTGCCGACCCCCTTCGGGGCCGGGCGCTGGTGGCCGCGTTCAGGCACGGCGGGAACGTCGGCACCGACGGCGGCGGCAGTATCCCCGCGCTGTTGCGCACCGCCGCCGGGACGCTGCCGGCAAGCCATCGGCCCTCCCGCTACTATGAACTGCTGGAACTCCCGCTCACAGGAAGCGGCAAGATCAGCCGGCAGGTGCTGGCACAGTGGATAGAAGAGGGGGATTCACGTGCCCGCCGCAGCAGCTGACCGCAGGCCGAGCGCCGTCGTTCTGGTGGCCCGGCGCCTGCCCAACGCCAAGGCCGGTGGTGCCTACGCGGCGTTCCGGGCCCACGAGTTGGCGGCAGCGGCCATCAGGGGCGTGGTGGACGCCTCGGGGGTGGACCCCCGCCAGGTTGACGACGTCATCCTGGGCAACGCCACCGGAGGCGGCGGAAACGTCGCCAGGCTGGCCGCGCTCACCGCAGGCCTGCCGGATTGCGTGCCCGGGCTGAGCGTTGACCGGCAGTGCGGGTCCGGGCTCGAGGCGGTGGTCCTCGCTGCCCGGCTGGTCCAGGCCGGTGCCGGAGAGTTGTACCTGGCCGGGGGAGTGGAGAGCATCAGTACCGCCCCGGCCCGCGCCCACCGCACCGCCGACGGCGCCCTCGAATTTTATGACCGCGCCCAATTCGCTCCCCTTGAAACCGGCGACCCCGACGCCGGCACCGCCGCGGAAAACGTCGCCCGGCATTTCGGCATCTCCCGGGAACGCCAGGACGCCTACGCCCTGGAGAGCCACCGCAGGGCCGTTGCCGCGGCCCGCGGCGGCGTTTTCGACGGCGAGCTCCTGCCCTTTGCTGGCCTGACCGCGGACCAGGGGCCCCGGCCGAAACTCGACGCGCCCCTCATGGCCCGGTTTCCCCCGGCCTTTGTCCCCGGCGGCACCGTGACGGCGGGCAACTCCTGTCCCTTCAGCGACGGCGCGGCTGTGGTGCTGGTGGCTGAACTGGACAAGGCCCGGGAGCTGGTGGCGCGCAGCCGCTCGGCCGGCGCGGCCGGAGCAGGCATGGCGGGCGGAGCCGGCGCCACCACGGCGTTGTTGTTCCGCGGGAGCGCCGTGGCAGGCAACGACCCCAACCTGCTCGGCGTGGGTGCCGGCCACGCCATGCGGCAGCTCCTGGACGGCGGCGGCCTGTCCGTGGACGCCCTGCGCAAGGCACGGATCGAGTTCAATGAGGCGTTCGCCTCGCAGGTCCTGGCGTCGGCGGACCTGCTGGGTGTGGACGCCTCCCTCTTCAACCGCGACGGCGGGGCCTTGGCACTCGGCCATCCGTACGGCGCCTCGGGTGCAGTCCTCGTTACGCGGTTGCTCGCCCAGGCGCGGCACGGGGCGGCCCCGGGAGGGACCGCCCCTGTGGAGGACATGTTTGCCATGATCAGCATGGCCGGCGGCATGGGCATCGCGGCTCACTTCCAGCCAGTGCAAATCCAGTCCGTTCCTGCGGGCGCGGCGGCGGGTGGCAGCTAGTCCTTGTAAGCCCGCTCCACCGTCTTAATGGCCGGCTCGCCAAGTCCGCGTGCCGCCAGCGCCTCGCCCGTGCTGCGCGCATAGGCCACGGTGGCAATCACCACCGGCAGCGATCGGGCCATCAGGTTGCGCTCCAGGCCACGGGCGCGCGCGGCGTCGCGGACGTCGGCAAAGGCACCGATGACGAACGGGATGCTGCGCAGCATCAGTGCCACAGTCAGTGAAAACCGTTCCGGGTCGGCGCCGATGCGTTCCAGCGGCCTGACAATGGAGGCCAGGCCGTCCAGCAGCTCATCCACGGGGGTGGTGGCAGTGAGGATGTTTGAAGCCAGCACGGTTGCAATGATCGCGGCAATGACCTGCCAGGCGACCGCTGGCCCGTGCTGCCACCACTGGTAGGCGGCGATCAGGACCAGAAAGACCAGCATCAACCTGACGGCCCGCCACAACCGCCCCCATGGCAGGCCTGCCGCGAAGTGGGCGCCGACCACGGCGGCGAGGGCCGCCGTCGTGGTCCAGAAACCCACGGCAACGGAAACAAATGGCGAGGCCAGGCACATCACCGCCACCAGAAACAGCCCCGCCGCCTTCAACCCCAGCCGCATCCGGTGGAAGACGGAGTTGCCGGGAATGTAGCCGGCCACCACAAACGCATGGCCGCGCACTATCCCACAAGCTTTCGGTAGTGCGAGATCGCGTCCCCGGGTGCGCCGTCGAACGCAATGTGCCCGTCATCCACCACCAGGACCCGCTCAAACGTGGCGGCCAGGGTGAGGTCGTGCGTGGACATGATGACCTGCTGCGGCAGGGCGGCCAGGCGCTCCATCAGCAGTTTGGTGTTGCGCAGGTCCAGCAGGGTGGAGGGTTCGTCCAGGACCAGCACGGAAGGTTCGACGGCGAGGACGGTCGCCAGGGCGGTGAGCTGGCGTTCGCCACCGGACAGCTCGTAGATGCTGCTGGCGGCCAGGTGCTCCAGCCCGTAACCGGCCAGAACAGCCATGGCCGCCTCCCTGCGCCGGGCCTTGCCAAGTTTCATGCGGCGCAGAGACAGCTCCACATCCTCCAGCGGGGTGGGCATGACAAGCTGCGACAACGGGTCGGTAAAGACAAATCCCACCATGGACCGCACGGCCGTTCCCTCATCGCGGGTGTTCCGGCCGTGGACGTGGACCGTGCCCGAGGTGGGCAGGACCAGGCCGTTGAGAAGCCGCAGCAGAGTCGACTTCCCGCTGCCGTTGGCGCCAATGACGGCGATGCGCCTCTCGGCCAGCGTCAGCGACAGCGGTGAGAGGATCCGCTTGGGAGCGGGGGAGCGGGGGTCGCCGGATTCGATGCTGACGCCGGCACCGGACAGGACAATTGAAGGGGAAACGGCCTGGTTCACTTGCGTCGACGCACCAGGAGGTCCGGGAATGCGCGGTGCAGGCTCAGCGCAATGGCTACGGCAATGACGTTCTTGATGATGTCGCCGGGAATGTACGCGAGATCCGTCACCACGGCGGTCTGCAGGCCCATCCCCCGAAGCATGAAGCCGGCGATTCCGAAGGCGTGGATCACCACGCCGCCGGCCAGGGCAGCGCCAAACAGTCCGACAACGCGCCAGCGGCTGCGCACGGCAAGTGTGGCCAGGGCTCCGACCACGGCCGCACCAAAGATGAAGCCGATGATGTACCCGGCGGAGGGGCTGGCCAACACGGCCGGGCCCGCGCGGAAGCCGCTGAAGATGGGCAGGCCGATGAGCCCCAGCAGGACATACAGGCTGACGGCTGCGGTGCCGCGCGAGAAGCCGAGCACGAGCCCGCACAAGCTGACCACCATTGTCTGGAGCGTGATGGGCACTCCCAGCGCACCGACGTTGATGCCGGGGATCGCGACCGAGGCGGCCATGAGCGCGGCAAACACGGCAATGAGTGAGAGATCCATCGCATTCCAGCCGCGGCGCCGACGCGCGGGAGCCGCCGCTGCCGGCGGCCGGCTGCTGCTGCCGGGGTGCGGTTCGTTCATGGTGCCGGTCCTGCCTTGGGGATCTGTAGACGTCATTAAAAGCTGCTTTCAGTCGATTCTTCCGCAGTCCGGGATTTTCGCCACTACGGATCGTCGTTAGACTAGCTAGGTTGCGCACAGTAGTTCTGCCCAAAAAACAGACTTGAACACTGTTCAGCAATTTCCGCTTATGTGAAAGGTTACACGTTGATATCGGTCCAAGACCTTGAGTTACGTGCCGGAGCGCGCCTGCTCATGGACGAAGTATCATTCCGCATCGACAGCGGTGACAAGATTGGCCTCGTGGGCCGCAACGGTGCCGGCAAGACCACGCTGACCCGCGTCCTGGCAGGCGAGGGTCTGCCCGCCGGCGGCAAGGTGACGCGCACGGGCGAGATCGGCTACCTGCCGCAGGACCCCCGCACCCCCGACATGGAACAGCTCGCGAAGGACCGGATCCTCTCGGCCCGCGACCTCGACAAGGTCATCACCAAGCTGCGCAAGGCAGAGGCCGACATGGCCAGCGAGGACAATGCCGTCCGCGACAAGGCCATGCGCCGCTACGACCGGCTCGAATCCGAGTTCCTGGCCAACGGTGGCTACGCAGCCGAGGCCGAGGCCGCCTCCATCTCCTCCAACCTGGCCCTGCCCGAACGCATCCTGAACCAGCCGCTGAAGACCCTGTCCGGCGGCCAGCGGCGTCGCGTCGAGCTGGCCCGCATCCTGTTCTCCGGCGCACAGACCATGCTCCTGGATGAGCCCACCAACCACCTTGACGCGGACTCGGTCGCCTGGCTGCGGGACTTCCTCAAGAGCCACCAGGGCGGGTTGATCGTGATCAGCCACGACGTGGAACTCCTGGACGCCACGGTGAACAAGGTCTACCACCTTGATGCCAACCGGGCCACGATTGACCAGTACAACCTCGGCTACAAGAAGTACCTGGCGCAACGGGAAACTGACGAACGCGCCCGCCGCCGGGAACGAGCCAACGCCGAAAAGAAAGCCGGAGTCCTGATGGACCAGGCCAACAAGATGCGTGCCAAGGCCACCAAGGCCGTGGCCGCGCAGAACATGGCCAAGCGCGCCGAGCGCCTGCTGGCGGGGCTGGAAGAAGTCCGGGCGCAGGACAAGGTGGCAGCCCTGCGCTTCCCGGATCCCTCGCCCTGCGGGAAGACCCCGCTGATGGCCGAGGGGCTCAGCAAGTCCTATGGCTCGCTGGAAATTTTCGTGGATGTCAGCCTGGCGATCGACCGCGGCTCCAAGGTCGTCATCCTTGGCCTCAACGGTGCCGGAAAGACCACCTTGCTGCGCATGCTGGCCGGGGTTTCCAAACCTGACACGGGCGAGGTCATTGCCGGGCACGGGCTCAAGGTGGGCTACTACGCCCAGGAGCACGACACCCTTGATGTGACCCGCACCGTCCTGGAGAACATGCGGTCCGCAGCCGGTGACATGAACGATGCCGAGGTGCGCGGGATCCTCGGTTCCTTCTTGTTCTCCGGTGACGACGTCAACAAGCCGGCCGGAGTCCTCTCCGGTGGTGAGAAGACCCGCCTGGCCTTGGCCACGATCGTTGCCTCAAGCGCCAACGTGCTGCTGCTTGATGAGCCCACGAACAACCTGGACCCCGCCAGTCGTGCGGAAATCCTGGGTGCATTGAAGAACTACACCGGTGCCGTAGTGCTGGTCAGCCACGATGAAGGCGCTGTTGCGGCACTGGATCCCGAGCGCGTGGTGCTCCTGCCCGACGGTGACGAAGATCTCTGGAGCCAGGACTACCTGGACCTGATCACGCTCGCATAGTTTCCGCGAGTGCTCCGCTGCCCGCATTTGGTGGGGCAGCGGGGCCGTGCCTCTGGCGGCCTGACCGGCTGAGGCCTCAGCGGACCGCGGTCTCAGTAGCTCCGGTGCTCTCCAAAAGCTGCCTGTAGCTGATCGACAGCATGGCCTGGTGGCTGCCGGCCCCGGCCCACAGCACCGGATACTGGGTCAGGTCCGTGTCGAGGAAGGCGCGGATTGGCTTTCGGTGGCCGAGCGGTGCCACGCCACCCACGGGCTGGCCCGCATGCTCCAACACGAATTCCGGCGTGGCGCGGGTGATCTTCGGCAGCCCATGGTCCCGCGCCACTTTCTTGGTGTCCACCTTGCCGGCGCCGCTGGACAGTATCAGCAGAGGCTCGCCGCCGCACTCAAATATGAGGCTGTTGGCAATGGCGCCCACGTCGCAGCCAAGGACCGCTGCTGCGGCTGCGGCGGTGGCAACAGAGTCCGGAACCACGATCACGGTGTCGTCCAGCCCTGCCGCGGCAAGTGCCGCCCGAACATTGTCGACGACGGGATCGGGAACCTCAATTTCACTGTGCACGCTCATGGACTAAGCCTACCGGCCGAGGGGCCCGTTGCTCGCTTGCGAGCAAAGGGAGGGCGGAAGGCGCTACCGGCCGAGGGGCCCGTTGCTCGCTTGCGAGCAAGGGGAGGGCGGAAGGCGCTACCGGCCGAGGGGCCAGGCACTTCCGAGGCAAGGGGCAGCCGTGAGTCAGAAGCCCTGTGCGTCCAGCAGGGCGTCCTCTTCTTCTTCAGCTGTGGGCTTCGCACCCGGTTTGCGTACCTTGGTATGCCGGCGCGGGTGGAATGCGGAGCCGCGGCCGTAGAGTTCCTCCACGGGGACGCCCGACTCGGCGGCTTCCATGGCGTCGTAATCGTCGTTGCGGCGCTGCATGCGGGCCGCGTAGCCAAAGCCAACGAACGCCAGGATGCCGAAGGCGATCCACTGCATGGCATAGCTCAGGTGCGATCCCTCGTCGATGGACGGTGCGGGGAACGGTGTGGGATTTATCGCGGCGGCGGGCGACTCGCTGGCCAGCTGTGCATAGGCCCCGGTCTTGATCGTGTACGGCAGCTGTGCTGCGTAGGCGTCAAGGTCGATGGAGGCGATCTGGCCCTCGGGCGCCCCCCGGTCCAGCGCGGGTTCCGGCGGTTTGAGCCGCCCCACCACCGTGACTACGCCCGATTCCGGTTGGGGAACGCTGTCCGGGTGGCCCGCCTCCTTGTTGCCGATCGGCAGCCAGCCGCGGTCAACAATGACGGTGTCGCCGGTGTCCAATTTTAGCGGGACCAGGACTTCGTAGCCGGGTGCGCCATTAAGGGGCCGGTTGCGCACGATCCTCTGGTCTGCGGTCTGATAGGTACCGCTCATGCGCACCTGGGTCCATTCCCGGGCCGGGTCCAGTGCGTCAAAGTTTCCGGAGATGTCCTTGTAGTCGACAATCTCGCCGGCGTAGTTCTGCTGGATCTTCGCAATGTTCTCCACGACGGCGTTGCGCCGGTTCATCTGCCAATTCCCGAGCGCCACGCACGCGATCGCGAACACGAGCGCCATGGCAAAGTAGCCGATCCAGCGGCTGGAGAAGAGAAACTTGTACGTCTTCATGGATTAGGCGGGATCCTCGGGGGTCAGCGGCTGGGCGTGCAGGGGCAGGGTCTCCTTCCACAGGGAACGGCCCTTCAGGTAATCTTCCAGCCACGCGACATGGTCGTCGCAGGCCAGCCAGATCTTTCGCCGCTCCGGGGTGTGGATCTTGGGGTTGTTCCACAACAGCTGCGTCGTGGCCCCGCCACGGCACCCCTTGCGGGAGCAGATGGGGGAAACGGGCCCCTGCGGGGCACCAGCATTCTCGGCGCCGGGGAGCATGTCAAAGATGCTCATGGAGTTTCTCCTCCTGCTGGTCCGCGTGGTCCTGCCCGGGTGCTTCCCATGCCGGGGCGTGAGATCCCGTATCCTCACCAGCGGGCCCGGGCGGGTCTTCGTCCAGGTCCGCGTCGGGGACGATCTCACCGGTGAGAATATCGCCGGGGGAGGCTTCGCCGTCGTCCGAGGGAAGGTCGGGGGCACCCAGGGCATACATGGGGGCCTCGTCGAGCAGCTCAACATCATTTTGGTGGGAGACGTCCGCGCCGCCGTTGGCAATCATGACGGCCACCCATGGCAGCACCACGGCGCCGACGACGGGGACGAGCTTGAACCAGCCGTCAAAGACGAATATGGCGGCGAGACACACCATGCGAATGCCCATGGTGACGGCATACTGCACCATGCGGTGGTGCATGTCTTCGCTGTGCGCCACAGTGGCGTTGGTTATGGACTGAACGGGGGCATCGGAGGCGCCATTACGGTACTTGCTGCGCCGGCCCGCACCGAACTTCGGCGTAGCTGATTGGTCTTTCATCACACTCCAAGGGACGTTTACATTCTCTCACTGCCGGGGTGCACAACCAAAAGCCAAGTGTGTGCCGGGGTGCCTTTCACCGTAGGATTCATAAGCGAATATGTTTCAGCATAGGCTTCCAGGAGGAATACATGAGTGCACCGGCAGGCGAAGAGCGCCAAGGTCGCAGTGTTTTGGTCACCGGCGGCAACCGCGGCATCGGGCTGGCGATTGCAAAGGCCTTCTTGGCCAACGGGGACAAGGTGGCGGTGACCTACCGCAGCCCTTCGGAACTGCCCGACGGCATTCTCGGCGTGGTGGCCGACGTCACTGACGCAGCCTCCATCGACGCCGCGTTCACCGAGGTGGAGGCCGCGCACGGTCCGGTGGAGGTGCTCGTGGCCAACGCCGGCATCACGAAGGACACGCTGCTGCTGCGCATGAGCGAGGACGACTTCACCTCCGTGGTGGACACCAACCTCACCGGCGCGTTCCGCGTCATCAAGCGGGCATCGAAAGGCATGATCCGGTTGCGCAAGGGACGCGTGGTGCTGATTTCTTCCGTGGTGGGCCTGTACGGCTCACCGGGGCAGATCAACTATGCAGCGTCCAAGGCCGGGCTGGTTGGCATTGCCCGCTCGCTCACCCGCGAACTGGGTTCGCGCGGCATCACGGCCAACGTGGTGGCGCCCGGCTTCATCAGCACCGACATGACGGCGGAACTGCCCGAGGAAACCCAGAAGCAGTACCTTTCCTCCATCCCGGCCAACCGCTTCGCCTCCGCCGAAGAAGTGGCCAACGTGGTCCGCTGGGTCTCCAGCGACGAGGCCGCCTATATCTCGGGCGCGGTCATCCCCGTCGACGGCGGATTGGGCATGGGCCACTAGGGCCGCTGCCGCACACCTTCCCCGCACGTAAGATTCAAGGCAGGTCTGCCGCACAACCAGGTGCCGCAACAATCCCTGCACGCACAAGATTAAGGAATTCATCAATGGGAAAGCTCGACGGAAAGACAGCAATCGTCACCGGCTCCTCACGCGGCGTGGGTGCCGACGTGGCCAAGTTCCTGGCCGCTGAAGGTGCCGCCGTGGTGGTCAACTACCGCCAGAAGGCGCCTCGCGCCAACAAGGTGGTCGCCCAGATTCAGGAGGCAGGCGGCCGCGCCGTCGCCGTGGGCGCCGACCTCACCACCCAGGAAGGCGTGCAGGCACTGGTCAGCGCCGCCCTGGAAAACTTCGGTTCGCTGGATCTTGTGGTCCTGAACGCTTCGGGCGGCATGGAGTCCGGCATGGCCGAGGACTACGCCCTGCAGCTCAACCGCGACGCCCAGGTCAACCTGCTCAACGCCGCGATGCCGCTGCTGCCGGCCGGCTCGCGCGTGGTGTTTGTCACCAGCCACCAGGCTCACTTCATTGAAACCGTGCCCACCATGCCCGAATACGAGCCCGTGGCCAAGAGCAAGCGTGCCGGCGAGGACGCCCTGCGCGCCCTGATCCCCAACCTGGCAGCCGAGGACATCTCCCTCGTTGTGGTCTCCGGCGACATGATCGAGGGCACTGTCACGGCGACCCTGCTGGACCGCGCCAACCCGGGCGCCATCGAGGCCCGCCGGGCCGAGGCCGGCAGGCTGTACACGGTTTCCGAATTTGCCGCGGAGATCGCCAAGATGGCCACGGCGGACGTCCCGTCCGGCCACACCGAATACGTAGGCGGCGCCGACTACTTCAAGTAGCCCCAGCCGGCCTTAAAGCACGACGGCGGTTGGTGCCTTTCCTGGGAAAGGCACCAACCGCCGTCGTACTTTGTGCGGTGCTGGGCAGCAGACAAGCAGGCAGCTAGCAGGCAAGGCGAATTCAGATGTTCGCCAGCGCCAGTGCCACGTCAAGGTTGGGGATGTTGATCTGCGCGTCGGCCACGGCACGCACGGCGGGCTTGGCATTGAACGCGACGCCCAACGCGGCGGCGGCCATCATGTCGAGGTCGTTGGCGCCGTCGCCAATGGCCATCGTGGCCGTGGGGGAAATGCCGGCCTCGGCGCTCCAGGCGCGCAGCTGCACGGCCTTCGCAGCGCGGTCCACCACGGCGCCGCTGACCTTGCCGGTCAACAGGCCGTCGACAATTTCGAGATCATTCGCCAATGCGTGGTCGAGGCCCAACCGCTCGGCCAGCGGTGCAAGAATCTGCGAGAAACCGCCGGACACGGCACACACCACGTGACCGGCCGCCTTCGCCTGGGTGACGAGCCGCTCGGCACCGACCGACAGCTTGATCTTTGCGCCAACCTCGGCCAACACGCCCTCCGGCAGCCCTGCCAGCGTTGCCACGCGGTGGTGCAGGCTCTCGGCAAAGTCCAGTTCCCCGCGCATGGCCGCCTCGGTGACCTTCGCCACCTCCGCTTCGGTCCCTGCATGGGATGCGAGCAGCTCGATGACCTCCTGCTGGATCAGTGTGGAATCCACGTCCATGATGATGAACTTGCGCTCCGCCTGCCGCAGGGTATCAGGCACGACGGCGGTGCTGACGCCGTCCTCCGCTGCCTCCGCCAGCGCCGCACGGAGCCGGGACAGGCGGGCCGCGTCCTGGGCCTCGCTGGTGCCGCTGGGATTCAGCGAGCCGAGCTCAAGAATGGCGGCATCGAACCCCGGGTGGCTCTCAACTCGTTCGGAGGCGATCCTGAAGCCGTGGTCGGCCAGGACTGTCCGGACCCTGTCAAGGGCTGCGGGGGAGAGCGAATGGCCATAGCTGACTGCGGTAAGTGTGGAGGGCATGAGTAGCATTCTAGCCAATTGGCGGCCCCGCACCGTTCGCGCGGCGTCATGTGCGGCGGTCCGCCGCGCCGTCTCCCCCGCTCTGGCGGGGACGGCGTGCTGGTTAGCGCTGGCCGCCCCTCGTGTCATAGGCTCTTGGCTTATGAGTGAAGTTTTGGGTTTGGCCGGTGTCAGCGTAGTCCGCGGCACCAAAACACTGTTGAACAACGTCGACTGGCGGGTCACCGAGGGCGAACGGTGGGTGGTACTTGGCCCCAACGGCGCAGGCAAGTCCACGCTGCTGCAGATCGCTGGTGCCCGCATGCACCCCACCCGTGGCGTGGCCGGCATCCTCGACGAGGTCATGGGCGCCGTCGACGTCTTTGAACTGCGTCCCCGCATCGGTCTGGCCTCCGCCGCCCTGGCCCACCAGATCCCCGAGCACGAAAAGGTGCTCAACGTGGTGGTCACCGCCTCCTACGGCGTCACCGGCCGCTGGCGTGAGGACTACGAGCGCGACGACGAACGCCGCGCCTTTGGCCTGCTGGAGGAGTGGGGTGTGTCCACGTTCTTCAACCGTCCCTTCGCTTCGCTCAGCGACGGCGAACGCAAGCGCGTCCAGATCGCCCGCGCCCTCATGAGCGACCCCGAACTGCTGCTGCTGGACGAGCCCGGCGCAGGATTGGACCTGGCCGGCCGTGAAGGGTTGGTCAAGCGCCTGAGCGAACTGGCCGCCGACCCCCTCGCGCCCAGCACTGTCCTGGTCACCCACCACCTGGAGGAAATTCCGCCGGGATTCACCCACGCACTGCTGCTGCGCGACGGCGGCGTCGTGGCCCAGGGTCCCATCGCCGACGTTCTGACGGAGGACAACCTCTCCGCCACATTCGGCCTGCCGCTGTCTGTTTCAAGCACCGCGGGCCGGTACACGGCAACGGCACGCAACTAGCCGCCGCCAGCCCCGCCGCACGTGAACGCGCTCGAATCCCTCTTCATCCTGCTTGGCGGGCTCTGGGCCGGCACCATCAACACGGTGGTGGGTTCCGGCACGCTGGTTACCTTTCCCATCCTGATTGCCCTGGGGGTGGCCCCGGTCATGGCCGTGGTGAGCAATGCCATGGGCCTCATTGCCGGCGGCATCTCGGGAACGTGGGGATACCGGCGCGAACTGCGCGGCATGAAGCACAACCTGGCACGGCTCATGCCGGCATCAATACTGGGCGGCATCACTGGTGCGTACCTCCTGCTGCACCTGCCGGAATCAGTGTTTGCCGTGGTGGCGCCAGTGCTGATCGTGCTGGCGCTGGCCCTCGTCATTTTTCAGCCCAAGCTGCAGCGGGCCATCAAGGCCAAACGCGAGAACGCGCCGGCGGCACGTTCGCATGAGGCGGCTATGGTGGTGCTCGTCTACCTGGCCGGCGTCTATGGCGGATATTTTGTGGCGGCCCAGGGCGTGCTCCTGGTCGCCATCTTGGGCATCTTCATGTCCGGCACGCTGCAAAACGCCAACGCCGTCAAGAATGTCCTGTCCCTGAGCGTCAATGTCATCGCCGCCATTTCCTACCTGCTCTTTGCCCCCGACATGATCATCTGGCAGGTTGTGGGCCTGGTCGCCGTCAGCTCCCTCGCGGGCGGCTTCCTCGGCGCCCGGATCGGGCGGAAACTCTCGCCCCTGGTCCTGCGCAGCGTCATCGTCGCGCTGGGACTCGTCGCACTCTTCTTCATGATCCAGAAACTGGTTGCCGCATGATCATCCGACTCGAAACCGCCGACGACCCCCGTGTCGGCGACTACGTCTCCCTGACCGACGTCCAGCTGCGGAAGGCCAAGGAACCTGCCGAGGGGCTCTACATCGCTGAAAGCCCGAAGGTGGTGCGCCGCGCCCTCGCCGCGGGCCACCGCCCCCGTTCCTTCTTCGTCTCCGAGAAGAGGCTGCCTGAGGTCCAGGACGTCCTTGACGACCACCCCGGCATCCCTGCCTACGTGGGAACCGCCGCCATGCTCGAGGACATCACCGGCATCAACCTGCACCGCGGCGCCATGGCGTCCATGCACCGCCCTGCACCCGTTCCCATGGACTCGCTGCTCCAGGGCGCACGCCGGGTTGCCGTGCTGGAGAACATCAGCGACCACACCAACATTGGCGCCATCTTCCGCTCCGCAGCCGCCCTGGGCGTCGACGCCGTGCTTATCAGCCCCAGCTGCGGCGACCCCCTCTACCGGCGCAGCATCCGCGTCAGCATGGGCACCGTGTTCGCGATCCCCTGGGCACGCATGGATTCCCTTCCCCGTGGCCTGCAAATGCTGCACGGCGCCGGATTCGCGACGGCGGCCCTCGCGCTGGAAGCCGATTCGCTCACCATCGACGAACTCGCCGCGCGCAACGAGGGCAAGCTTGCGCTCATCCTCGGCAGCGAGGGCTACGGACTGAGCCCGGAGACCTTGGCCGCTGCACAAAACACGGTCATGATCCCCATGTATGCCGGTGTCGATTCGCTCAACGTTGCAGCCGCCAGTGCTGTTGCGTTCTTCGCCACGGATCCGCGCCGCTGACAGGGCGGCGGGAGTAGGCTGAAGCCATGAAGCTTGATGAGAAAGTCCCCGATTTTTCACTTCCCGACCAGCATGGAAACGTGCGCACGCTGAAGGAACTGACCGCCGACGGGCCCCTGGTGGTTTTCTTCTACCCGCTGGCCGGCAGCGGCGGCTGCACCAAGGAGGCCTGCCACTTCCGGGACCTGCAGGCCGAGTTCGCCACCGCGGGGGCTTCCATCGTGGGCATCAGCACCGACTCCGAGGCCAAGCAGCTGGACTTTGCCACGAAGAACGGCTTCAACTACCCGCTCCTGAGCGACCGAAAAGGCGAGGTCGCAGATCTCTTCGGGGTCCGGCGTCGGCTGCTGGCGAAATCCCTGCCCACCAAGCGGGCCACCTTCATCGTTGACACGGACTCCGTCCTGCGTTTCGCAGTGTCCAGCGAAACCAACATGGACCTGCACGCCGACCAGGCCCTGGCGGCACTGGCAGCCATGAAGTGACTTGGCGGCGGCGGATTCGGGTCCGGCTTGGTGATTCCGCCGGGAACCGGTAAAGTTTCTAGCTGGTCCTAGTGGCCATAACATTCATCTGCCTGGCAAAATCCAGGCAATTACACTCTGAGGTTCACAGTGAAGCAGAACACCCACCCCAAGTACGAAGCCATCGTTTTCAACGACCTCGCTTCCGGCACCAAGTTCCTGACGCGCTCCACCGCGACGTCCAGCAAGACCATCGAGTGGGAAGACGGCAACACCTACCCCGTCATCGACGTGGAAATCTCCTCGGAGTCACACCCGTTCTACACGGGCAAGCAGCGCATCATGGACAGCGCCGGCCGCGTCGAGCGCTTCAACGCACGCTTCGCAGGGTTCGGCAAGAAGTAACACTTCTGCCCCAGCCTTCCTGCCCGCGCCGGGCGGTGGACAACCGACGATCCTGTCGGGTTTTCACCGCCAGGCGCGGGTCAGTTGTTTAAGCGGCGGTTTTGCCTAGAGGGCGCACTGACGCGAAGATGGAGGAATGGCAATTCCTCTGCATGGCGAATACAAGGTCCACGGCGGCAAACTAGTGGTGGTTGACACCCAAGTGATGGACGGGCGTCTCAGCGGTGCCCGGGTCAGCGGCGACTTTTTCCTGGAGCCGGACGAGGCGCTCGACGCCATCAATGGTGCCCTCGACGGGCTCCCGGCCAGCCTGCCGGCGGAAGCGCTGGCCCAGGCCGTCACGGAGGCACTGCCGGCGGGTGCCGTGCTCTTCGGCTTCTCCCCGCAGGCCGTGGCCATCACGGTACGCCGCGCCTTGACCAAGGCCACCAGCTGGATAGACCACGAATGGGACGTCATTGCCCCTACGGTCCTGCCGACGGCGGTCAACGTCGCCCTCGATGAAGTGCTGACGGAAGAGGTGGGTGCCGGACGGCGCAACCCCACGCTCAGGTTCTGGGACTGGGACGAACCCTCAGTGGTCATAGGCAGTTTCCAGTCCTACCGCAACGAGCTGGAGCCGGCCGGCGTGGAGAAGCACGGCATCCACGTGGTGCGGCGCATCAGCGGCGGCGGTGCCATGTTCATGGAAGCGGGCAACTGCATCACCTACTCCCTGTACCTCCCGCAGACCCTGGTGGACGGGCTGAACTTTGAGGACTCCTACAAATTCCTGGACGCATGGGTGCTGTCGGCGCTGGAATCGATGGGCATCGAAGCCTATTACGTCCCACTCAACGACATCGCCACCGACAAGGGCAAGATCGGCGGCGCCGCGCAGAAGCGGCTCAGCAACGGGGCCATGCTGCACCACGTCACCATGAGCTACGACATCGACGCGGACAAGATGGTGGAGGTGCTGCGGATCGGCAAGGAAAAGCTCTCCGACAAGGGCACCCGCTCGGCCAAGAAGCGCGTGGATCCGTTGCGGCGCCAGAGCGGAATGAGCCGCGAAGACATTCTGGCGCGCATGAGCGAGACCTTCACCGCCCGCTACGGCGCCCGCCCCTCCAGCCTGACCGCCGGGGAGCTGGCCGAAGCCGCACGCCGCGTGGACAGCAAATTCGGCACCGAGGAATGGCTGCACCGGGTCCCATGAGCCACGTGACCCCTGCCACCGCGAACCCCAAGAGTCGATGGCCCAACCAGCCGCCGGCCTCGTTCGCGTTCGTGATGGCCACGGGCATTGTCTCATCCGCGCTGCTTGACGCAGGGTGGGCCCGCGCCTCCTCGACCCTCCTGTGGATTGCCGCGGCGGGGCTGGCGGTGCTGCTGGTAGGCCTGGTGGGCCGCCTGCTCACCCACACCAACGATGCCGTAGCCGACTTTCGCAACCCGCACAAGGGCTTCGGCTACCTGACGGTGGTGGCCGCCATCAACGTGGTGGGGATCGGCTTCCACCCCGTAGCACCCGCGGTCACCTGGATCATGGGCGCCATGAGCATCCCGCTATGGCTCTTCCTGGCCTACGGGGTGCCACTGTCCATGATGCTGCGCACCGAGATCGGCGAGTCGAGCCAGCCCCGGCTGCTGCCTGTTGACGGAACCTGGTTCCTGTGGGTCGTCTCCACCCAGTCCCTGTCCATGGCGGCCGCCTCGCTGGCCACCGGCGGCAGCAGCGTGAGGCTGCTCAGCGACGCCGCCGTGGCACTCTGGGGCGTGGGCATCATGCTGTATTTCACGCTTACCACCCTCGTCATGCTGCGCCTCCTGACCGGCGGCGAGAACTTGGGCGGGATCGTGCCGACCAACTGGATCTTCATGGGGGCCACCGCCATCACGGTGCTGGCCGGCTCCATGATCCTGCACCTGCCGTCAGCCGTCCCCGTCATCGCCATGGCCGGTGCCACCGTGGGCGGCATCAGCTACCTGCTGTGGGCCTTCGGCCTGTGGTGGGTGCCGCTGCTGGTAGCTTTTGGGTTCTGGCGGCACGTGGTCCGGCGCGAGCCCCTGCGTTACACCACGGCGTTGTGGTCCATTGTGTTCCCGCTGGGGATGTTTGCCGTCGCCACGTACAGGTTCGGCAAGGAGAACCACATGCCCATTGTTGCGTGGGTGGGCGATGTCACCACCTGGGTGGCCGTGGCCGCGTGGCTGGTCGTCGCCACAGGCATGCTCTGGACTTTTGTCCGCTGGCTGAAGCCGCGGGCCGCCCAAACCTAGGCAAGCAGCCGCACGGTGTTGCCCCAGGGGTCGTCAACGGTGATGCCCAGCGAATCCTGCACAAAATCCAGGCCCGCATTCGTCAGCCGCATTGCCACCGCTTCCAGCCCCTGGACATCCCCAAGGTGCACGGCCAGGCTGCCCAGACCCTGCGACGGGGTTCTTTGCACGGCGCCGGCGCTGCCCCAGGTGTTCGTGGCAACGTGGTGGTGGTATCCGCCGGCTGCGTAGAACAGGGCGCCGTCGGACTCGGCCGTGACGGCGAAGCCCAGGGTGTCGGCGTAGAACGCCCGGGCCAGGTTGAGGTCTCCGACCCGCAGGTGCACATGGCCCATGGCGGGCAGGGCCTGGGCAGGGCTGGCGCCGGCATATTGTGAGATGAAGGCGTTTGGATCCAGCGGGGCGGACCCCATGGAGACAAGCCCGTCCTTCCAAACCCAGCTGTCTTCCGGGGTGTCCGTGTAGAGCTCCAGCCCGTTCCCGTCAGGGTCGGAGAAATAGAACGCGAGACTCACTGCGTGGTCTGCACTGCCTGAGTAGCTTTGCGGTGCTGCGGTGGCGACCCTCAGGAGGGTGTCGGCGAGGGAAGTCACATTCGGATACAGGATTGCTGAATGGTAGAGGCCCGCCCCGGTCGGTGAGTCAGCGGCCAGCCCGTCCTTTCTCACGATGCGCAGCAACTCCTCGCCATCGCCGCCAAGGACCAGTGTGTCCGAGGACTCGCTGAGCACCTCCAGACCCACGGCATCCACGTAGAACCACCGCATGGGTGCCAGCTCGTCCGTGAACAATTCAACGGCGCCCATCCGCGTGTTCGACGGCAGTGCGCCCGCGGACGGCCCCTCCTGTCCAGAGGGTGAGGAGAGGTGGGTGCCCCACCAGATTCCTGCGACGGCGAGAACCACGGTGAGGGCCGCCGCCAGGGAAATGGCGGCGGCCCCCGTAGGCTTGGGGCGGGCGGGGACGGGCGTTTTTCGAGACGTCATACTCGCCAGCAACTAGTTGAAGCTTCAACGTATTCCTGGTGTTCGCGTCCTCCCTCGTCCGACTCGGAAAGCCTGACCGTATTCCTCAGGCCGCGGCCTGCCCCCGCAGCGCGCGCAGCAGCTGGTCGCGCTGCTCGAGCACGATCCGGCGCAGTCCGGGTGCCGCGTCCGGGTGTTCCGCCAGCCACGCGTCCGTGCGGTGGACCACGGGATGATGTTCGGGAGAGGTGCCGGCGGCCAAGTCCTGCGCCAGCGGGAACAGCCCGCGCACAATGCGCCCGGAGATTTCCAGGCTTCGCCCGCCCCACACACCGTCGATCGCAGCAAAGTAGGGTTCGATGTAGGGATCCAGCAGCTCAGCTGCGCCCACAGTGAATCCGGCGATCGTGGCGCTCAGCAGTTCATTGCTCAGTTCGGTCCCCACCACGGCCTCCTGCCAGCGGGCGGCCTTGCCCGGGGGGTCCGGGAGTGCGGCCACGGCGAGGCACCGGTTGGCCCGGTGCTCGGCCGTGGTGTCGGCGGCCAGCTCGGCATCCAGCTCCGCCGTCGTGGCGGCACCGCGCGCGGCCAGCTGCTGCCACAGCAGCCAGCGCAGGCTGCCGTCCACCACCAGCCCGGCCGGGACGTCCTTCCCTTCAAGCAGCGCCCTGCTCCAGCCGTTCACGGCATCCGTGCCGCGTCCCAGCAGTGCAAGGGTGCGTGCCCAGACCAGCTGCTCGTCGCTGCCGGCACGCGCCAGTGCCAATAGATGTTCGACGCCGGCCCTCAGGAGTTCGCGGGCCGCGTCGCGGTCGGCGGCCGGGCAGTAGTGGGCCAGCGCGAGCAGGGCGTTGTCGGCAAGGGTCTGCAGCAGGCTGGTGTCGGCCTCCCCGCCCGCTTGGGACACGACGGTGCGCAGGTACACGGCTGCCGGCAGGAGTCCGTCCCGCGTGGCGTTCCACAGCGCGGACCACACCAGGCTGCGGGAGAGGGGATCCGCCACAGTTCCTACGGACGCCAGCGCAGTGGAGAGCGACGCTGCATCAAGGCGGACCTTGGCGTATGTCAGGTCCTCGTCGTTGACCAGCACCAGGGCAGGGGAGGGGCGCCCCACCGCGTCGGCCACGACCGTCTCCGCCCCCACCACATCGAGGGCAAACGAATCGCTCCTCACCAGGGTGCCGCCGTCGTGCCTGAAAAACCCGACCTTAAGGCGGTGTGGGCGCACGGCATCACTGCCGGTGACGGGGTCAATGGCAGTCTGGGCAATGGTCAGTTGCGTCACGGCACCCTTGTCAGTGTCCAGATCCGGAAGCAGGGTGGACATGCCGGAGGTCCCCAGCCACTGCGTGGCCCATTCGTTGAGGTCGCGCCCGGAGGCCTTGCTGAGCGGGACCAGCAGGTCGTTGAGCGAGGTGTTGCCGTACTCGTGCGTGCGGAAGTACTCGCGGGAGCCGGCAATGAACGCGTCCTGGCCGACGTAGGCGACGAGCTGCTTGAGGACGGAGGCGCCCTTGGCATAGGTGATGCCGTCGAAATTGGCCTTCGCGGCCTCGAGGTCCGGGATGTCCGCCACGATGGGGTGCGTGGTGGGCAGCTGGTCCTGCGTGTACGCCCAGGCCTTGCGGCGGCTGGCGAACATGGTCCACGACTTGGGTCCCCACGGCGTGGCCTCCGCGACGGCGAGGTGGCCCATGAAGTCGGCGAAGGATTCCTTGAGCCATAGGTCATCCCACCAGCCCATCGTGACGAGGTCGCCGAACCACATGTGCGCCATCTCGTGCATGATCGTGTTGGCGCGCTGCTGGTATGCGGTGTCCGTGGCGCGTGAGGCGTGGAGGTAGCTTTCCGTGAACGTCACCAGGCCGGGGTTCTCCATGGCGCCGAGGTTGTACTCGGGCACGAACGCCTGGTCGTACTTGCCGAACGGGTACGGGTAGTCGTAGAGCTCGTTGAAGTACTTCAGCCCCGCCTTCGTGACCTTGAAGATCTCCCCTGCGTCAAAGTGCGGGGCGAGGGAGGCCCGGCAGTAGGCGGCGAGCGGGATCTCGAGCGTTTCCCCGGCGTGTGCGCTGTCCGCGCCGAACTCCATGGAAAAGTGGTCTTCCGCCTTGAAGTAGGGGCCGGCCAGGACCGTGGTGATGTAGGTGGAGATGGGCAGGGTGGGTGCAAACTCCCACTTGACCGTTCCGTTGCCGGATGCTGCTTCCTGGCCAGTTTCCGGGGCAGGCAGCGTTGCGCGGCTGCTGACCGACTGGTTGGAGGCCACCTCCCACCCCTCCGGCGCCGTCACGCGAAAGGTGTAGGGCGCCTTGAGGTCGGGTTGCTCAAAGTTGGCGAACACGCGGCGGGCGTCGGCGGGTTCGTACTGGGTGTACGTGTAGGTCCTGCCGTCAGCCGGGTCGACGAAGCGGTGCAGGCCTTCGCCGCTGCTGGAGTAGGCGGCGGTTGCACTGACCACCACGGTGTTCTCTGCGGCAAGGGCGGGCAGGTGGATGCGTGAGCCGTCCACCACGGCGTGGATGTCCAGTGCCGTGCCGTTGAGGACCACGGACTCGACGCTCAGGCCGATGAAATCCAGAAACGTGGAGGCTGCTGCGCCGTCACCGCTGGCGGCGGAGAAAGTGATGGTGGTGGTGCTGGGGAAGCCCGGCACCCCGGGGTTTTCGGCGAGGCTCAGGTCCAGGTCAACATCGTAGTTGTGGACCGTGAGGAGGGATTTTCGGGCGGCTGCTTCGCTTCGCGACAGGTTTTGGTTCGACACTATTTCATTCAATCACGGACCCCCGGAAAAGGCCCTTTGGCCGGGGCGTCTGCGGAAGGGTGGGCTCGGGCCTGCAGTGTGTCAGGCAGTCATGATGTGGACGGCGCCGAATGCGAGGGTGGCGATCAGCGCCCATGAGCACAGCGCCATGACCGTGGCACGCAACCCCGTGTGGAGCAGCTCGCGGACACGGACGCTGGACCCCAGCCCGAACAAGGCTGCACCCAGGGCGATGTCCTGTGCCAGCGCCCCTGTCTCGATGGCGGATTCCGGCAGCCACCCCGTGGTGCGCAGTGCCACCATGGCCAGGAAGCCCAGCACGAACAGCGGCACCACCGGCGGGAACTTGGGCGCCTCCACGGCTTCCAGGGTGGCCGTGCGACGCAGCGCCAGGGCCCCGGCGTGGCGCTTGCGCTCCAATGCACCGGCCGCCCCCACGATGGGGGCCAGCAGCACCACGCGGGTCAGCTTGACCACGATGGCGGCGCTGAGTGCCACCGCCCCCGCGGTCTGGGCGGTGGCCACCACCTGCCCCACATCGTGCACCCCGGCGCCCACCCATTGGCCAAATTGCAGCGGGCTGAGACCCAGCGGGTTCATGAGCAGCGGCAGGATGCCAATGGCCAGCGTGCCGCACAGTGTCACCAGCGCCACGGGGAGCACGGTGTCCTCATGCCTGGTCCCCTTGACGGCGGCCATGGCACCAATGGCCGAGGCTCCGCAGATGGAAAAGCCCGTGGCAATCAGCAGGGGGGTGTCCCCGCCAAGCCGGAACAGCCGGCCCAGCATCAGGGTGCCCGCAAAGCTGAGCAGCACCACAGCGACGATGAGCGCCACGCTCACCCACCCCAGGTCCATGATGTCGCCCAGGCTGAGCCTCAGACCCAGGAAAACAATGCCCACGCGCATCAGGTGCTTGCCGGCAAAGTTCAGCCCCTTGCGCCACGGCCCCTCACACAGTGCCTGGGTGCCCGGCAGGTTTACTGCCGCAATCCCCAGCACGACGGCGATGGTCATCGCCGGGAGCAGCGGCACCAGGGCATGGACCAGGAGGGAGACGGCCACTGCGGCCACCGCGGCCGCAAGGCCGGGACCAAGCGAACGGGCCGTGGCAGCGGCAGGCGACTTCCCGCCGTCGGGCGTCACCATGGGCTGGGTTTGTAATCCTTGAGGAAGACGCCGTACTGGTCCTCGCCGGACTCGCCCATAACAATCGGGTCATAGACGCGGGCCGCACCGTCCACCAGGTCCAGCGGGGCATGGAAGCCCTCCTCGGCGAGGCGGACCTTGGTAAAGTGCGGGCGTTCGTCGGTGATCCAGCCGGTGTCCACGGCAGTCATGAGGATGCCGTCCTCTTCCAACATTTCTCCAGCGCTGGTTCGGGTGAGCATGTTCAACGCCGCCTTGGCCATGTTCGTGTGGGGGTGTCCTGGGCCCTTGTAGGCGCGGGAGAACTGGCCTTCCATGGCAGAGACGTTGACGATGTACTTGCGGCGGGCGGCGGAGGCGGCCATGGCCGGGCGCAGGCGGGAGACCAACAGGAACGGGGCCGTGACGTTGCACAGCTGGACCTCGAGCATCTCCAACGGGTCCACCTGGTCCACCACCTGGGTCCACGAGTTGATCGTGGCGCGGTCCGGGACCAGGCCGCCGGCATCAATGGCCGTGCCGGCCTCAATGCGCTCCAGCGAGGCCGAGCCCATTGACAGGGCCAGTGCGGCGATTTCGTCCCCAGCCAGTTGCGGGTGCTCCATCATCTGGGTGGCCAGTGCCAGGGGGTGCTTGTCGTGCGCGTGGCCGAAAGTCACCAGCTCCGGCATGGGTGTGTCGGCGGGCAGCTCCTCCAGCTCGGCGTCGACCAGCGGCTTGTATGCGTTGCCCGACCTCCGCACCGTCTGGGCGGCATTGTTGATGATGATGTCCAGCGGGCCGGCCTCGGTGAGTGAGTCCGCCAGGGCGATCACCTGGGTGGGGTCGCGCAGGTCGATGCCTACGACCCGCAGCCGGTGCAGCCACTCGCTGCTGTCTTCCATGGCGGCAAAGCGTCGTGCAGCATCCTTGGGGAAGCGGGTCGTGATGGTGGTGTGCGCGCCATCGCGCAGCAGGCGCAGGGCGATGTACATGCCGATTTTTGCCCGGCCGCCCGTGAGCAGTGCACGCTTGCCGCTGAGGTCGGTGCGGGCATCGCGCTTCGAATGGTTGAAAGCGGCACATTCGGGGCACAGCTGGTGGTAGAAGGCGTCCACCAGTGTGTAGTGCTGCTTGCAGATGTAGCAGGGCCGGGAACGGATGAGCGTCCCGGCCGTTTCACCCGTCGTGGAGGGCTTGAGCTTGTTCCCCCGGGTTTCATCGTCAATCCGGTCCGGCGCCGCGGTGGCGGTCAACGCAATGACGGCCTTGTCGGCATCGTTGACGGCATCGCGTTTGACGTTGCGGCGGTGCCGCTTGACGGCCTTGAACATTTTTCCGGTGGCCCGGCGCACCGAGACGTAATCGGGATGCTCTTCGTCGTAGACGTGGATGGTTTCCAGAACCTTGAGGCAGTTTTGGATTTCTTCAGGGGTTAAATCGGGGGCGCTCACTCCACAATGTTAGCCGCTCCGGCAGCGCCCCCGATCCTTGGGGCTGCTAGCCGCCCGTCTCCGAGTCGACGACCTCGACCTGGTTTTGCACGATCTTGTCAACCGTGTCCTGGGCCAGCTGGTCACGCTCCACCGCAATGGCGAGTGCTTCCGGAAGCTCCGCCGCAGCCACCCGCGCGAGCGCCATTTCACGCTCATCCGGCGGCGAGACCACCTGCCCCTTGCTCAGAACGGTCAGGCCCGACTCGGTGATGGTGAATCCGCGAGCCCTGTCAAGGTCGGGGTCGACGCCAATGGTGGCACCGGCGGGCACCTTCACGTTCTTGTCAATGATGGCACGGCGCACCACGGCGCCTGCGCCAATCGTGACCTTGTCGAGGAGGACGGACGCCTGGACGCGCGCACCGGAACCAACGTAGACGTCATTGGAGAGCACGGAATTCTCCACCACGCCGCCGGACACCACGACGCCGGGGGCGACAATCGAGTCCAGGGCCGCGCCCACGGAGTTCTTTTCACCCCTGACAAACTTGGCTGGCGGGGAAGTGGTGTTCCGGGTGAAGATCGGCCAGGCCCGGTTGTAAAGGTTGAAGATGGGCACCGGCGAGATCAGGTCCATGTGCGCGTCGTAGTAGGAATCGAGTGTTCCCACGTCCCGCCAGTAGTTGCGGTCGCGGTCCGTGGCGTCCGGAATGTCGTTGGTGGAAAAGTCGTAGACAAAGGCTTCGCCGCGGTCCACAAAGTAGGGAATGATGTCCCCGCCCATGTCGTTTTTCGTGTCGTCCTTGACGGCATCCAGCTCGAGGGCCTCGACCAGTGCATCTGTGTCGAAAACATAGTTGCCCATGGATGCCAGGAATTGGTCGGGGGCGTCTGCCAGCCCGGGAGTTGAATCCGGCTTCTCCACAAAGGCTGCGATCTTGTGCGCACCAACCGCTCCGGCGACAGGTTCGCCGTCGACCTCAATAACACCAAACTGGTTGGCCATTTCCAAGGGCTGGCGCACTGCGGCGACCGTGGCGCGTGCACCTGAGTTGATATGGCTCTGGACCATTTGTTCGAAGTCCATCCGATACACGTGGTCTGCGCCGACCACCACCACAATGTCCGGTTCGGCGTCGCCGATCAGGTTCATGGATTGGTAGATGGCGTTGGCACTGCCAAGGAACCAGCTCTTGCCACGGCGCTGCTGGGCAGGCACTGAGGCGACGTAATTGCCGAGTTGGGTGGACATCCGCCACGTCTCTGAAATGTGGCGGTCCAGGCTGTGCGACTTATATTGCGTCAGCACCACAATCTTTAAATATCCCGAGTTCGCCAGGTTGGACAATGCGAAATCGACCAACCGGAATCCTGCAAATGGTACGGCAGGTTTTGCGCGGTCCGCTGTCAAGGGCATCAACCGCTTGCCCTCACCGCCTGCCAATACGATCGCCAGAACTTTCTTGACTGACATGATCTAACCTCCGACAGCTTCAATGATGCACTTCGTCGTGTCCTGATGCGGGTCACAACAACTTCACACTAGAACAAATGTGTCCAGACAGACTACCTTGAGACTGTGCGTATAGATATTGTGACGAAAGAGTTTCCGCCCGAGATTTACGGGGGCGCCGGCGTACACGTCGCCGAGCTCAGCCGTGTCTTGGCAAGCCGGGCAGACTTGCATGTTCATGCATTCGGGAATGAACGTTCGGTGAATTTTCATGGCGCCCATGTGCAGTCCTACCCGAATCTTCCCGAGCTGGCCGACGCCAATGCAGCGGTGCAGACCCTCGGCGTGGACCTGCAGGTGGTGAGTGCAATCGCCGGCTCTGACCTGGTCCATTCACACACTTGGTATGCCAACATGGCAGGCCATATCGCGTCGCTGCTGCACGGCATCCCGCATGTACTCAGCGCCCACAGCCTTGAGCCCCTGCGCCCCTGGAAGGCTGAACAGCTTGGCGGAGGCTACGCTGTCTCGTCCTGGGTTGAGAAGACAGCTTACGAGGGCGCCGCCGCCATTATCGCGGTCTCCGACGGCATGCGCCAGGACATCCTGCGCAGCTACCCGGATGTGGACCCTGCCAAGGTAAAAGTCATCCACAACGGCATTGACGTGGCTGTCTGGCAGCGCCATGAGAATGACGACGTCGTCCGTTCCCTGGGGATTGATCCGTCTCGTCCCAGCGTGGTCTGGGTTGGCCGCGTTACCCGCCAAAAGGGGGTGCCTTACCTTTTGAAGGCGGCGGCCGCCCTTCCTCCGGAGGTGCAACTGGTGTTGTGCGCCGGTGCCGCAGACACTCCGGCGCTGGGTGCCGAGGTCAACGAGTTGATTGAGGGACTCAAGGCCCAGCGCGACGGCGTGATTGTCATTGAGCGCATGCTCCCGCGGGCCGAGCTGATCCAGGTGCTCAGCCACGCAACTGTCTTCGCGTGCCCTTCCATCTATGAGCCTCTTGGAATTGTGAACCTTGAGGCCATGGCCTGCGGAGCGGCTGTCGTCGCAAGTGCCACGGGCGGCATCCCTGAAGTGGTGGACCACGGCGAAACCGGGCTGCTCGTTCCGCTGGAGCAAGTCAGCGACGGTACTGGAACCCCGTTGGATCCTGAGAAGTTCGTGGCCGACTTTGCTGCCGCCATGATCGAAGTTGTGAACGATCCTGCCCGGGCCCGGGCCATGGGGGAGAAGGGGCGGCAGCGCGCCACCAACCTGTTTTCCTGGGAATCGATCGTTGACCAGACCCTTGACGTGTACAAGAGCGTCCTGCCTCAGTAGCGACTGCCGGGCGGTTGATGCCGTCGAAACAGCGAACCAGCCGTCACCATGTATTGGTGGCGGCTGGTTCGTTTTATGGCCTGCTCTTCGGCTGTTGTGGCCCAGTTGGGGTGGGTGTTTAGGGTTGGTGGCGGTCGGTGCTGGTGTTGGTGGTTGGTGGTGGTGTGGGGTTGTTGAGGCCGTGGTGGTAGGTGTTGCGTAGTGGTGTTTGGG
>NZ_JADHDY010000012.1 GCF_016820535.1 Sporosarcina beigongshangi | reverse complement strand
AAACACGTCGGGATCAATCTCCCCAAACCACAAACCACAACCAAGTGACTCAACACAGCTTGACAATTTTCGCAACCCCAGGAGTTGCGCACCATTCTTGGAAAACCATGCGCAGGCGTGGTGGCCGATGCGAAAAAACAACCTACCGCTCGCGGCAGGCCGCGCCCTCGGAGGCGGGCGCGGTGGCCACCTCTAGGCTGAAGCTGCCGTCATCACCCACCACCAGTTTGGGCCGGTACTCGTTGATGGGGCGTTTGTGGTTCAGGTAGGCGATGCAGCCGCGGGCTGCGGCGATCTTCTCCAGGATGACCTCCACGCCCGGCACCACCAGCTCGCCCAGGGCCTGGCCGGAGGTGTTGGGCTGGCCGATCTCGTCGCCCAGCGCCGTGGTGGCGCGCTGCGCCAGGATGTCTCCGGCGCTGGCCCAGCGGCCCCACACGCCCTTGCTGCCCAGCAGCGACGGTTCCTGATTGACGGGGCGTGCAGCGGCAAAGTAGCGCGTGTCAAAGCGCCGGTGGGCAAAATCCGGGCTCGTCCAGTGGTTCAGCGGCTTGAGCAGGTCGGTGCGCAGCGCCAGGCTGTAGCGTTCCAGCAGCTGGGCGAAGGTGGACTCCTGCGTGGCAATGGATTCCCGCATCCGCATCCATTCCGGCCCGGAGTTGTTTTCCACCAGCGACGACGCGTCGGCGCCGGCCAGCAGGATGCCGGTCTCTTCAAACAGTTCCCGGATGGCCGCCACCACATGGCGCTTGGCCAGGCCGATGTCATCCGTCCCCAGGCTCTTGGCCCACATGGCCGGCGCGGGACCCACCCAGCCCGTAACGTCGTCGTCCGCGGCCTCAATGGTGCCGCCGGGAAAGGCGACCGTCCCCAGCGGCGACTCGCCCGGTCGGTACGTCAAAAAAGTCTGCAGGCCGGCGGCGCTGTCTTTCAACAGCACCACCGACGATGCCTGGCGCGGCTTGCTCGGCGTGCGTTCGCCAAATTCCAGCCACGCCTGCGCGGCTTCCTGCTGGTGTGCGCTCAACGGGAAGCGGCGCGTCCCCACGGGGGTGTTACTGGAATTCTGCAACCAGCTCAACCTCAACGGGAGAGTCAAGGGGCAGCACGGCCACCCCGACGGCGGAGCGTGCGTGGATGCCTGCCTCGCCAAATACTTCACCCAAGAGCTCGGAGGCGCCATTGATGACGCCCGGCTGGCCGGTGAAGGAGGGGTCAGAGGCCACGAAACCGACCACCTTGACGATGCGTGTGATGCGGTCAAGGTCGCCGATGACGCTCTTCAGGGCGGCAATGGCGTTGATTGCGGAGGTTGCAGCCATGGATTTTGCGTCCTCAGCGGAAATCTCGGCGCCAACTTTTCCGGTTGCTGTGAGTTTTCCGTCGATGAAAGGCAGCTGGCCGGAGGTGTAGACGTGGTTGCCGGAAATGACGGCGGGCACGTAGGCGGCAACAGGTGCGGCGACGGGCGGAAGGGCCAGACCGAGCTCCGCAAGACGGGCCTCAATGCGTGAAGAACCTTGATTTGACGCGGTTGTCATGGTTACGCCTTCTCCCGCTTCAAGTAGGCCACCAGGCCGCGGCCGTCGGGTCCGGGAACCACCTGGACCAGCTCCCAGCCTTCGTCTCCCCAACTGTCGAGGATGGCCTTGGTGTTGTGAATAATCAGCGGAATTGTAGAGTACTCCCATTTGGTCATACGTCAAAGCGTAGCCCCTGCCGGTAAACTGGAAAAATGGCAGCAAAAAAACACCCCATTTTCGATACCGCCACAACGCTGGGCAAATTGGTCGCCTTCTTGGGCATCAGTTCTGTTTGCGGCGTCCTCGTGGCAGGTCTGATGGTTCCGGCAGTGGCACTCGCAGGTGGTGCGACCACGTCCGGCCTCACCATGTTCGATGACATTCCCGCTGAGATGACGATTGGCACGCCCGCCCTGTCATCCAAGATTTTGGCGTCGGACGGCTCGCTCATAGCCACGTTCTACAACCAGAACCGCACCGAGGTGCCCCTGGACAAGATCTCCGAGCACATGAAGAACGCCATCGTCGCGGTGGAGGATGCACGGTACTACGAGCACGGCGGCATCGACACCCGGGGCCTGATGCGCGCCGTCACGTCCATGGCGAAGGGTGGCGGACGCCAGGGTGCCTCCACCATCACCCAGCAGTACGTCAACAACGTCATCATCCAGACCTACGCTGCCAACGGCGAAAATGACAAGGTCAAGCTGGGTGACGACAAAAAGATTGAAGACAAGGTGCGGGAGATCAAGCTCGCCATCTCCGTCGAGAAAAAGCTCAGCAAGGACGAGATCCTGCAGGGCTACCTGAACCTGGTGCTGTTCGCCAACAACAACTACGGCATTGAAGCTGCCGCCAACTTCTACTTTGGCGCCCATGCCGCCGACCTCAACCTGCAGCAGTCTGCCCTGCTGGCCGGCGTGGTCAACAGCCCCAGTTTCTACGATCCGGTGGCCAACCCGGAGAATGCCATCTCCCGCCGCAACCTGGTGCTGGACCACATGCTCGACCAGGGCATGATCGATGCCAAGCAGCACGACGAGGCCGTGGCATCCGGCGTGGACCTGAACATCCAGCCCAACAAGCTCGGTTGTGTTTCCGCCACCCGTGCCGAGTACTTCTGTGACTACGTCACCTACCTGATTGTCAACGACCCTGCCTACGGCGACAGCCCCGAAGCCCGCCGCAAGCTGCTGGAACAGGGCGGCCTGACCATCACCACCACCCTGGATCCCGGCCTGCAGGATGCCGCCCAGGCCCAGTTCGCCAATTTCACGCCCATGGACAACAACCCGGACCGCGTGGGCCAGTCGCTCGTCACGGTCCAGCCGGGCACCGGCAAGATCCTGGCCATGGCACAGAACACCAAGATTTCCGCCCCGGAGGGACAGTTCTCCTCGGACTACAACTTCAACGTGGACAGTTTCGACAAGAATGGCAATCCGCTGGGAGGCGCCGGCGGCTTCGATGTCGGCTCAACCATCAAACCCTTTACCTTTGCCGAATGGCTCAATTCCGGACACCGCACGGATGACATCGTCGACGCCTCGGTGCGCAAGTACCCCCTGGGCTTCCCTTGGCAGAACAGCTGCGGCGTGTCCAGCGGCATCTATGACAACAACTACCCAGGCGCCAGCGACCTGCAAAACGCTGGCCCCAACTTCTACCGGCGCGTCACCGCCCGCGAGGGCCTGTACAACTCCCTCAACACCGCCACCTTTGCCACGGCCGCCAAGCTGGACCTGTGCAACATCCAGAAGATGATGACGGCTACAGGCATCCACAACGGAACCGACCCCAATCAGCCCTACAACCTGGACAACGTCTCCTCACTGCTCGGTTCCGGCGAGGTCGCCCCGCTGACCATGGCCTCGGCCTTCGCCACCTTTGCCGCAGACGGCATCCACTGCGATCCCATCGCCCTGATCTCCATCACCAATGCCAAGGGCGAACCCCTCCCCGTGCCGCCCGCCAACTGCAGCCAGACGGTCAAGCCAGAGGTCGCCGCCGGCGTGAACTCGGTGCTGCAGCAGGTTCTGACTCAAGGTTCCGGCTTCGAAATCCCGCTGCAGTACCCCGCAGCAGCCAAGACCGGCACCACCAACGATTCCCAGCACACTTGGACCACAGGCTACACACGCGGCCTCGTCACGACCTCCTGGCTTGGCAGCCCGGAAAACAAGAATGACTCAAACAACGGCAAGCTCATCGCAAACCAGCGCCTTGACTACGTTGACGGCGCCACCTACGCGGGCAAGGCCTGGCAGGGCTACATGAACGCGATGGCCGGCTGGTTCGACGTCGGAGCATTCCCCCAGCCGCCGGCCAGCATGGTCTACCCGCCGGCCCCGATCAAGCCCAAGGAAGACCCGAAGGACACCAGCAAGGACAAGAACGCCAGCGAGGACAAGCCCGCCGACGACAAAAAGAAGGACTAGGCGCAGCCTCCATGCCACACAAGAGCACTGCCCCGTCCCGCATCTCCCAACTAGGTGCGGCGGCGGGGCTTGCCGTTGCCGCAGGGGCCGGGGCCGTGGCCTACGGCGCCTTGATTGAGCGCAACTGGTTCAACATCAGGGAGGAGTCCCTGGCCATTCTGCCGGCCGGCTCCGCCCCGTTCACCATCCTGCACCTCTCCGACATCCACTTCTCCCCCGGACAGCACAAAAAAGTGGCCTGGCTGCGCAGCCTGGCGGAGCTGCAGCCTGACCTGGTGGTCAACACCGGCGACAACCTCAGCCACAAGGACGCCATCCCGCCGCTCCTGGACGCCCTGGCCCCGCTCATGGCCTTCCCCGGCGTCTACGTGCCCGGCTCCAACGACTACTACGCCCCGAGGCTGAAGAACCCCTTGACCTACTTCACGGGGCCGTCCAAGAACCCCTCAGACGGCAGGCACAAGCCCGTGGAGCTGGACACCGAGTCCCTGTGGAACGGATTCGGCGCCGGAGGCTGGGTCAACCTGACCAACCGTGCCCAGTCCATCCCGCTGAAGGGCATCCGCTTCGACTTCAGCGGCGTCGACGACCCCCACCTCAAGCGCGAGCGCTACGCCGGCTGGCCCCGCGGCGCCGCCGGGCAGAATTCCGCCCCGCACCTGAAGGTCGCCGTCATCCACGCCCCCTACCAGCGCGTCCTGGACCACTTCGCCAAGGACGGCGCCGACCTCCTGCTGGCCGGCCACACCCACGGCGGCCAGGTCTGCGTGCCCGGCTACGGAGCCCTCGTCAGCAACTGCGACCTCCCCACCTGGCGCGCCAAGGGCCTCCATGACTGGACCGCCGGAGGAAGCACGACGCCGGTAAACGTCTCCGCGGGCATCGGCACCTCCCGCATGGCCCCCTTCCGCTTCGCCTGCCGGCCGGAAGCCGTGGTCCTGACCCTGACGGCCAGGCCCCGGATTTCCTGATTTCGTGGCGCTGGCAACAAAGTCCCGGACCGATTTCGTGTTCTCGGCCCCGGTCCGCTATTCTTGAGAGGTTGCTTTTCCAAACCTTCACTGGTTGCGGGAAGTGCAGCGGATCGGGGTGTGGCGCAGCTTGGTAGCGCGCGTCGTTCGGGACGACGAGGCCGCAGGTTCAAATCCTGTCACCCCGACCAAGTCAAAGGACCCCCTCTTTCGGGAGGGGGTCCTTTGCCGTTAAGTGGCCATGACATGAATTGGCGGTTAGGGTTAGCGGCCAAAATGGCGTCAAGCTTGCCGCGACGCGGCTTGCCCGCCCTTACCGCGTCGGCCAGCGGCTTGTCCGTCAGGAACCGCTGAAACCGCAGCCTCGTCAACAACACCGCTGCACCGCAGAATTGCCGCAAGCCAGAAATGCCACCGTTTGGGACAAATGCCACGGATAGCCGTGGCCCCTGCCCCAACCGATGGCATTTTCGCGCGGGCCTTCGCGAAAGCCAAACACCGGCGGCCATTTCCGCGGCAATGTACAGATTTTCTGCCCTTCAGCTGCTGCCGGGGCCGGTCCGGGGGCCGCTGTTCAGATCGGATGCAGTTGCACCGGGGGCCGATCGCAACAACAGCCCCCGGGCTGCGCGGCGGCCGCAAACCAGTGGCGCGAATTGGAACTACCACCCCCTGGGCGTTCCCGGACGGGATCCGCGCAGAAAGGGCCCCCTCCGTGCGGGAGGGGGCCCTTTCATTCATGAGTGTCATGCAACGGAACAACGGGGAGCCCGGCAATCCCGTCAAGCCACGAACGGTGTGGGTTTGGACGGGACAGCCGGCGTCATTCCGGCGTCAGGCTAGGCGCACGCGCCGAGGGTTTCCCACGGGCCCCACTGGGAGGCGCCGGGCTTGTCGCCCAGGTTCCACCACTTGGCCTTGTAGCTGACGCCGTCAAGGGTGACCTTGTCGCCGCCAACGTAGGTCGCCGTTGCAGCCCAGACTGCGGCGCACTGGTGCCCGCCGGGGTTCTCCGTCGGGGTCACCGTGGGAACGTCCGTGGGTGTTTCCGTCGGCGTGTCAGTTGGAACATCTGTCGGGGTGTCAGTCGGCTGGTCCGTCGGTGTCGTGGAGCCGTCGCAGTCCGCTACCTTTTCCCAGGCGGCGTCGGTTCCGGGGGCAGCGCCCTGGATCCACCACTTGGCCTTGTACTCAACACCGTTGTACGTGGCCAGCGTGCCCGCCGTGTAGGTGGCCGTCGCATTCCATGCAGCCGCCTTGCATTCGCCCGGAACCGCAGGATCCGTGGGGTCGGTGCCGTCTCCGGGATCCGTCGTGGCGGGCGGCGCAGCCTCGTCGATGGGACCGGCCTTGGCTGCCCGGAAGTCATCGGACATGGTGCCGATCAGTTCTCCCTGGCGGTCGCCGGAGAGCTCCCACCACATGCCGCCGCCGAGTCCCTTGGCCAGGATGTAGTCGGTCTTCTGCTTGGTGGTGGCGATGTTGTCGTAGCTCCACCACTGCGTTCCGTCGTAGCGCCAGGCCGAGCCCGTTGCCGCGTCGTAGTAGTCCTTGCCGAGGGACTTGAGCTTGTCGTAGTCCTCATTGGCCTTCTCATAGGTTCCGGGTGCGCCGTCGGTAGCGGTGCCCCATGGTTTCTCGCTGGTCACGCCGGTCCAGCCGCGGCCGTAGGCGGCAAGGCCCAGGCCCAGCTGCTTCGGGTCGATGCCGGCGTTCAGGTATGTTTGGACCGCCAGGTCGGCGCTGAAGCGCTTGCCGTCTTCACGCGGGTCGGCAGGGTCGGCGTACAGGTTGCCCTGGTGGCCGGTCAGCACCGGGTTCCAGGCGCCGTGCAGGTCGTAGCCCTGGATGTTGCCGTAGTCGAGGGACTTGAAGTTGTCGGGATCGTTCCAGCCGCCGGCTGCGATGTCGGCTGGGTTGGCCGGCAGGAAGGCGCTGAGCATGTACTTCTGGCCCGTGGTGGTGCCGTAGGCGTCAAGCTGCTTGCGGAATTCTGCCAGCAGGGCCTTGAAGTTGGCCTTGTCGTTGACCTCGTCAACGATGTTGCCCACCTCACCGGTGTTCGTGCCGGGCCATTCCCAGTCGATGTCTATGCCGTCGAAGATGCCGGCTGCGGCGCCGGCGCCTCCGCGTCCCTCAAAGAGGGGCAGGTTGCCCTTGATATACAGGTCGATGCAGCTGGAGACCAGCTTCTCGCGGGATTCCTTCGTTGCCGCGGCAGCGGAGAAGTTCTTGGACCAGGTCCAACCGCCCAGCGAGATCATGACCTTTAGCTGCGGGTGCTTGGCCTTCAGCTGCTTGAGCTGGTTGAAGGAGCCGGCCAGTGGCTGGTCCCAGGTGTCTGCCGCGCCGGAGACGGACTTGTCGGCCGTGTAGCCCATGCCGTAGTCGGCCCAGGCGTCGCCGGCACCGTCAGATCCGGTGGGTCCGGTTCCCTGTGCCTTGTTCGCCATGAAGCAGGTGAGCGTCTGGTTGTTGATGTTGCCGAAGGAGTAATTGATGTGGGTGAGGTCGTTGGCAGAGCCGGAAACATCCATCTGCTTGGCTTGGAAGCCACGCCCGTAGACACCCCACTGGGCGAAGTAGCCTACGTTGCGGTAGCCGTTGATGGTTGAGGTCAACGTCTGGGAGGCATCGTCTGCTGGTGCAGCGTTGGCGCCGAGCGTGTTCAGCCCGCCCGCCATGCCTGCCACCATGGCCCCGGCGGCCAGTGTCGCCATGACCTTGGAGATGCGGCCGCGCCGCTTTGCGAATTCTGACATTCACGATCCTTATCGTATCGGGGGTGCGATCTGCCGCACCTTTGCTACCCAATACGCTATGGACCGGTGAGCTGGCTCACATCAGCACCTTCCACATGCTTTTCGCCGGATATGTACGTACGTAGTTTCACTTATCTCCATGCCTCTCCATGCCCGACGGCGGCGTGCCCCGTGGGCGCGCATCTCGACTCCACCCCGGACTGTGACGCGGTTGTTGCAGTGGAAAGCGCTTGCTGTCGGCAAATGGGAACAACTAGTGCGTCATAGACGGTAGGTGAATAGGCGGCGGATGGCCTGGCCGCGCAATAAAGGCTCGGCCCCGCACCTGTGAAGGGGTGCGGGGCCGGGACCGTGTGAACGCTCAGCGTGTGGCTGCTCGTGTTGTTGCGTGGTGGTGCGTATTACTTGCAGAGTATGGCATCACCCCACGCACTGGTGGCGCTGGAGCCGGGGGTGTCGCCCTGGTTCCACCACTTGGCCTTGTAGGTGGCGTTGTTGTACGTCACCAGGGTGCCGGCGGTGTAGACGCCGGTGGCGTCCCATGCTGTGGCGCCGGCACAGTTCTCGGCCGGGCCTGCACCGTTACCGCCGCCGGTGCCTGCGGTGGGTTGAACCACTGTGACGCCGCGGGGGTAGTCGGCCAGCAGGGCGTACGTTTCCGAGCCGATGTTGACACGGAAGTTGGAGATCATCGAGGTGGGCAGCGTCCAGGCCAGCTTGGTGTTGACCGTGGCGCCGGGAGCAATGCCGCCGGCGGGCACCTTGATGCTGTAGGTGTGGAAATCTCCCTTGAGCCCGCCCACGTTGTTGCCGGTGTGGTCGCTGGAAACCTTCGTGATGGACCAGCCCGACTGCTCCTTCATTTCACCGGTGTCGCTGGTGGCGCTGTCGAAGGTGATGGTGGCGCCGGCCGGGATGGCGGTCGTCGTGTTGTTGGTGAAGTGCAGTTCCGGGTTGATCGGGTAGTTGTTGTCACCCAGGGCGAAGGCCTTGAGCTGGACGTCCAGGTCGATGGCCTTGGTGGGCATAGGAACGTTGGCCTTCGTGGCACCGTAGGGACCGGACGTGGAGAGCGTGTCGTGGATCTTGTTGACCAGCGTGGAACCCATCTCGTACTGGCCCTTGGCCGCGTTGTATGAGTAGTCGCCTGCCAATTCCCAGATCATGATGCCGCCCATGCCCTGGTCGGCGACGTAGTCGGCCTTGGCCTGGATGGCAGCATCGGAGTCACCGGTGAGGAGCGTCTTGGTGGTGTCGTTCCACCACCATTCGTTCTTGGTGACGGCGTCGAAGTTGTGGGCGTAGCTGCCCGTGAACTGCGCGGTGGGGGCGCCGTAGCTGGCTGCGTAGTCGCCCACGACACCCTTCTGCAGGTTCAGTACATGCCAGATCGGGTTCACGCCCGAGGGAACTTCATTGCCTGTGGGGTCGGAGTCGTGCCACAGGTTGTCGATGCCGACGGCGCCGGCGCCGCACTTGGAGTTGCCGCCGTTGCTGGGGCCGGTGCCCGGGGCACACTTCGTCTGGTCGGGCAGCACGGCGGTGCCGTACATGCCGTTGGTGCCGCCCTGGACGCCAGTCCAGCCGCGGGTGTAGAAGGGAACGCCCAAGTTCACACGGCCTGCGGGCAGTGCACCGCGGAAGTAGTGGTAGGCCCAGTCGGAATTCAGGTAGCCGATCCCCTTGTAGGCGTTGTAGACGCCGCCGGCGGCCAGCTCAGGGTCCTTGCCGTCGTCGAACAGTGCAGCATTGCCGCCCACGTATTGGTTCCATGCGCCATGGAGGTCGTAGCTCATCATGTTGACGTAGTCGAGGTACTTCACCACCTGGTGTGCTTCCATGCCGCGCAGCAGCCAGCCGGAGGCAGGTGCGGCCACTGTCAGCATGTAGTACTTGCCATCCGCAGCGCTGGCCTTGTCCAGCTTGGTGCGGAGGGTTTCCATGAGGTGCATGTAGTTCTCGAACAGGACACCACGGCGTGCGTCGGAGAACTGGAAGTCATCCGGGTTGCCGGCCTTGCTGTTGCTCGTGGCGTATTCGTAGTCGATGTCCACGCCGCTAAAACCGTACTTGCGTACAAACTCGACGGCGGAATCAGCGAAGGTGTCGATCTTGGCCTGGGATTCGGTCAGCGTGTAAAAGCCGCCGTCGGCCGTACGGGAACCGTCGGCCGCAAAGTGGCCGCCGGTCTCGGCCCAGCCGCCCACGGAGACCAGGGTCTTGACGCCGGGGTTGGCCTTCTTGTACTTCTCGAGCTGGTTGAAGTGGCCCGTGTACGGGAGGGTCGGGTCCATCTCGGCACCGGCAACGCCAGGCCACGTCATGTCGGTGGCCGCGTTGCCGGTATTTTCGGCGCCGACGGAAATCTTGTTGTTGCCGTCGATGTGGGCGAAGGCGTAGTTGATGTGGCTGAGCTTGTTCCACGGGATGTCGTTGGCCAGGTAGCGGGGCGTGCCGTCCAGGCCGGTGCGCCAGCTGGTGAAGTAGCCGATGACGCGCTGGTCCAGGCCGTTGGGGAGCTTCTCACGGCCCGCCTCGTCGTACACGGCGCAGTAGGGGACATCGATGCCGGGGGTCTGGTACAGCCCGTCGGGGCGGCACTTCTCGTCCGGGTTGCTGGTCCACGGGGTTCCGGTACCGGGTGTCGGCGTGTCCGTAGGGGTATCGGTAGGTGTGTCAGTCGGCGTGTCCGTAGGGGTATCGGTAGGTGTGTCAGTCGGCGTGTCCGTCGGCGTGTCAGTAGGGGTGTCGGTCGGCTCCTCCGTGGGTTCGGAGGTGCCGCACGGGCCCTGGCTGGTCCATGGGCCCCAGGCGTCGGCGCCCGGCTCGTTGTTCATGGTCCACCACTTGGCCGCGTAGTTCTCGTTCCCGTGCGAGACGACGTCGGTTCCCGTATAGACAGAGGTGGGGCTCCACGCGGTGGCGCATGGCGCGGTTTCGGCGGCAGATGAGGACGACATGGTGGCCATCTGCGTCGTGATGCCAATGGTGGCGACGAGCGCTACGCCCGTCACAAGGGCCGTTGCCCTTTGCCGCCATCCAGGCATTGTGGATGTCTGCATGAAATTCCTGTTCTGAAGGAGTGAGTGTGATCCCTGCAGCGCAGGGTTCACACCCGCGCTGGCTGGCCACCACGCTATCTCCGGACAGGTTCTGCGCACATCCGCACAACTACGCATAGGTGGGACTACGTAGCCACCGTGCTCCACCCGGCGCCCATGCGGTGGGCGGCGACGCTCAATTCCACGCGCGAACGCACCTGTAGTTTGTGGAAAACCCTGCCCAGGTGGACCTCCACGGTCCGCACGGACACATGCAGTCTTGCGGCCACCTGCCGGTTCGAGGCTCCGTCCACCACCAGCATGGCCACCTCCAGCTCACGTTCCGTCAACTGTTCCGCCCAGACGGTGCGGCACTCCTCAAGCGGCCCCACAGGCCGTGGATGCCCGACGGCGTGGAGAGCCGTCGGACGTTGCTGTGCGGCGGCGTGCCCGTCGACGGAATCCAGCATGTTTTCCACGGCCCGCCGCCACGGGGGCGCGCCGGCTTCGCGGAAGAGGTCGGCCGCCACCACAAGGTGCTCCCTCGCCATGGCGGCGTGGCCGTGGCGCAGGCAGGCCTGGCCCAGCACGAACTCCGTGCGGGCGCGCTCATAGGTGGAGGGCAGGGCTGCACTGGCCGCCTGCGCGTGGCAGTAGTCTCCGGAAAACCGTGCCGCGTCCGAGGACCTGAGCAGGCGCCGGGCCTCGGCGGCCCGGCGGTAGCCCTCCGGAACGCGGCGGAGTGCAGCAGGGGCCGGCACGGCCTCGGGTTTGGCGTTGGGTGCGGGCCCGGGCGAAGGAGCTCCGGCCGGGCCCGTCTCGTCGAAGCCCGGCATGAACAGGGGGAAGGACGCCCCGCGCGCGGCACGGTCGACGGCGAGCCGGCCCAGCGTCGAGGATTCGAGCAGGTTGCCGTCAAAATAAGCTGCGAGGGCCCTGTCAGTGAGGTCGGCGGTGCGGATGAAGGGCGACGCGGAGATGGGACAGCCGGCGCCCAGTGCCATCGCCATGGGGCCGGCCTTTCCGGTTGTCACCACGTCCAGGCGCCGGGCCAGGGCAACCCCCAGCCCGGAGAACGGCAAGCCGACGGGGGCCACCGCCATGGCCAGTTCCAGTACTGTCGCAGCCCGGGCGGCGTCGCCCTGCCAAAAATGCAGCAGCGAGGCGGCCACGGAACGATAGGCCAGCCCCATGGGGGATGCGGCCCGGTGCAGCTGGCCGATAGAGCCGCGCCGGCCCTCCCCGGACCCGCGCGTTCCGCCTCCCTGGCCAGCCATGCAGGGACCGGCCTGGAGAAGCCTGAGCCCGGCTCCGGCGTCGTCCGCCAGCCCCATGGTCAGCGCCTCCATCACCACCCGGACGTCGGAGAATTCCAGTACCCCGTCCTCTTCCTGGCGGCAACAGCGGGAGGGGTTGGCCTCGGGGACGCCGAAGAGGGCACACCAGCCGCGGGCGGCGCACAGCGGCAGCCCCTCCAGGGTGTTGTCCTCTACGAGGGCCTCGGCCTGCGTCAGGAACCGGCCGGCATCCTCAAGCCGGCCCGCAGCGGCACACAGGCCCGCAGCCAGCCCGCAGGCCTTGGCCACGGAGCGCATAACCCGGGTGGCGCCGTCGGCATCCAGGTCGGGGACGGCCGCCAGCAGCGACATGGCGCGGCGTTCCGCGAGAACGGTGGGGACCTCGCCGGTCAACAGCGATTCGGCATGGATGTACGGGGCCAGGGCGCTGGCCGCGAGCTGCGGGTCCGCGGCGTCCAGCACGGGGGCCAGCCAGGCGACGGCGTCGGAGACCAGGCCCAGCTTCAGTGCCGCGGCGCCGCAGGCCAGATGGCTGTCCAGGACGGCCGGGCCGTTGGCGTGGCTGGCGGCCTCCCGTGCGATCGCGTGGGCCCAGACCGCGTTGCCGGCCAGCTCCGCCTCCCGGGAGAGTTCCAGCAGGGCCGGCACCAGGGCGGCGTCCCCCTCGAGGGTGGCCAGGGACTGGTGCCACACTGCCTTGCCGCGCCGGCCGAGCCCGGCGTAGGCGTGCTGCATGAGCACATGGGCGTTGGTGCGTTCGGCCTGCGTGGATATTTCGTGGATCCACAGGCGCATGCGGGGGTCGGCAAAGGAGAAGTGCCCCGCCACAAATTGCAGGTGCGGACCCAGCGGGCCGCCGATCAGCTCCGCCATGCTTCCCGGCGCCAGCGTCAGGAGCACCTCGGTGCGGTCTTCCACGCAGACGGCGGCAGCAAGCAGCAGCTCCCGGTCTTCCGGGCTCAGCTCCGGCGTGTCCAGCCGCGCAGCCAGGCCCGGCAGCAGCGGCAGGGGGTCCGGCAGGGCGCTGTGGCCGGCGAGCTGCACGGGGCTGAGGGCCCCTGCCACCTCCAGGGCGGCGTCCAGGTCTCCGGCCAGGTCGCGGCAGAGGGTGGCGGCGACGTTGGGGGCCATGGAGATTCCGCGGTCGGCAACGATGCCCAGCAGGTCCGGAACCGTCCCTGCCGGCCCGTTCACCTCAGGGTAAACCAGCGCCATCGTGCCCTCCGCCCGAGTCGTCCTCATTAACGCACTGACATTTGTAAGCAATCCTTACAAAGTTGTCTGTCGATATCAATCAAGAGATGGACCAGGCTGTGGAATTCCCCCGCGTTCGGGAAAAGCAGCGCGTCACAATCGTGCTCGCAGCGGTCTGCGTGGCCGCCGAGGGCCCGCCCGGCCGCGGCAGCGCGCCGTCGCGCCCAAGGCGCCAGCGGCTAGTATGGAGGGCATGACTGAGACACTTCCCCCCTGCCCTGTCTGCTCCAGCGCCTACACCTATGAGATGGGTGAATTGCTGGTGTGCCCCGAATGCGCCCACGAGTGGTCCCCTTCCGAGGCGGCTGCGGAAGCCGAGGCGGAGACCGTTGTGAAGGATGCCGTGGGCAATGTGCTCTCCGACGGCGACACTGTGAGCATCGTCAAGACCATGAAGGTCAAGGGCAGCCCGCAGGATCTGAAGATCGGCACGAAGGTGCGCAACATCCGCCTCATCACCCCTGTCAACGGGCACGACATCGACGCCAAGGTGGACGGCTTCGGTCCCATGAAGCTCAAGTCCAGCATCGTCAAGAAGGCTTGAGCGAGGCGGCACCCGCCACCGGACCTGACGCATGAACCCATGGATTGAGGCACTGCCGGCTTTCTTGGCAGCCCTGCTGATCTTCACCCTCCCTGGCGCGGCCGTCCTGGCGGCGCTGCGCGTGCGGGGGCTCATGCTGCTTTTTCTGGCGCCCGCCGTGTCCGTTTCCGTGGTGGCCGTCAGCGCCATCACGGCCCCGCTGATCGGCCTGCCGTGGGGGCTGCCCGTGGTCCTGCTGGGCACGGCCGTTGCCGCGGCCGGGGCGTGGGCGGCAGGGCGCTTCATCCCCGCCTTGCGGTCGGCCCCGGCCGCCCCCGGCGGCTGGTCGGGAATCGCCGCCGTCACGGCCGGGGTGCTCATTTCCCTGGCCATGACGACGGCGCTGCTCACCATGGTTGCCCCGACCCCCGAACAGTTCACCCAGGGCTACGACTCGGTGTTCCACCTGAACGCCACCCAGTACGCCATGGAGCAGGGCAACGCCTCCTCCTTCGCCATCTCCGGGTTCATCCTGCCGCCGGGGAAGTCGTCGTTCTACCCCGGCGCATGGCACGGGGTGGCCAGCCTCCTGGCCGTCCTCACCGGCGCCAGCACTCCGGCCGCCACCAACCTGGTGTGGCTGGCCGTGGCCGGCGTGGTCTGGCCCCTGAGTGCCATGTTCCTGGCCCGGGTGCTGTTTGGCGGCCGCCGCCTCCTGCTGGTGTGTGCCGGCATTTTTGCCGCGGCGTTCCCGGCGTTCCCGTGGCTGTTGCTGCAATATGGTTCCGCCTATCCCAACTCGCTGTCCAACGCGCTGGTGCCAGTGGGCATCGCCCTGGTGCTCATGATCCTGCGGCCTGCCATCCACACGGGCCTGGAACCGGCGCAGGCGTTGGCGGTTGTGGCGCTCTTCCTGCCCGGTGCCGTCACGGCGCAGCCCAACGGGGTGTTCAGCATCCTGCTGGTGCTGACTCCGCTGCTGTTGTTCCTGCTGTTTTCCTGGCTGCGGACAGGCTTCGCTTCCGGCCGCCGCGGCGGCTGGCTGCGGGTGGCGCTGCTGCTGGTGGTGATGGCCTCCGCGGGAGGGGCCCTGCTGGCCCTGCCGCAGATCCGCAGCCTGTTCAACTACGCGTCCCTTGCGTTCATGCCCTTCCCCCTGGCGGTGCTGCGCAACGCCACCATGGCCCCGGCCCCGATCTGGTTCCCGGCCATCGCCCTGACCGCCCTGGTGCTGGCTGGAGTGTTGGCCGGCCGGCGCCGCCCGGGCCTGGGCTGGCTGCCTGCCGCCGCCATCCTGCTCGTGTTCATGTACCCGTTGACCGCGGGGACGGACTTTGGCCCCACCAACATCATGCTGGCCCCGTGGTGGGACAACCCCGAACGCATTGCGGCGCTGCTGCCGCTGCTCGGCGTGCCCCTCGCCGCACTGGGCATGGTGCGCTGCACCGACTGGCTCAGCCGGCGGCTGCCCTCCTTCGCCCGGCGCAAGGCGAGGCCGGCCGCGGTGGCCGGGCTCGCCGTCGTACTGGCCCTGGGCAACCCCGGGCTGTGGCAGATGAAGGAGCAGGTGGGCATCATGTACAACGTGCCGGCAGCGCCGGACGGGCTGGCACAGGTGGATGCGCAGGAGCTGGCGCTGATCCACCGGCTCGGGGAGTACACCACCCCGGCCGACGTGATCGCGAACAACCCGTACAACGGCTCGGCCCTGGCCATGGCGCTGGCCGGGCGGACCATGCTGTTTCCCTACAGCTCGCAGGCAGAGCTCACCCCAGACCAGTTCACGCTGCGGTTTTGGCTCAACCGGGTCGACAGCGATCCGGAGGTGTGCGCCGCCGCGAAACGGCTGGGCGTGACCCACCTGCTGGACTTCGGCACGGACTACATTCCGGCGTTCGCCCATCCTCGTTCGCTCTACCCCGGCGTGACGCTGGCCCCCGACTCCGCGGGCTTCACGCTCGTGGCCAGCGAGGGCCACGCCCGCCTGTACAAGCTGACGACTTGTGACGGCACGCCCCCCGGGTGATGACATGAAATCCAAATGGCCCGTTTCTGGACCCTATTTCTGTTAGGTTTTAGCCAACGATCAATCCGTCGCCGACGGCGCACCCCACCTGGTGCGCCACAGTGCGGGCGGCAGGTGCCAGACAAGGAGCAGTACGTGGGCAGCAGTTTTGGTGAACGGCTGAAACAAGAACGATTGTCACGCGACTTGACCCAGGGTGAATTGGGTGGGGAATTGTATTCGGCGAGCTACATCTCACTCCTTGAGAACGCGCACCGCGAACCGACCATCGAAATCATCCGGCAGCTCGCCGGGCTGCTGCTGACGGCGCCGGGCAGCGGGACGGCGGAGCATGCGGACGCCTCCGGAGCAGGGCCCGACGGCGCAGCCTCGGCCCGGGAGACCGACTGCCTCCGGCTCTCCCTTTGCGCCCGGCAGAGCTGGGACACCCGTGATTATTCCGGGGCAGCGGCCAATGCCTTGGAGGCCGCCGACCTTGCCCTGGACGGCAACGACCCCGTCAGCTGGTGGAACATGATGTTCCTCGCAGCCAATTCGCATATGCGCGCCGGTGACCACGACGCGGCCGTCGCCATCCTGGACACACTGCTGGCGGCCCCCATGACGGCTGAATGCGATGCCCTGTCCATGCGGGCGGACCAGGTCATGGCCGCCGCGATGCTTTCACAGGGATCCTTGACAGAAGCCATTGCCCACGCCACCAAGGCTGTCGAGATCGGTTCCGGAGACAGCACGGAAGAGTTCAACGCCTACCTGTTGGCGCTGCAGACGCTGGTGGGCGCGCTGACCGAGGTGGGCCGGCTGGATGACGCCTGGACCCACTCATTGACGCTGGCCGAGTCCATCACGCGGGAGACCCCGCCCCAGGTGGCCGGGGAAATCCATTGGGTTGTTGGCAATGTGGCATTCATCCGCCACGACACCCGGGCCGGGCTGGAGCACCATTCCAAGGCGGCCAGGCTGCTCTCCCCCACCGCTGACCTGTCCCGCTGGGCCCAGTTCAACAAGGCCACGGCCTGGGTGCGGCTCTCGGCCGGCGTGGTGGAGCCCGCCACCCTGCAGGCCATTGAACGCAGCGAACTCGCCCATTCGGTGGTGGGCGCCACACCCGCCGAAATCATGGAAGTCTCGCTGCTGCGCGCCCGTTGGCACTACCTCAACGGCGAGCTGGACCGTGCACTGGAACTCTTGTACAACCTTGAACGGGACCATGAGCAACTGGCTCCCCACATTGCCGGGGACACTGCACTGCTGCTCGGCGACACGCTGCGCGATGCCGGCCGCAGCGACGAAGCCCGCGACGCCTTCCTTCGCGCACGCGCACGCTTTTCCCGGGCCGGGGCCGTTGACCGCGCCGAGGTTGCCGCAGCCCACCTCGTCTCGCTGTAGGTCCGCGGCCCGCCCTTGCGGGCGGCGTGCACGATTGCGCCAAGTTATGCGAAGGTGGCGCCCGTCAGCCTCTCGTAGGCTTCCACATAGCGGGCGCGGGTGCGCTCCACGACGTCGGCCGGAAGGGCAGGCGGCGGGGTGTCCGAGGCCCGGTCCCAGCCGGAGGCATCACTGGCGAGCCAGTCGCGCACATACTGCTTGTCAAAGCTCGGCTGCGCCTTGCCGGGAGCCCACAGTTCCGCATCCCAGAAGCGTGAAGAGTCCGGGGTGAGGACCTCGTCGCCGAGTGTGATGACGCCTGTTGCGGGGTCCGTGCCAAATTCCACCTTGGTGTCGGCCAGGATGATGCCGCGTCCTCGGGCGATCTCCTCGGCGCGGGAGTAGATCTCCAGCGTCAGGGCGCGCAGCGCATCCGCCGCAGGTCCGCCGACGGTGTCCACCATTTTTTCAAAGGTGATGTTCTCGTCGTGCTCCCCCACCTCGGCCTTGGCCGATGGGGTGAAAATGGCTTCCTCCAGCCGTGACCCGTCCACCAGTCCGGCCGGCAGCGGCAGGCTGCACACGGTCTGGGAGCCGCGGTATTCCGTAAGTCCGGAACCGGTGAGGTAGCCGCGGGCAATGCACTCGATGGGGAACATCTCCAGCTTCTTGCACACCATGGCGCGGCCTGCCACCGCAGCGGGAACACCGTCTTCCACAGTGGTTGCCACCAGGTGGTTGGGCACGTTCAGCTGTTCAAACCACCACAGGCTCAGGCCCGTCAGGATGCGTCCCTTGTCCGGGATTTCTGTGGCCAGAACGTGGTCAAAGGCGCTGATGCGGTCGCTGGCGACCACCAGGACAACGTCGTCGCGGCCGGCGAAGGGGCCGCTTTCACCGGAAGGCTCCGGGACGTACAGCTCGCGGACCTTGCCGGAGTAGATGTGGGTCCAGCCGGGCAGGATGGGGGCAGCGGGAATTCCTGAAGTCATGATGGTCCTTTTATGCCTGTCCAGCGGAGTTTGCCACGGTGATTTCCCCACGGGCGGCCTTCGCCGCAATGTCTGTGCGGAATTGGCCGCCTTCCAGGGAGATCTGGTCGATGCCCGCGTATGCCTTCTCGCGCGCATCCTCAAGGTCGGCGCCAAGGCCCACAACGGCCAGCACGCGGCCGCCGGCGGTGACGGTGTTGCCGTCGCCGTCGGTGCCGGTGCCCGCATGCAGCACGTGCACGCCGTCGAGCCTGTTGGCCTTCTTCAGCCCGCGGATCCGGTCGCCGGTACGCGGGGCGTCGGGGTAGTTCTCGCTGGCCAGCACGACGGCGACTGCCGTCTCGGGTGCCCAGCGCAGCTCGTCGATGTCGTCCAGCTGGCCCTTGGCTGCCGCCATGAGCACGCCGCCGAGAGGCGTCTTCAGGCGGGCCAGGACGGCCTGCGTCTCCGGATCGCCGAAGCGGGCGTTGAATTCGATGACTCGGGTGCCGCGGCTGGTCAGGGCCAGGCCGCAGTACAGGACGCCGGTGAAGGGGGTGCCACGGTGGGCCATGGCGTCGATGGTGGGCTGGGCGACGCGGTCGATGACCTCCTGGACCAGGCCGGCGGGGGCCCATTCCAGCGGCGAGTACGCGCCCATGCCGCCGGTGTTGGGGCCTTCGTCGCCGTCGAAAATGCGTTTGAAGTCCTGGGCCGGGGCCAGCGGAACCACCGTGCGGCCGTCCGCGAGGACAAACAGGGAGACTTCGGGGCCGTCAAGGAACTCCTCGATGACAACCGTGCCGCCCACGTCAAAGCAGGACTGGGCGTGGGCCAGGGCCTCGTCGCAGTCATTGGTGACCACCACGCCCTTCCCGGCGGCGAGTCCGTCGTCCTTGACAACGTAGGGTGCGCCAAAGGTGTCCAGCGCGTCGGCGGCCTCGGCTGCGTTGACGGCGACCTTGGCCATGGCGGTGGGGACCTGCGCCTCGGCCATGACGGCCTTTGCGAACGCCTTGGACGCCTCCAGCTGCGCTGCTTCCTTGCTGGGGCCGAAGACCGGGATGCCGGCTTCACGTACAGCGTCGGCAACGCCGGCGGCCAGCGGCGCCTCGGGGCCAACCACGACGAGGTCGCTGTCCAGCTTCAGGGCGAGGGCGGCAACTGCGGCAGGGTCGTTTGCGTTCACGGCATGCGTGGGCACAATCTCGGCGATGCCGGCGTTGCCGGGTGCGGCATGGACTTCACTGACGTTGGGGTCGCTGAGCAACGAGCGGACAATGGCATGTTCGCGGCCTCCGGGGCCAATGACTAAAACCTTCACCCCTTTAGGGTACTTGGCTTCGGTACCGGGGCCGCAAAGTGACGTTCACCGCAGCGGCGGGTCACCGGCTCCGGCAGGGGCCGCAGTGGCTAAGATGAGCGCATGATCCATACCTTCCGGGCGCACGACGCCGTTGAGCTCGCCGTGCTCGAACGCAGCGGATTTGTTGAATCTGTGCACATCGGTTCAGCCGTTGTGGTCGCCGGGGACGGTTCTGTTGTCACGGCGCTGGGCGATGTCTCGGCCCCCATCTTCCCGCGTTCCGCGGTCAAGCCCTTTCAAGCCCTTTCCTCCATGCAAGCGGGCGTGCCGCTGCGCGGCGCCCAGGTGGCCATCGCCGCCGGCAGCCACACCGGCTCACTGGACCACATGGACGTGGTGGAGGGCATGTTGAAATCGGCGGGCCTGACCGAGGCGGACCTGGGCTGCCCCGCAGCCTGGCCCGGCGACTCCACGGCCCGGTCCTGGCTCGTCCGCACCGAGCGGGGCCAGTCCCGGCTCGCCATGAACTGTTCCGGCAAGCACGCCGCCTTTCTGTGGGCCTGCGTGGAAAACGGCTGGGACAGGACGGGCTACCTCGAACCCAACCATCCCATGCAGCGCGCCGTGCGTTCCGTCCTGGAGGAATACACGGGCGAGACCGTGCGGCACACCGGCGTCGACGGCTGCGGCGCACCCGTCATGGCGGTGTCCCTGACCGGGCTGGCCCGCGCCTTCTCCACCCTGGCCAAGGCGCCCTCGGACAAAAACGCCAACGCCCGCGCCGCCACCATTGCCACATCGATGCTCGACTACCCCTGGGCGGTTGAGGGGCACGGCAAGCCAAACACCGTGGTCATGGAACAGCTGGGCGTCATTGCAAAGTTGGGGGCGGAGGGCGTGCTCGCCATGTCCACCAGCACGGGTGCCAGCGTCGCCGTGAAGATGCTGGACGGCAACGGCCGCGCCGCCACCCTGGTGGGCCTGACCATGCTGACGGCCGCCGGCGCGCTCGAAGTGCCGGAGGTCGCAGACGTTCTGCGCCAAGTGGTCCCGCCCGTCATGGGCGGCGGCCACCGCGCCGGCAGCCTGCGCCTGGGCAGCGCCGTCAGCGCCCTTCTGGGCCCATGAGCGCCCGCCGCCGCATCGACATTGACGAGGGCAGCGCTGCCCTGGCCGCCTGGCGTGCGGGCGAGCGGGCCCGCACCGTCACCGCCATGGCAGTGCGCTACACTCTCGAGGAACTCGCCGCCCGCGCCCCGGGCAATTCCGTGGAGGTGCGTGTGCCCCCCTTTGGAGTCACGCAGTGCATCGCCGGCCCCCGCCACACCCGCGGCACCCCGCCGAATGTGGTGGAGTGCGACGCCGGAACCTGGCTTGCGCTGGTGACCGGCGAGACTGTCTGGGCTGACGCCGTCGAACGCGGCCAGGTGGCGGCCTCCGGCCTGCGCGCCGACCTCTCCGGCGAGCTCCCCTTCTAAACCCTGCGCGGCCGGCACCGCAAACCCCCTTCCGCGTCCCGCCCGGCTGGCAGACAGCTCCAAGCTTGGCCGGGTACCCTTGATGCATGACTTCCCAGCCTGACAACACCACGCCCGCAACCCCAGAAGCCGAAGCCTCCGGGGCCGCAAGCACCGTGGGGGCAGCACGCAAGCTGCAGGTGCGCCGCGCTCCGAAGTACGTCCCTTTTCTAATTGCCGGCGCCCTGGCCGGTGTGGCAACGGCTGCCATTTTCACGTTCATGTTCCCGGCGGATGAGCAGTTCGCGGCATCGAGCGTGTTCGGCCTGTTTGCCGTGCTGCTTGTCCTGCCCGGCATGGGTCTGGGGGCCGTGGTGGCGCTGGTCCTTGACCGCCAGGGCCGCAAAAAGAGCGAAACCCTCGTGGTGGAGCAACTCCCCGACGACAACGGCAGCGCGTCGGCCGAAACCGCCTGAAAACCGGGCAGCAAGCCGGCCACTTAACATCCATCAAGCGTGGTTCGAGGGCTTGGCCAATACATGAGATAATTTTTTCGTGGCACGCGGAGACGGAAAACTATCACATGACCTTTTGCCCGGCGAAAAGGGACCCCAGGACGCTTGTGGCGTACTGGGCATCTGGGCACCCGGCGAAGAGGTCGCCAAACTAACCTATTACGGGCTGTATTCATTGCAGCACCGTGGCCAGGAATCGGCGGGCATCGCAACAAGCGACGGCAAGCGGATCAGTGTGTACAAGGACATGGGACTTGTATCCCAGGTCTTTGACGAACCCACGCTGAATACCCTGACGGGGCACATGGCCGTGGGCCATTGCCGCTACTCCACCACGGGCGCTGCCAACTGGGCCAACGCCCAGCCCACCCTCGGCGCAACCGACAGCGGCACCGTCGCCTTGGCGCACAACGGCAACCTGACCAACTCTGCCGAATTGCATGAGATGGTGCTGGAACGCTATGGCGTACCCACAGCCGGCGAAATGGCGCAGGGCAACACCACCGACACCGCGCTGGTCACCACCTTGCTGCAGGGCAAGGAAGGCCACTCCCTCGAAGAAACAGCCATGGAGCTGTTGCCGAAGGTGCATGGTGCTTTCTGCTTCGTCTTCATGGACGAACACACCCTCTACGCAGCCCGCGACCCGCACGGCGTCCGCCCGCTGGTCCTTGGCCGTCTTGAAAGTGGCTGGGTTGTGGCCTCAGAAGGCGCGGCACTGAACACCATCGGCGCCAGCCTCATCCGTGAAATCGAGCCCGGCGAATTCATCGCCATCGATGAGGAAGGCGTCCGCTCGCAGCGCTTCGCCCCGTCCACCCCGGCCGGCTGCGTCTTTGAATATGTGTACCTGGCCCGCCCGGATGCAACCATCGCCGGCCGCTCGGTTTACGAATCCCGCGTTGAGATGGGCCGCCAGCTGGCGCGCGAAAACAGCGCTGAAGCCGACCTCGTCATCCCCGTCCCCGAATCCGGCACCCCGGCGGCCATTGGCTACGCCGAGGAGTCCGGCATCCCCTTCGCCCATGGCTTCGTCAAGAACGCCTATGTTGGCCGCACCTTCATCCAGCCCAGTGACACCCTGCGCAAGCTCGGCATCAAGCTGAAGCTGAACGCCCTCGATTCGGTCATCCGTGGCAAGCGCATCGTGGTGGTGGACGATTCCATCGTCCGCGGCAACACCCAGCGCGCAGTTGTCCGCATGCTGCGCGAGGCCGGGGCCGCCGAGGTCCACGTGAAGATTTCCTCGCCGCCCGTGCGCTGGCCATGCTTCTACGGCATCGACTTTGCCTCCCGTGCCGAGTTGATCGCCAACGGCGCCGCCGTGGATGAGATCGCCAAGTCCATCGGTGCCGACTCCCTGGAGTACATCTCCGAGGACGGCATGATCGACGCCACCAACCAGCCGCGCGAACGCCTGTGCACGGCCTGCTTCACGGGCACCTACCCCATTGAACTTCCCAGCAGCGACCGTTTGGGCAAGAACCTGCTCGAGCGCACCGCCGCCGGCAACGCCACCCCCTCCACCGGTTGCGATCCGGGTCCCGATTCGGAGATGGAATCCATCCTCACCGACGAAGACCGCACCGCCAGCAATCCGTAAGAAAAGAGACGCCATGACCAACGCCTCCCACGATTCAGCCCCCCAGGGAATCACCTACGCCAGCGCCGGAGTCGACACCGAAGCAGGCGACCTCGCCGTCGAGCTGATGAAGGAAGCCGTCAAGGCAACCCACGGACCGTCCGTCGTGGGCGGGTTTGGCGGATTCGCCGGCCTCTATGACGTCTCCAAGCTGCTGACCTACAAGAAGCCCTACCTCGCCACGTCCACCGACGGCGTCGGCACCAAGGTTGCCATCGCCCAGGCCATGGACATCCACGACACCATCGGCTACGACCTCGTCGGCATGGTTGTCGATGACATCGTCGTGGTGGGTGCCGAGCCGCTGTTCATGACGGACTACATCGCCACCGGCAAGGTTGTTCCGCAGCGCGTGGCCGACATCGTCCGCGGCATCGCCGGCGCCTGCAAGGTTGCCGGAACCGCCCTGGTTGGCGGCGAGACCGCTGAGCACCCCGGCCTGCTGGCCCCTGATGAGTACGACGTCGCAGGTGCTTGCACGGGTGTCGTCGAGGCTGATTTGCTGCTGGGTCCGGAACGGGTGCGCGAGGGCGATGTCATCATCGGCATGGCCTCGTCCGGCCTGCACTCCAACGGCTACTCGCTGGTCCGCCGCGTCATCAACCACGCCGGCTGGGCGCTGGACCGCCAGGTTTCCGAGCTGGGCCGCACCCTGGGCGAGGAGCTCCTCGAGCCCACGCGCGTGTACGCCGCAGACTGCCTGGACCTGACCCGCTTCCTGCCGGTCACGCAGGAAAAGGCCGTGCACGGCTTCAGCCACATCACCGGAGGCGGCTTGGCTGCCAACCTGGCACGCGTGCTCCCGCAGGGCCTGATCGGAACGGTTGACCGCTCCACCTGGAGCCTGCCGGCCATCTTCAACCTGGTGTCCCAGCTGGGCAATGTGCCCCTGGCCGACCTCGAGCGCACCCTGAACCTCGGCGTGGGCATGGTGGCCGTGGTATCCGCCGACGCCGCCGACGCCGCTGTTGAGCGCCTGAACTCCCGCGGCCTGCCGTCCTGGGTCATGGGCACAGTCACCCGCGAATCCTCGGACTCCGACAAGACCGGTTCCGACTACACACAGGGCGCCAAGGGCGTTGACGGCGGCGCCGTCCGCCTGGTCGGCAACTACGCCTCCTAGGAATCGCTCCACGCAGCCGAGCTGCGAAAATGATCCCGATCCCTCCAAGAGATCCCGGAGTTCCGGGCTCGGAAGGCGGGATCGGGATCATTTTTTGTATCCGCGGCCTGGCCATCGCTACCGTTGCTCACGGCTTCCAACGGACGCCTTGGTCGTAGGCACATGTTGCCGTAGTGAGCGTGAAACTGTCCAGGCATGCCGCGTCGAAGAGCTCGCGGTCGCCGATCGGTGCGGGCAGCACAACGGTGATCGGAACCCAGTTGTTGCTCTGGCAGGTGTAATACCCATCCTTGATCGGCTCAACCGGGGTTCGGATGACGAATCGGCCGGCTTCTTCCTGGACTTCGGGCGTGAGGACCTTGCCTGTCTCCCCGCCTGCGCAGGACTCCCGGGTGACTTCAATGTAAAGCGTGGTGGACTCTGCAGTGACCTCTCCGGGATGCACCAGTTTCCAGCTGCCCATGGCATCCCTCTGGTTCATCTCTGGCGCTGCGGGAGTGGTCACCTCCAATGGTGCCGGAATGGACTTGTCTTGAGGGGCGGTCTGCCCGCAGCCGCTGATGGCCAGCGCCGCGCAGGCGACAACCGCCGCAAGATACGCCTCCCTACGTGACTTGATCATGAGGATCACTTTCCTTTCGTTGAAGCCGTCATCCCCATCGCTGTGCAAAACCCCTCGTTCGCGGCAGCGTCGCCGGCAATGCGGGGAAACACGGCGTAGGCCTGGTCCTCCCTCTGGCATACGTGGAAGCTGAGCGCCGAGGATCTTGTGGCGCCCGGTGACTGGTCTGCACCCTGCACGGGCCCGGCGGTTTGCACGGCGTAGTGTTCGGCACACAGCCGAATTGCCTCGGCAGCGGACAATTTTCCGCCCTCCACATATGGTCCGCGGGATTCCAGGCCCGGAGCTGCGGCTCCCTCGCTCGCCACAACGAAAGGAGACGAGGGACCGGGCTCGGCATAGCAGTAAACAACATCAGCCGGCGCGGCGTCTTGGCTGGCCGAAGCGTTTGCGGTGAACGTTGCAGCCCTGTCCGCCTGGGTGACGATGGACGCCGTCGTGAGTGCCCCGGCCACAATGGCAAGTGTGGCACCGCCAGCCAGCAGGCGCCTGTGGCGGGTCCGTTTCTTCTCGGACTCGGCAATGGCGGTGAAGAGGCTGCGTTCCATCCGGTCGAATTCGTCTTGGCCGGGCAACGGGGTGTTCGGGTTGTTCATCAGTTTTGGCCTTCCTTCGAATCGTCCAGGGCGAGCCGCAGCCGGCCCTTCAGCCGGGACAGCCGGTTGCGCACCGCTCCGTGCGTGATTCCCATCTCCCGTGCCTCCTGTTCGTAGCTGAGTTCGTCAAGGAGGCACAGGCGGAAGATGTCCCGGTCGACGTCGGACATGCCGGACATGAGCGAGCCGAGCTGCTCCACGAGTTCCGCCGCGAGCACTCCGGCCACGGGTGAGTTGGACGCGTCGGCCAGGGTACCGGCTGCGTCCAGCGACTCCCTGGCCGAACGGGCATTCGCGCGTCGCCGGTTCAGCCCGAGAAACCGCGCCGTTGTCACCAGCCACGGCAAGGCCGAGTCCCCCACCAATGAGATCTTTGCACGTTTCCTCCACATGGTCAGAAAGCTGTCCTGCGTGATTTCTTCGGCATCGGTGCGGGAGCGCACCACGCTGTAGGCGGTCAGGTACACCGGCCTCTGGTGCAGGCGAAACAGTGCACGGAACGCTTCCTGGTCGCCTCGCTGCACCAGCGCGAAAATGTCACGCTCAGAGGCAGGCAGCCAGCGGACCACCGACGGTTGTTGAGCCATGGCGCCCCCTCGCTGTTCCGGTTCCGGCCAGGCGTGCAATTGCCGCCCTTAACTATGTAGTGTGCCGCAGGCACCACATCGTCTCACCTTTGCGAAGAAAATATTCTGCCGGCACGGGATGCGCCATCGTGGATCGGCCCGCAACTCCCGGGCGGGGATCAGTCGTCTGGGCCCTGTGGTGGCAGCCTGACCGTGAAGACCGTGGGGTGGCCCGAGATGCTTAACTCCACTGTGCCTCCGAGCAGGCGGCAGTTCTCCTGGACCAGCGAAAGGCCCAAGCCGGAGCCGCCGCGGCTGCGCGAGCTGTCCGTCTTGTAGAAGCGGTCAAAGAGGCGGGCCTTGCTTTCTGCTGGAACGCCCCGTCCATGGTCGCTGACTTCCACCACCAGGATGCTGCCGTCCATGAACGCATGCACCTTGACGGGCGCACCGCCATGATTGGCAGCGTTCTCCAGCAGGTTGCCCACCACCACATCAAAGCGGCGCGGGTCGGTGGTGAACCGCAGGCCGGCGCCGATCGAGACCTCGACGTCGGAAACCATGCCCCGCGACTCCAGCAGCACCAGCACCTGGCTGCGGACGTTGAAGCATTCCGCCTGCACGGTATTGCGCGCTGCGTCAAAGCGCGAGATCTCCAGCAACCCCTCCGTCATGGCATGAAGCCGCCGTGCCGAGCGGGCCGTCACCGCGGCGGCTTCCTGGACATCATCCGGGGCGTCCGGGCTGTTCTCCATGACGTCCGCCATGGCCACCATGGCGGTGACGGGGGTGCGCAGTTCGTGCGACACGTCCGCCACAAAACGTCGCGACTGCGCCTCCTTGGCCCTCAACTCCCCCATCGCCGCGGACAGCCGGGATCCGGCGGCATTGAAGGCTTCCACCAGGCCAGTCAGTTCCTGCACGCCCTTGACGTCTACATCCAAGGTGCCGACACCGGCGTCAAGTCGGTCAACGGCAAGGCGCAGCCTGCGCACAGGCCGGCCAATCCAACGTGCCAGCAGCACGCCGAACAGCGCGGCGACGGCTGCCATGACTGCCACGAGCCAAACGGTAGAGGCGGCCAGGGCGTTGATTTGTTTTTCCTGCTTGTCGAGGGAGTAGATGCCGTAGAGGACTGCTTCCATCGCGCGGCCCGTTGCTGCGGAGCCATCGACGGTGGCCCCGGTTGCGGGTCCAATATCGGACGGGCCCGTTGCACCATTGCCTGCGGCAGCCGGCTCCAAAGGTACAGGCCCGGTCGGGGCCGTACTCAGTGTTACCGGGGTGCCAATGAGGAAGCTGTAGGAAAGGCCGTAGCGCTCCCGGAGCCAGGAGATCCTGCCGGAGCGATCGACCTGCCGCTGCAGCGATGCCGGGATCATGTGCGAAACGTAGTCCGACCCGGAATTTGATGCCGGCTCCAGAATGCTGGACCCGTGCATGTCCCGCCGCCCCCACGACAGCAGGTCATCATCGGAGACCGTCCCGCACTCCGCCGGCGTGCATTCCAGTGGGTCCACGACCGATTTTTGCATGCGGGTGAACTCGCCAAAGAGCCGATCCTGTTCCGCCTGCAGAATGTTGTTTCGGGCGCTGGTGTACATGACGGCACCCGTCAGGACCACGCACATCACGGCAATGAGGGCGCAGCTGACAGCCAGCCTGCCTCCCAGCCCGGCAAGGAAGCGGTGCATCAGTCCACGTCGAAACGGTAGCCGAAGCCGCGCACCGTGGCGATGATGGTCGGCTGGCCCGGCTCGTCCTCGATCTTGCTGCGCAGGCGCTGGATGCAGGCGTCCACAATGCGCGACTCGTTCAGGTAGTCCGTGCCCCACACCTCACGCAGCAATTGCACACGGCTGCGCACCTGTCCCGGATGGCTGGACAGTTCCAGCAGCAGCCGGGTTTCCGTTGCTGTCAGCGGAACCGCCTCGCCATTCTTGGTGGTGACCAGCGATTTTCGGTCCACCACCACTGCGCCGCTGACGGCAATGTCAGACCCTCCGAGCGGGGCGGCCGGCAGCGCCGAGCGCCGGAGCAGTGCACGGATCCGCGCATCCAGCAGGTACGGTTCCACCGGCTTCACCACATAGTCGTCGGCGCCCGATTCAAGGCCAAGCACGACGTCGGCATCGTCACCGCGCGCCGTCATCATGATGATCGGGATGGCAGACACATCCCGGATGCGTCGGCACACCTCGCGCCCGTCCAGGTCCGGCAGCATGAGGTCCAGGACCACAAGGTCGGGTGCCGGAACAGCGGTGGCCAGGGATACGCCGTCGCGCCCCAGAAAGACTCCTTGCACGCTGTGGCCACGCTGTGTCAGGGCTAGCCGGAACGCCGTGTTGATGTCCGGGTCGTCTTCCACCAGCAAGATCCTGGCCATGGCTTCCGCCTCCTGTGTGCTTGGGTCCGGCGATTGCCGGCTCCTCCATGGTACGGGCGGTGCGCGCGCCATTCGGGCGGCTGGGGCACCAAATGCCGATCTGTGACGCGTTGGTGACACTGCCCGGATCCGGCGCGGACATTGTGTCCATAGTTTGGTCTCATGCGATCTTCAAGCGAGCCATTGAATGCCCTGCCAACCGCCGCACCGTCCGCCGTGGCACTTCCCGGCGGTGCGCAATGAGCGCCCCGTCCTCGGCCCTGGGCGTCACGGCGTTCTTGGCCGGCGCCGCCATCCTGGGCGGACTGCTGGCCGCTGCGACAGGCGTGGGCCTGAACAGTTTGGCGAGCGGCTTCCTGCCCGGGCTCCCCGCCGAATGTCCTGCCCAAAGCGTGGAAGCTGCACCGCTGTCGAGCATCTCGGTCACGGTCCAGAACGCCTCCGGTCTCGAGGGGCTGGCCGCTGTGACGGCTGCTCGCCTCAAGGCGCTCGGGGTGGATGTGGTGGCCACGGGGAACAAGGAACTGCCGGACAATGCCGATCCCTTGGCCGGCGTGGTCATTTCCGGCCCGTCCAAGCAGCTGCCACAGGCGCTGGCTGTCCAGGGCATCTTCCCGGAATCGGTGTTCTTGCTCATTGACGACGACGGCAAAGCGGGCACCAGCGTCTACCTCGCCCAAGAGAATCCCGCGATCGCTGAGGCCCCTGTCATTGGGACGGGCACGATGCGTTGCCTGCTGCCGAAACCTGCCCCGCCAGCGGCCCGTCCACCCGCAAGTCCCACACCGGCCCCGGTTTCGGCGCCCTGATCCGGGGTCCCGGCTTTGGCGGCCGCAGTGAAAAATGAGCCCGATCCCGCCACAGGATGGCGGGATCCCTGCACCATAAGGCGGGATCTGTGTCATTTTCGCGGTCTGTGAGCCGCTGGGGACAACAAAATCCCCGCACGTCGCGGCGGCTTGATCGCTGCCGGTCGTGCGGGGTTTGCTGCGTTTGGTGCTCGAGTGGAGACTACCTAGCCGATTCGGCGGGAGTCCACATCGTCGTCGTCCTCAAACTGATCCGCATACTTGTCTTCGTATGCCGAATAGTCCGGTTCTGCCGGAATTTCGCTGTGATGGCTCGGGGCTCGCCGAGTAGATCCACCGAGCTCTTTCTGCAGAGCTGAATAGTCAGTGTTCGGGGAGTAGTACTTGATGTCCCGAGCCTGCTTGGTTGCCTTCGCCTTTTGACGGCCGCGCCCCATGGCGTGACCCCCTTTTACACTTGGACCGGAGGTGGTCGCTCGGGCTAAGAGCGAGGCTCCGGAATATTCGGTCAATTTGTCGTACTCATAGATTACATTAGTTCTGCCGCAATCGTGTCCCCCGCGTTCCTGTTCTGCCCATAGCCAAACGACAGGAAACGCCGTTGGCCGCTCATTATTCGGTAGAGTCACGTATATGGGGTGCATTTAGGCTGGCAAAACGCGTGCCACAGGATGCTGCAGAGCGCCTCCGGACACCGGCAAATCCCCATTGAACGCATTGGATCTTGCGTTTAAGGCAGCGAATCACGGAAAGTTGGTCCCATGAACGAGAGCAGCAAAGCCAACGATCATGGCACCCCCGACGAGCCCACCGAGGCCTCGGCCCCCGATCCCGTGGAGCCGGAAATCAGTGCCCCCAGCCTTGGCGACGCCGAGATCAGCGAGGATGTAGCCGAATCGGTCGACCTGAAATCCGCGGAGGCTGAGGCCGCAGCCGTTGAGCATGAGGCACAAATGGCCGCGTTGGCGGTGTCTTCGGATGCGGAAGCGTTCGACGGCGGGGCTGCCGCGATTGGCGCTGCCGAGGCCGCGGAGCCTGCCGCTGCCGGCGCACCTGTTGAGGACGGGACGGATGCGGAAGGTTCAGGAGCCGGAGCCGGCGCACCCACCGCGGCCATCCCTGTCGCCGGTGGCCCCGGCCAGGAACTGTTGACCGGAAACCCAGCCGATGGGCACCCCGCAGGAGGCGACCCGACCGATGCGGCCCCTGCCGAGCCCGCCGGGGAAACTCCGGCCGGAGAGGCGCCCGCAGACCAGACCCGGGACAGCGGGGCCCCCGCCCCGGAAGCAGCGGCAGACGGGGAATCCGCCGTCGCGCCTGGCGACGAAGCAGGCCGTGAGGCATCCGGCGGGGCTGCCGGAGCAACGCCGCCGACGGGGCCCGTGCACATCGGCCCCGGCATCGACGACGGCCATGGCTGGCGCCGGCCCGAGGCCCGCTGGGAGCAGTCAGGCACACCCTGGACGCCCAAGGGTGCCCAGTGGCAGTCGCCCTCGCAGATTTCCCGCAACGCGGCCGAAGCCGCAGAGGCCGCCGCGGCCGACGGCACCGACGGCACCGTTGAAGGCGGCGCGGCGCCCGACGCCGGTGCGGCCGTGCCCGTGGTTTACCCTGCCGGCGCCGTCCCGCCCGCATCCTCAACCAACGATGCTCCGGGGACGCCCGAATCCGACCCGGACCGTGGCCCTGTTATGGAAACCAACTCCAAGAAGCTGCTGACTGTCGCCGTCATCGTCATCGTTGGCCTGGGCCTGGTGGTCGCCCTCATCATGCTGCTGGTGGGCCTGTTCAACGGCGGCGACAAGGCTGCATCCACTGGTGCCGCCGCCAGCATCCAGCAAAGCGCCAATGTCTCGGCCCCGGCCAGCGCGGCGGCAACGCCCTCGGTGGCGTCCAGTGCGGCAGCCTCCGCGACACCGTCAGCCGCAGCCACCGCAAACCCTTCCGCAAAGCCCAGCTCCACAGCTGCAGGGAACACCGCCCTGATCGTGGCGGATGTGTCGCCGCTCGATTGGATGGAGGGCGACTGCCTGAAGGACTTCAAGGACACCTCCACAGCCGCCGATGTGGTCCGGTGCAACTCGCCGCACAACGCGCAGCTCGTGGCCACTTTCTATTACGGCGTTGACGATGCATTCCCGGGCGTGGAGGAGTTGAAGGCCAAGGCTGCGCAGCTGTGCAAGGGCGTTCAGTACACCTCTGAAGCAACCGGCCTGACCACCTTGAAGCAGACCACGGCCTACCCGACAGAAACAACCTGGACAGAGAAGGATGACCGCCGGGTCGACTGCATGGTGCATGACTCCCGCGGCGGAAACAAGCTGGACTCCCCGCTGACCCAGTAGTCCATCTGGCGGCCGGCCCACCCGGACTTTAGTGCTGGCGCCCTGCCGGCGCGGCCCACTGACAGTCCACCAGAACCGGCAGGACAGCAACGCCGGTGCAGCGGCACTCCTTCATGAAGAAAGCTTGGACCCTGCGACAGTTGCGGGGTCCAAGCTCTTTTCGCGCAAAGGCGTCCGGCCTACTTCCGGCTGACAGTCAGCCCGGCACCTGATGCCGAGTCCATGTCCAGCTCGTCAAAGTCCGCGGCCGTGTCCACCAGGACGGTGTCGCCGTCGATGATGTTGCCGGCCAGAATTTCCTTGGCCAGGCGGTCGCCGATCTGCCGCTGGACGAGCCGGCGCAGCGGACGGGCACCGTAGGCGGGGTCGTAGCCGGTCAGGGCCAGCCACGCCTTGGCGGCATCCGTCACCTCCAGGGTCAGGCGCCGCTCATGGAGCCGGACGGCGAGCGACTGCACCTGCAGGTCCACAATCTTGGAGAGTTGCTCCACGCTGAGGGCGTCGAACATGACGATCTCGTCCAGCCGGTTCAGGAACTCCGGCTTGAAGGAGGCCTCCACGACAGACATGACCGCCTTGTGCTTTTCGTCCTCGGTCAGCGACGGGTCCACCAGGAACTGTGACCCCAGGTTGGAGGTCAGCACGATGATGACGTTGCGGAAATCGACCGTGCGGCCCTGCCCGTCGGTGAGCCTTCCGTCGTCGAACACCTGCAAAAGGATGTCGAAGACTTCCGGATGGGCCTTCTCCACCTCATCCAGCAGGACCACTGAGTACGGACGACGGCGCACGGCTTCCGTCAGCTGCCCGCCCTCGTCGTAGCCCACGTATCCCGGAGGGGCGCCAACCAGTCGCGAGACCGAGTGCTTCTCCGAGTATTCGCTCATGTCGATGCGGATCATGGCGCGTTCGTCGTCGAAGAGGAAGTCCGCCAAAGCCTTGGCCAGCTCAGTCTTGCCCACACCCGTGGGCCCCAGGAACAGGAAGGATCCCGTGGGCCGGTCGGGGTCACTGATGCCGGCCCGGGCGCGGCGCACGGCGTCGGAAACGGCCGTCACAGCAGAGGACTGGCCGATCAGGCGCGAACCCAGGACCTGCTCCATCTGCAGCAGCTTCTGGCTCTCGCCTTGCAGCATGCGCCCGGCGGGGATGCCGGTCCAGGCGGAGATGACCTCGGCGATGTCGTCGGCAGTGACCTCCTCGGCCACCATGAGTTCGGGCTTGTCGGTGGACTCTTCCTCGGCGGCAGCCGCCTCCAGCTCGCGCTGCAGGGCCGGGATCTCACCGTAGAGGATGCGAGAGGCCTGCTCAAGGTCGCCGTCGCGCTGGGCCTTCTCGGCCACGGAACGCAGCTCATCCAGCTTGGCCTTCAGGTCACCAACGCGGTTCAGGCCCGCCTTTTCAGCTTCCCACCGCGCATTGAGCCCGGCCAGTTCCTCCTTCTTGTCCGCCATGTCGGCACGCAAGGCCTCCAGGCGTTCAATGGAGGCGGGGTCGGTTTCGCCTGAAAGGGCGAGCTCCTCCATGGTCAGGCGGTCGACGGCGCGGCGCAGCTGGTCGATCTCCTCCGGTGCGGAGTCGATCTCCATGCGCAGCCGGGATGCGGCCTCGTCCATCAAGTCGATGGCCTTGTCCGGCAGCTGGCGGCCGCTGATGTAGCGGTTCGACAGCGTGGCGGCGGCGACCAGGGCGGAGTCCGCGATGGCCACCTTGTGGTGTGCTTCGTAGCGTTCCTTGAGCCCGCGCAGAATGCCGATCGTGTCATCGACGCTCGGCTCGCCCACGAAGACCTGCTGGAAGCGGCGCTCAAGTGCCGGGTCCTTTTCAATGTTTTCGCGGTACTCGTCCAACGTGGTGGCACCAATCAGGCGCAACTCGCCGCGGGCCAGCATGGGCTTGAGCATGTTGCCGGCGTCCATGGCACCCTCGGATGCGCCCGCACCCACCACGGTGTGGATTTCGTCGATGAACGTGACGATCTGACCGTCGGAGGCCTTGATTTCCTCCAGCACAGCCTTCAGCCGCTCCTCGAACTCTCCGCGGTACTTGGCACCGGCCACCATGGCCGACAGGTCCAAGCTGATCAGAGTCTTGCCGCGCAGCGATTCGGGCACGTCGCCGGCCACCATGCGCTGGGCCAGGCCCTCCACGACGGCAGTCTTGCCCACGCCGGGCTCGCCGATGAGCACGGGGTTGTTCTTGGTGCGCCGGCTCAGGACCTGCACCACGCGGCGAATTTCGCTGTCGCGGCCAATGACGGGGTCAAGCTTCCCGGAACGGGCAATGGCTGTCATGTCCACGCCGAACTTCTCCAGAGCCTCAAAAGTGTTCTCCGGATCGGGCGTGGTGACCTTGCTGTCGCCGCGCACGGACGGCAGCGCAGCATCAAGCGCAGCCCTGGTGGCACCTGCCTGGCGCAGGGCACTTCCTGTTGCTCCGGCGTCGTCCGCCAAGCCCAACAGAAGGTGTTCGGTGGAGACGTAGCTGTCCCCCATGCGCTCAGCTGCCTGCTGCGCGGCCTGCACCACCATGAGGGTGTTGCGGCTGAGCTGAGCCTGGGCCACTGAGGTTCCGGACGACGCCGGGAGGTTGCGAATGGCGGCGCTGGCACCGACACTGACCTCGTCCGGGTCGACGCCGGCGGCCTTGAGGAGCGCGACGGCAACCCCCTGGCGCTGGTCCATCAGGGCCTTAAGCAGGTGTGCGGGCTCCACTGTCGGATTGCCGGCGGTGGAGGCATTCATGGCGGCGGCGGAAAGAGCCTCCTGGCTCTTCGTGGTGAATTTGGCGTCCAAGAGAGATCCTTTCGTTGGTTTGACGGGCGCAGACTCGCTACTTCTAAAGTTGAGTCTACTACGCTCAACTTGGAGTTGGGGGATGTTATTCCCAAAATCTTTCCACGGGCGAAAAATTGTTGACATTGACGTTGCGTCAACCTTTAGTGTTGCTGTCATGAGCGACGAAGACACCACTGGCGACTGGTCCATCCAGCAAATCGCAGCCCTGGCTGGGACCACCAGCAGGACACTGCGGCACTACGACACGATCGGACTGCTCGCTCCCAGCCGCATTGCGGGCAATGGGTACCGGCACTACAACCAGAAGGCCCTGGTGCGGCTGCAACGAATTCTGCTGCTGCGTGAACTCGGGCTTGGGCTGCCCGCCATTGCCGAGGTGCTGGGCAGGGACGGGTCGGCCACGTCGGCCCTCCGGGCGCATGCTGAATGGCTGCGCAGCGAGCAGGACCGGTTGTCGCGGCTCATTGCATCAGTTGAAAGGACCATTGCAGCAGAGGCTGCGGGAAAGGGAATCATGGCAAAGGACATGTTCGACGGATTTGACCACACCGCATACAAGGAGGAAGTGGAACAGCGCTGGGGCAAGGAGGCTTACGCAAGAAGCGACGCCTGGTGGAGCGGGAAGGACGCCGCGGGCCAGGCTGGCTGGAAGGAACGCGTCGCGGCACTCAACGCCGATTGGATTGCGCTGGCTTCCGCCGGCGCCGAGCCATCTTCGCCGGACGCGCAGGAGGTGGCGCGACGCCATGTTGCCTGGCTGGCATCCGTGCCGGGCACGCCTGCGTCCACTCCGGGCGGAGACACGCGCGGCTACGTGCTGGGCCTGGCCGACATGTACGTTGCCGACGAGCGATTTGCCGCCAACTATGGCGGTCTTGAAGGCGCCAACTTCGTGCGCGACACACTGCACATCTATGCGGAACGGACCCTGCACGCGTGATCGCATCCCTCAAGGGGGACGTAAAGCAACCTTGACATGCCCATATTGGCTATGTCAAGGTTGCTTTACATTTACGGAACAGTATTGGAGCAGGGTATGAAGAAGCAGTTCGTCAGTGTCATCGTCATTGCGCTTGCCGGACTGGCCATCCTGTATGCCTGGGCCAACGCCGTCGAACCTCCCCGCGACGTATTGCCACGCACCCTGGCCGCAACGGTCGTGTTTGCGGCTCCGCTGGCTGTCATGTTCCTGAAGAAGCGCCACCAGGCGCGAACGCGGGAGCAGGCAGAAGGCAGCTTTGAGAAGGACATGTCCACTCTGGCCCAATCAGTCGCCTATATTGACACCTTGGTGATCTTGGTGGGCACTCTTGCAGCGGTGGCCATCTTTGCGGATTCAATGTTCGCCTCACTGGCCCTATTGCTTGCCGTCATTCTTGCCATCACGGCCTTCTGGTTCCGCTATCACAGAGCCCAGCGCTCCCTTCTTGCGAACAAGCGTGCATGAATAACCGCATAGCCGAATCCAGAAAGTCGGCCGGCTGGTCACAGGAGCACCTGGCTGCAGTACTGGGAGTTTCCCGGCAGACGATCATTGCCCTGGAACGTGGCAAGTACAACCCGAGCCTCCCGCTGGCTTTCCGACTGGCCCGGACTTTCAAGACCACTATCGAAGACCTATTCATCTTTGGAGAAGAAGAGCCGGACGAGTAGCCTTCGAACCCGTTGGCCACGCTGCGGCGCTGTACTCATTCGACANACGAGTAGCCTTCGAACCCGTTGGCCACGCTGCGGCGCTGTACTCATTCGACACCGAACCTCGCTGCGTGGTTTTTATGTGCGTTGGGTTTTGGTGGTTTGGGTGATGAGTTGTTGGAGCCAGTGGGGGTATTCGGGGCGGGCGGGGTCGTTGGGTGTGGGCGGTTGGTATCGGCCGGTGGGGGTGGTCCAGCCGACGCGGCCGTCGGGGGTGGTTTGCGGGGTCCAGCCGCGGAGGGTGATGGTGTGGCGTTCGGGTTCGTTGATGGCGCGGCGTTGGCCGTTTTTGTCTTTGTCGTCCTTGAGGTGCCGGAGCCGGTGGTGGGCTTCGCAGGCCGGGGCAAGGTTCGCGATGGTGGAGGCGCCGCCGAACTCGAAGGCGCGCAGGTGGTCGAGGTCGGTTTCCATCACGGGGTTGGGGCAGTTGGGCATGTAGCAGCCGCCCTTGAGGGCGCGGAGGGCTGTTTTCTCGGTTTTGGTTAGTGTGTAGCGTTGCGGGTGCAGTGGCAGGGCGTCCCCGGTCACGGGGTCGGTGAGGATCCGCAGGAGTGATGGTGCCCGGGCGGTGAGTTCGCGGGCGATGCTGGCGGGCAGCAGCCCGCCTTGGGTGCCGGCGATTTCGGCGGGTTCGTTGGTGAGTCCAAACAGGGACAGGATCGGCACGGTGAGGATAAACAGGCCCTGGGGCAGGGGTGGGGCGGTCATGGCCGGGGCGTTCTGGAGTTGCTGGAGCTGGTGTTGGTACTCGGCCCAGGAATCTTCCCTGATGCCGTCCACTAGGCCGTTGTCCCAGCCGCTGCCATCGCCAAGGACATCCTCGAAGAAGTCCTGCCCGGCCATGAACGAGAGACCCTCGGGCAGGATGACACCCTCCAGCACGCCGGACCCGCCGCCCGGATCTTCCCACTCTTCCCGGTCCTGACGATCCTGCCGGTCTTCCCGGCTGTCGGGCCCGCCGGGGTTGTCAGGGCCGTCGAGGTTGTTGGGGTTCTCGGGTGGGGTGTGTGGGGGAGGTACCGGGTCGTGGTTCGCCCACGGCGACTCATCGTCATCTTGATCTTCCATGGCGGCGCCTGCGGCCATGGCGGTGCCGGTGGTGGCAGGCACAAGGGTGCCGTGGCCGTCGCCGGAGGGCGCGGCGCTGTCGTCCTCGTGCCGGGCACCGCCATCGGCGCTGCCCTCGGTGCTGCCGTCGTGGCGGCTGCCGGTGTTGGTGGCGGGCCGGGTCCAGCCGCCGGTCTTGTCGGCGCCGCTGGTTGTGCTGCCGCCCCTGCCGCCCCTTTCGCTGGTGCCGCTGGTTCCGTCCCAGGTGGTGGGGTTTTGGTTGAGGAGCAGGAGGGTGGCGATGTCGGTGCGGAGTTGGTCCAGGGTGCGGTGTTCGCGGAGGTCTTCGGTGGTGCCGGGGTTCCGGTTTTTGTTCAGGCGGTCGCTGGTGGCGGCGTCGTATTTGAGGGCGCGGGCCAGCCGGGTGCAGTAGGTGTAGATCGCGGTGGCGCTCATGGTGGGCAGGTGCAGGGTGAGCCAGGACATGCCGTTGGCGCCGGTTTCGCAGTTCATGGAGCGCCGGGCCCAGGCTTCCTTGGTGCGGGTGTCCAGGGATTCCGGGCACATGCGTTCGCGGGCGCGGCGGGCCTTGCCCTTGAACGCGGAGACCGTGGTGCCGACGACGAGGGTGAGCAGTTTCGCCAGGAACGCAGCGAGCAGTTCCGAGGTGGCGCCGGCCGTGGTTTCCAGGGTGTGGGACTCGTTGAGCATGACCACCGCGTGCCCGTAGCCGAACGTGCCGGCCTCCATTCCGGCGAGCACGGCCGGGTAGTCGTTGACCAGTTCACAGGCACGGTGTTCCAGGGACGCGGCGGTACGTTCGGGAATGCACAGGGCCAGGGCCAGTTCCGCCACGACGGACGCGCCGGAGACGCTGCGTTGGAAGTTGTCCAGTTTCGCCGCCCGCCATTGGACCTCGGCGGCCCCGCGGACCTGCGCGACGGCCCGGACCCGGCACGCGTCGACCTTCGCCTGGTGGATCCGCAGCTGCTCCAGGGCATCGATCCCGGCGCACTGGACCTGGTACGCGACCGCGTTCCGAGAGGCCGGTTCCGGCACCAGGGCCGGAACCGGCGGGTAGTCCGGCAGCCCGGCCAGGGCAGGGCTGTCGCCATCAAAGGGTTCAATGAGGGGCAGCATGATCCCGGCCAGAAGACCGGCCACGCCCTGCGGTGTGGCCGGTACACCATCGCCCCGGTCCTCCGGGAACTGCTCCGGAATGCTCATACCACCATCCTACCCCGCATATTCGAAGCAATCAATAGATACTAGAACATGAATTCTAGACAGGGATCGGGGCCTTCCACGCCGCAACCCACCACGCCCCGACAGCAACCCGCCACGAGCAGCGAGCCCCCGCCAGCAACACCTCCGCCGAACCAGCCGAAGCCAAACACCCACCGCTCTCACCAACGAGCTCAAATGGCAGGAAACCATGCCGCAATGGCCTGATTCCCAGCACCGAAATGGCCTGCTTTGAGTTGACAAAACAAATCCACCAAGCAGCACAGGGCAATGCCACCATGCGAGACGGAGCCACAACCACTCGGAACGGAACGGAGTGAGGACTCAACTAAAGGCGGGTGCGTAAACTTGGCCCATGATCTTCATCGACCCGCCTTTTTGGCCGGCGCACGGGACGGTGTTCTCACACCTCATCTCCGACACCTCCGTGGCCGAACTGCACGCTTTCGCCGCGGCCAACGGCGTGGCGGAGCGGGCGTTCGACCTGGACCACTATGACGTCCCGAAACGGCTTTACCCGGAACTGGTGGCGGCGGGAGCCCTGCCCATCTCGGGCAAGGAGCTGGCGCGCACCCTGGTGGCGTCGGGCCTGCGCATCAAGGCCAAGTACCGGGTCAAGTCAGTGTCCACCGTCTTGGAACTGCGATGGAACGCACTCATGCCAGGGCGCCCGACGCTGGGCACGAAGCTCCTTGAGCGGTGGAGTGAACCACACCGCCACTACCATTCAGCCACGCACCTGCTGGCGGTACTGGAAGCGCTCGACGCCCTGACCGACCGCCAGACATCCCGGCCAGTGGCCCTGGCGGCATGGTTTCATGACGCGATCTACAACGGCACGGCCACGGATGAAGAGGAATCGGCCGTTTTAGCACAGCAGTGCCTAAAAGACCTGTTGCCGCCGGATGAGGTCGCCGAAATCGCCCGCCTGGTACGCCTGACCGCCACCCATTCCCCCGCACCCCGGGACGACGCCGGACACCTCCTTTGCGACGCCGACCTCGCCATCCTCGGTGGCGAGCCGGACGCATACTCCCGCTACACGCAAGGGGTCCGGAAGGACTATGCCCACGTGTCGGAGGCCGACTTTGCCAAGGGGCGGGCCGCCGTCGTCCGGCAATTGCTGGCGCTGGAACCGATGTTCCACACGGCCAGGGGAAGGGAACTGTGGGCCGCGCGGTCACGGGAAAATCTCAACCGGGAGCTCGAGGCGCTGCTGGCCGCCTAGCTCAGCGAGTGTATGTGGCGTTCTGGTCATCTTGCGCGGCGGACCCTCCAGGGTGAAGCCACGCTTTTCCAGGACGCCGGCGGATCCGATGCCCACCTAAGGTGCCGGCGGAGGTTCGACGGCGTGCGCCCGGCCTGCCGCCGCAGCCGCCCGTTTGTCCTCAAGCTAACTGTAGCTAGTTTCATGGGGCAGACACCGCGGCACGTCCGCACACCCAGGAAAGGCAGTCTCCATGAGAATTCTCAGCGCATCCATCACCGTCCAGGACGTGGCGAAAGCCGCACGCTTCTACCGCGAGACCCTCCAGCTTCCGGTCGAGGAAACCCCCTCCCGTGCCGTCGTCACCGCGGGCTCCAGCCGGCTGGTCCTCACCGCGGGCGGGCGGTTCGACGGCGTCCATCACCTGGCATTTGGCATCCCGTCGTCGGATTTTGGGCTGGCCCGCGAATGGCTGGCCGAGCGTGTCCCCCTGCTCCTTTCGGGCGGGTCCGACGTCATCGTCAGTTCAGCTGCGTGGAGTTCGCGGTCACTGTATTTTCCGGGCCCGGAGGGCATCATCCTGGAGTTCATAGCGCGCGACGCCGATGCTGCCGCGGCTCCCAGTGCAGGACCCGGTCCGCATGTGCTGTCCATCAGCGAAGTGGGAATTGGGGTGGCGGACGTGTTGGGCGCCGTTGCGCAGATTTCCCGGGAACTGGCGGTGCCGGTCTTTCACGACCTCTCCGGCACCTTCGCTTCGATGGGGAGCCACGACGGCCTCCTGATCATCGTGCACGAGGACCGCACTTGGTTCCCCACGGCAGACTCACGCCCGGCCCGTGGGCCACTCGCCGTGGACATTGCATCAACTGCCGATAATGTCCGCATTGACCTGGGCCAGGGGGTGTCGGTGGCCGGGAGGCAGCTCCCGGCCGGGACCCCTGCGGCCGGTGACTCGGCCACCATCCGGAATTTAGGTTATGGCACGAGTGCGCCACGTGGTGCAGGATCCTGAGATATGACACAATCGAGCCATATAAAGCCGAGGGTGGACAGTAGGCTGTGGTCATGAGCCTCAACGACCTGAGAACCGCGCCGGAATTCGCTTCGCTGCCAATCGGCGAGTTCGCCTTTCCCGGGCCGCTGCGGGACCAGCTCGTTGCCGCGATCCTGGACGGGTCCAAAACATCCACCACCGCCACACTCATCGAGTTTGAGGTGGAACAGGAAGAACTGCCACGCACCGGAGGCCGCGAAGTCGTGGTGGATTCGGAGGGCCGCGGAGTCGCCGTCATCGAGCTGACCGAGGTCCGCTTGGCGCGGTTGGCCGAGGTTGACCTGCAGCATGCCGTCGACGAGGGCGAAGGCTTCACCTCGGTTGCCCAGTGGCGGGCAGGCCACGAGGAATTCTGGCACTCCCCCGAGATGCGCGATGCCATGGGCGACCCGGAATTCACGGTGGGCGACGACACCATGCTGGTGCTGCAACGCTTCAAGGTCACGGCCCGGCTGCCATAGCCAAACCTTCGCCGGCCCCATAGGCTGGCGCCATGGAAACCACGGGAACCGTCCGCATGTGGAATGACGAAGAAGGCTGGGGCGTCTTCGACTCGCAGCAAACCCCGGGCGGCTGCTGGGCCCACTACTCGGACATCGCCATGGTCGGCTACAGGACGCTGCGGCCCGGACAGGCAGTCACCTTTGAGTGGGAGACCGCGGACCAGGACGGCTTCCGCTTCCGCGCAACCAGGTCGTGGCCTGCCGGAACCAAACCAAGAGCGGCCGCACCACCCATGCACGGCGGGGACGCCTACCGCTCAGGGCTGGCCATCACTTTCGACGACTGAGTGTTATCAGGACCCGGCAACCCCCGCACCCGGATACCCTGAATGCATGGCTTCGAAGACTGATCCCCGCGCACCCCGGCTCACACCCCTTGACCTACACGACCTCGTGGACAACGAGGACGCCTTCTTCGGCCCGGGTGAAACCTACGACGGCGAGCGCTTCAACCGTCCCGCGTTTGATGACGCCAACCTGACCTCCACGGACTTCCTGGAATGCGAGCTCAACGGCCCCACCTTCAACAACGCCGAACTGCGCGGCGTCCGCTTCCGCGGCACCGCCCTCAATGACAGCTTCGCCCCGATCATGAAGGGGCCGCGCACCAGCTGGCGGGACATGGAGATCACTTCCCCTCGCTGGGGCTCCGCCGAAGTTTACGACAGCAGCTGGCAGTCGGTGCGGATCGACGGCGGCAAGATCGACTTCCTGAACCTGCGCGCCGCCAAGATCATGGACCTGCAGATCAGCGACGCCATCATTGGCGAGCTGGACCTCGGAGGCGCCAACGTGACAAGGCTGGCCCTGAAGAACTGCCGCATCGGCACCCTGGACTTCCAGCAGGCCACCCTGAAGGACGTGGACCTGCGCAGCACGGACTTCCGCACGCTCAACGGCATCGGATCCATGGCCGGCGTGGTGGTTGACGACTACCAGCTGGGCCTGCTGGCACCCTTCCTCGCCGCGCATCTGGGCATTACCGTCGCCTGAGCAGGACGGAAGCCACCCGCCCACGCCGGCCCGCGCCGTCGAACATCCCTAGCCAACCAGCGAAACACCCAGCGCCGCGGCCACGCCAAATCCGGTGCCCCAAATGATGATCGAGATGACCTGCCACAGGATCACGGCATTCTTGGGCGCACCGAAGGACACCATCGCGGCGGAGGTGATCTGGCTGGGCAGGATGGCCTGGCCGCCCAGGCTCACACCGGCGACGCCGTATTTGTCGAACGCGCGGCGCAGCTTGGCCCGGCGCGGGGAGAGCTCCTTCGGCGACTTGCCGGCGGTGGCTTTCACCCGGACCCCGTGGGCGCTCAGGACGAAGACCAGCATGGAGATGATGTTGCCGGCAACCGCCGCCGCAATGGCCACCACCGGCCCGAGCCCAATGAGCACACCGATGACGGAGCCAAAGTAGGACTCCACGAAGGGGATGGCGGCGACGAGCATGACGCCGAGCCATTGCAGGGCTTCGGGGAGGGTGGCGGCGAACGACTGCAGGGATTCAATCATGACGGCTTCTTTCATCGGTGGAAAAGTTGATGGTTCAATCCTTTCCCGACGCCGGGACCGCGCCCAGTGCCGCCCCGTCACCACTTCCCCGGGCACTTTTGCACGGTCGGGCCATGACAAATGTCATTGGCCTAAACTGAAGCGCATGCCCTCTCCCGAAATCCCGCAGCCGCACGCCGTCCTGGGCCGCAACGTGCGAACCACGTGGACGTACACGCTGGGTTCCATTGTGTTCATCCTCGTGGTCCTGGATGCCCTGCTTCTCAACTTTGCGGTCGAGTCCTTCAATGCCGCGCCCGACGCCGTTGCCTGGCTTTCGATTCTCTTCCTCCTTGCCGCTGTTGCCGCCCAGGTGCGCTACGCGTGGTTCCTCCGGGCAGGGCTGGGCGGAGGGCTTCCGGCCGCCGGCTGGACGCTGGCCCTCTTGGTGCCGGCCGGGGCGGTGTGGGTGCTGGGCCTGTTCCTGCCGCCCGGTGCACTGGTCTGCACGATCCCCCTGTGGCTGGCGGTGTGCCTGCTGGCGTGCCTGCTGCCCAACCGGGCGCGGGTGGCGGTGCTGGGTGCAGGGCTGGCCTCTGCCCTGCTTTTTTCTGTGCTGTACTGGATGATTCACGGTTTGGCAGTCCTCGTGCCTGACTACCCCGGCATGAGCCTGCTGGTGGTGTACGCGGCGGGCATGCCGCTGATGCTGCTGAGCACGCTGTGGTTCTGGCGGGTGGTGCTGGAGCTGGACCGCAGCAGGCTGTTGGGGGCGGAGCTGGCCGTTGCGCAGGAGCGGCTGCGCTTTGCCGCAGACCTGCACGACATCCAGGGCCACCACCTGCAGGTGATCGCGTTGAAGTCCGAGCTCGCGGAACGGCTGCTGCCTGTCAATCCGGAGGCTGCGCTGGAGAACATCCGCGAAACCCGGCTCATTGCCAAACAGGCGCTGGAGGAAACCCGGACACTGGTTTCGGGTTACCGGGAGACGTCGCTGGAAAACGAACTCGAGAACGCCCGCGAGGTCCTCACCGCCGCCGGCGCCGGCTGCGAGCTGCAGCTCGGGGCCATCCCGGCCGACCCTGCCGCGCACAAGGCCCTTGCCATGACGGTGCGCGAGGCCACCACGAACATCCTGCGCCACAGCGACGCCACAGCGGCCGCCATCACGTTGGCCGCTGCCCCAGGGGCAGACGGATCACCAGGGGCAACACTGCTGACCATCAGCAACAATGGGGTGCAGTCGCCTGCTTCCGGCAACGGGACCGGTCTCCTGGGGCTGCGCGAGCGCCTCGAGGCCCTGGGCGGAACACTTGAAACCACATCGGACAACGGCCGCTTTGAGTTGCAGGCCCGGGTTCCGGCAGCCCAGCTCCCCGGCAACCAGGCTCCACAGTAAAGGAACACCATCATGACTGAGCCCGCACAGGCCCGCCGCATCCGGCTGCTGATTGCCGACGACGAACATCTCATACGGGGCGCCATGGAGGCGCTCCTGGGGCTGGAGCCTGACATCGAGGTGGTGGCCAGTGCCGACAACGGGGTCACCGCAGCTGAACTTGCCGCGGCCACCCGGCCGGACATCTGCCTGCTGGATCTGGAAATGCCGCAGGCCGACGGCCTCGAGGCTGCCGCCAAGATCCTGGCCGCCGTCAACACCCGGGTCATCATCGTCACCCGCCACGCCCGGCCCGGCGTGCTGCGGCGCGCGCTGGCGTCGAAGGTCTCCGGCTTTGTGCCGAAGTCCACCCCGGCCCAGGAGCTGGCCCATGTGATCCGCGACGTGGCGGCCGGAAAGCGCTACATCGATCCTGACATCGCCGCGGCCGCCTTGACGGCGGAGCGCTGCCCGCTCACGGACCGTGAACTGGACGCCCTGCGGGTCAGCCGTTCCACCACCAGCGTGGCGCAGATTGCGCAGGCCATGCACCTGGCGCCGGGCACGGTCCGGAACTACCTCTCCTCCGCCATGATGAAGCTCAATGCCGCCTCCCGCCACGAGGCCGCTGACAGGGCATGGCAACAGGGCTGGATCTAGGCTGACAGCCGGCTGGCGGGATGCGTCCAATCTGGGCAGTAATGAACCTGGTGTGGGCAGGAAACGGGCAGGGCTGTCGTCCAACCCTTCCACCCTGCCGCCCGCACAAGGCGCTGGCCCCTGGCCGGCCCTGAAGTACTGCCAGCGAATTCCCAGCCGCGCACCCCTTGCCCGGCCGCCACTTCTGCAGGAGCATTCTTCATGAACCCAACCGCCAGAAACCCTCCCCTGCGGAGCGGCCCGGCATCCGCGCTGAAGGCAGGAACACCATGAAGACCATGAAATTGGGCAGCCAGGGACTTGAGGTCTCCCGCGAGGGCCTCGGCGCGATGGGCATGAGCGCGTTTTACGGGCAAAGGGACGACGCCGAATCCTCCGCCACGCTAAACCGTGCCCTCGATCTTGGGGTCACATTGATTGACACCGCGGAAATCTACGGGCCTTTTCTCAATGAGCAACTCATTGCCCAGGCGATCGGGCACCGCCGTGACGAATATTCACTCGCCACCAAGTTTGGCAGCGAGGTTGGCGACGACGGCGAACGCGGCCCAGTGAACGGAAGCCCGGCCTATGCCCGCAAGGCGCTGGAACGCTCCCTCCGCAACCTGCAGACCGAGACGGTGGACCTCTACTACCTGCACCGCGTGGACCCCGGAACTCCCATCGAAGAGACGGTGGGCGCCATGGCCGAGTTCGTCAAGGAAGGCAAAGTCCGTTATCTGGGCCTGTCAGAAGCCGCCCCGGAGACAATCCGCCGCGCGCACGCAGTCCACCCGGTCACCGCCCTGCAGACCGAATATTCCATCTTCGAGCGCGAACCCGAGGGCAACGGCGTGCTGGATACTGTCCGTGAACTTGGCATCGGCTACGTTGCGTATTCGCCGCTGGGGAGGGGCTTCCTGACTGGCAGGATCAGCACACCGGATGATCTCCCGGAGGGCGACTGGCGCCGCACTATGCCCCGCTTCACACCCGAAAACCTCAAGGCGAACCTGCAGCTGGTGGACAGGGTCAAGGACCTCGCCACGGCCAAGGGCGTCACGGCCGGACAGCTGGCCCTGGCATGGGTGTTGGCCCAGGGCGTGTGCGCCATCCCCGGAACCAAGCGCCGCACCTACCTGGAGCAAAACGTGGCAGCCGCCGAAATCGAGCTGACCCAGGCAGACCTCGATGCCCTGAACGCCGCCGCCCCCGCCGGAAGCACCGCCGGCACGAGGTACGACGAAGCCGGGCTGAAGTCGCTGTACAAGTAGGCCGGACCCTGGAAGCGGCCGGTCCACCGGCTAAGCTTGCCCATGTGATGACACGTCCTACCTCCACGGAAATTGTTCTCGCCCGCCGCGGCACGGCCGGCCACCGCCAGTACCGCATCCCGGCACTTGCCGTCTCCAGGCGCGGCACCGTCCTGGCCGCCTGGGACGGCCGGCCCAACTTGGACGACCTGCCCAACCCCATCGACCTGCTCCTGCGCCGCAGCACGGACAACGGCGCCACGTGGGGCCCGCAGCAGACCGTCCGCACCGGCACCGGCCTGGACGGCTACGGCGACCCCTCACTCCTGGTCGACACCCACACCGGGCGCATCTTCATGTTCCACGCCGCCGGAACGCACGCCGGATTCTTCGAGGCAGCTCCCGGGCTCGAAGATGAAGACGCCATCCAGCATGCCGACCTCAGCTTCTCCGACGACGACGGCGTGAGCTGGAAGCACCGCCGCCTCACCCCCATGCTCAAGGGCGAGGGCGTCACGGGATTGTTCGCCGCGGCCGGAGCCGGCATCCAGGTCCACACGGGCCCGTTCACCGGCCGCCTCATCCAACAGTTCGTGCTGCTCCATGATGGCGACATCAAGGCCGCCAGCGCCTACAGCGACGACCACGGCGAGACCTGGGCACTGGGTGGGTTCATTGCCGGTGCCAATGAAAACAAGGTGGCATGTCTGGCCGACGGCAGCCTGCTCATGCACTCGCGCGCCACCCCGCACCGCCTCACCGCGCATTCAACAGACGGCGGCGCCTCCTGGTCCCCCGCGCAACCGCACCCCGAGCTGCCCGACCCCAGCGACAACGGTTCCATCGCCCGCTTCGACGGCCTGCCGTCCGTCACGTCCCTCGCCACGCCGGAGACCGACAACTGGCTCATCGCCACCCACAACCACGACCTCCTCCTGCGCCGCAACACGCTCCTGAAGCTCTCGCAGGACAACGGCGCCAGCTGGCCCTTCGCCGTCGTGCTCTGCGGCGGAAGCTCCCAATACTCCACCGCCGCCCGCCTGCCCGACGGCCGGATCGGCGTCCTTTACGAGCGCCAGGGGTACCAGGAAATCGTGTTCACCGCCGTGGATCCGCAGGCGCTGCTCGCCTCCCCCGCCGCGGACCTGACGCACGACGCCGGAACCTCCTTCGCGGACGGCGTCGGCCTGTGCGTGGTGCTGCGTTCGGTGACGCCCGGGCGGCCGGCCGTGTGGGAGAGCATTGGCGAGAGCTTCGTGCTCACCCAGACCGACGGCGACTGGGACCCGGCGGCGTGGAAAGAGGTGGGGCAGGGCTATTCCAAGGACGCCCCGCAGGTGCTGTCCAACCGGGAGTCCCAGGACCTCAATTACGGTCCCGTGGTGCCCGGGTACAAGGCCGGCGACGTCCTGGCGTTTGCCGGGCGGATCGAAAACCGGGGTGCGGATGCCGTGCAGGCCGGCGTCTCGCAGGGCCCGGATGCGGGCACGGCCGCGGAGCTGCTGGGCCGGGAACCGCTGGCCCAGGGCGCCGTGCGGGGGTTCAATGCCACGTACACCGTGACGGCTGCGGATGTGTCCGCAGGCCGTGCAACTGTTGAATTCCAGCTACTCACCGCCGCGTCCGGGGCGGGGCTGCGGGCAAGGCGCCTGTTCACCTTCGACACCGCAACGGGAGACGTCACCGAAGCCTGACCCCAGCTCCCCACCAACCCCCTACTAGGCACGCTCGCTTCGGGGGCCGTTCCCACCCGGACCGATCGAACGTCTTCAGGGGCGGCGGCCGGGGTTACTTGCCTGGGGTTTGGTTGTCCCCGAAGTCCTCCAGGGCCTGGGCGATCGACTGGTTGGCGTCGGCTGCCTTGTGTGTTGCCCGCAGCGTTTCGGCCGTGACGTTGAACCCGGCCACGCGCGCCTGGAGCTGGGTCAGCGCAGCGATCAGCATGGCCTCCTGCTCGGCGAGGGCGTCGCGCTGGGAAACGAGGTCCGACAGCTGCCCGGTCATGATGAGGTGGCGGCCCATGGCTGTTTGGGCGGAGCCCTCATCGCCGGCGGCCTGGGACTTTTCCGCCTGTGCCGCCAGGGCATCCAGCGCCTTTTGAAGGTCGGCGGCCTGCAGGTCCAGCCGCTGGCGGCTCACGGAAACATCGGCAACTCCGCGGCGCATCTTTTGCACCGCGGCCTGCTGCTTGAGCTGGGCATCGGCAAGGGTGAGCTGCTCGCCGGAGGAGGTTCCGGCGTCGCGCTTTCCGGCGGAAGGCCTGACACCCAGCAGAGCCGCCAGGCGGGAGAAAATGCCCATGGAGCGCTACTGGTCCCCGCCGAGCTCGGTGTAGGTCTTTGACCAGTTGGAGAGCATGGCGGCCTCGATCTCCAGGGTCCGGCTGAGGTCCTTCAGGTCCGCGTGCTCGGTGGGCGCTGCGGCGCTGGCCAGGGCGTTGCGCACACCCTTGGCGGTCTGCGTGATCTGCTCCACCTGGCCCGCAAGGTTTTTGGCGTAGACGCCCTGAACAGCCGGATCCGGCTCCTGCTGGGCGACGAGCAGCTGGTGCTCCATGACAGCGCCGGCTTGTTCCAGCGTGGCAAAAATGGAGGGCAGGTTGCCGGTGTACTGCCCGGTTCCCTGGGCGACGTCGAGGGACCGGCGGGTGGCTTCCAATGATTCCTGCAGCGCCACGCGGTGCCTGAGAATCTCGCCGATGGGGCCGGAGGTGGATTCGGCCCGCACTTTCAAGGCGCTGCGCTTGGCGGACTCATACTTGGGCTTGCCCTTTTTCACCAGGCCCAGAACGCCGCGGGACAGCATGACTCCCCCGGTGACGATGGCGACCACGACCAGGGCAATGACCACCAATATGACAATGAAGAGGACGGTCCAGAGGTCCATGGGAGATTGCTTTCCTGCCGTTGCTCGCGAATGCCGATTCAGTTCAGCCTAGCACCGGAAACTCCACGTATTCCGGGCCGGCGGGAAGCTTTCAGGGTAAAGGCAGGGGCATCCCTGAGGTGTTTGCCCGCCCCGCAGGGCAGAATGTAAAAATGAAGACAATCTTGAACATCATCTGGCTGCTGTTCGGCGGCCTGTGGCTGGCGCTGGGCTACGTCGCGGCCGGCATCCTGTGCTGCATTCTCATCATCACCATCCCGTGGGGGATTGCCTCGTTCCGCATTGCCGGCTATGCGCTGTGGCCATTCGGGCGCACCGTCATCGAAAAGCCCGGCGGATCCGGTGTGGCCAGCATCCTGGGCAATGTCATCTGGATCCTGGTGGCCGGGATCTGGATCGTCATCGGGCACATCACCACCGCGATCGCCATGGCAATCACCATCATCGGCATCCCGCTGGCCATCGCCAACCTGAAAATGATCCCGGTGTCGCTCATGCCGCTGGGCAAGGAAATTGTCTCCACCAGCCAACCGTTCGTACCCACGTACCGGTGAAGGACGCTCGCTGCCGCGCCGTTGCCGGCCCCGCCCGCGGAGGAGCGGCCTCCCCGCCCACCCTGACCTCCTCTCCGGCCACCCCAACCTCCACCCCGGTCCGCACATCGGGCACCCAGCAATGCCGCGTAAGCTTGTGGCATGCGCAATAAGACCGATTGGCTTGACATCATTGTCAACTTCGCCAGCTTCGCCGCCATGATCATGGTGCTGACATTTGCCCGCGTCGGCCTGCCCCTGAAGATCGTGCTGGCGTTCGCCGTCTCCCTGGCCATCACGGGCGGCTGGTCGTACTACAAGCGCAAGGTCCGCCGCCGCCCGAGCGATCTCAAGCGCCTGCATGTGTACAGCGAAAAGAATGCGGACGAGCTGTAGTGCAGATCATCCGCCACGCCTCACTCAAGGCGCTCCCGTGGGCCGGCGGCGTCACCCGGCAGATCGCGGCTGGCCCGGACCCGAAGAACTGGGACTGGCGCATCAGCACCGCGGACGTGTCCAAGGCCGGCCCGTTCACGCCCATGCCCGGCATTGACCGGATCATCACCGTGATCGAAGGCGAACTCATCGCACTGACCGTGGATGGCACCGAACAGGCCCTGGAAAAGTACCGCCCATACCGCTTTTCCGGCGATTCCGAGACCTCCGCGAGCCTGCCCACAGGGGCGCTCAAGGACCTGAACCTGCTGACCCGCCGCGGCGCCTTCAAGGGCTACGCCGCCATCATCGAGCTATCCAAGAAGCGCCCGCACCCGGTGTTTGCCGACCAATTTGCCGTGCTGCTGCAGGGCTCGGCCACCGTTTCCCCTGCCTTGGCGGACGACGGCGGACCCTCCTCCGGCGAACCCGGCACCGATGCGCCGGGCACCAAGGCGCAGGCCCCCAAGTCGCTGGGCAAGTTCGACACCGTCGTGGGCGCCGAGGACGCGCCGGAGATTTCCGGCCGCGGCTTCCTGGCAGTACTGAGCATCGACCCCGCCTGAGCTGGACCCGCTGCAGCCCCCACAGTGCGCTGCGCCGCTGAAAGGGTCTGCGGCACCGTGCAGTTTCGGCGCCATGGCGGGTCTTCGGTGTATTAATGGATCCCATGGAAACCCTTCGCTACACCGAAGTCGATGTCTTCTCCGACGCGCCGTACCGGGGCAACGCCCTCGCAGTGGTCCACGGCGCCGACGGCCTGGCCACCGCGGCGATGCAGCAGTTCGCCAACTGGACCAACCTGTCCGAAACCACATTCCTGTTGGAGCCCACCGTCCCGGATGCCGACTACCGAGTCCGGATCTTCACGGCGAGCGAGGAGTTCCCGTTTGCCGGCCACCCAACGCTGGGTTCGGCGAAGGCTTGGCTCGACGCCGGCGGCACCGTGCGGCCCGACGGAACGGTGGTGCAGGAATGCGCGGCCGGCCTGGTCAGGATCCGTGTCAACGGTGGCCTGCTTGCATTTGAGGCGCCTCCGCTGACCCGCTATGAAGCGGTTGCCCCGGACGTCGTGGACCGGATTGCCGGTGTATTGGAGGTTCCCCGGGAGCACATCCTGGATGCATCGTGGCTGGTCAACGGACCCCGCTGGATCGGGGTTCGCCTGGCATCGGCGGAGGCGGTCCTGGCGCTGCGCCCGGACCCGGCGGCACTGGGAAACCTGGCCATTGGGGTCGTCGGCCCCTTCCCCGCCAGCGCACAGGCACAGTTTGAGGTGCGGGCCTTCTGCGGCGGCGACGCCGTGTGGGAGGACCCCGTGACCGGGAGCCTGAACGCCGGCCTCGCCCGCTGGCTGGTCGACACGGGGATCGCTCCCACGCAATACATCGCCTCCCAGGGCACCGTGCTGGGCCGGTTGGGCCGGGTGCACATCGATGTGGACGACGACGCCATCTGGGTGGGCGGGCACGTCACCCCGTGCGTGGCAGGCACGGTACGGCTGTAGCCGTATCCGCCGGCCGCACCAGGGCCGGCGTCCGCACCGGTCCCGCCGTCAATGGTTCTGGGGTTCGCGCTCCCATTCCACCCGCACATTGACCCCGCCCACCGAGGTGTGCTCAATGTGCGTCTTGATATCGCCGGGCTTCGCGCCCATGTCCGCGATCTTCTGCCGGTAGCCCTGGATCAGGACCGCAAGGGTCTCCTCGGTCCATTCCCCGGGCCGCAACTTGGTTGAAATCTCCACGTCGTTGGCACTCATGGCAGCCGCTCCCACTCCAGAATTTCCGTTGCTGATCCCTTAAACGCTAGATCCGCGCGGGCGTGCAGGCAAGGTATTTTGCCGGTTCAGCCCGCGGCCGGTGCAAACGCCCGGCGGAAAATCTCCTCGGCCCGGGCGGCTGCTTCGGGGCGCTCGTCCTGCGGCGTCCTGGACATCAGGAAGGCCAGCATGGAGATGGAGAGCATGACGTCGGCCGTCTCCAGCCGGGCGGCGACGAGTCCCTGCAACTGGTCCTGTTCCAGCAGAGTCCGGGCCACAGCCGTGACCCTGTCTGCCAAGTTCCTGGCCCGCTCATCGTCGTGCCCGGAGGAGAGCATGTCGATCAACGCCGTCGAGCCGAGCGCCTGCTCCGCCACGCTGTGGAAGAGGTCCATGAGCGTTGCCGAGGGCTGGGCAGCCAGGGCCTCCAGTGCGGCCACGTTGTCATCAAAGACGGCCACCGCCAGGGATATCCGGTCAGGAAAATGCCTGTACAGGCTGCCTTGCCCCACACCGGCCAGGCGTGAGACCGCGCTCAGGGGGGCAGCAAATCCCTGTTCGGCAAAGACCACCCGTGCCGCGGCCACGAGGGCGGCACGGTTTGCGGGTCCGGCACTGGGTCCAAGATTTGCTTTTGGTTTGCGGGGCATTGGGATATTCTACAACCGGACAATGCTGTCCGGTTGTCCGGGCGGACAGACCCACTTCCGTTCCGGCTGCACACATCAAGTGAATTGGAGAAACCGTTCCATGAGCAACAACCCCAGCAATCTCACTGGCGAGTCAACCATCAATGCCTGGCTGGCCGATCCCGCCGGCGGCCCCGTCATCCGTGCACTTCTGGCCCAGAACGGACAGGGCACCGACTCCCTGCGCCCCGTCGGCGCCATGTCCCTGAACAGGCTCGTGGCAGTGAGCCAGGGCGCCTTCACGCAGGAGATGGTCGATTCACTCGTGGCACGGGTGGCCTCCGGCGACATTCCTGATGAGGTGGCCCCGGAACCGGACGCCACAGTCGCAGCGGCAACCGAGGCACCGGCTTGGAAGGAACGCATCACCGGCGGCCGTTTCGACGGCAAAACCGTCATCGTGACGGGTGCCGGCTCGGGGATCGGCCGCGCCACCGCATCGCGGATCGCGCGCGAGGGAGGCGCCGTGGTCGCCGTCGACATTTCAGCCGAGCGCCTTGCCGAGCTGGCCGCCGAGCTGCCGGGCACCAACATTGTCTCCGTCACGGGCGACATCACCAACGACGCTGACGTGGCCACCATTGTTGCAGCCGCCGGGGAGCGCATTGACGGGCTGGCAAACATCGCCGGGATCATGGACAACATGACGCCTGTCCATGAGGTCGCCGACGACGTGTGGAACCGCGTTTTCAACGTCAACGTCAACGGCACCATGAAGCTGATGAAGGCCGTCATCCCCACGATGCTGGCGCAGGGCCAGGGCTCAATCGTCAACACGGCGTCCGAGGCCGCACTGCGAGGTTCCGCCGCGGGTGCCGCCTACACCGCCTCAAAGCATGCGGTGGCCGGGCTGACCAAGAGCAGTGCGTTCATGTACGGCCCCAGCGGCCTGCGCATCAACGCGGTGGCGCCTGGTCCCACCATCACCAACATCGAGGCCCGGTTTGATTCACCGCTGGGCGCCGCCCGGGTGCGGCAGGCCATGGCCATCCTGCCCAGCGCTGCAGAGGCGGACGCCCTGGCCGCGTCGATCACCTTCTTGCTCAGCGACGACGGCACCAACATCAATGGCGTCATTTTGCCGTCCGACGGCGGCTGGTCGGCCATCTAGGCAGTCTGCCGCGGCGGGGCGAGGTGGGCCCGCCGTCGGGCATCAGCGGGTTAAAGAAAGCTGACCCGCAGAAAGCGGCGGCGGCCCTCCGAAAATTCGAGGGCATCCGGCATTTTCTGCGGGTCAGCTTTTGAAGTGGCTAGCGGCCGCGGCGCTGGTTTGAGGCCGGCGCCGAGGCGCGGCGGGCTCCGCCGGAGCGGGCCGGGCGGGACTGGCCGCCGCCGTTGGCATTGAAGCTGCCGCCAGAGGTGCCTCCGGTGTTGGAGGACCAGACGGCGCCGGAGCCGCTGCGTGAGCCGGCACCGTCCGTCGAGCCTTCGCGTGAACCGCCCTGGCGGGTGCGGCGTCCGCGTGCCACGTCGCCGTCGCGGGCCGGGCGGCCCTCACCTGTTCGTGCCGGACGGCCGGAGCCGGCGGAACGCGGGGCCTGCGACGCGCCTTCGCGGCGCTCGGAACGGTTGCCCGGTGCCGAGGAACGCTCACCGCCTTCGGAGGCAACACGGCCACGTCCGCCGCGGCCGCCACGGCCACCGGCGGTGGGGGCTGCGCCGGAGCGGGCGCGCTTGCGCTGGGCGTTGGCACCGGTGGAGGTGCCGCCACCTTCGGCCGGGCGCTTGGCGGCGAGGAGTGCGGCGCGGGTGCGCGGGTCAACCTTGTCCGCAACTTCGCCCACGAGGTCGGCGATCACGGGTGAGGACGTGGTGACGCGCTCGAAGTTCACGTTGACGCCGGCGGCGCGCATGAGCTTCTTGACGTCGCCCTGCTGCTCGGGGAGCGTCAGGGTGACAACAACGCCGTCGGAACCGGCGCGGGCGGTGCGGCCTGAGCGGTGCAGGTAGGCCTTGTGCTCTGTCGGCGGGTCGACGTGGATGACCAGCTCGATGTCGTCAACGTGCACGCCGCGGGCGGCGACGTCGGTGGCAACCAGGACGCGGACGTCGCCGGAGGCGAACTCGGCCAGGTTCCGGTCGCGGGCGTTCTGCGACAGGTTGCCGTGAAGGTCGACGGCGGGGATGCCGGCGTCGGTCAGGGTCTTGGCCAGCTTGCGGGCGTGGTGCTTGGTGCGCATGAACAGGATGCGGCGCCCGGCGCCGGAGGCCAGCTCAACGATGACCTGCTTCTTGACGGTCTGGTCGTTGACCACCAGGACGTGGTGTTCCATGGTGGAGACGGCGGCCTTGGGCTCGTCCACCGAGTGGGTGAGCTGGTTGGAGAGGTAGCGCTGGACGATCTTGTCCACGCCGTTGTCCAGGGTTGCGGAGAACAGCATGCGCTGGCCCTGCGTGGGGGTCGTGTCCAGGAGGCGCTTCACGACGGGCAGGAAGCCAAGGTCGGCCATGTGGTCTGCCTCGTCCAGGACAGTGATCTCAACGCTTTCCAGCGACACGATGCGCTGCTTCATGAGGTCTTCGAGGCGTCCGGGGCAGGCGATGACAATGTCGACGCCGGCGCGCAGCGCCTTTTCCTGGCGGGCCTGTGAGACGCCGCCGTAGATGACGGTGGTGTTCAGTCCCATGGCCTTGGCCAGCGGCTCGATGGTGTTGTTCAGCTGGGTGGCCAGCTCGCGGGTGGGAGCCAGGACCAGGCCCATGGGGCGGCCGGGCTTGCGGAAGTACGGTGCTTCGCGCTCGGCCAGGCGCGCCACGAGCGGGATGGCGAAGGCGATGGTCTTGCCCGATCCGGTGCGGCCGCGGCCCAGCACGTCGCGGCCTGCCAAAGTGTCCGGCAGGGTCTTGACCTGGATGGGGAACGCTTCCTCGATGCCCTGGGCGGCGAGTGAAGCAACGATTTCCTTGGGCGCACCAAGGGCAGCAAAAGTTGTCATGTAAAGAGAGAATCTTTCGTAAGGCGGTTCAACGTCCCACGGGCAGTTTTGACCGCGGGTTCGCCGATTCAATGCCAGAGCCAGTCAACCGCCAGTGCCTTGAGGCAAATTCAGTGCGGGACAAGATGCATGCGTTCATCGACGCAGAATGCGCAGGATGCACATTAAGTAATGCAATTCTAACAGCAGCACGACGCCGGGCACCCCCTAAGTGCCGCATCTCACCATCCGCCTTGCCCGGCCAGGCAGCAGCGGGGTAGGGGCACCCGGGCTGCGGCGGGGCGCGGATCGCAGGCCGGCCGCGGCGGACGGGGTCCAGGTGGAGCGCAGCCGCATGATTTGCTGCGTCGAAGCAGCAGCTGGCGCGAAGGTCCACATCGAAACAGCAGCAGATGCGATCGCCCAGTTTGAAATTGCAGCACCTGCGATAAATCCCGCGGATTCATCGCAGGTGCTGCTGACTCGACTGACGAAACGGGTCCGCGATCGCACTATCTGCCGGTTCAACGAACGCGGGCCCCGATCAGCGCAACCCAGCCCCAAGCCGAACCCCGGTACCCTTAACAGTGATGAGTGAAACCCCAGCCTCCGCCCCTGAATCCCCTGAATCCGCAGCCGCCACCGCTTCGACCGCAACGGACGCCGCCCCCGCAGGCAACGCGTCCAACGAACGGGCACCGCGCACGGAGGACGGCACGGCCCGCCCCATCACCCCGGGGACGCAGGCCGCCGAAGGGACCTACCGCCGTCAGACGGTCTCATTCGTGCGCCGCGGCACCCGCCTGCAGGGCAAGCGGCAGAAAGCGTGGGATGAGCACTCCGCCCACCTGGCCGTTGACGTCCCGCGCCACATCGCCGACACCTCCGTGCACCCGGAATACGTCTTCGACGCCGAGGAGGAATTCGGCCGAAAGGCACCTGTCGTCGTCGAGATCGGATCGGGCCTGGGCGATGCCGTCATCCACGCCGCCATGGAAAACCCGGACAAGGATTTCCTGGCCGTCGAGGTCTACACCCCCGGCCTGGCCCAGACCATCCAGAAGATCGTGGCCAACAACATCACCAACATCCGCGTGGTGCAGGCCAACGCCCCGGAGGTCCTGAGCACCATGCTCCCGGCCGGTTCCGTCAGCGAGGTGTGGGTGTTCTTCCCGGACCCCTGGCACAAGACCAAGCACAACAAGCGCCGCATGGTGAAGGACGCCTTCGCCCCCCTCGTGGCACGCGTCCTGGAACCCGGCGGCACCTGGCGCCTGGCCACCGACTGGTCCGCCTACGCGGAGCAAATGCTGGAGGTGGGCAACGCCTCGGAAGACTTCACCAACATTCACGACGGCGAACGCACCGGTTCCGAGAGCCCGCTCACCGAGGCGCGGCTCAGCGGAGTCGACTGCGAGCAGAGCGACGAGCCGGACGAGGCGGGCGGCTGGGCCCCGCGCTTTGACGGGCGAATCCTGACCAGCTTTGAGGGCAAGGCCCACAAGGCCGGTCGGGTCATCTTCGACCTCGCGTTCCGCCGCAACTAAACAAGTCCTCAGACCGGTCACCACAAATGCGGGGCTGTTGCTCCAATCGACGCTGGCATACAGCGGGGTTGGAACAACAGCCCCCAGCTATTTCATGCCCCACGGCCATTCCGCACGGTGCGTCGCGCCGATATCACCACCCTAACTCAACCGTCAACTGTCTAAACGGATAGTCTTTGGAATTGCTATCCGTAATATTTTCGACTTTCAGTCGCGGGTCAAATCTGACACGTAACATTTCGCAACATCGCCCCCCCCCGCTGTCCAATCATGCTCAAAATCACGTGCTACGTTGATGAAGCAAAATTTCAAACGTTCAATTGGGGGCCCGACATGAAGTTGTCACACAAAGTTACATCCGCAGTATTTGCCGCATCCGTAGCACTCGTCGGCCTAGCTGCGGTTCCGGCTTCTGCAGCCGCCACTTGCAATGACGCCTAAGTATGCATGTGGCCCGACCCCTTCTTCGCTGGAACGAAATACGAAGCCAATTACGATATCACCAATGTTGGCGGATGGGTCAATGATGAGGCGTCATCCCTACTTGTTGGTTGCAATTCTGGCGCCACGTTCTATCGAGACGCAAGCTGGAAGGGTTGGGCCGTCTACTTTGGGCCATGCCAATACAGCGGCAGCCTCAGTGACCTCCATGCGGGTGCACCCTGGGACCAAAATTGGGATAATGAGATCACTAGCCATCGTGCAGGAAACCACTAAACACTTCTCTGACATCAGTCGAAGAATGACCAAAAGGCTATCAATTTGAGATCCCGCACCAATATAGTCACACGGCTTGGCATAATGGCTCTTACTGCACTCCTGTGCGCGTCCTGCAGTGGCGGCGCCACTGCAGGAACCATCGACGGACCCAAGGCAAAGCTTGACCGGAACACCGGTTCCATATGGCTTCCCTTGGACGAGTTTTCAGCTTCATCCGATGACTACCTCGTCATCGACAAAGCAAATAACCTCCTGATCGAGGATTGCGTTCACGACGCCAACCAGCCAATGATTCCCTACACTTCAAAAGCAGGAGATGGCGATAATCGCATCTTTGGGATCTGGGTCAAAGGTTTTGCGGAAAGATATGGTTACGATCTAGTTCCGGGACTTGAAAAAATAGGATACAAAGGCGACGCTTCCCCCACAACGGAGGAGTCCATTGCGGCTATGAATTCATGCCGAAGCTCGCTAAAAAGCAAGCTTCTGCCAACGTATCGGATTCACGATTCAGGCAGCACGGAGCCAGCAGCGGAAGGCAGCCTAAAATCTTACAACCAACTCGTAGAAAGCAAAGAGTGGAAGGCCTCTTGGGATTCATGGAGGAATTGCATGAAATCACGCAAGATTAACGTCACCCCAGACGGAAATGGTGCCTTTGACGCCGTGGGATACGACTCACCCAATCTGGAGTCTCAAGTCAAAATTGCCGTTACTGAAGTGGAGTGTAAAGATGAAATAAATCTCACGCAGAGACTGGCCGATACGATGGCCAATTATCAAAATATCTTCATAAGTGAAAACGAAGCTGCCCTTATTGAGCAGAAGAAGAAACTCCAGGCCGCCCTTGAGACGGCAAATAAGACCATCGCCAACCATGCAGTATCCTGAAACGGAAAAGGTTCACATCAGGCTGGTCTCACGTCCGTGGCTTCTCACGATTTTTGCCACAATGACGCTTCTGGCACTGGGCATTGGGTTCTGGTTTGGCGCACGGCTTGAGACACCGGTGACTACGGCCGTCAATCGGGCAAACGTTGCGATCCCGGTAAAGGTCGTCGCCGAGGAACGCTCCGTCAATGACGGAGCGTTCCTCGAGGGCATCGTCCAGCCCGGCCGCTCATGGAAGTTGCAGCCTGAGATCGCCGGAAACGCCGGCCGGACTGTCGTTACGGCAACGTATGTGTCTGCCGGAGAACAACTGTCGCTGGGCAGTCTCTTGGGTTTTGTTTCTGGACGGCCGGTGATCCTTTTCGACAGTGCCGTGCCGTTTTACCGGAACTTGAAGGTGGGCGACCGCGGACCAGATGTTGCGGCTTTCCAGAGCGCCATGGCGGATCTGGGCTATCTGGTGGACGTCACAGGCACCATTGATCAATCTACCTCCAATGCCGTAGCGAACCTCTACACGGCTCTTCAAGTCATCCCTCCAAGAGACAGCAAGGATGACAAAGACACTGTTGTCAGGTGGAGTGATTTTGTCGCCGTTCCCGGCAACTCCGGCATTGTCGCTTCCGTTGCGGCAGTCGGCACCGTCCTAGATGAGGACCACCCCATGCTGCAACTCTCCTTGTCGGATCCGACAATCTTGGCCCGGGCAACACTTTCGCAAAGCGAGCATTATGAGGCTGGCAAAGAGGTCTCCATTGCGGGAACTATCGGTGAGCCCATCGTGGGGAGGGTGGAAAAGATCGGAGAGTTTGCGCCCGCAGATTCCGACCAGGCTCTTCCGGCAGGAAAGGACATCACCGTAACGGCGCCCCATGAGCAAGCCGTGAACTGGCAGAAGAAGGCTCGCATGACAATAGAAATTCAAGGCGAGTCCAAAACGGCCCTCATGGTCCCCACGATTGCCGTTGGCCAGGACAAGGACGGCACGTTTGTTGTCCAGCCCGGGACAATTGACTCCACAGGAAAGCAAGCCAAGAAGGTCGTTCGTGTTGACATCTCAAGCCAAGTGGATGGCTGGTCCGTCGTCAAGGTTCCTTCAGCAATCAAGGCGGGAGACGAACTGCTCGTCCAATGAGAACAGATGACAACTCGGCCATCACACCAGCCTTGGAGCTTGATTCAGTCACCAGGACCTTCGGGCCCACAGAAGTCCTTCACACCACGAACCTGGCAATCTTTCCTGGTGAGTTTGTAGCCATTGTTGGCCCATCAGGTTCCGGGAAGTCCACACTGCTGAACATCATTGGTTTGCTGGACCAACCGTCCTCTGGGATCTTACGGATCAACGGCATTGACACCGCCTCGCTACGTGAGAGAGACAAAAACTGGCTGCGATCCACAACATTCGGCTTTGTCTTTCAAGCCTCCAATCTGCTTCCCAATGAAAGTGCGGTCAATAATGCCGCCTTGGGGATGCAGATCCAAGGCAGTTCACTGACCGCCCAACGGAACCGCATTACGTCGCTGTTCACAACCTTTGGGCTCATGCACCGCAGCGGCGTGGAAGCAAAGCTGCTCTCCGGCGGCGAACGTCAGCGTCTGGCACTTGCACGCGCAATAGCGGCCTTCCCAGCCTTGGTTCTTGCCGATGAACCAACCGGAAACCTCGACTCAAGCAACAGCCAGCTGGTCATCGACGACCTCAAAAGGCTCAACGCCACGGGAACTACCATCGTGGTCATTACCCACGACCCATCCGTGGCTGCCGCGGCCAAACGCGTCATCACCATCAGCGACGGGACCTTGCAGGAAACAGGGACCAGCGCAGCGGTGCCGACGGTACAGCCGCCCATCCGAACGGCAGCACCACAATCCAACACGGCAGCTGGCATTCGGAAGGCTGGCTATGTCCTTTGCTCCGCGCTTTCTACCCTGACCACCCGTCCGCTGGTGTCACTTCTGTTGGTACTGGCGTTTGTCTTGGGCACCGGCGGGCTCAGCACCCCCGTCGGGCTGAGTGAAAGCGCCGCCGTCCAGGTCTCCGACCGGCTGACCAAGGCAGCCTTGGACCAGATCATCTTTTCGGTTGCAGGAGCCGAAGACTCGAAATTGGACGCCGGGGAGATCCATCGGCGCGTCACTGGGCTAAAGGGAGTCAAGGCCGCCGGATTGAAAGTTGATGTGTCCACCTCGGACAGCCCCGTGACGCGCTATTCACCAGGCACGGTGGAGGGCGACACCGGCATCAGCGGCCCCATCATTGGAGCAGGCAGCGACCTTTTTACGGTTTATGAAGCCCAAACCACACCTCTCAACGCGCCAACCCTGCTGGACGTCGAGGCGTTCTCACGCAGCGCCATTTTGGGCCGCAGCGCGGCCGATCGGCTGGGCATACAAACCGCAGGGCCGGGCGCCAAGATCTGGATCTGCGGGGAGGCCGTGGACGTCATTGGCATCATCAACGACGTTGGGCGCCAAGAGGATATCGCCGGCGCCGTCTTCCTGCCTGCATCCTTCGCCTCGACACTGCCGCAAGCCACTTCAAGCTGGATTGTCCGCACCGAGCCGGGATACCCGGCACCATTGGCTGAAGCCATTCCTGCGGCGCTCGCGCCCGGGAACCCGGCTGCCGTCAGCACGCAGACAGTCGCGGACCTGAGGTCCTTGCGGGTGGGGGTTTCGAACGACCTTGGCATCTTTGTAGGGGCCGTCTCGATTGTCCTGCTGGTTCTGGCCTCACTAAGCGCTGGAACCAGCATGTACCTGAGTGTCCATTCGCGCAGGACCGAGGTGGCTATGCGCCGGGCCATCGGACAAAGCCGTGGATCCATCAGGCTGCTGTTCATCCTCGAAGGATTGCTCGTGGGCATTCTGGGCGGTGCAGCAGGGGCTGCGCTTGGAACGATTGCACTGGTCACAGTGTGCTCGGCGTTGAGCTGGACGCCGGTCCAGAATATCTCATCAGTCTTCGTGGCCGTGGCTGTTGGTGCAGCCACCGGCATCATCTCTGCCAGCTACCCGGCGTTCATGGCCGCCCGCGCCAATCCCGCCCAGGCCATCCGCGGCTGACGCCGGCACCACCACCCCCTCCATCCCACCCCGAAAGGTGATGGAGCGTCTGGGGTGGGAGGAGGGGAGGGCCGCGGCGGCAATTGCCGGCGGCCTCCCAGCACTGCGGCCACGAGCGCCGGACCAACGCAACCCCAACGTAACAATTCGTATATTGCCTGTAACATTCAGTGAGACCATTGGCACATTCCGCACCCCCTGGTTAAAAGTCGCATATTTCAGGCAAGAATTAGATCAGCATTCTGTTGACTATTTGACGAGCCGTAGAAAACGACCGCAATGCCCCCTATGGTGGTGCCATGACTGCCGAAACTTTTGTCGCTGGGGTCGATGGCCCGGCGTCTGACGCAATGTTGAAATTGGGGCGTTTCTTCACCAAGTGGGATGAAACGGATGACCACCGGGCCGTGTTCCGCGAGGGCGGACGTGCCGGGGACATCTTTTACCGCGACAGGTGGAGCCACGACAAGGTGGTGCGCTCAACCCACGGCGTGAACTGCACGGGCTCCTGTTCCTGGAAGGTGTACGTCAAGGACGGCATCATCACCTGGGAGTCCCAGCAGACGGACTACCCGTCCGTTGGCCCGGACAGCCCCGAGTACGAGCCCCGCGGCTGCCCCCGCGGCGCCGCGTTCTCCTGGTACACCTATTCCCCCACCCGCGTCCGCTTCCCGTACGCCCGCGGCGTGCTCGTGGAAATGTACCGCGAGGCCAAGCAGCGCCTGAAGGACCCTGTCCTCGCGTTCGCCGAGGTCTCCACCGATCCCGAGAAGCGCCGGCGCTACCAGAACGCCCGCGGCAAGGGCGGCCTGGTCCGCACCTCGTGGGCCGAGGCCCTGGAAATCGCCGCCGCTGCCCACGTGAACACCATCAAGACCTACGGCCCCGACCGCGTTTCAGGCTTCTCCCCGATTCCGGCCATGTCCATGGTCAGCCACGCGATCGGCACCCGCTTTGTGCAGCTCATCGGCGGCGTCATGACCTCCTTCTACGACTGGTATGCGGACCTTCCCGTCGCCAGCCCGCAGGTGTTCGGCGACCAGACAGACGTCCCCGAATCCGGCGACTGGTGGGACGCCACCTATTTGATGATGTGGGGTTCCAACGTCCCCGTGACCCGCACCCCGGACGCCCACTGGATGGCCGAGGTCCGCTACCGCGGCACCAAGGTTGTCTCCGTCAGCCCCGACTACGCGGACAACACCAAGTTTGCCGACGAGTGGCTCCCCGCCCAGGCCGGCACCGACGCCGCACTTGCCATGGGCATGGGCCACGTCATGCTCAAGGAGTTCTTCGTGGACCGCCAGGTCCCGTTCTTCCAGGGCTACGTCCGCCAGTTCACCGACCTGCCCTTCCTGGTCCGCCTGGAGAAGCACGACGGCGGGACTTACGTTCCCGGGAAATTCCTCACCGCTGCGTTCGTCCCCGGCCAGGAGAATGTCGAGGACGCGGCCTTCAAGACCATGCTTTTCGACAAGGTCACCGGCGAAGCCATCGTGCCCAACGGCACCATGGGACACCGCTACTCCAAGACCGGCGAGGGCAAGTGGAACCTTGACCTGGCCGGGATCGAACCGGCCCTGAGCCTGGACGAGGTCACGGGTGAATCGGTGGAGATCCTGCTGCCCTGCTTCGAGGACCCGGAAGGCGCCGGCTCCATCATGCACCGCGGCGTCCCTGCAAAGATGGTGGGCGGCCACCTGGTCACCACCGTCTACGACCTCATGCTCGCCCAGTACGGAGTCGGCCGGCCCGGCCTGCCGGGCGTGTGGGCCAAGGACTACAACGACGTCTCGGTCCCCTACACCCCGGCCTGGCAGGAAGAGATCACCTCCGTCCCGGCTCAGGCCTGCATGCGCGTGGCCCGCGAGTTCGCCCGCAACGCCGAGCAGTCCAAGGGCCGTTCCATGATCATCATGGGCGCCGGCATCTGCCAGTGGTTCCACGGCGACACCACGTACCGCGCCATCCTGGCCCTGGTCATGCTGACCGGCTGCATGGGACGCAACGGCGGCGGCTGGGCCCACTATGTGGGCCAGGAAAAGTGCCGCCCCATCACCGGCTGGGTGTCCCTGGCCAACGGCCTGGACTGGTCGCGACCGCCGCGCACCATGATCGGCACCGGCTACTGGTACATGCACACGGACCAGTGGCGCCAGGACGGCTACTCGGCAGATGCCTTGAAGTCGCCCCTGTCCACCGGAGCGCTCGACGGGATGCACACGGCCGATGCCCTGGCACAGTCGGTCCGCCTGGGCTGGATGCCGTTCTACCCCCAGTTTGATTCCAACCCCCTTGACCTCGCGGACAAGGCCATCGCGGCAGTGGAAGCCGGGGAAGCCCCGGATGAGAAGACCTGGATTGCCCAGTCGCTCATGAACCGCACCGTCAACCCGGCCATTGAGGACATTGACGCCCCGGAAAACTGGCCGCGCACCCTGGTGCTGTGGCGCTCCAACCTGTTTGGTTCCTCCGCGAAGGGCAACGAGTATTTCCTGCGGAACCTGCTCGGAACGCACAACAACGTCATGGGCCAGGACAGCCACGAATCGCTCAAGCCGCAGGACGTGAAGTGGCATGAGAAGGGTCCGGAAGGAAAGCTGGACTTCCTGATGTCCGCGGACTTCCGCATGACCAGCACCACGCTGCTCTCCGACGTCGTGTTCCCGGCCGCCACCTGGTACGAGAAACACGACCTCTCCTCCACCGACATGCACCCCTTTGTGCACGCCTTCACCCCGGCCATCGACCCGCCATGGGAAACCAAGACCGACTTTGAACTGTTCACGGCCCTGGCCGAGGAACTTTCCCGCCAGTCGGCCACGCACCTGGGAACCCGCAAGGACCTGGTCAGCGTCCCGCTGATCCATGACACCGTCGGCCAGATTGCCCAGCCCGGCGGCGTGGTCCGCGACTGGCGCAAGGAGGGAATCGAGGGCGTCCCCGGCCAAAACATGCCCAACTTCACTGTTGTGGAGCGGGACTACACGGCAATCGCCCACAAGCTCACCGCCGTCGGGCCTCTTGCAGACAAGCTGGGCTTCACCGTCAAGGACATCAACTACAAGCTGGATGCGGCCCTGGACCACCTGGCCAAGGCAAACGGCGTCATGATGGGCGGCACGGCGCATGGCCGACCCGCCATCGACACCGATGCAAAGCTGGCCGAGGCCATCCTGACGTTCTCCGGCACCACCAACGGCCAGCTCGCCGTCGCCGGCTTCAAGGAGCTCGAACGCAAGACGGGCATGAAGCTCGTGGACCTGGCCGAGGGCAGCGAGGAGAAGCACATCTCCTTCGCCATGACCCAGGCCGGGCCGCAGCCGGTCATCACCTCCCCCGAGTGGTCGGGGTCGGAAACGGGCGGGCGCCGCTACGCACCGTTCACGCAGAACATCGAGCGGCTCAAGCCGTTCCACACGCTGACCGGGCGCATGCACTTCTTCCTTGACCACGACTGGATGATCGACATCGGCGAGGCCCTGCCGATCTACCGGCCGCCCCTGGACATGCACCGGCTGTTTGGCGAGCCAAAGCTTGGGCCCAACGGCGACAAGGAAATTGTGGTCCGCTACCTGACACCACACTCCAAGTGGTCCATCCACTCCGAATACCAGGACAACCTGCTCATGCTCTCGCTCTCCCGCGGCGGGCCCACGGTGTGGATGAGCAAGGAGGACGCCGCGTCCATCAATGTCCTGGACAACGAGTGGGTTGAGTGCGTCAACGCCAACGGCGTGTTCGTCGGCCGTGCCGTGGTCAGCCACAGGATGCCGGAGGGCGTGGCGTACATCTACCACGCGCAGGAGCGCACCATCGACGTGCCGAAGTCTGAGGCCACCGGCCGCCGCGGAGGCATCCACAACTCCGTCACCAGGCTGCTGGTCAAGCCCAGCCACCTGATCGGCGGCTACGCGCAGCTGAGCTACGCATTCAACTACCTTGGGCCCACTGGCAACCAGCGGGACAACGTTTCCACCATTCGTCGCCGTTCACAGGAGGTGCAGTACTAATGCGTGTTATGGCTCAAATGGGCATGGTCATGAACTTGGACAAATGCATTGGCTGCCACACGTGCTCCGTCACGTGCAAGCAGGCATGGACCAACCGCGCAGGCGTTGAATACGTCTGGTTCAACAACGTGGAAACCCGCCCTGGGCAGGGTTATCCGCGCCGCTACGAGGACCAGGAAAAGTGGAAGGGCGGCTGGGAGTTGAACAAGCGCGGCCGCCTCAAGCTCAAGGCCGGCGGGCGCGTGAAGAAGCTGTTCGGCCTCTTCGCCAACCCCATCCAACCCGAGCTCAAGGACTACTACGAGCCCTGGACCTACGACTACAAGACCCTCGTTGACGCCCCGTTGGGCGACGATTTTCCGGTGGCCCGGCCCAAGTCACTCATCACCGGCCAGGACACGAAGATCACCTGGAGCGCCAACTGGGACGACAACCTGGGCGGCACCGCCGAGATGGGACACCTGGACCCGATCGTGGAGAAGCTGCGCCGCGAGTCCGAGGACAAGATCAAGTTCGAGTTCGAGCAGACGTTCATGTTCTACCTGCCGCGCATCTGCGAGCACTGCCTGAACCCCTCCTGCATGGCTTCATGCCCCTCCGGCGCCATTTACAAGCGTGTCGAGGACGGCATTGTGCTGGTGGACCAGGACCAGTGCCGCGGCTGGCGCCAGTGCATGACCGGCTGCCCGTACAAGAAGATCTACTTCAACCACAAGACCGGCAAGGCCGAGAAGTGCACCTTCTGCTACCCGCGCATCGAGGTGGGCCTGCCCACCGTGTGCTCGGAAACCTGTGTGGGCCGGCTGCGGTACCTGGGGCTTTTCCTGTACGACGCCGATGCCGTCACCGCCGCTGCCTCCGTCACGGATCCGCAGGATCTGTACCAGTCGCAGATGGATGTACTGCTGGACCCCAACGACCCCGCCGTCATCAAGGCCGCCCGCGAGCAGGGCATCCAGGAGGACTGGATCGAGGCCGCACAAAAGTCGCCCGTGTATGCGCTGACAAAGGTGTACAAGGTGGCCCTGCCGCTGCACCCGGAATACCGCACCATGCCCATGGTCTGGTACATCCCTCCGCTGTCCCCCGTGGTCGACCTGCTGCGGGACCAGGGCCACGACGCCGAGGACAAGGACGTGTTGTTCGGCGCCATTGATGCGCTGCGCATCCCGGTCGAATACCTCGCCGAGCTGTTCACGGCCGGCGACACGGACCTGGTGACCGGCGTGCTGCAAAAGCTGGCGGCCATGCGCGCCTACATGCGCGGCATCTCGCTGGGCAACGACCCCGACGAATCCATTCCCGCCGCCGTGGGCATGGATGGCGCCACCATGTATGAGATGTACCGGCTCATGGCCATCGCCAAGTACGACGAGCGCTACGTCATCCCCAAGGCCCACGCGGAACAGGCGCACGACCTGGAGGAAATGGGCTGCTCCCTCGACTTCGACGGCGGCCCCGGCATGGCATCCATGGGCATGTCGCCCTTCGGCGAGGCCAGCGGACGCCCCACACCGGTGGCCCTGGAGACGTTCAACGCGCTCAAGGACCGCCAGACCTCCGACTCCGTGGCCGGGGCGGACACGCTGCGCGGCCGGGTGAACCTGCTCAACTGGGACGGCAACGGCGCGCCAGCCGGGCTGTTCCCGCAGCAGCACCCCACCGAGCCGCCGGCTGAAGGCCTTGCGGGTTCCGTTGAAGGCGGCAGGTCATGAGTGCGGCAGCCGGCAAAAATGACCAGGTGACGTTCTTGGCCGCGGCCTGGTGCCTGTCCTACCCGGACGAGGAACTGGTGGGGCGCGTGCCCTTGATGCGTGCCGCCCTCGGCGAGTTTCCCGGCGCAAGCCAGCCATTCGCCGTCGTGCTTGACCAGCTGGAAAGCAGGGACCTGATGGCCCTGCAGGGACAGTATGTGGAGGAATTCGACCTCGGCAAGCGGCACGCCCTGCACCTTTCCTACTGGACCGACGGCGACACGCGGCGGCGCGGCGAGGTCCTCGGCGCGTTCAAGAAGGTGTACCGCGGGCAGGACACGCTCGTGGACACGCGCGGGGAACTGCCCGACTTCCTGCCCATGGTGCTGGAGTACTCGGCCACCGTGGACATGGAAACGGGCAAGGAACTGCTGCAGCAATACCGGCCCAGCCTGGAACTGATCAAGTTTGGCCTGATGCGCGACAAGTTGCCGCACAGCGACATCGTGGAAGCCATCTGCAACACCCTGCCGGGAGCCTCCCCTGCTGACGAACAGGCCGTCATGCGGATGGCTGGCTACGGCCCGCCCACCGAATCCGTGGGCCTGGACCCATACGACCCGCGGCTGCTGCCCATGAGAGGGGCCTAGAGCAATGAACATCTTCTTGTGGGGGGTGCTGCCGTACATCATGGTGGTCATCCTGGTGGGCGGTTCCATCTGGCGGTACAAGTTTGACCAGTTCGGGTGGACCACGCGCTCCTCCCAGCTGTACGAATCCAAGCTGCTGCGGATCGGTTCTCCCGTGTTCCACTTTGGCCTGCTGGCAGTCATTGCCGGCCACGTCTTTGGCCTGCTGATCCCGAAGACGTGGACCGAGGCCGTGGGCATGACGGAGGACATCTACCACTTCAATGCCTTGTTTGTGGGAACGATTGCCGGTGTGGGCACGCTGGGCGGCATTGTGCTGCTGATCTACCGGCGCCGCAAGACCGGGCCCGTGTTCATGGCGACCACCAAGAACGACAAACTCATGTACGTGGTGCTCGTGGCAGCCATTGTGTTTGGCCTGTGGACCACCCTGGCCAGCGTGTTCTGGCCCGTGCACGACATGACGTACCGGGACACCGTCTCGCCCTGGTTCCGCTCGCTGTTCATCTTCCAGCCGGACATTGCGGCCATGGCCATGGCACCCACCTCATTCCACATCCACACACTGGTGGGCATGCTGCTGTTCATCGCCTGGCCCTTCACCCGCCTGGTGCACGCGTTCACCGCACCCATGCACTACCTGTTCCGGCCGTACATTGTGTACCGCTCACGGGGCAGGGGCGCCAGCGTTGCACCCCGCGATGGCTGGTCAGAAGTCGGCACGCGCGACCGCGACACGAGCAAGCGCTGACGCCTTTTGCACCACTCAAGTTGAAATAGGAGAGACCATGGCAACACCCCCAGCCACCACCGCTCCCCTCAAGGGGCAGTCCCGCAACCTCTTTCTGGCCACCGCCGCGTCGGTGGTTGGGTTCTGGGCCTGGAACATCATCGCCACACTGAGCACGCACTACGCCAACAACATGGAACTGTCCGCCGGGACCATGGGCATCCTGGTGGCCATGCCCATCTTTGTGGGCTCATTGGGCCGCATCGTCGTGGGCACCATGACGGACCGTTTCGGCGGGCGGGCGCTGTTTACCTTTGTTCTCGTGGCCACCATACCCACAGTGCTGCTGGTTGCGTTGGGAGGGGCACTAAACTCCTTTGCGATAGTGCTCATAGCCGGCTTCCTGCTGGGTGTGGCGGGCACGGTCTTTGCCGTGGGAATCCCGTTTGTCAGCGCCTGGTACCCGCCGGCGCGGCGCGGCTTTGCCACGGGCGTGTTTGGTGCCGGCATGGGCGGCACGGCGCTGGCCGCGTTCCTGAACCCGCGCCTGGTCAAGTCCATCGGCTACGTGCCCACGCACCTGCTGATTGCAGGCATCCTGGCCGTCATGGCCGTCTTGGTGTGGACGTTCATGAAGAACGCGCCCGGCTGGGAGCCCAACAAGGCGCCCGTCATGCCGAAACTGATTGACGCATCCAAGCTCGCCGTGACGTGGAAAATGTGCTTCCTGTACGCCGTGGTCTTTGGCGGTTTCGTGTCCTTTGCCACCTATCTGCCAACGTACCTGCGTGACGTGTACTCCTTCGATCCCAGTGCCGCCGGTGCCAGGACTGCCGGCTTTGCCCTTGCCGCCGTGATTGCCCGCCCCATCGGCGGCGTGATCGCTGACAAGATCGGCTCCAAGCCCGTGGTCATTGCGTCGCTGGCGGGCGTGGCGATCCTCGGCTTCTTCGTGGCCCTGGAACCGGCCGCAGATGTCCAGGCCGGGCCCATCTTCATCGCCCTGGCCGCAGCACTGGGCCTGGGCACCGGCGGCGTCTTTGCCTGGGTGGGCTCCCTGTCCCCGGAGGGCAAGGTCGGCACCATCAGCGGCATCGTCAGTGCCGCCGGCGGGCTGGGCGGCTACTTCCCGTCGCTGATCATGGGCTGGACCTACAACCCCGACGCCGAGAACTACAAGTATGCGATAGGTCTCTCGCTGCTGGTGGTCACCGCCGTCGTTGCGTTGCTGTTCGCCGTGTTCTTCGTCAAGGACCCGGCGAAGAAGAAAATGGAACCCGCAGTGAAATAGCCGCTTCGGCGCAGCAACGGCGGCGGTCTGGATATTTTCCGGACCGCCGCCGTCGTTGTGCCGCCACCCCGGACGGTGATAGAGGGTCAGCAGAAATACCCCGGACGGTGATAGAGGGTCCGGGCAGGAACCAGGAGGGACGCAGGGGCGGAAACAAGGCAGTTGTGCAGGGGCGGGAAGCAGTGCTGCGGCGGCGCAGCACCTCCCTGCTAACCATGGCGTCGAATACTGCGTAGGATTGATAGATGTGGTTCGCACTCTTGCGCCACTCCCAACCGACAGGTGGAAAAGTTCTGTGACGTCCTCCTCCGCCGGTCCGCGCCTCATGACGCGGATCGCTGAGTTCAGCGAGAATTCCATTGCTGCAGGCCGCGCCTATGCCGACGAGGACCGGGTCAGCGCCATCACGCTGGAGCCGGCCACCGGCCTGCTGTCCGGGACAGTGGCGGGCACCAAGGACTACAAGTCCACGGCCAAGCTGGTCCGCGAGCACGACGGTGTCATCGCCTGCAGGGTGGGGATCTGCAACTGCCCTGTCCGCCAGAACTGCAAACACGTGGTGGCCCTGATCGCCGCGGCCGAGGCCGACATTTCCTTCGCCGATTTTTTCCTTCCCGAGGAAGCCCCCCAGGAACCCACCTTCCTGGAAACGCTGCTGGCCAAGGCCAAGGACGGCAAAAAGGCCGCAACCGCGGCCAGCAAGGAGCCCCTGGAATCCTGGGAGGCGGCCCTGTCCGCCCTGCTCCCCCCGTCCGCAGCGCCCCCGAGCCAGGACACCCCCGCCCTGGGACTGCAATTTGAGCTGCACGTTCCGCCGCCGCGCTTCTCCTATCGGGGCCGCGGCGCCAGTGTCCCCTCCGACCCCGTTCTCAACGTGCGCCCCGTGGTCATGGGGGCCCGCGGCAAGTGGGTCAAGACCGGTGTCAGCTGGGCCACCCTCGGCTACCTCGCCTACGGCGGCGCCCACGACCGCACCCAGCTGGACTGGCTCAGCGAATTCCTCACCTCGCACAGCCCGCGCCAGTTCAACCACGGCAACGCCACGGCCTGGCTCTCCCTCAACGACTTTGCCGGGCGAAACCTCTGGCAGCTGCTGGGCAGCGCCAACAAGAACGGCGTGGCCCTGGTGCAGTCGGGCAGCGGCGACCCCGTGCGCATCCTCAGCCACGAGGCTGTGCTCTCCCTTGACGTCACCCAGGGGGAGGACGGGCTCGACGTCGGTCCCCTCATCGAGGTGGACGGCTCACCCGTCGACGCCGAGATCACCGGCCGCATCGGCAACCCGGTCAGCGGGCTGTTCTTCAGCGACCAGGCAGAACCTGCGGCGGCGGGCCAGGGCACCCAAGGCCGTTCCGCCGTCGTGCGCGGAAACATCACCCTGGCGCCGCTGCCGGCGGACGTCTCCCCACAGCTGCTGGACTTTGCGCTGCGCAAGGACACCGTCCACGTCCCGGAACAGGCACGGGAAAAGTTCCTGACGCAGTTTTACCCGCAGCTGAAGCAGGCGGCGCAAGTGGTGTCGGCGGACCACTCGGTGGAGCTGCCGGCCTACGTGGAGCCCACGCTGTCGCTGCTGGCCGCGTTTGGCGGGGACCACACGGTGCGGCTGCACTGGGAGTGGCACTACCCCATGGGCAGCCGGGTCTCCTCGCTGCCGCTGTGGCCTGAGCTGGGCGAAACCGCGGTGCGCGACACCGGGGCCGAGACCCGCCTGGTGGAATCCGTGGGGCGGCCGTGGGAGGACGTCACGGCCATGGGCGTCGCCGCGAACAACGCGTGGGGCGAGCCCTCATTGGCCTCGACCGCCGAGCTGACCGGGTTGGACACCCTGGCGTTCGCCGAGACCGTGCTGCCGCGGCTGCAGGAACTGCCCGGCGTTGAGGTGGAAACCACCGGTGACATCGCCAGCTACCGGGAGGTCACGGAGGCTCCGATCGTCACGATTTCCACGAAGGCCACGGACGAGCGCGACTGGTTCGACCTGGGCATCGTGATCACGTTGGAAGGCCAGTACGTCTCCTTCGCGGCCGTTTTCTCCGCCCTCGCCGCCGGACAGACGCGCATGCTGCTGCCCAGCGGCGCCTACTTCTCGCTTGACCGCCCGGAACTGCACCAGCTGCGGGCCCTGATCGACGAGGCCCGCAGCCTCAACGACATCAAGGACGGCGGGCTGCGGATCAGCCGCTTCCAGGCCGGGCTGTGGGACGAACTGGCCCAGCTGGGCATTGTCGATGAGCAGGCGCAGGCGTGGCGGACCGCTGTTTCCGGCCTGCTCGACGGCGGACCACCAAGCCCGCTGCCGTCGCCCGCGGGCTTGCACGCCACCCTGCGCCCCTACCAGCTGGATGGTTTCAACTGGCTGCATTTCCTGTACAGCCACGGGCTGGGCGGGGTCCTTGCCGACGACATGGGCCTGGGCAAGACAGTGCAGACGCTCGCGCTGATGTGCCAGATCCAGGCGGAACAGGGCGGGCTGAAGGCCCCGTTCCTGGTGGTGGCACCCACCTCCGTGGTGGGCAACTGGGCCAGTGAAACCGTGAAGTTTGCGCCGGGCCTGAAGGTGGTCACAATCTCGGAGACCTTTGCCAAGAGTGGGATGGACGCGGGTGCCTTCTTTGCCGACGCCGACATCGTCATCACCTCCTACGCACTGTTCCGGATCGACTTTGCCGAATACGGCGACCAGGATTTCTCCGGGCTGATCCTCGACGAGGCCCAGTTTGTGAAGAACCACCAGTCCAAGGCGTACCAGTGCGCCCGGAAGCTGAAGGCGCCGTTCAAGCTTGCCGTCACGGGCACACCCATGGAGAACAACCTCATGGAGCTGTGGGCGCTGCTGTCCATCGTGGCGCCCGGGCTGTTCCCCTCCCCCAAGCGCTTTGCCGAGTTCTACCAGCGGCCCATTGAGAAGAACACCAACGCCAAGCTGCTGCACAAGCTGCGGACGCGGGTGAAGCCGCTCATGCTGCGCCGCACCAAGGAAGCCGTCATCGCGGACCTGCCGGCCAAGCAGGAGCAGGTCCTGGAGGTGGTGTTGAACCCGCGCCACCAGAAGATCTACCAGACGCACTTGCAGCGCGAGCGGGCCAAGATCCTGGGACTGCTGAAGGACGTCAACAAGAACCGTTTCACGATCTTCCAGTCGCTGACGCTGCTGCGCCAGCTCAGCCTGGACGTGACGCTCGTGGACGAGGGCCAGGCCGGTGTGCGCTCCTCCAAGCTGGACGTCTTGTTCGAGCAGCTGGAAGACGTGGTGAAGGAGGGCCACCGGGCCCTGATCTTCAGCCAGTTCACCGGCTTCCTGGGCAAGGTCCGGGACCGGCTCACGGCCGAGGGCATCGACTTCACCTACCTGGACGGTGGCACCCGGAACAGGGCCGCCGTCGTCGATGAGTTCAAGACCGGCACGGCGCCGCTGTTCCTGATCAGTCTCAAGGCCGGCGGTTTTGGGCTCAACCTGACTGAGGCGGACTACGTGTTCATCCTGGATCCGTGGTGGAACCCGGCCTCCGAGGCGCAGGCCGTGGACCGCACGCACCGCATCGGGCAGAAGAAGAACGTGATGGTCTACCGCCTCGTCGCCAAGGACACGATCGAGGAGAAGGTCATGGCGTTGAAGGCCAAGAAGTCGCAGCTGTTCTCCGACGTCATGAGCGGGGATTCACTGGCCGGGGGCGCGCTGACAAGCACGGACCTGGCCGGCCTGTTCGCAGACTGAGCGCAACGCCCCTTTTAAATCGATAAGGCAGTTGTTGGACCAAAACCGGTGGAATCGGTCCAACAACTGCCTTGTCGATCTTGCTTGGGGGTCAGCGCTGCGGGCGCCAGACCACCATGGCCTGGCTGCGCGGGCGGGGCCGCTGGCCCCGGGCCAGGGCAACAATGTCGCCGCCCGTCAGACCGGCCGCGAACACGCGGCTGTTGGGACGCGGCGCACGCATCTGGCGGTCGGCCGTCGCAGCCTCCAGCTCCTCGCTGAGTTCCAGCACCTTGGCACGCAGCGCCTCGACCTGGTTCTCCAGTTCCATGATGCGCTTGATGCCTTCAAGGGAGACACCGGCCTGGGAGAGCCGCTGCACCTCCCGGAGCATGTCGACGTCGTGCTGCGAGTAGCGCCGCGCACGTCCGGGGGCCCGGCTGGGCTTGACGATGCCCAGCCGGTCATATTGACGAAGGGTCTGCGGGTGCATGTCCGCCAGCTCCGCGGCCACGGAAATCACAAAAATGGGCGCGTACGGATCAATTTTCATGGCAATTCCCTTCCTCAACAGTGCCTTGTTGCCCCCTTGGCCCGTCCCCCTTGGCATCCCGGCAGGCCCATGCCTGCCGGGAGTATTGCTACAGTTTTGCCTTGTCCTTCAAGGCCGCACGCGGATCCCCGTCGGCGGTCGCCGCGGCGAACGCACGCACAGCCTCCTCGGCTTCCTTGCTGAGCTTCTGCGGAACTGCCACATCAATCGTGACGAGCAGGTCGCCGTCGCCCTTCTTGGTCTTCACGCCGGCCCCCTTGACGCGCAAGGTCCGGCCCGACGGCGTACCCGCCGGAACCCGGAGCCTCACCGTGTCGCCGGTGAGGGTGGGGACGTTGATGTCGGCCCCCAGCGCAGCTTCCGGGAACGACACCGGCACGTGGATGCGGATGTTGTTGCCGTCGCGGACGAAGAAGTCGTGCGGCTTGACGTTGACCGTGACCATGAGGTCGCCGGGGCCTGCGGCACCCGGCTGGCCCTTGCCCTTGACCCGGACCTTCTGGCCGTCCTTGATGCCCGCAGGGATGCGCACGTCGATGACGTCGCCGTTGGGCTCGCGCAGGCCAATCTTGGTGCCGTTGATGGAGCCGGCAAAGGAGATCGAGGTGCTGGCCGTGCGGTCGGCGCCTTTGGTGGGCGTGGGCTGGAATCCGCCGCCGCCACCAAAGCCTCCGCCGAACAGGTCGGCAAACTCGGGCGGCAGTCCCGATCCGCCAAAGCCGGCGGGGCCGCGCGAGCCGCGTCCGCCGCCGCCAAACAAGTCTCCGAAGACGTCTTCAAAGCCGCCGCCACCGCCGTGGCCGCTGCCGGGTGCACTGAACCGCGCACCGCCGCCCATGGCCCGGATGGCGTCATACTGTTCGCGGTCTTCCTTGCTGGACAGCACTGAATACGCTTCGGAGACGTCCTTGAAAGTCTTTTCCGCCTGGGGATCACCGGAGTTGGTGTCCGGGTGATACTTCCGGGCCAGCTTCCGGTAGGCCTTTTTGATGTCGGCCTCCGATGCATCCTTGGATACACCGAGGATTTTGTAGAAGTCTTTCTCAACCCAGTCCTGACTAGCCAAGACGCCTCCTTTCTAAAAGTTTGTGGGATAAAGCGGTGTTCCGGCGGCCAGCCCCGGTAGGGGTCCGGCCGCCGGAACGATGAAGCAGTTTAGGCTTCGGGCACTGCCACGATCACCTGTGCGGCGCGCAGGACGCGTTCGCCGGACTTGTAGCCGTTGCGCAGGATCTGGCTGACAGTGTCGATCTCGACATCGGCGCCGGGCTGCTGGATGAGGGCCTCGTGCACCGTCGGGTCGAAGGGCACGCCGACCTCGGCGATGCGCTCCAGGCCGTAGGTGCCCAGTGCGGCATCCAGTTTTGCAGCGATGGCCGCGAACGGACCGTCCTCGAGGTCACCGTGGGCACGGGCCGCGTCGATGTCGTCCATGACCGGCAGGAGCGAGTTCAGCACACCGATCACGGCCATCTGTCCGGCAACTGCCCGGTCGCGCTCAACGCGCTTGCGGTAGTTGACGTACTCGGCCTGCAGGCGGAGGAGGTCGTTCTTCAGCTCGATCGCCACATCGGACTCCGCACCCTGTGCCACGGATTCCTCTGCGGGAACCTCGACACCGTTGAGGATGTCCTCGGCTTGTGACAGGGCATCGCCGTCGGCACCGGCCGGGGTGCCGGCGGCATCGCCGGCCGGCACCTCTTCGGGGTTTACGGATTCAGACATGGTTACTTCTTCTCGTCTTCGTCGATGATCTCGGCGTCCACGATGTCTTCTTCAGCACCGGCATCGGAGGATGCGGCACCTTCGGAAGCATCGGCGTCGGCCGTGGCACCTTCAGCCTGGGCTGCGGCGTAGATGGCCTCACCCAGCGTGGACTGCGAAGCCTGCAGCTTCTCGAACGCGGCCTTGACGGCTGCGTCGTCGTCGCCTGCGAGGGCGGTCTTCAGCGCGGCGACATCTTCCTTGACGGGGTTCTTGACCTCGTCGGAGAGCTTGTCGTCGTTGTCGGCCAGGACCTTGTCCACCGAGTAGTGCAGCTGCTCTGCGGAGTTGCGCAGGTCTGCTGCCTCGCGGCGCTCCTTGTCCTCTGCAGCGTGCTCCTCGGCTTCGCGGACCATGCGCTCAATGTCATCCTTGGACAGCGAGGAGCCGCCCGTGATGGTCATTGACTGCTCAACACCGGTGCCCTTGTCCTTGGCGGACACGTGCACGATGCCGTTGGCGTCGATGTCGAAGGTGACCTCAACCTGTGGGACGCCGCGCGGTGCCGGGGCGATGCCGGTCAGCTCGAACGTGCCCAGCGGCTTGTTGTCGCGGGTGAACTGGCGCTCGCCCTGGAAGACCTGGATGGCCACGGACGGCTGGTTGTCATCTGCCGTGGTGAAGGTCTCGGAACGCTTGGTCGGGATGGCCGTGTTGCGCTCGATCAGGTTGGTCATGACACCGCCCTTGGTCTCGATGCCCAGGGACAGCGGGGTGACGTCGATCAGGAGAACGTCCTTGCGCTCACCCTTCAGGACACCGGCCTGCAGTGCGGCGCCAACGGCCACAACCTCATCCGGGTTGACGCCCTTGTTGGGCTCCTTGCCGCCGGCCAGTTCCTTGACCAGTTCGACGACGGCCGGCATGCGGGTGGAGCCGCCGACGAGCACGATGTGGTCGATGTCGGAAACCTTGATGCCGGCTTCCTTGATGACGTCGTTGAACGGCTTCTTCGTGCGCTCGAGCAGGTCCTTGGTCAGGTCCTGGAGCTTGGCGCGGGTCAGCTGCTCGTCCAGGTGGACGGGGCCGTCAGCGGTCACGGAGAGGTACTGCAGGGAGATGTTGGTGCTGGAGGAGGAGGAGAGTTCCTTCTTCGCCTGCTCTGCTGCTTCCTTCAGTCGCTGCAGGGCGATCTTGTCCTTGGACAGGTCGATGCCCTTGACCTTGAGCTGGTTCAGCAGGAAGTCAACGATGCGCTGGTCCCAGTCGTCGCCGCCGAGGCGGTTGTCGCCGTAGGTTGCGCGGACCTGGATGGTGGAGAAGTCGTCCTCGTCCTTGCCAACTTCGAGCAGGGAGACGTCAAACGTTCCGCCGCCGAGGTCGAATACGAGGATGAGCTCGTCTTCCTTGCCCTTGTCGAGGCCGTAGGCCAGGGCAGCCGCGGTGGGCTCGTTGACAATGCGCAGCACGTTCAAGCCCGCGATTTCGCCGGCTTCCTTCGTGGCCTGGCGCTCGGCGTCGTTGAAGTAGGCCGGGACGGTGACCACGGCGTCGGTGACCTTCTCGCCCAGGTAGGCTTCGGCGTCGTTCTTGAGCTTCATGAGGATGCGGGCGGAGATTTCCTGCGCCGTGTACTTCTTGTCATCGATCGCGATGGTCCAGTCCGTGCCCATGTGGCGCTTGACGGAGGCGATGGTGCGGTCGATGTTGTTGACTGCCTGGCGCTTGGCGATTTCGCCAACCAGGACTTCGCCGGTCTTGGAGAATGCGACGACGGACGGCGTGGTGCGGCCGCCTTCGGCGTTGGCGATGACGGTGGGCTCGCCGCCTTCCAGGACAGATACAACAGAGTTGGTGGTTCCGAGGTCAATACCTACGGCACGTGACATAAGTGGTTCCTTTCGTGGGCCGCTGCGAACAAGTCCGCCAGTGCGGCGGGTTCGCTCAACCAGCGGTATTGAGCGTTCTGCACTCAACTTTACTCAGACTCTTCCCCGTGTCAAGTGGAGTTGAGCGTAGTTCACTCAACTTTCACTTTCGGTGAACATGTCCGACGCCGGACGGCCGGCTTGTGTGGCCCGCGGCACCTGCCGCCGGGTGCGCTGTGGGACGGGCCCGCGGGGTTGCAGGACTGGCACGATGGTGGCGTTCCGCCCGTGATTCCGCGGTTTCTTGCGGGATTCCGGGCAGCTTTCCGGGAACTGGGCCTGGCGCATGATCCACTCCCAGGGCGGGGCTTGGCCAACGTTGCAGGGCTGGCGGCTTGGCCGCGGCGTGCAGCTGTGACGTTGCTCAACATGCCGCCGCAGGCGCTGCGCAACCGTGCCGGCGGCACCCCGAATGCCAATCTTTGGGGCGGGGAAACTTCCCGGAGTCCGTGTCAGTGCCCTGCGCTAGTCTGACAAGACGTTCAAGAGTGGCAGCTGCAGGTACCTGGCCGACTGCCCGGCAACCCCTCCTCCGGCGGGGTGCCCCAGGGGAAGAACTGGCCGGATGCAGCCGCCTCCGGCAAGCCGATGGGGCATTGCCCCGGACAGGGGCACACCATGCCTGAGAATTTTCCGCCACCCAACAACGCAGCCGCAGCAGCCCACGACCACTTGGGGCGCTGGAGTGGCGTCCGCCCGGACACTGCTTGGAGCTGGCACAATGCCATGTTCCAGTTTCCGTCCGACTTCCCCGGCGCCACCATCATGCACTTGATGTCCCAGGGGAGAAACCGGGGAATCCTGCAGTCGCGGTCCACGTGGGAGCGCCAGGCAGAAGAGCTTGAGGCAGCGGGTTTCACGCCTGCAGACTACCTTTTGCTGCGCACGCACTTGAGGACCGTGGGCGAGAAAAGGATCAACGCCCTGGAGCCCGGACGGTACCTGATTGACACCTCCAGGTCACCCGGTTCCCCACCGACATACTTCACCATTGCCACCGACTGGTCCCCCTGGCTGAAACTTGTCCGCGAAGGAACCGATCCCCTCCGCGCCATCGCCATCGCCACGGGAATCGACGGCGACGCCGACAAATACACGGACCTTTCCTGATAGCCGGACCCCGCCTCGCCAAAGTTAAGACACCCCTGAGTTGGTGCGCCATTTCTGCGCTGCCTGGAGCCGCACAATGCACGTTTGGAACCACTCACCATGCAGCCCCAAACAGCCCACAACGGTTTAGTCAGCGCATGCAGGTCCAGGCAACCCGCAACGCCAGAGGGGACGGGGAACCGCACCCATCACCACCTGGGGCGCATTCCACTTGTCCACAATTTGGACTACGTATCTCACATTGTGAATCACTGTAGTGGGAGAACGTTCCACGGGAATAGCCTGTTCGCATGAGCGAGCAAAGCGGACAAGAACACCGAGCCACCACGGCGCCCGGCCACGGTCGGGACTCCACCAAGCAGGCTGGGCAAGGCGACGTCTACACGCACGGCCACCATGAGAGCGTGCTTCGGTCGCATGCGTCCCGGACGGCCGAAAATTCGGCAGGCTACTTGATTCCGCACCTCACACATGGGCTCAGCGTCCTGGATGTGGGCTCCGGGCCCGGCACCATCACGGCGGATTTCGCCCGGCTTGTGGCACCGGGACAGGTGCTGGGCCTGGACCGGGCGCCGGAGGTTGTGGCAGCCGCAACGGACATGGCCGCAGACCAGCACCTGCCCAACCTCAGCTTTGACACGGGGGACATCTACAGCCTCGACTTTCCCGACGACAGCTTCGACGTTGTCCACGCCCACCAAGTGCTGCAGCACCTGACCGATCCCGTGGCCGCCCTGAAAGAGATGCGCCGCGTGGCAAAGCCGGGCGGCATTGTGGCCGTCCGCGACGCCGACTACCACGGCATGTTCTGGTACCCGCAGCCGCCGGGGCTGGACCAGTGGATGGAGCTGTACCAAAAGGTGGCCCGGCACAACCAGGCGGAACCGGACGCCGGGCGGCGGTTGCCACACTGGGCGCAAGCTGCGGGATTTACCGACGTGGCGCCGTCGTCGGCCAACTGGCTGTACGCAACGAAGGAGGAACGGGCGTGGTGGGCCGGCGTCTGGGCGGACCGCGTGAGCGGCTCGGCTTTAGCAGAACAGGCCGTGGCCTACGGCTTCGCCGACGCCGCCGAGCTAAAACGGATCTCGGCCGCCTGGCGGGCTTGGGGCGAATCCGGCGACGGCTGGTTCCTGGTTCCGAATGGGGAAATCATCGCCCGGGCGTAAAAGCGGCGGTTTGGCCATTGCGGATGGTCAACCCGGCGCAGCGGCCAGGTTGACCCTGACAGCCAGATCAAGGTGCGCAGTGCTGGCGGGCCATGGCTGATGGGGAATCCGGCCCGCCGCCCGACGGCGGACCGGACTTGCCGTCCAGATTGCGTCTCAGCGGCGGAACAGCCTTCCGAACCATCCAGGGGACTCCGCGGTTGCCTGCTTGGCGGCCAGCCGCGACGGCGCGTCGTCATGAACGGGCGTGCCCTGCTGCGCGGGCGCGTCCCCTTGAACTGGCGCCGCCTGCTGCGCCGGCTGCCCCCGTTCAGCCAGGGCCTGGGCTACATTGAAGCGGCTGCCGACTGATTCCCGAATCCGGGCGGCTGCTTCGGGCGCCAGAAACTCTGCCTTGGCAAACTCATACTTGTTGGTGCCCCAGCCTCGGTCGGACATCATGGACATCCAGAGCAGGCAAAGGTCGTAGTCGGCATCAAGCTTGTCCTCCTCGAAGGAGCCCCGCTCATGGCGCAGCAGGAGCCAACCACCTTCCGGGTCAGGCTTTGCCTCGAATTCGGGATCGAAGAGCCACCGCCAGCCGCCTTCGGGGGTGGGCCGGAAACTCTTCTGGCGGTCGTTGACCAGCTCGGCCAGATCACCCAGTGCCCAGGGCGCCGGGAAGAACGACTGGAGGCACAGCTGCAATTCCAGTTCGGAGAGCGTCTTTTGCTCAAGGTTCACGGAGCTGAGCAGGCCGTTCAAGATGCTCACCGGCACGGTGCCGTCCAGGCCGCCCAGGGCAGCCAGATGGAAACGCAGGCTGTCCAGGAAGACCTTGTGCTCGTTTCTGGAGGCGAACGGCGGCATCGGAAGGCCGTGCAGTGGTTCAATGCCAGTGGGCAGGCAGCGGCGGCTGGTGAATATGCCCCGCACAATGTTTCCGGCCCACGGGATGCGTGACTGGTTTTTGTAGCGATCAGCCAGCGGACTACCTGCGAGAGCCGTGGTGTCGGATTGGTCCATGGTCTTCATCTTAGGTGCCAGCACGGCATCGGTCGGCGTTTCAGCCTCCCGGCACCGCACTCCGACCGTTCGTGCACATCGCGGACGGTTGGCACGGTAGCTTTGCAGGATGGCATCGATTCGGAAAGCAGTTTGGGGACTGTCGGCAATGGCTCTGGGGAGCATGCTGGCAGGTTGTTCGATTGACACGGTCATCTGGGGGCCAGATGGCGCGAAGGTGATTCAAACAACCGAGGATCTCGTGGCCGACCTGGCTTCGGGCGAAGCCTCCGACATTGTCTGCTCGGATTCCGTGGCGGAGCTCGGCACACCCGCCGACTGGTCTGGGCTTTCGGCGGGTGAGCCGGAAAAGTTTGTACCGCACTTTTGGCCCGATCAGGCGGAGCTCAACCCCCATTGGAGCATCAATCTGGAGGGCCTTCCGGAGGGCGCCGTGCCCGGTACCACCTACCCGGGGGACGTCTTCTTCCGCGAGTGCGACGACGGCGGGCTGTGCGCCATCGACGTCACCTGGACGACCCTCATCTCAGTGGGCTGACGCCAGTGGCAGCGTGGGTGGCGGGGCCGGTCCGGGGTGTCCTGCCATCCTGCCGGGCCACCCACGCTGCTACGCGTCGACCACCAGGAACTGGCCCATCATGCCCATGTCCTCATGCCAAAGCAGGTGGCAGTGGTACATGTACGGGACCACGGGGTCGGACAGCCTGCTGAACTGCATCAGCAGGCGGATCGTGACGCCGGGCGGGGCGTAGACGGTGTCCTTCCAGCCGGCCAGCTCGGCCGGCGGGGCCTTCTCGTTGAGGCTGAGGATCTGGAACTGGACGTCGTGGATGTGGAAGTTGTGCGGCTGGTTGTGGGCGTTCAACACGGCCCAGGACTCGGTGGCGCCCGCCTTGATTTCCAGGTCGATCCGGTCCATGTCCATCGACTTGGAGTTGATGACGTTGTTCCCGAGCATAAACATGCGCATGTCGCCTGCGAGCGCGGGGTCCGGGTATTTCACGGCGGCCAGCGTGGCCGGGACCGGAGCGGACGGGGTGAGTGTGGCGGCAGCCTTGAGCGAGAGGACGTCCAGGGTGTCCTGCGCCCCCGCATCCACGGCGCGGAAGTCGGCAACGCCCAGCTCCTGTGGGTAGGAGCGCAGGACCACGGTTTCCCCGGGGGCCGCGGCAACGATGATCTCGGCACGCTCGCCCGGGGTGAGCATGATCCGGGTGAGCGGCACCGGGGAGGCGAGCAGTCCGCCGTCGGAGGCGATCATGGTGAAGGTGCGGCCGTCGGAGAAGCCGAAGTTGTAGCTGCGGGCGCTTGAGGCGTTCAGCAGGCGCAGCCGCGTGTGCTCGGCTGACACATCCAGCACGGGTGCCGCCGTCCCGTTGACCAGAATCGTGGTGCCGAGCATGCCGACGCCGATCCTGTCGGTTTCAACGAGCGCACCGCTGGAGGAGAACGTCTTGTCTTGGACGATGACGGGGATGTCGTCCACCCCGTACTCGCGGGGCAGCGCGAGGGCGCCTTCCTCGTCGTCGTCAATGATGAGCATGCCGCCGAGCCCCTTGTAGACGTGGCGTTCGGTGACCCCGTGCGGGTGCGGGTGGTACCAAAGCGTTGCCGCCTGCTGGTCGATAGCCCATTCCGGCGACCACGTTGCGCCGGGTTCCACCATCTGGTGCGGACCGCCGTCGGCCTTGGCGGGAAGGCGCATGCCGTGCCAGTGCAGGGTGGTGGCCTCGGCGAGCTGGTTGTGGATGTTGATGCGGATTTTGTCGCCGCGGCGCACGCGCACCGTGGGGCCGAGCAGCGCCCCGTTGACGCCCCACGTGCTGGACGGGCCCGCCGGGACGATGTTCGACTCCCCCGCCTGGGTGGCCAGGTCAAAGGTGAGCCGGCCGCCGTCGTTCCTGGACGGCGCGAGCGGCGGGATGTGCAGGGGATTGCTGAATTCGACCTTGCCGGTGGTGTCCATCGCCTTTCGCTCCCCGGGTCCGCCGCAGCCGGCCAGGACCGTCAGGGCGCCGGCACCGAGGCCAAGGGTGGACAGCTGGAGCATGCGGCGGCGGGTGGGGCCGGACCGTTGGAGGGAAGCACTCATTCGCCTCATCATAGTTGTGGCGTCTGGGAGCATCCTGCCGGGAAGGGCGCGGCGGTGGCGCGGATCACGGCCGGCGCGACTGTAAACTTGCCCAGTGCAGTTTTCCCTCTGGCTGGCCCTTGTCGGCGCCGGCGCCATGATCAGCCTGACACCGGGCGCGGGCGCCATCAACACAATGTCCAACGCCCTGACGTCCGGGTTCCGCCGCTCCTTCTGGGGCATCCTCGGCCAGCAGGTGGCGCTGGTCATCCATGTGATCATCGTGGCCGCCGGCGTGGGCATCCTGGTCTCGCAGACGCCGTTCCTTTTCATGCTGATCCGCTACGTGGGGGCCGCCTACCTGGTGTACCTGGGCATCCGGCAGCTGCTGGCCAAACCTGTGAAGAACGACGGCGTGGACTCGCCTGCCGCTGTCGAGTCCGGGTTCTCGATGTTCCGGCGCGGGCTGTGGGTGAACCTGCTGAACCCGAAGGCGATAGTGTTCTTCCTGGCGTTCATGCCCCAGTTCATCCGCCCCGACGAGCCGCTGCTGCCGCAATACGTCATCCTGACCATCACCGTGGTGGTCATCGACATCATCGTCATGTGGTTTGTCTTTGCCGCAGGCGCCAAGCAGCTGGCGCACCTGACCGCCAGCGAGCACGGGCAGCTGGTGCTGAACCGGATCTTCGGCGTGCTGTTCATTGTGGTGGGCGTGCTGCTGGCGCTCGTGTAGCTGACTGCTTGATACCCTGGCGGCGTTTCCCGCCGGACCGCCGCGCATCTCCCCGCCTTCTGCGCCTGTAGGAACATATGCAGAAGGCGGGGACGTACGCGACGCCAGGCGGCCGGGCCCGCAGCGTGCGCCGATAGACTGGTTCAATGACCACCCCGTTCCGGATCATCACCGTCTGCACCGGCAATATCTGCCGCTCCCCCATGGCTGAATTCATGCTGGCGGCCGCCGCCGCGGAGGCGGGGCTGGACGTGGCCGTGGATTCTGCCGGCACCACCGGCTGGGAAATCGGCGAGCCGATCGACCCCCGCGCCAAGGCGGAGCTGGCCCGCCATGGCGTCCCCGCCGACGGCCACACGGCACGGAAGTTCAACCCTGCCTGGTTTGCCGAACGCGAGCTCATCCTCGCCCTGGACACCGACCACTACGATGCCCTCCGCGCCCTGGCACCGACCCCCGAAGCAGCCGCGAAGGTGCGCATGCTCCGCTCCTTCGACCCCGCCGTCGCCGCGGAAAGCCCCGGGGCCCAGGGCATCTACGACCCCTGGTACGGCGATGCCAAGGACTTCGAGGCGAGCTGGGACCTGATCGCCGCCGCCGTCCCCGGCATCCTGGCGCACGCCACGGCGCACGGTCCCGCCCGTGGCTGAACCGCGCCCGGTCCCGCAGTTCGCAAACCCGCAGCGGCCCGTGATCATCGCCGTCGACGGCCGCTCCGGCGCCGGAAAAACGACTGTCGCCGTGGAGCTCGCCGCCCTCCTGCGCCGGCACCGCACCGTCTCCTTGTTCCACCTCGAGGACATCTACCCAGGCTGGGACGGCCTGGCCGGCGGCGTGGAACGCTACATTGACACCGTCCTGGCACCGCTGCGCGCCGGCCTGCCCGCCACCTGGACCGTCTGGGACTGGGAGGCCGGGCACGACGGCGCCTCCCGGACCACGGAGGCGGCTCCCGTGGTGCTGGTGGAGGGTGTGGGATCTTCGCACGGCCGCGCGGGCGGGTTTCTGGACGCCGTGGTCTGGGTAGATGCACCCAGCAAGACGCGCAAGAAGCGCGCCCTGGAACGCGACGGCGAAACCTATGCCCCCTTCTGGGACATTTGGGCGCAGCAGGAAGAACGCCTGCTCAACGGCAGCACCGTTCCGGCCGCCGCCGACATTGTGGTGGACGGGCGCAACGGGGTGGCGGATGCACCCGAGTTTGTCCTTGACGCACTGACGCAGCTCCCTGCACTGGAAAACGTGCTCGCCCCCGAACTGGCCCGCCGCCGCGGACTCGAAGTGGTGGCCACCCGCCTCGACGGGCTGCCCCGGGCCGAGTTGCTGTTTCACTCCCTCTACGGCGGCAGCACCAATGCCGTGTGGCTCGACAGCTCCATCGCAGAAGTCCCTTCCGCGGGCGGTCCCGCGGCGGCGATCCGCCCGGCGGCGGGACCTGAAGGTGCAACGCCCGGGGCCGGTGCCGCACCCGCAGCCCCTGCCCCGGAGGCCGTCGCACGCTCACGGTTCTCCATCATGGCCGACGCCTCCGGCTGCTTTGGCCAGCGCGCCAGCCACCGTGAGGGCCTGACCACCGTGTCCGCCGGCAAGGTCACCACGCACATCCGCGGCTCGTTCTTCCACTGGCTGGACTCAGTGTGGGGCCGGAAGGCCGTGCGTGCACCGCGCCACTACCCGGGTGATTTCACGCTTGGCTGGCTCGGCTACCTGGGCTACGAACTCAAGGCCGAAACCGGAGGCGCGGCACGGCCCGAGGAAACCGCGGGGTCCGCAGCTCCCCAACTGGCAGCCCCTTCCACGGCGGGCTCACAGCTCGAGGCCGGGCGCACAGCCGTCCCCGCCGTCCCCGACGCCGCACTCCTGTTCGCCGGCCGCGCCGTGGTGCTGGACCACCAGGAGGATTGCCTCTTTGTGCTGACCCTGACAGGTGTCCACCATCCACAGTCGTACCGGGAGGCGGAGGATTTCCTGGCCACCGTCCGCACGGCCCACGCCGCCACTTTGGCGGCCGAAGCTTCGTCGGCCGAAGCCCACGCCGACGCAACAACGCAAGCCGGCCCTCCGGCGTCGGGCCTGCCGGAAGAGCCGCCCGCCTTCACGGCGCGGGACGGCGAGCGCCGCTACAAGGACATGATCGCGGCGGCGCAGGCCCAGATCCACGACGGCAACTCCTACGAGGTCTGCCTCACCACCGCGCTCGAGGCCCGCATGCCGGACGGCATGGATCCGTGGGCCGCCTACCGGGCCCTGCGCCGCCGCAGCCCGGCACCGTTCGCCGCATTCCTGCGTCTGGGCAGCCTGAGCGTTGCGAGCACGTCTCCCGAACGATTCCTGCGCATTGACTCCGAGGGCCTGATGCGTGCGGAGCCGATCAAGGGCACCCGCCGCCGCGACCCTGACCCCGCCGCGGACGCCGCACTCAAACAGGACCTGGCCACCTCGCCCAAGGACCGGGCGGAAAACGTGATGATCGTGGACCTCCTGCGCAACGACCTCTCGCACTTCGCCCTGCCCAGCACCCTGACCGTGCCGCGGCTGTGCGCCATCGAAAGCTATGCCACTGTCCACCAGATGGTCAGTACGATCGAGGCGCAGCTGGCCCCCGGCAATTCGCGCGCGCAGGCCGTGGCCGCCGCCTTCCCGGCCGGGTCCATGACGGGGGCGCCGAAGATCAGCACCATGGCCATCCTCGATTCCCTCGAGGCCGGCCCGCGCGGCATTTACTCCGGCGCGATCGGCTACTTTTCACTCAATGCGGCCACTGACCTCTCGGTAGTCATCCGCACCCTTGTCATCCAGGACCTGCCCGACGGCGGCACGCACCTTTCGCTGGGCATCGGCGGCGCCATCACTGCCGACTCCGAGGACGGGGCGGAATGGCAGGAGATCCAGGCCAAGGCCTGGGGCGTCCTGTCCACGTTGGGGTCGGAATTCCCGGCCTGAGCGCAACCGCACCGTTCAACGGCGGTGGTGGCGGCGTTTTTTGCAGGCGCCGCACAGGAGACACCAAAGGCCGCCCGCTTGGGAAGCGCTACTGAATTGTCGCCGTCAGCCGGGCCACGTTGTCCACGTAGCGGGCCAGGATGGGCCGTTGCATCCACTCATCCAGCAGCAGTTCCCGGGACATGGAGCGGTAGTGGTCCTCGACGAGGTGCATCTGGCGCACCACGTCGTCGTCGATCATCATGACCGTGACCTCAAGGTTCAGTGAGAAGCTGCGCATGTCCATGTTGGACGAGCCGATCACGGCCACATCGGAGTCCACAGTGAAGTGCTTGGCGTGCAGCACAAAGGGCTTGGGGTACAGGAAGATCCTGACCCCGGCCTTGAGGAGTGCTTCATAGTAGGAGCGCTGGGCGTGGTGGACCAGGAACTGGTCGCCCACCTCGGAGACAAACAGTTCCACGGTGATCCCGCGCTGGGCGGCAGTGGTGATGGCGTAGAGCAGGGAGTCATCCGGGACAAAGTACGGGCTGGAAATGGTGATGCACTCTTCGGCCGAGTACAACAGCGTGTTGAAGAGGCGCAGGTTGTTCTCCGTGCGATACCCAGGACCGCTGGGCACCACCTGGCAGAGGGAGCCGCCGGCGAAGGAGTCCCAGTGGTCAGTTGCCAGCTGCGACTCCAGCGACTCCTCTGTTTCGGAAGACCAGTCAGTGGCAAACATGACATTCAAGGTGCCAACAATCGGGCCCTCGAGCCGCGACATCAGCTCCACCCATTGACGGCCAACCTTGGCGTTGCGCTTCTTGCGGTATGAGGGTTCGATCACGTTTTGTGAGCCAGTGAATCCTACCCGGCCGTCAACCACCAGTATCTTGCGGTGGTTGCGGAGGTCCGGCCGGCGCCACTGCCCCTTGACAGGCAGCAGCGGCAGCATGCGCCGCCACTCGATCTGGCTCGCCTTGAGCCGGCGGACCATGTCCCGGTAGCCGGGCACACGCAGCGAGCCGATGTGGTCAAAGAGCACACGCACCCGCACGCCCCGCTCTGCGGCCGCTTCCAGTTCCTTGAACAGCCCGTCCGTGCTGGCGTCGGAGCTCATGATGTAAAACTCGGCGTTGACGTAGTTCTTGGCGCGGCTGACTTCCTCCGCCATGGCGTCCAGTGAGTCCTGGTACCCCTCGATCAACTGGACCGTGTTGCCGCCCAGCGCCGGGAAATAGCCCAGGTTCTGGTTCAGTTCCATGGCGGATTTCACCCAGGCCGGCCCCTCGTAGCTGGGCACCTGGGAGGCAATGTCCCTGGTGCCCTCGATGATGCGCTGGTTGACGTCGTCCTGGGTCTCCCGCCGCCGTCGTGAGAGCCGGAAATTGCCAAACATGAGGAACAAAACCAAACCAAAGTAAGGCAGGAAGAAGATGCACAGCAGCCACGCCATGGCGGTTGTGGGGCGCCTGTTGCCGGGGATGACACCCAGCACCACAATGCGGATGACCAGATCCGCAAACACCAGCAGCGCCGAAACCCAGACACTGCCCGTTGGCAGGCCAGACACTGTCCAAACCACCCGCACCTCCCATACCCGCATCGCGAAATGCCGGACGGGTCAGACCCCGCCCCGGTGACACCACCATAACCTCCGAAATTCGCACGACGCCGCTCCCACGCGCACCGGTACCTAACCGATATGCTTGGCGGACCTACCACGATTAGCTGAGGACACAATGAGCACTCCGCATGAATTCGTCGACACCTTCGCCCTTGATCCCGCAGTCCTGACCAAGAAGGCCGTCAGCGGCCTGCGCATTGCCTTCGGCGTGAGCGGTATCCTTGCCGTGATCCTCGGCATCGTCCTGCTCGTGTGGCCGGTCAAGACGATCGCCATCGTGGCGGTCTTCCTCGGCATCTACTTCCTGGTGGCCGGAGCCATCAAGGTGGGCGTTGGCATCTTCAGCCACAGCATTTCCGGCGGCATGCGCGCCCTGGACATCATCCTGGGTCTCTTTGTCATGGTCGCCGGCATCATCGCCCTGCGAAACTCGGCAGCGACCGGCGAGGCGCTGCTGATCTTTACGGTCATCATGATCGGCATCGGCTGGATCATCGAAGGCATCATCGCGCTCATCGAGTCCGGCAAGGCTGAAAGCCGCGGCTGGGCCATCACCTTCGGCATCATCAGCGTCATCGCCGGCATCGCCGTGCTGGCCATTCCGGGCTGGACCGCATTCTGGCTGGTCATGATGACCGCCATCATGCTGATCGTCCTGGGCGTTGTCGGCGTCATCCGCGCGTTCACCTTCGGCAAGGACCTCCTGAACGCCGCTAAGCTCTAACGCATGACAGTTTTGGTTTTCCTGGACCCCGTCCACCCCGCAGGCCGCCTGGCCGACGCCTCGAGCCCCACCATCTTGGCCACGGATCAAGGCGTCACGCGGGGGGACGGGGTTTTTGAATCCCTCCTCGCGGTTAATGGGGTGCCCCGCAAGATGCAGGCACACCTGGACCGCCTCGCCCTGTCCGCGCGCACCATGGACCTGCGCATCCCCGGCGCAGGCGAGTGGCAGGCGGCCATTGCAACGGCACTCACGGCCTACGCTGCCGGCGGGGAGCAGTGCGTGGTCAAGCTCATTTCCACGCGCGGCCCCGAGGGCGCTAACTCCCCCACCTCATGGGTCACTGTGACGCCCGTATCGCCGTCCGTGGCCGCCCAGCGCGAGAATGGCCTGGCCGTGGTCCTGCTGGAGCGCGGCTACGACAGCGACCTTGCCGCCCGCGCACCGTGGCTGCTCATGGGCGCCAAGACCCTGTCCTACGCGGTCAACATGGCGGCGCTGCGCCACGCGCACAGCGTGGGCGCCGACGACGTCATCTTCACCAGCAACGACGAACTCGTGCTCGAGGGCCCCACCTCATCGGTCCTGCTGGCACACATCTCCGACGACTCCGGCATCCCGGTCAAGCGCCTCATCACCCCGCATCTCGACACCGGGATCCTGCCGGGAACCACGCAGGGCGCACTCTTTGCCGCCGCCCGGGAGTCCGGCTGGGAACTGGGCTACGGCCCGGTCACGCCCGCGGACCTGCTGGACGCCGACGCCGTGTGGCTCATTTCCAGCCTGCGCCTGCTGGCACCGGTCAACACGATTGACGGACAAGAGATCGGCAACGCCGAAACCCGCGCCGCTCTCACGGCCGAATTGTCGGCGCTGCTCGCCGCGACGGAATAGCCGCGCCCGGCCGTTGTTTCCCCAGCACCGGCTCCCGGGCACAGACTCCCAAGCGCCGACTCCCGACGCACCTGCAGTTCCGGGGCGTTTCATCCCATCCCTCCTGCAGTTCCGTGGTGAGCTTTGAGTCGCTCCTCTGAAAATGACACCGATAGTGCTTTATGAAGCCGGGATCCCGGGATCGAAAAGCGGGATCGGCGTCATTTGCCACAGCGGCCCACATCGGAAGTGCACAACCGACGTCATGAAGCGAAACTGGCGTCACAAACCCGGCGAACGGGCCCGCCCGGTGCATAAATGGCCCCCTGGCCCGCGCTGGCAGTCCAGGTAGACGGCCAGGGCGCTTCTGTGGCCCCAGTCTGACCCGCTGGCGAATCATTCGGACACGTAACGCGGCCCCTCACGACGCCGGCGCATCATTCGGACACAAGGCGCAGGTAAATCGGTGTCCAGGCCACGTTATGTGTCCAAACAATTTTGCTGGACGGTCCAAAGCCACCGAAGGTGTCCGAATGATTCCGTCGGACCAACGCTTGGCACCAGCACCCCCGGACCTACGCTTGGCGCCAGCACCCCGGACCAACGTTTGGCTTTAGCGTTGGACACCGGCCCGGACGCGCCGGCCGCCCAGCTTGTTGCCCAGCCACATGACCAACATCGTCATGGCAACGAAGACCACCGCGATGACCAGGCATGTCAGCAGGACCGCAGCGTATCCGCCGTCGGCCGGGTTGAGGAAGGGGTAGGCGTACCAGCCGGTGCCCGCACCCCGGAGCAGCGAATACGCCAGGTAGGCCAGCGGAAACAGCACGGCCACGCCGATGCGCTTGAGCGGGATCTGGTGGCGGGGCGGAAAGAGGAGCCAGTCGGCCACGACGGCGATGGGCATGACGTAGTGCAGCCAGGTGTTGATCCACGGCAGCAGCGAGCCGAGGTCGACGTCGCGCAACAAGGCACTGAACACGATGCCCACCAACGCCATGCACACCACGGAAATGCTGCGCAGCAGGGCCCAAGCCGGGCCGAGGTCCTTCCCTCGCCAGGCTGCCACCGATTCAACCACCAGCACGGCGGCGGCAAAAATGTTGGACAGGTTCGTGAAGTAGCTGAAGAAGTTCAGCACGCTGTAGCCGTGGCCGATGTGGATGCCCAGCTGGATGCCCACTGCCACCAGGGTCATGGCGCCAAAGGCAAAACGGACGGCGGCAAAGGTGCGCGTGGTGGTCATGGACCCATGATGCCAGTACCACCGCCTGCGTGCCTGCTGATTTCCGTCATGTTGCGCCATACTCGGCGCCCCGTGCCTGCCACTGGGAGTCCGTGTGTTATTTTCAAAGAGAGTAATGAGTTCCAGCGCCAAGCCCTGACTTGCTGGACGGCAACCCTCTGTTCCGGCGGGGTGCCTCAGGTGAATACTCGGCAAACCCAGTGATCCATGGCTGGCAAATTGCAAGCGTGAACCCACCCGCGGCGCCTTTGGCCCAACCCCAGGCACCGCCCCCAGCTCCCGCTTGCTGCGTCGGCTACTTGCAATGAGGAGTACCCATGTCCGCGGACGATTCCCCCCTGGCCTACCGGCTCATCACCGGCCCCGACGACCGCATCTTCTGTGAGCGGGTGACGGAGGCCCTCGCCGAGGGATATGTGCTCCATGGCGGGCCGGCCGTGACCTTCGACGGCACGTCCGTGGTGGCCGCCCAAGCCGTGATCCTGCCTTCCGCCGTGGCCGTCAGCGATGCCGCCGTCGCCACCGCCGTTGACGAGCTCGACGCCGACCTTGAGTTTGACGGCGAGGGCATCGCATGAGCTACGCAGGTGATGTGAGCCCTGAATCGGCATGGGAGCGCGTGGCGGGCGGCGCTGTCCTGGTTGATGTGCGCACCGAAGGCGAATGGCAGCACATTGGCGTGCCGGACATCTCGTCGCTGGGTGCCAAGCCCGCATTCATCCAGTGGAACCTGGGCAGCGGGCAGAACAACCCGGACTTCCTGCGGGAACTTGCCGAGGTTGTCCAGCCAGGCACGGAACTGGTGGTGCTGTGCCGTTCCGGCGCCCGCTCCATCGCCGCCGCCGAGGCTGCAACCGCCGCCGGCTACACGGCGTACAACATCCTGGAAGGGTTTGAGGGCGAGCCCGACCGCTACGGCGAACGCGTGGTCAACGGCTGGAAGAACCGCAAGCTGCCCTGGCACTAGCTTCCCTCCACGGCCTGCCACCACTTGCGGGCCCGCCCAACCCGGCCGCCGCACCAGGCGCACCGCCAGCGTGGCGCAAGGGCCGCCGTCGTACTTCACCAGCACCACAAGCGAAAGCCAAGGAACCACAATTGAGCAACTTTAATGAGCACGCAGCCACCTGGTCCGCAGACACCCAGGCCGTGCGCGGCGGGCTTGACCGCAGCAACTTCCAGGAGACCTCCGAGGCGCTGTTCCTGAATTCCGGGTTCGTGTACGAATCAGCCGAGGCCGCCGAGCAGGCATTCACTGGCGAGGTGGACCGCTTCGTGTACTCGCGCTACGGCAACCCGTCAGTGGCCACCTTCCAGGAGCGCCTGCGCTTGCTCGAGGGCAAGGAGGCGTGCTTTGCGACGGCGTCCGGCATGTCCGCCGTGTTCACCGCCCTGGGTGCGCTGCTCGCTGCCGGTGACCGGGTGGTGGCGTCACGATCGCTGTTTGGCTCCTGCTTTGTGATCCTGAACGAGCTGCTCCCGCGCTGGGGAGTCGAGACCGTGTTCGTGGATGGGCCGGACCTGGAGCAGTGGCGCGAGGCCTTGAGCGTGCCGACCACCGCCGTGTTCTTCGAGTCGCCGTCAAACCCGATGCAGGAGATCATCGACGTGCAGGCTGTGTGTGATTTGGCGCATGCCGCGGGTGCGCAGGTGGTGGCCGACAACGTGTTCGCCACCCCCCTGCTGCAGCGCTGCGGCGATTTTGGTGCGGACATCGTTGTGTACTCGGGCACGAAGCACATCGACGGTCAGGGGCGGGTGCTGGGCGGCGCCATCCTGGGCTCCAAGGAGTTCATTGACGGCCCTGTCAAGAACCTCATGCGGCACACGGGGCCGGCGCTGTCCTCATTCAGCGCCTGGGTGCTGACGAAGGGGTTGGAGACCATGAACCTGCGCGTCACACACTCGTGCAACAACGCACTGGCGCTGGGTGAATTCCTCGAGGCTCAGCCGCAGGTTGCCCGGGTGCTGTACCCGCACCTGCCCTCGCACCCGCAGTATGAGCTGGCGAAGAAGCAGATGAAGGCAGGCGGCACCGTGCTGACGTTCGAGCTGGCCGAGCCCGCGTCCGGCACAAGCAAGGATGCGGCGTTCGCGCTGCTGAACGCGCTGTCCATTATCGACATCTCCAACAACCTGGGTGATGCCAAGTCCCTCATCACGCACCCGGCCACCACCACGCACCGCGCCATGGGCCCGGAAGGGCGCGCCGCGATCGGGCTCTCCGACGGCTTCCTGCGCCTGTCCGTGGGCTTGGAGGACCTGGACGACCTGAAGCGGGACCTTGCCGCGGCGCTGGCGGCAATCTAGACCTCCTCAACGTCAGGTGACTTTCCCAGACTCAGGGTAAGAAAGCTGTCGAGGGGCCCGCTGCGAGCTTGCGAGCAGTGGGAGGCAGCGGACGGGCCGGTGACCTTTCAAGCAAAGGTCACCGGCCGCCGTCGTGCTTTGGGAAAAAGCTGGGCTGGATCAGTCCTGGAAATACTCGATCTCGGCGCCGATGGTGTTCAGGCGCTCGGCGAGATCCTCGTAGCCGCGCTCAATGACATAGATGTTGCGCAGTTCGCTGGTGCCCTTCGCGGCGAGCATGGCCAACAGGATGCAGGCGGCCGGGCGGAGTGCGGGAGGGCAGCCGATTTCGGCAGCACGCCAGGCGGTGGGGCCGGTGATGTCGATGCGGTGCGGATCCAGCAGGCGGACGCCGGCGCCGAGGCGGTTCAGTTCGGTCAGGTAGATGGCGCGGTTTTCGTACACCCAGTCGTGGATCAGCGTGGTGCCCTCAGCGCAGGAGGCGATGACGGCGAAGAACGGCAGGTTGTCGATGTTCAGGCCCGGGAACGGCATGGGGTGGATCTTGTCCGGGGCGGACTTAAGGTCGGAGGGCAGCGTGGTGATGTCCACGAGGCGGGTCTTGCCGTTGCGTGCCACGTACTCGGCCGACTTGAGGTAGCGGAAGCCCATCTGCTCGAGAACCTTGAGCTCGATCTCCATGAACTCGATGGGGACACGGCGCACGGTGACCTCGGACTTTGTCACGATGCCGGCGGTGATGAGGGACATGGCTTCGATGGGGTCTTCAGACGGGGCGTATTCAATGTCCACATCGATGTGGGACTTGCCCTTGATGGTCAGCGTGGTGGAACCGACGCCTTCCACCCTGACCCCCAGGCCCTGCAGGTAGAAGCAGAGGTCCTGCACCATGTAGTTGGGGCTGGCGTTGCGGATGATTGTGGTGCCTTCCCGCAGCGCGGCGGCCATGATGGCGTTTTCGGTGACAGTGTCCCCGCGCTCTGTCAGCACAAAGGTGCGGTCTTCCCTGTCGCTGCGGGGGGCCTGGACCTGGTAGAAACCGTCGTGGGCATTGACGTCCAGCCCGAATTCGCGCAGTGCCTGCATGTGCGGCTCCACCGTGCGGGTGCCGAGGTCGCAGCCGCCGGCGTAGGGGATGCGGTAGGGGTCTTCCTCATCCAGGAGCGGGCCCAGCAGCATGATGACGCTGCGGGTGCGCTTGGCTGCGGCAATGTCCATCGAGGCCAGGTCCAGCACTTCCGGGCGGCGGATCCGCAGGTCGTTGTCATCGAGCCAGGTGCATTCGACGCCGATGGAGGTCAGCAGCTCAACGATGCGGTTGACCTCTTCGATCCGGGCCAGGCGGCGCAGTGTGGTGGTGCCGCGGTTGATCAGGCTGGCGCACAGCAGGGCCACACCGGCGTTCTTGCTGGAGTTGACGTCCACGCTGCCCGAGAGCTGCCGCCCGCCGTGCACGCGGAGGTGGGTCACGGCGTTCTTGGACACGGCTCCGACACTGAACAGGTTGGCCTCCAGGAGGGCTTCCATGCGCTGGATCATCTTCAGGCTGAGGTTCTGCTTGCCCTGTTCCATGCGCGCCACGGCACTCTGGCTGGTTCCGAGATGGGATGCCAGCTCGCCCTGGGTCCACCCTTTTTCGTTCCGTGCATCCCGCACCAAAACACCGACAGTTTCTGCAGCCACTTGAGTCATAAATGCATTTATATCACGGGATGCATATTTGCCTGGGATTATGTGACCTTTTGGACAGTCTTTTCGAAATATTCGCGCAGATAATCGCTATGTGCGATAAATTAACCGTCCGCCGTGCGTTAATGCCCCCGCTTGTTACCCAACGGTACACCGGCGCGGCCGCCGCGCCTGAACCACCCCGCCGCCACTTCGCAACATTCCCGCACAGAACCGCGCCGTGACGTTGCGGCGCCCCAGTGGACCGAGTTCACTCCCCGTCACGCAGGCAAGCTGCCGGTCGGGTCACGAGGTTGGGCGATGGCTAGGTGAACAATGCGATGGAATCGGCCAAGGTCTGCGCCGAGTGCTGCAGTTGCTCGGCCTCACGCTCATCCATGGGCGTGTCCAGCACTCGCTGCACCCCGCCGGCGCCAACAATGGACGGCACGCTCAGCGCCACGCCGTCTATCCCCCGATACCCATGCAGCACGCTGGACACCGGCAAAACAGCCCGTTCGTCACGCAGCACGGCCTCAACAATGCGCGCCCCCGAGAGCCCGATGGCGTAGTTTGTGGCTCCCTTGCCGGCAATGACCCTGTAGGCGGCGTGGACGACGTCGTGCGTCAGCGTCTCCAGCCGTTCCCGCGGAAACAGCAGGGCGCCGGCTGAGTCCGTCCACTCCGACAGCGGTGTCTGCCCGATCGTCGCGGCCGACCACAGCGGAAATTCCGTGTCCCCGTGCTCGCCCACAATCAGCGCATGCACGCTCTGCGGCGCAACGCCGGCAGCCTCCGCCACGAGCCAGCGCAGCCGCGCCGAGTCCAGCACAGTGCCGGAGCTGAAGATGCGCCCACGCGGCAGGTCCGTGATGCGTTCGGCCACGGCAGTAAGGACGTCGCATGGGTTTGTCACGAGGACGTAGACAGCATGAGGCGAGAGCTCAATCAACGCCGGCAGCATCTTGGACATGATGCCCACGTTGACGCCGGCCAGCTCAAGTCTCGTCTGCCCCGGCTCCTGTTTGGCGCCGGCTGTGATGACCACGACGTCGGACCCCGCCGTCAGCCCGATGTCGCTGCCTCCCGAGATGCTTGACGAGCCGACGAACGGAGTTCCGTGTGCCAGGTCCAGCACCTCCGCCTCCGCCTTGGCCGTGGCAATGTCATAAAGCACCACCTCGCGCGCGGAGCCGCGGATCAGCGCGGCATAGGCCAGGGCGGTGCCGACACTTCCGGCGCCGACAACTGTCAGTTTTGTGTTCCGTGGGATCGTCATGACCCCAGTATCCCGCCGCGGGCCGTCCTTGTCCCCACCATCTGAATTGTGTCCTCACGTGTCCTCGGGCGGGCCCTGGCGAAAGGCTGCAGCCGGCTCGTTGCAGGCGTGGCAGCTTCCCAAAAAAGCAGCCGCCGCCATCCCGGACCCGTGATTCCACGGTGGATGGCAACGGCTGCCGGGCGCCTCTTCGGTCAGTCCATGCAGCGCCCTTGCCGGCGCAGTGCAACAGCATTGCCCGAGTTCGCCCCATCGCTGCGAGAGCGTTGGGGAATTTGGGCGTTTATCTGATGCGGGGTTGGTAGGCGGGCGGGGGCGGCTCGGTTGCTAGCCGAACGCCGGGTTCCACGTTCCCAGCACGACGGCGGTCCCCACCGACAGGGCGGCGACACCCAGTCCGGCGGTCGCCACCCAGACGTCGAGGCGGGTGAAGGCCGATTCCCGGGCCCATGTTCGCGGACCGGCGCCAAAGCCCTTGGCCTCCATGGTGACCGCCAGCCTGGAAGCCCTTCGCACGGCCTGGACCAGCAGCGCCATGGCCTGCCCGAGTTGGGACTTCAGACCTCGGAACAGTCCGGGTTCGCCTCCCACTCCGCGGGCGCGGCGGGCCATGCCGAGAGTCTGCCACTCCGCGACGAGCAGGCCCACCAGTCGCATGGCGGCGAGGGCACCAAGCACAAAGCGGTGCGGCAGGCGCAACTTTTGCGCCAGCGCATCGGCCAGGTCAGTGGGGTCGGTGGAAGCCAGCACAATGATGCCGGGCAGGGCGACGGCCAGGCCGCGCAGCGCAATCGCAACGCCGGCCTCCACCGAGCCGGCGGTGAACGTCACCGGCCCCAGCGACAGCAGCAGCTCCCCGGTCTTGGGTGCCAGGAGTGCCGTTCCGTACCCGCCCACCACCGCCGCGAACAGGATGGGCCAGCCGCGCGTGAGCAGCATGCGCAGGCTCAACCCGGCCAGCGGCAGCAGGGCACACTCGAGCACCAGCGCCACCGTGGCCGACACCCAATCGACGCTGAACAGCAGCACGATGGTCAGCGCCATGCCGGCCCCCAGCTTGGACAGCGGATTGGCCCGGGCCAGCAGCGCCGTGGACCGCGGTGTGGCAACAATGTCCACGCTCATGCGCGCACCGCCCTGACTCGAGCCTCCGGGGCGTCGTTGTCTGACATCTCAACGGTGGAAGGGGCGGGGAGGGGGCCTCCGGCCGGGACACCCAGGTCCAGCCTGGCACCGCCCAGGGCGTCGCTGAAGGCGGCGTCGTGCGTCACGGAGACCACGGCCGTCCCGGCGTCGAGCAGCTCGGTCAGCAGCGACGCCAGTTCCGCCCAGGTGTTGGCGTCCTGCCCAAAGGTGGGCTCGTCCAGCACCAGCACCTGCGGGCTCGCCGCCAGCACTGTGGCCACCGACAGCCGCCGCTTCTCCCCGCCCGAAAGCGTGAACGGGTTGGCGTCCGCCAGGTGTTCCAGCCGCAGGCGCGACAGCAGCCCATCCACCTGTTCCTCCCCGCGGCCCAGGATCCGGGGCCCAAACAGGAGTTCGTCCCGGACGGTGCCAGCCACGAATTGGTGTTCGGGCTCCTGAAAGACGGTGCCGATCCTGCTGATGAGCTGCTTTCCGCGCCACTTCAGCGGCTCCGTGCCGGCCCCCCGAGCCAGCTCCGGCAGCGCCGCGAGCCGCCCGCCTGCCGGGGCCAGGAGCCCGGCAAGGGTCAAGGCGAGGGTGGATTTCCCGGAACCGTTGGGCCCGGTGACGCTCAGTGCCTGCCCTGCCAGCACCTGAACCTGCGGCACGACGGCGGCGGGAACCACCGGGTGCCGCTTCCGTCCCCTGGCACGGGAGACCGCAAGGGCCTCCGCCTCCAGCAGCAGGTGCGCACCGGCGTCGGGCACGGCATTGCGGGGGCGCACGGCCGGGACAAACCCCGGCACCCAGATGCCGGCGCCGGCCAGCAGCTCCCGGCTCTGCGCGAGGACGGTGGCGGGCGGGCCGTCGAACAGCACGCCGCCGGGTTGGCCGAGGCCGGCCGGGGCGAGCACGATGATGCGGTCCACCACTTCGAGCCAGACCGAGACGCGGTGCTCCACCACGACCAGGGTTGCCCCGGTGTCGTCGAGGCTGCGGCGCACGGCGTCGCGGACTTCCACGACGCCGGCCGGGTCGAGGTTGGCGGTGGGTTCGTCGAGCAGGAGCAGGCCGGGGCGCATGGCGAGGATGCCGGCCAGGCCCAGGCGCTGCTTTTGCCCGCCGGAGAGTTGGGAGCTGGGGTGGTCCAGGGGCAGGGTGAGACCCACGGACTCCAGCGCCTCGGGTACGCGGCGCCAGATTTCCTCGCGTGGGACGGCGAGGTTTTCGGCGCCAAAGGCAACGTCGTCGCCGATCCGCGAGAGCACCACCTGGGCATCCGGGTCCTGTTGCATGAGCCCGGCCCGGCCGCGTGATTCCGCGACAGGGAGGCCGTCGATCAGCAGTTCTCCGGTCTCGTTCGCGTCCTCGTCCTGGCCGAGAACTCCGGCCAAGGCGTGGAGCAGTGTGGACTTTCCGGCGCCGGAGGGGCCCAGGAGCAGCACCCGCTCCCCCGGCTCGATGGCCAGGTCGAGGCCCAAGACGGCGTGGGCGCCGCGGCCGGAGTGTTGCCATCCCCAGCCCCGGGCGGTGATGCGGGCCGGCACCGCACCTCCCTTCCGGTGTGGGGCACTTGCCACGGTTACACCACCTTTTCGGTGGCGGCGTTCCGCGAGGGCAGGTTGGCCAGGGCGCCCGTGCGGGCGAGTCCTCGCACCGCCAGCCAGGACACAAGCCCCGCAATGACGGCGCCGGAGACCATGGCCAGGACGATGTAGACGAGCTTCCATTCCAGGGCCCAGGCGATGTTCCAAACGATTGAGTCGTTGATGCCCATCGCCAGTCCGGCCAGTGCGCCGGCCAGCAGCGCAACGGGCAGGTTGAACTTGCGGTAGCGGAAGATCGCGAAGCCCAGTTCCGCGCCAAGACCCTGGATGAGCCCGGACAGCAGCACGGTAAAGCCGAAGTGGGTGCCCAGCAGGCCTTCCACGGTGGCGGCGATCAGCTCGCAGTACAGTGCCGCGCCTGGTTTGCGTATGACGAGCCCGCCCAGAACGCCGGCGATCAGCCAGCCGCCGCCGTACAGTGCGCCGATGGGCGGGAAGGCGACGGTGAAGGCGCTGACCAGGCCGTAGCCGGCCGACCACAGCCAAAAGATGACGCCGACGGCGACGCCGAGGACGGAGACCACAACGATGTCGACGACGCGCCAGTTGCTTGGGCGCTTGGGCGTGTTGGTGTTTTGTTGGGCGGTGGCGCCCGAAAGTGACTTGCTCATGTTTCCTCCTTTGCAGGAGGGGCGGCCGCAGCGGTATTTCCGCGCAGCCGAAGAGAACTCGACTCCCTTCGCCGGTACTAGCCGGAGCAGGTTCGAGGGTCTGCGGCGAACCGCACTCTCAGCGTCGGATCCCAGGATGGGGTGACGCTCCCCTGTCGTGTTTGAATTGCGGCTTCAGTTTACCCCCGGGCCCTGCACGGGGCTAATGCGTGTCGCCGCACGGCGCAATGCGCTTCACCAAACCACCCACCGGCGCAAATGGCGGGGCCCGCCCCGAATGGCGCATTCGGTGCGGGTCCCGCCTTCAGGCCGGCCGGCGTGGCAGGCAACTGCCTCCACGCAGGGCGTTTAGTCCTGCTTGCCGCCTCCGTTGGAGAGGCTGTTGCCCTGGGTCCCGCCCGGCTTTGTGATGTACGGGCCGCTGCCGACAGGTCCGGTGGTGCGCAGCCCCAGCTCGTGGACGGCCGGAAGCACGTCGCTGCCGGGCGTGAACAGGATGCGCACGCCGGAAATGGGCTTGCGGCTGTGGGCCGGGGTGTTCGCATTGGCGTTGGGCTTCAGGGTTGCCTCCTGGAAGCTGACGGCCGGGTCCAGGGCGCCCCAGGTGACCCACTCGCCGTCGACCATCAGCTGCAGGTCCCCGGCGACATGGCCCACAATGGCCACCGACTCCATGCGCTCCGGCTCGTCGAGCAGGTACGTCATGTGCGATCCCGCAACCGGTGCCGCGGCGGCTTCGAAGGTTGTGGCAATGCTGGCGTCGAAGGCGTTTTCGACGCCGGTTCCGTTGGCGGCGGGCACGTTGGTGCTCAGCTTCGTGGAGGCCGAGAAGGCCTGGAACTCGCGGATCTTGATCCACTGGCCGCCCGGGTTGGTTGAGGCGGCGGACAGGCGGATGTAGCGGGCGTTGACGGGCGTGTCGAAGCCCTGTTCAATGCGGGGCTTGCTGTCAAAGGTCCCGTCCTCGGTCCACGTGGTGCCGTCCTGCGAATGCTCGAGCCGGGCGTGGTAGAACATGTCGCCGGCGCTGCTGTCGGAGTCGGCCTGCTGGATGAGGACCTTGCCCACCTCCCGCACGGAGCCGAGGTCAAGGGTGACGCTCGAGCCCGCGGACGGTGCTGCGCTGGACCACCAGAAGCTCTTGGGGTCGCCGTCAACCATGCGCGACGGCGCGTAGCTCTGGTAGGTGCCCAGGGTGCTGGAGGCGGTGCCCGGGTATGCCTCCGATCCCTTCACCGGAGCCAGGTTCAGCCACGCGTCGTATCGCTTGGCCGCCGCTGCCGTGAAGGTCTCAAAGACTCCGTCGCCGACGGAAGGGATGATCACGTTGGGGGTGGTGCCGACGTTGTTCGCTCCCACGTCGGGGACGGTCGGGCGCTTGGCCAGGGCCATCTCGGCGGCTGCGGCAAGGGCTGCATCGGTGGCCGCCACGCCGTCGCCGGATCTGGTGGCGTCCAGCATGGTGACCTGCTGTTCCATGGCCGCGGCCCAGTTTGAGGCGGCGTCGATCCACGGCTTGGAATCCGTGTAGAAGCCTGTCATCGCCATGGTTGAGAGAACTTCCGGCCCGGCCTTGATGACGGCGAGTCGGTCCTTCAGCGGCTGCATTCCGGCCTGGTCGCCGGCATCGAATGCTGCCCAGAAGGCTGCTATGTCACCTGTCAGCGCGGGGGCCGTCTGGGAGCTGGGCCGGTAGGGCTTCCAGCTCTGGTTCAGGTCCACAAAGGTCTCCAGCGAGGCGCGGACGGCCAGGTCTGCGCCGGCCAGCTCCGAAATGATCGACGACTGCGTGGTGGCGGGGCTGTAGGCCGGGCCGTTCCACGAGTAGTCGCCAAAGCCGGCCAGCGCGATCATCGAGGAGTAGGGCTCGATCATCGGGTTGGAGGTGATGCCGTCAATGTGCTTGTAGAGGTTGGGGTCGCGGCCTTCCACGGGATTCAGGAACAGGCGCCCGCGCTGGCCGTCGTTGACGGGCAGGTTGTCCCAAATATAGAAGTGTTCGGCGTTGTAGGTGTCCACGGCACGCGTGACGGAGGCTTCGGTGATCTGGTCGGAGAAGACGCCCTCGCCAGTCCACTGGATGCGAATCGAATCGTCCGTGGAGAGGCCGAACTGGTCCTTGTAGGCGTCGGGGCCGGAGCCGGCATAGTTGGTGGGGACGGTCTGCAGCGGCTCCAGCCCGTGGACGTTGACGTAGTCGTTGACCAAACGGTTCAGGTAGAACGCCTGCCCCTGCGCCAGGCTGCGGAAACCGGGAAGCGTGAACTTGGCCCGGTCAGCGGCACAGTTGAGCCGCGGGTTGATGTCATCCAGGGCTATGTAGAAGCTGCGCACACCAATGCTGCGCAGCTGCTCGAACTTGGCCACGGTGGCGTTGAAGTCGTTGGTGTCGGAGTAGCAGACATCGTTTCCGGGAGACAGGGCAAAGGTGAAGTTGACGTGGTTGGCGCTGGCCGTGTCCACGAGTTCCTTGAGATTGGCCAGGTCGGCAGCTGGGTACAGTTCACGCCACTTGGCGCGCAGGTAGTTGTCGTCCTTGGGCGTGTAGATGTACGTGTTCATCTTGTGCTTGCCATAGAACTCAAACTGGTCAAGCCGGGCCTGGTGCGACCACGGGATGCCGTAGAAGCCTTCAATGCCGCCGCGGATGGACATGAGCGGCCAGTCCCTGACGGTCATGGCCGGGGCTGCGCCGCCGGACACCACCTGGCCCAGGCTCTGGACGGCATAGAAGGTGCCCGCGGCGTCCTTGCCGTTGAGGACCAGGACCGGATTGCCGGAGACACTGCCGGTGGCAATGACGTAGCCGTCAGTGGCCAGCGCGTCGGCATTTGTTGCGCCGACGGCCTGCAGTGCTGCGGGCAGGGCCGCGTTGTCCGCCGTGGTCCCGAGGAACACGGTGGCGCCGGCAGCGGTGGCCGCGTCCACGAATTCCGCTGTTCCGCCGGCTGCGGCGATGATTTCGGCGAGCCGCGCCTTCGCCGGGGCGTCCGTGTTGGCCCCCACGGCCACTTTCACCGTTCCCGTGAGGGGAACGGCAACGCCGGAGTTGCCGGCTTCCTGCGGCGTCGGCAGGATTTCCGCCGGTGCGGATGCTGCCCGGGCCGACGGCAGCGCTGCCGTGGACAGGGCTGCCATTCCTCCCCCTGCAATGATGGCCAGGGCAAGGGCCCCGCTGGTTACGTTCTTAAGCGCGCTTTTCACACAAAATCCCCTCTTGTGGCTGCAAACCTTCGGAACACCGCGTGTTATGGATCACAAACGCAGCTGCCTGCAACACTAGCCACGTGCTACAAATGGCGTCAATGGTCCGAACGGCTAGTAACCGCCGCCGTCCGGCCAGCCTTGTTCCCGTCACAACCGGCAGGCAAGAGCCGCGGGGAGAGCCGGCGCAGCAGGGCGGGCGGACTTGTCACGGCAGGGAGCGCGGCGGCCGCCCCTTGTCACGATCGCCACGGAGGTCGGCGCAAGGCGTTAGGCTGACCGTAGGGTATTGCCCGCATCAACCAGGCCACCGAATTCAGGAGTCACCACATGAACATCGTCTTCAAGCTGCTCGGCACCGGAGTCAGCCTGGGTGCCGGATTTGTCGCCAGCAAGCTGGTGGACACTGTCTGGGAAAAGACCACCGGCAACAAGCCGCCCAAGGACGGCGCAGACCTGGGCAACAGCCTGCGCTCGGCCCTGACGTTCGCACTCGTGTCCTCAGCCGTGGCGGCCGTCATCCAGGTTGTTGCCGGGCGCACCACCCAGAAAGCCATTGCCCGCTTCAACGCGCATCCCGAAGAAGTCTAGGCACTCCGCTCCGACCTCTCAGATCGCACATATGGCCCCCAAGGCATGTCTTGAGGGCCATATCCATGATGCGGCGGAAGTGCGGTCAGCTCGCCGGTGCGTCGTCCTCGACGGCCGCGGCAACCACCTGGTCGAGTTCGTCGACACTGAGCATTTCCGGACGGCGGTGTTTGGTCCGGTAGCCGGCGCGGCCCACCATGTGCGCTGAAACCGGCACCGTCAGGAGTTGGAACAGCCAGGCCACCAGCAGGATGGGCAGCAGGGCCCAAGACCTCGTTTGCAGGCCCAGTGCCGCCAGCATCAGCATCAGCCCCAACACCTGCGGCTTGGTCGCCGCGTGCATGCGGCTCATCAAGTCCGGGAAGCGCAGCAGGCCGATCGCGGCCGCAAGGCTCATCAGTGCACCCACAATGAGGGCGATGGCCGTCAGTACATCAACGAGGGTGTTCATCCGTCCTCCTTCTTGTGCGCCACAAAACGGGCCACTGTCACCGATCCAATGAACCCGATGACGGACAGCACCACCAGCAGCGCCAAATTGTCCAAGTGCCCGTTGACGGCCATTTCCGTTGCCAGCGACGCACCAAAGATGGCCAGGAGCACGTCGGCGGCGATGACCCGGTCCAGCAGTGAGGGGCCCTTTGCAATCCGGTAGATGGTGCCCGCCGCCGCCAGGGTGAGCAGCGCGGCCACCACCAGGACAACGATGTTCATTGCACTCATGGCTTCTCCCCCGCGTCGTTGTCTGCCCCGGAACCAGCGGAACTGGACGATTCTGGCGCAACGGATGTCCCGGCGTCGAGCCTCTCAGCGTGGCTGACCATGGGGCCGCCCGCCCGCTCCGCGTTGAGCGCGGCCAGCTCCTCTCGGGTGCCCATGACCTGGATCAGCCTGGCCTCGAAACCCTGTACGTCCGAGCGCACCTTGGCGGCGTCTGCCGGGGTCTGGACGTTCATGGCGTGCACGTAGAGCGTTGCCCGGCCGCGGTCCACCTCGACCACGAGCGAGCCCGGAATGAGCGAGAGCACGTGGCCCACCGCGGTCATGAGTAGGTCCGAGGGGCTGCGCAGCGGCACCGCCACGACGGCGTTGCGGATCTTGGGCCCCTTGACGATCGCCCAAAACAGGACCTGGAAGCTGGCAACAGTCACCTGGCCGATGAACCACAGCATCATGCCAACGGCATGCACCGGGTTGAAGCGGCCGCTCAATTCGATGGGCGGCAGGTAGAAGATCTGGGAGACGATGAGGGCTATCGCGGCGCCGAAAATCAGGTTTCCCGCGCTGAAGTCCTGCCAGAGGGCACCCCAGACAATGATGAGCCAGACCAGCAGCGGCAGTTTCTGCCACATGCCCGAGAAGCGTCCAGAAGTTTTCACATCGCCCCCGTTCCCAATACGGCCGCAATGTAGGGGACGCGTTCGAGCATGCTGGCCGCGGCTGCGTTGCACAGGTCAAAGAGTGGGCCGGCAAACACCGTCATGGCCACGCCCAGCACCACCAGGCCCATGGTGGAATACACCATCATTTTCGGCAGGATGGGTACTTCGTTGTCACCGGAGAAACGCCCCTCGGTGGCGTCCACGTGCTTGCTGGTGCGCAGGGCGCGCATGCTCGGGGCACCGGAGGCGTCCGGGGCAGTGGCCAGCAGCACGGGGTCCGGATCCTCGGCGTCGGCCGTGCTGCGCCAGAACACGCGGTTCCAGACGCGGGCCATGACCAGCAGGGTCAGCAGGCTCGCCACGACACCGCCCACCACCAGGGCATAGGCCATGGGCGAGCCGTCGTCGACCCCGGCCTGCAGCAGGCCAAGCTTTCCGAGGAAGCCCGAGAATGGTGGGATGCCTGCCAGGTTCATGGCCGGGACAAAGTACAGCACGCCGAGGATCGGCGACAGCTTCGCAAGTCCGCCCAGCCGACCGATCGACGAGCTGCCGCCGCGGCGCTCGATGAGCCCTGTGACCATGAACAGGGACGTCTGGATGGTGATGTGGTGGATGGTGTAGAAGATCGCCGCGGCCAGTCCCAGCACCGATGAAAGCGCGACGCCGAAGATCATGTACCCAATGTGGCTCACCAGCGTGAAGGAGAGCATGCGTTTGATATCGGTTTGGGCCACGGCACCCAGAACGCCCACGATCATCGTCAGCAAGGCCACAACCATCAGCGGCGTGTTGAAGTCGTCGGACGGGAACAACAGCGTTTCCGTACGCACAATGGCATATACACCCACCTTGGTCAGCAGGCCTGCGAACACGGCGGTGACCGGGGCCGGGGCGGTGGGGTAGGAGTCGGGAAGCCAGAAGGACAGCGGGAACACGGCCGCCTTGATGCCAAACGCCACCAGCAGCAGCACGTGGAGAATGTTCTGGGTTCCGGGGTCCAGTTCGCCCAGCTTGGTGGCGAGGTCCGCCATGTTCACGGTGCCCGTGGCTCCGTAAACCATGGCAATGGCAATCAGGAACAGCACGGAAGAGACGACGCTGACCACCACGTAAGTGATACCGGCCCGGATGCGCGAGCCGGTGCCGCCGAGCGTCATCAGCACATAGCTGGCGGTCAACAGGATCTCGAAGCCGACGTAGAGGTTGAACAGGTCGCCGGCGAGGAACGCATTGGAGACGCCGGCCACCAGAATCAAGTAGGTGGGGTGGAAGACGGAGACCGGCCCGCCCTCTTCACCGTCCGCGGCGCCCTGTCCCGTGGCGTAGGCCAGCACGGCGAGGCTCACGGCCGAGGAGATCACCAGTAGCAGCGAGGAGAACTGGTCGGCGACCATGACGATGCCGAACGGGGGCGCCCATCCGCCCAGGGCGACGGCGATTGGACCGGAGCTCCAGACGCTGGCGAGGACCAGCACTTCCAGCCCAAGGGTCAGGGTGATGGCGCTGAGGCTGACGCGGCGCTGGGCCCGTGGGTGCTTGATCAAGACAAACGCCAGTGCGGCGCCTAGGAAGGGAATAACGACGGCGAGCGGTGCCAGGCTGGCGATGTTCATGCCTTCTCCTTTCCGGGCTTGTCCGGCTTCGACGGTTTCTCTGGCTTGGCGGGCTTCTCCGACCGCTTTGGCCCGATCCCGGGAATGGTTTCCCGCTTCCCAAGCGGCTGGTCATTCTCGTGGAAGTCGGAGATTTCCACGGCAATTTCGGAGTCTTCCTCGTCGTCGTACAGGCCCTGGGTGGCGACGCGGATATCCTCAAGGTCCACCTGGATGTCGTCGGCGCGGCTGAGCAGCCACGACCTGTAGATCAGGCCCAGCATGAAGGCGGTGACGGCAAAGGAGATCACGATCGAGGTGAGGATAAACGCCTGCGGCAGAGGGTCGTTGTATTCCCCCGAAGGAATATCCTTGTTGAATACCGGCGCCAGCCCGGCATAGCCTCCCGTGGTGAGCAGCAGGATGTTGGTGGCGTTGGCCAGCAGCATCAGGCCAAGGAGCACCCGCGTCAGGCTTTTCTCCAGCAGCAGGTAGATCCCCACGGCATACAGCACGCCCATGACGAGCAGGAGTGTCAGGTTCGCGTTCATCGGCCAACCTCCAACGGCTCGTCGTCCTCAATCAGTTCAATGGCGGCCATGCCGCTTTCCTCATGCTGGTCAATTTCCGAGCCGAGGCTGCGGAGCACATCGACGACAAGGCCCACGACGATCAGGTACACACCAATATCGAAGAGCGTCGAAGTGACGAACTTGACGTTGCCAAAAATGGGCCAGTCGAAGCTGACGATGGCGCTTTGGAAAACTTCGCCGCCGAAGAACAGGGGCGCGAGGCCGGTCAATGCGGCCATGGCCAGCCCCAGACCGAGGAGGGTCCCGGCGGACACCCGGGTGGCCTCCGCCAGTTCGAAGCGTCCGCCGGCCAGGTACCGGATGGTCAGGGCTAGCCCGGCCACCAGGCCGCCGGCAAAGCCGCCGCCCGTGCCGTTGTGGCCCGCGAGCAGCAGGTAGACGGAAATGATCATGATGCTGTGGAACACCAGCCGCGTGACCACTTCAATGATGATCGAGCGCCGCTCGGGGGCCAGCGTCCGTCCTGCCACGAGCCACGGGTTGTGGCTGGAGCCGCTGAATTTCTTGGCAATCTTGATGGTGGGCGCGGGCAGGGATGCCCGCAACCTGCCAATGCTTCCCGTTGCCACGGTTTCCGCGCGCGGCAGGCGCACGCCACGGCCCCTGACGAAGATCAGGCTCGCAACGCCCGTGGCCGCGATGGCCAGGACGGAAATCTCACCAAAGGTGTCCCATGCGCGGATGTCCACCAGGGTCACGTTGACGACGTTGAGGCCGCCGCCGCCCTCATATGCCATTTTCGGCATGGACAGGCTGACAGGGTCGTGGATGCGGGCTCCCATGGCCAATGCGCCCACAACCACCATGGTGGCGCCGAAGACGACACCCAGGAGCATGCGCAGGCCCTTGTGACTGCCGGACTTGCGCTCTTCCAGACCCGCGGGCAGGGACCGCATGGCCAGGACAAACGCCACGAGGATGATGGTTTCCACCAGCATCTGCGTCAGCGCAAGGTCAGGGGCGCCCTGCAGCGCAAAGATCAGGGCAATGCCGTAGCCGGTCACGGAGACCATGAGGACGGCCATGAACCGCTTGGAGGCCCGTGCCGCGGCGACGGCTCCGATGATGATGACGGCACCGGCGACAATTTGGAACGGCGATCCGGGATCGATGAGGTAGAGGTTGTTGCTCCACTGCTGGTCTCCCAGAACCAGCACGGCAAGCACGGCCGCGATGGCCGTGGACAGGATCACAACAAGGTAGAAAAACAGTGAACCGCGTTGGGTGCGGCCGGTGACCCAAATGGCCACCGCATCCAGGACCACAATTGACTGCCGGTAGCCGCGCTCTGCATCAACCACCGGCGGCAGCTTGGCCTGCCAGGACTCCACCTGTGTGCGGGCCAGGAACAGCACCAGGCCAAGCCCCACGACTATGGCACTCAGGCCCAGGGCCGGCGTGAAACCGTGCCACAACATCAGGTGCAGCCCGTGCGGATCATAGGAGGGGAATTGCGAGCTGTACGGCTTGATCCACCCTTCAACTACCGACGGGAGGAACGCGTAGGCGAGCGTCAGCCCGGCCAGCAGCGCAGGAGCCGCCAGGAACAACCAGCTCACGGGCTTGAACACCGTGGCCATGCCCTTGGATTTCGTGGCGAAGCCGCCCCACATGAAGCGGGCACTGTAGCCAAATGTCAGCGCCGACCCAAGCACCACTCCCACCACGAGAATCCAGCCGACAACAGCACCGGAGGGCCCGTGGCCGGCGTTGGCCAGGAGGGCTTGAAAGATGCCTTCCTTGGCCACGAAACCGGCCGTCGGCGGCAGTCCAGCCATGGACGCGGCGCCGATCAGCGCCACAACACCCAGCTTGGGCGCGGACTTGAACACACCGGAAAGTTCCCGGATGTCGCGGGTGCCGCTTTGGTGGTCAATGATGCCAACCACGAGGAACAGCGACGCCTTGAACAGGCCGTGGGCCAGCACCATGGCCATGCCGGCCATGGCCGCTTCCTGCCCGCCCAGCCCCACGACGAGTGTCAGGAAGCCCAGCTGGCTGACGGTGCCATACGCCAGGATGAGCTTGAGGTCGTGCTGGCGCAGCGCCCGCCAGCCGCCGAGCAGCATGGTGCCGAGGCCCAGCACCAGGATGATCGTCTGCCAGTACTGTGTCTCCGAAAAGCCGGGGGCCAGGCGTGCGATGAGGTAGATGCCGGCCTTCACCATGGCCGCCGCGTGCAGGTAGGCGCTCACGGGTGTGGGCGCAGCCATGGCGCCCGGCAGCCAGAAGTGGAACGGCAGCAGCGCCGACTTGGTTACGGCACCCACCAGGATCAGCGCGATGCCAACATCCAGGACGGTCCTGGGCATTCCGACGGCGGCCATCAGCTCAGGCGCCTTGGCCACCACGGCGGAGATGCTGTAGGTCCCGGCCGTTTCGCCCACCATGATCAGCCCGACCAGCATGGCGAGCCCGCCAAAGGTGGTCACGATCAATGCCTGGAGCGCGGCACGGCGGGCGGCGATGCGGGTGCGCGCGTAGCCGATCAACAAATAGGAAAGGACTGTGGTCAATTCCCAGAAAATGAACAAAAGAATGAAGTTGTCGGCCGTCACCAGGCCAAACATGACCCCCGCGAAGGCCAGCAGCTGGGCACCAAAGCCGCCCAGTCCGGCGTCGTTTGTCTTGAAATAGCGGGCACAATAGGCCAGCACCAATGCGCCAATTCCGAGGACCAGCAGGCACAGAATCCAGGACAGCGGATCCATCCGAAAGTCCAGGTCGAGCCGCAAAACCGGCACCCAGGGAATGTCGAGAGACGGGCTGGGGAGTGTGTCGGAGAACACATTGTCGTACTGGGCAATGAGCCAAACAAAGCTGATTCCGGGGATTGCGGCAAGCACATAAAACGCCGAACGGCCCATGCGCGAGAACAAAATGGGCGCGAAAATGGCCACAAGGAAGTGCGCACAAAGGACAAATAACACTAAAGTCTCCGCATGTTTCGGGCCGGCAATGAGCGAATCACGGGGGTGAATGTTGGCTAACCAACCCTCCCAGCCTACCAAGCGGGTGGCTGCGAAAATGCCGCGCGGGCTGTCTGTGGCATGGTTCCCGCGGGTGAACAGCGCCTTAATGTTCGCGCGGCAACCGCTCCCCGGCACGCAGCCCGGCTAGCATGTGCCGTATGACGAACTCAGGCGCAGCCGCCGTGCCCACGGCCAACACGGAGAAGAATCCCGGCACGACCTGGCAGATCACGGCCTGGTCCTTGTGGGACTGGGGTGGCGCGGCATTCAACGCCGTCATGACCACGTTTATCTTCACGGCCCTGTACCTGACCAAAAATGAGGGATTTGGCGGTCCGGAAAAGGCAACCAGCACCCTGGCCTTCGCCATGTCGGTCTCCGGTTTTGCCATCGCGGCACTGGCCCCCGTGGCTGGGCAGCGCACCGACCACAGCGGCCGGCGCAAGATGTGGCTGGGCATCAACACCCTCATTGTGGTCATGCTGACGGGTGCATGCTTCTTCGTCCAGCCCAACGAGTCCTACCTGCTCTTTGGCTGCATGCTGATCGCAGCCGGGCACGTGTTCTTTGAAATTGCCGGCGTGAACTACAACGCCATGCTGCTGCAGATCTCCAACAAGAACACCATTGGCCGGATCAGCGGCTTCGGCTGGGCGGCCGGCTACCTGGGCGGCATCGTGGCCCTGCTCATCGTGTTTTTCACGCTCATCAAGCCCGAGGTGGGCATTTTCGGGATCACCAGCGCGGACGGCATGACCTACCGCGCCGTCGCCGTCTTCTCTGCCCTGTGGATCCTGATTTTCGCCATCCCCGTCATGTTGGCCATCCCGGAAACCAAGCCCGACCCCAACGAGCCCAAGGTGGGCTTCTTCCAGTCCTACAAGGAACTGTTCGACACCATCGTCGGCCTGTGGCGGCACGAGCGTCACACGCTCTACTTCTTGGTCTCCTCCGCCGTGTTCCGCGACGGGCTCGCCGCGATCTTTACCTTTGGCGCCGTCCTCGCCGTGGGTTCCTTCGGATTCGAGACGGGCGACGTGCTGATCTTCGCCATCGCCGGAAACGTGGTGGCGGCAATCGGCGCCCTGTCCGCCGGCTTCTTCGACGACAAGTTCGGCCCCAAGGCGGTCATCGTGACATCGCTGGTGGGGCTGCTGCTGTCCGGCGGCGCCTTGTTGTTCCTTGACGGCAAGAACGCCTTCTGGGTCTTCGGGCTGATCCTGTGCCTGTTTGTGGGCCCCGCACAGTCCTCGGCCCGCACATTCATGGGCCGCCTCGCCACCCCCGGCCACGAGGGCGAGATGTACGGCCTCTACGCCACCACCGGCCGCGCCGTCTCCTTCCTGGCACCCATGCTTTTCGGCTGGTGCATCATCATTTTCGGCGCCCAGCGCTGGGGCATCATCGGCATCCTCGCGGTGCTGCTGCTGGGCCTGCTGCTGCTCCTGCCGGTCAGGGCTCCTGACCACCGTTAAACCCAGGTACGACGGCGGGAGGTTACCTTGCACTGCCAAGGCAACCTCCCGCCGTCGTCCGTTGGGAAGTGGAAAACCAGCGCCGGGCGATGCGGCCTCACCGCCAAATGCGGTGGCAGGGCGCGCGGGCCGGGAGGGGCGCTAGATCTTGGTGCGGTGGAAATTCAGGTGTGAGCGCGACGCGGTTGGTCCGCGCTGGCCCTGGTAGCGGTTTAGGTTGTTGCCGGTTCCGTAGGCGTTTTCCGCGGGCGAGCTGAGCTGGAAGAAGCAGAGCTGGCCGATCTTCATGCCGGGCCACAGCTTGATGGGCAGGGTGGCCACATTGGATAGTTCCAGCGTGACGTGGCCGGAAAATCCGGGGTCGATGAAGCCGGCGGTGGAGTGCGTGAGCAGGCCCAGGCGGCCGAGCGAGGACTTGCCCTCGAGGCGCGCGGCAACGTTGTCCGGCAGCGTGACCGTTTCATAGGTGGAGGCCAGGGCAAACTCGCCAGGGTGCAGGATGAAGGCCTCGTCCGGGTCAACCTCCACCAGCCGGGTCAGCTCGGGCTGTTCCTCGGCGGGGTCGATGTGGGCGTAGCGGTGGTTGTCGAACAGCCTGAAGTACCTGTCGATGCGCACGTCAACACTGGACGGCTGCACCATGGCGGGGTCGTAGGGGTCCAAGACAATGCGCTTGGCGTCAATTTCGGCACGTATGTCGCGGTCAGAGATCAGCACACCCCTAAATTTAGCGCATCCGGGCCGCCCAACAGCGGTCGGGACTATATGACGACCGGAATGCGTTTAACCCGTGTATGGAAAGACGCGACTAAAGTTGGAGCCATGAATATTGAAGAGACGCCTCTTCCTGGAATTGGCGTGCGCAGGGAGCTGCGCCTGGCCACCGGTCGGCGGGTAGGGGTTGTCACCCACCGGGACGGCCACACGGAACTGATCCTCTCCCGCATGGACGACCCGGACGCGTGTGCCGCGTCCATCCCGCTCAGCGCCGACGAGGCCTCGACGCTGGGCCAACTGCTGGGTTCTGCCCAGCTGGTTGCACAGCTGACGGCGGAGCAGGAAGACGTCTCCGGCATCAGCACCCACCAGATCATGATCCGCAAGGGCACCGAGTATGCCGGGCGGCCTCTGGGCGACACCCAGATGCGCACCCGCACCGGGGCATCCATCGTGGCCCTGCTGCGCGGGGACGATGTCATCGCCTCCCCGCGCCCGGACGAAATTCTGGAGGTCGGCGACTTAGTGGTCATCGTGGGCACCGACAACGGCCTGGCCGACGCCGCCCTGATCCTGCAGTCCCGGCCCTAGCGACGTCATGGATCCAACGACCCTCTCACTCATCCAGCTCGGCATAGTCTTCTTCGCGCTCGGATTTCTGGGTCGTTTGGCAGGGCGCATCGGCATGTCGCCGGTCCCCCTGTACCTGCTAGGCGGGCTGGCCTTCGGCCACGGCGGAATTGTCAACCTGGGCGGCATCGACGACTTTGCCCATATCGCCAGCGAGATCGGCGTCATCCTCCTGCTGCTTATGCTCGGACTGGAATATACGGCCAAGGAACTGGTGACCGGCCTGCGGCAGTCATGGATGGCGGGGTTGGTGGACCTGGTCCTGAACATGGTGCCCGGCGTCGCCGTTGCCCTGATCCTGGGCTGGGGCCCCGTGGGCGCCCTGGTCATGGCGGGCATCACCTACAGCTCCTCCTCCGGCATCATCGCCAAGGTGCTGGGCGACCTCGGCCGTCTCGGCAACCGAGAAACCCCTGTCGTCCTGGCGGTGCTGGTCATTGAGGACCTCGCCATGGCTGCCTACCTGCCGATCCTGACAGCCGTCCTGGCGGGCGTGTCGTTCCTGGGCGGGCTGACCGCCGTCGGAATTTCTCTGGCCGTCATCACCCTTGTCCTGCTGGGCGCGCTGCGGTACGGGCACATGGTCTCCAACCTCCTGGACAGCCCGGACCGCGAGTCGTTCCTTTTGAAGCTGCTCGGCGCGGCGCTGCTGGTGGCGGGTGTGGCCTCGGCGCTGCAGGTCTCGGCGGCCGTGGGTGCGTTCCTGCTGGGCATCGCCATTTCCGGCGGCACCGCCGAGAACGCCACCCGGGTTCTGGAACCGCTGCGCGACCTGTTTGCGGCCATGTTCTTTGTGCTGTTCGGCCTGAACACCGACCCCCGCAGCATCCCGCCGGTCCTCGGCGTGGCGCTCATCCTGGCTGTCGTCACGGCCCTCACCAAGGTGGCCACGGGGTGGTGGGCGGCGCAGCAGCAGGGCATTGGTGTGCCCGGCCGGGCCCGGGCGGGTGCTGCGCTGATTGCGCGCGGCGAGTTCTCGATCGTGATCGCCGGGCTGGCCGTGGCCTCCGGCGCCGTGCCGTCCGAACTTGCGGCCCTGGCCACCACCTATGTGCTGATCATGGCGGTCAGCGGCCCCATTGCCGCCAGGTACGTGGAACCGCTGGTGCGCGTCATTCAGGGCAAGAAGCCGGAGCCTGCCATTTAGAGGGGCCACGGCGGCCCCTGCCGTCCGCTTCTGGCCCACCCCGAGCAGGGGCCGTAGTATGAAGGAACCGGCCGGCGGTTTCGCCTGTGTGGCACCCCTGAGGAGATCACCATGGCTTTTGGACGACGCAACCGCCCCAGTCTTTTGGGCACCGCAGCCCGCACGGCAGTCATTGCCGGCACGGCCACGGCAGCCAGCAACGCGGTGAATGCCAAGGCCGCGGCGCAGCATGCGCAGGCAGTTCCTCCCGCAGCCCCGGCCGTGGAGCCAGTTCCCGTTGCAGCCCCCGCCGACGACCTGCTCAGCAAGTTGGAACGCCTCGCCGCCCTGCACGCTTCCGGAGCCCTGACGGATGACGAGTTCGCGGCCGTGAAAGCCTCCATCATCGGCTGACGGGCGTGTCATTGGTCATGAGCACACCGCGGCACGGGCTAGAATCAATAGCGGAACTTCAGCTGCGGCTTGCCGCACACGGGTCTCCACGCGGGCGTAGCTCAATGGTAGAGCGCTAGCTTCCCAAGCTCGATACGCGGGTTCGATTCCCGTCGCCCGCTCCGCATGAACGCTGTTGCCCTCGGCCTGGCCGGGGGCAACAGCTGCTTAACTTCCAGTGCCGCTTAACCCGCCGGGGCGTGTAGGGTCAGGCTACGGGGCCATTTTGGCCCCACCTTAGGGAGCTGACATGGGCGACAAATCACCACGGCAAACCGCATCGAAGAAGTCAAGCAAGTCCATCAAGGAAAAGCGCGCCGACAAACGGGCCGGCGAAACCGCTGCAAACATTGCTGACAAACCCACACCCGCAAAGAAAAAATGAGTGCCGCGAGGACCGGGCTGCGGCTCGGCGTTTTAGGCAAGTCCAGCAAGCCCGATGAGCGGCGTGCACCCATCCATCCCGAGCATTTTTCCCGGATAGAACCCGACATCCTCGCCCGGATGGTGGTTGAAGAGGGGTACGGCAACCGCTTCGGGATGTCCGACGGCGTGCTCGCCGGCCTGGTCGGTTCCGTCGCCTCCCGCGAGCAGGTCATCGCACTTTCTGATGTGCTGCTCCTGCCCAAGCCACAGGCCTCGGACCTGGCCGACATGAAGGATGGCCAGGTCCTGTGGGGCTGGCCGCATTGCGTCCAGGACCGTGCCATCACGCAGCTGGCCATCGACAAGAAGCTGACGTTGATAGCCTTCGAGGTCATGAACCACTGGGCGTCCGACGGCGGTTTTGGGCTGCACGTGTTCCACAAAAACAACGAGCTCGCCGGCTATTCGTCGGTGATGCACTCGCTGGCCCTGACGGGGTCAACCGGTGACTACGGACGCCGGATGAGTGCCGTCGTCATTGGCTTCGGTGCCACGGCCCGTGGCGCCGTGACGGCGCTGAAGGCGTTGGGCATCCACGACGTGCAGGTGTTGACGAGCCGCAATGTGGCAGCTGTTGCCGCACCGATCCATTCGGTCGAGATGGTGCAGTTTGATTTCGCACCCGAGGCACCGCACGCGGGTTTTGTCATGCTTGAGGACGGGGACGTGCCGTTGAGCGAGTTCCTGGCGCAGGCCGACATCGTGGTGAACTGCACCCTGCAGGACCCCAATGCACCCATGACGTACGTGACGGAAGCCGATCTTGACGCATTCCGCCCCGGCAGCCTGATTGTTGATGTCTCCTGCGACGAGGGCATGGGATTCAGCTGGGCCCGCAGCACAACGTTCACGGAACCCATGTTCACGGTGGGCGACCACATCAACTACTACGCCGTGGACCACAGCCCCAGCTACCTGTGGAATTCCGCCACCTGGGAAATCAGCGAGGCCTTGATGCCGTTCATCGAGACCGTGCTGGACGGCCCGGACGCCTGGGCTGAGAGCGACACCGTCCAGCGCGCCATTGAAATATCCGACGGCGTCATCATCAACCCGGCCATCCTCGAGTTCCAGCGGCGCCAGGAAGCGTACCCGCACCTGCCACTGGAATAGTCCGGGCTGGAACCCACCCCGCCAAACGGGACGCTCTATCAGCGTCCGGAGCGATTCCACGGACGCTCTATCAGCGTCCGGGGTTTCGTGCGGGCGTCGCAATGGCTAGATACTCTTGTGGGCCGCCTCCGGCAGCAGTGGTTCGAACAATTCGACCAGGTTGCCGGAGGGATCCTCAAGCAGTATCTGCCGGACCCCGATCCCCTCAATGATGCCGCTGCGGAAATGAACGCCGGCTGCACTCAGCCGCGACACCTCCGCCTCCAGATCGGACACCTGGAGGGCGAACCTGTTCCACCCGCCGGGTTCCGGCACGACACCGTCGGCCATGGCCCGCCCTCCCCCGCCCGGCAGGCCCCTGGCATCGAGCGATGCGGGTGCGCTGAGCAACAGTCGGAGGCCGCCACGGGTGAGCATGGCAAAACCGGGCGCCGGGTGCATCATCTCGGTGAAGCCCAGCTGCACGTAAAAGCCCAAGGCCGCATCGACGTCGTCCACTATGTACCGCACACTGACCTGTTCCATGGGCCGGGCCTCCTTTGCCTCGTTACCGGAACTGGCGCACCAACGGGCATTCAAAGGGGTCCACGGCTGACAGGCCCACCCGGTTCAAATAGCGCACCACAATTGCGTAGGACTGCATCAGGCCCGTCTCAGTGAAAGCGATTCCGTTGCGTTCGCACGCCTCCCTGACCAGGGCGTTGGCGCGGTGCAGTTCGGGCCGGGCCATGTCCGGGAACAGGTGGTGCTCTACCTGCCGGTTCAGCCCGCCCATAAACGTGTCCATGAACCACCCGCCGCGGATGTTGCGGCTGGTGACCACCTGGCGGGTGAGGAAGTCGACCCTGCTGCCTGCTTCCAGCACGGGCATGCCCTTGTGGTTCGGCGCAAAAGTGGCACCCATGTAAAAGCCAAACACACCCATCTGCACGGCCAGGAATGCCAGGGCCATGCCCCACGGCAGCACCACGAACAAGAGTGCCAGGTAGGCGCCAAAGCGCAGCACGAGCATCCCGATCTCCACGTACCGGTAGCGCACCCCGCGCCTGCCGAACAGGGTCTTGGCCGAGTCGATGACCAAACTGAAGCCCAGAAACAGGATCAGCGGAAACAGCAGTGTGCCCTGGTGCCGGGTGAAGGCGGCGGCCAGCCCTCGCTTGGTGGCTGCGCCTTCTTCGTGGAACGCCACCACGCCCGTGTGGATGTCGGGGTCCTTGCCCTTGGTGTTCGGGTTTTGGTGGTGCGCCGTATGCTTCTTGACCCACATGGCATAGCTCATGCCCACCAGCAGCGGACCCAGGATCCGGGCCGTCCAGTCGTTGGCCGGCCCCGAGGCAAACACCTGGTGGTGGGCGGCCTCATGCGCCAGAAACGCGAACTGCGTAAACAGCACCCCCAAGGCGGCGGCGATCAGCAGCTGGAACCAAGTCTGCCCCAGCAGCATGAACCCCGTGCCTGCCGCGGCCAGCAACAGCAGCAGCACGGCAAACACCACCGCATAAAAGGTTCGACGGCGGCGCATCTGTCCTGCTGCCCGCACACGTTTCAGCAGCACCGCATAGGACTCGATGACGGGGTTGCCGCGTGCGGGACGGTTCGCGGCATGCCGCGGGGCGATGGGGGGACTGATGGGTTGCTGCATGGTGTCACCGGCGGGGTCAGGGTCGACCATCAAAGCCGGCAATGGATACCGAAAAGGATCTTTCGTAGCTTCCATTTTAGTCCCGCAGCCCGTGGAAAGATCCGGGCGGTCCGGGTGAAATGCCGGCACCCCGGCGTCTGGGCTGGTATTTGGATCGGATCCTGGACCGCCGCCCAGTCACCGCGCGTAGCATGGGTGCATGGTTGATTCACTGACCAGGGAGCAGCGCCACCGGGTGATGTCGCACATCCACAGCAAGGACACCAAGCCGGAGATGTTGGTGCGCCGGTTGCTTTTTGCCGAGGGTTACAGGTACCGGCTGCACCCGGCGGACCTGCCCGGCACGCCGGACATGGTGTTCCGTCGCCGCCGTGTGGCAGTGTTTGTGAACGGTTGCTTCTGGCACTCTCACAGCTGTCCCAACGGCACGCACAAACCCGCCACGAATGCCGAGTTCTGGGAAGCCAAACGCTCCCGGACCGTGGAGCGCGACGGGCAGGCCATCACCGAACTGGCAAATCGCGGCTGGACGGCCGTCACGGTGTGGGAGTGCGAATTGCGGGACCTGGACGCGGTGGCGGAATCTCTCCACCGCGTCCTGGGCCCGCCCCGGATTATCCGGCAGCCCGCGCCTCAATAAAGACCGGGTGCCGGGCGCTGCGCAGGTTGAACCGCAGCGTCAGTTGGCCGCGCTTGGCCAGCACAATCGCGATGACAAGGGCGGCCAGTGCCGGCATGCCTCCGGCAACGACCATGGCCCACTGGACGCCCCAGTTCTCGGCCAGGGAACCCATGAGCGGGCCGCCAAGGGCCTGCCCGCCAATAAGCACCATGATGTACAGGCTCATGACCCTGCCACGGATCATCACGTTCGTGGACATTTGCACCAGCTGGTTGGCACTGGTCAGGAACAGCAGCGAGGCGAAGCCCGCCATCACCATGACGGTGCCAAAGGTGACCATGTTGGGGGCCAGCGAGGCAATCATCAGGATGACTCCGTAGGCCCCCGCCGCCATCATCACGCCGCGCAGGCGCAGGGTGGCGACCCGGGTTGAGGCCAGCGCCCCGCACAGTGCACCAAGTGCCACCAGGGTGTTCAGCAGGCCGTAGCCTCCGGCCCCGGCGTCGAACACGTCATTGGCGTAGGCGGCCATCAGCACGGGCAGGCTCAGCCCAAAAATGGCAAACACCGCCGCCATCATGGCTGGCCAGAAGATGGTCGGCTTGCGAAGGGCATACCGGAACCCCTCCTGCAGTTGCCCCTTGGCGCGCTTGACCGGAGGCATGACCACCAGTTCGTTGCTGCGGATCAAGATCAGCGAGACGACGGTGACGGCACAAGCCATCGCGTTGGCTGCAAAGGCCCAGCCGCCGCCAATCGCCATGATCATGACGCCGCTGACGGCAGGACCGATCATGCCGCCGAGCTGGAAGATCGAAGAGTTCAGGCTGATGGCGTTGCGCAACTGCGCCGGCCCCACCAACTCGTTGACGAAGACCTGCCGCGCCGGCTGGTCCGCCACGACCACCAGGCCCAAGATGAAGGCGATGACGTAGATGTGCCACACCTGGAGGTGCCCGGTCAGCGCCAACACCGCCATGACGGCCGCCAGCACACCTGCCGAACCCTGGCTGATCATGAGGATCAGGCGCTTGGAGTAGCGGTCCGCGAGGATTCCGCCCAGCGGCATCAGGACAAGTGAGGGAATGAATTGCATGAACACGGTAATTCCGACGGCGGTCACCGAACCGGAGAGTTCCAGGACCATCCAGTCTTGGGCAACCCGCTGCATCCAGACGGCGATCACGGCCAGGAGGTTGGCGGACGCGAAGATGCGGTAGTTGCGGATCTTGAGCGAGGAGAACGTCTGGCTCCACGGGGGCCGGGTGGTCACTAAGTTAATCGGAGCGGTCAGGGCGGGATTCTGCGGTGTTGAGGGGGGAGTCAACGGTATGGTCCTGGGACTCGGGGGCGGTTGGGGTTTACCTCTCCAACCCTAGGCCGCAGGTTTTCATGCCGAAAGGGTATGATGCCTATAAGTACTATTGAGAAACGTAATAGATGCAAGGATGCATGCCATGTCGGACGCCCCCATGTTTGACCCGGTCCAACTCAAGAGTTTTCTGGCTCTTGCTGAAACCCGCAATTTCACCCGGGCCGCGGAACGGCTGGGCATCAGCCAACCCACCGTCAGCCAACATGTGCGCAAATTGGAACAGGCGGCCGGGCGGGTGCTGGTCACCCGCGACACCCGCGAGCTTCGCCTGACAGACAACGGCGACGCCATGGCGGGCTTTGCCCGCACCATCCTGTCCGCCAACGACGCCGCCACCCGCTACTTTTCCGGCGCCGCCATGAAGGGCCGGTTGCGCTTTGGCACGGCCGACGACCTTGCCATCACGGGACTGCCCCGGATCCTGCGCGAATTCCGCCAACTGTACCCGCAGATCAACCTCGAACTGACCGTCAGCCAGAGCGACCAACTGCACCGCCGCCTCAAGGCCGGCGCCCTGGACCTGGTATTTGTGAAGTGGGTGTCCGGCGCACAGGAGGGCGAGGTGGTCAAGAAGGACACCTTCGACTGGGTGGGCCTGGAACAAACAGTCCTGTCACCGGGCGAACCTGTGCCCGTGATTGTCTACCCGGCCCCGAGCCTGAGCCGGAAGCTGGCGCTCGACGCCCTGGAAGCCGCGGGCCGCACCTGGCGGGTTACCTGCACCACCAAGCAAATCAGCGGCGTGCTGGCCGCGCTGCGGGCCGGGATCGGCGTCGCCGTCATGCCCACCTCGCTGGTTCCCGAGGACCTGAAAATCATCACCAGGCGCTTCGACCTCCCGCCGGTCGGCGATGTGGACTTCACGCTGATCCGCAATCCGCTGGCCAACACCGAGGTGGTGGACGCCCTGACCCGCGCCATCATGGGCCGCAAGCTGACGCCGGTGGGCAGGCGCTGACCCCGCACCGGCCGGTTCGGTAAGCCAACTCACAGCCTTTCCTGCACCGGCAGCGGTAGACTTGACCCCGTTATGATGCGAACAATGTTTAAGTCCAAGATCCATCGCGCCACTGTCACCCACGCCGACCTGCACTATGTGGGCTCCGTGACAGTCGACGCCGATCTGCTGGACGCTGCCGACATTCTGCCCGGCGAGCTCGTCTCGATCGTGGACATCACCAATGGCGCGCGCCTGGAAACGTACACGATCCCCGGCGAGCGGGGCACGGGCGTCATCGGTATCAACGGCGCCGCCGCACACCTGGTCAACGTTGGCGACCTCGTCATTTTGATGACCTACGCCCAGATGAGCGACGCCGAGGCGCGCGACTACGTGCCCTCCGTGGTCCACGTCGATGCGGACAACAAGATCGTCCACTTGGGCAGCGATCCGGCCGAGGCCATCACCGAAGGCCTGCTGCGCCCCGCCCTGGCCCAGTCCCGCTAACTGCGCCCCGTTTGGTGATAGAGCGTCCCCGGGAAAACCCCGTTAGGTGATAGAGCGTTGCAAGGTGACGGCGCCTGCGTTCACTAAGCTGTAGCTTGTGCTGTCCGTCATCGAAGGCTTCTCCGTAGTCTGGCTCATCATCCTGGTGGGCTGGTTTGTGGGCCGCAAAAAGGTCCTGGGCGACAATGCCCAAATCGTCCTGAGCCGCCTGTCGTTCTTTGTCGCCAGTCCGGCACTGCTTGTGGAGACCCTCGCCAAGGCGGATCTCCACGTCGTCTTTGCCGCGCCCCTCCTCGTGGCCGCGGCCAGCGCCGTCATCACTGCCGGCATCTTCCTTGCCCTCGTAAAGTTCTGGCTCAAGCGCACCCTGGCGGAATCACTGCTGGCAGCCATGTCCTCCTCCACCGCAAATGCCGCCAACCTGGGCATTCCCATTGCGGCATATGTCCTGGGCGACGCGGCCCTGATAGCCCCCGTACTGGTCTTTCAGCTGGCGTTTTACACACCCGTCTACCTCATGCTGCTCGACTCCCTCACGAGCGGCCGACGCGCCACCCCCGGCAGGGTGCTGCTGCAGGTCGTCAGCAACCCGATGATCCTTGGCACCGCCGTTGGTCTGGTCCTGTCGGCCAGCGGCTGGCAGCTCCCTTCCCTCGTGGCGGAGCCGCTGCACCTGATTGCCGGTGCCGCGATCCCCTCCATCCTGATCGCCTTCGGGATGTCGCTGGGGACCACGCGGCCATTGAACCCTGCCGACCGCAGGCGCCCCGACATCCTCCTCGCGACAGGCTTCAAGCTGCTCCTGCACCCCGCCATCGCCTTCCTGTTGGGACACTTTGCCATGGGGCTGGACGGGGCGGGACTGTTCGCCGTCGTGATTGCCGCGGCACTGCCCACCGCACAGAACGTGTATGTGACGGCACAGCGCTACCAGGTGGGTGTCGCCGTCGCCAAGGACACCGTGCTGCTGACCACGGTGCTGGCCATCCCGGCAATGTTCGGCGTGGCGTTCCTCTTGGGCTGAGTAGGTGCCGATGCGCGGTACGCTTTCGTTATGGCTAGCAAATCCGCATCAGAGTTGATCACGGCAATCACCACCGGCTACACCTTTGAGGGCTCCTCGATTGCCCTCGGCGCCGCCTTGGTGGAAGGGGAAATCCGCCCGGAGGCACAGGTGGCCCTGCCGTTGGCCATGATGAACCGGCACGGCCTGGTGGCAGGTGCCACAGGAACGGGCAAGACGGTCACGCTGCACATGATTGCAGAACAGCTCTCCACGGCCGGGGTTCCTGTCTTCATGGCCGACATCAAGGGCGACCTCACGGGCCTGGCCACGGCGGCGCAGGGCAGCGAGAAGCTCACAGCCCGCACGCAGGCCCTGGGCCAGCAGTGGGAGTCCAAGGCGTTCCCCGTGGAGTTCCTGGCGCTGGGCGGCAACGGCGGCGGAGTCCCTGTCCGCGCCACGATCAGCTCCTTTGGTCCCGTTCTTCTGGCCCGCGTCATGGACCTGAACGAAACCCAGGAGTCCAGCCTGCAGCTTGTTTTCCACTACGCTGACAGCAAGGGCCTGGAACTTTACGACCTCAAGGACCTGCGGGCCGTCATCACCTTCCTCACCTCCGACGAGGGCAAGGCTGACCTGGCGGACCTCGGCGGACTGTCCAAGGCCACAGCCGGCGTCATTCTGCGCAACCTGATCACCCTCGAGGCCCAGGGCATGTCCGAGTTCTTCGGCATGCCCGAGTTCGACACCGCAGAGCTCCTGCGCACGGCTCCCGACGGCCGCGGCGTCATCAGCTGCCTGGAACTGCCCAGCGTGCAGGACAAGCCGCTGTTGTTCTCCACCTTCCTCATGTGGCTGCTGGCGGACCTGTTCCGAGACCTGCCTGAGGTGGGAGACATCGACAAGCCCAAGCTGGTGTTCTTCTTCGACGAGGCGCACCTGTTGTTCAACGGTGCCAGCAAGGCCTTCCTGAACGCCATCACCCAGACGGTGCGGCTCATCCGTTCCAAGGGCGTGGGCATCTTCTTCGTCACCCAGACCCCCAAGGATGTCCCCGCCGACGTCCTGGCCCAGCTGGCCAACCGCATCCAGCACGCCCTGCGCGCCTTCACCCCCGAGGACGCCAAGGCGCTCAAGGCCACCGTGTCCACCTTCCCCATGAACGACTACGACCTCGAAGAGGTCCTCACCAGTGCCGGCATTGGCGAGGCCGTGGTCACGGTCATGAATGAAAACGGCGCCCCCACGCCGGTGGCGCTGACCCGCCTGCGCGCGCCGGGATCGGTCATGGGCCCCAGCACGCCCGACACCGTCAAGGCTGTCATCGCCGCCTCGGCCCTGCTTCCCACCTACGGCACGGCCGTTGACCCCGTCTCCGCCTACGAGAAGCTGCAGGCACCCGCCGCGCCGGCCACGCCGCCCAGCACGGGGCCCGCCGCCGGGGCCCCCCTGCCCCCGCCTCCCCCTGTTGCCCTGCCGGCCCCGAAGAACGACGGCGGCATCGCCGCTGACGTCATCGGCGCCTTGGGCGGGGCTTTCGGCAGCGGGCTCAAGGGCGGACTGCAAAGTGCTGCCCGGTCCATGGGACGCAGCCTGATCCGTGACATATTCGGCACGGCGCCCCGCAAGAGGCGCCGCTAGGCATGAACACGATTGAGGCCCCCGAGTCTGAAACCGGTACAGTGGACGGGATGAAGAACGGGACCCAATTGATTAAAACGACCGCAACGTGGCTCATGATCTTCATGCTGACATTGGCAGCGTGCATCGTCACGATCGTGGTGGTCAACAACAAGAGCTTCGGTCCTGAAGGCACGGTTTCGCACTATCTGGACGCGCTCAAGGCCGGCGACGGCGCCAAGGCGCTGGGCCTGCTGCAGGCCAAGGTTCCTGCCGGCGACGCTGCCGGCCTGGACGGCGCAGCCCTGTCCGCTTCGATGGAGGGGTTGAAGGACCTCACCATTGGCAACGCCGTGGACGGCCCCAACAACCAAAAGATCGTCACCGTCAGCTACACGATCGACACCGTCGGCTATTCCACGGAATTCAAGCTCGTGTCCGGATCCAAGCAGTGGCTGTTTTTTGACGACTGGAAGATGGTGCCCGGGACGCTCCCCCACGTTGACGTCTCGGTGGTGAACGCCAACCAGGCGAGCATCAACGGTGTCGACGTCAACATGCCGGAGGGCCGCAACAGCTTTGCCGTGTTCTACCCGGGCCGCTACGAATTTGAGTACCGTTCCCCGCTCTTCGCTGCTCCCCCCGTGGCGAGCGCCGTGACCGGCCAAGGCGCGGTTCCCGCCGTCGGACTGGCAACGGGGCCCACCAGCGAGCTGCTGTCCCAGGTGGACGGCACCATCCGCACCTATCTCGATACCTGTGCACAACAGGCAGTCCTCATGCCCACCGGCTGCCCCATGAGCGCCAGCACGGACAACCGTGTGGTGTCGGACGTGAAGTGGGCCATTCAGGACTACCCCACCATCACCATCACGCCCTACGGCGGACAATGGGTGCTGGCGCCGCTGACCGGCAAGGCCGAGGTCTCCTTCCAGGAACAAAACCTGTTCACCGGCCTGGTCACCGACGTGAAGCAACCTTCCGACTTCACCTTCTCCGGAACACTGGCCATCAACGGCACCGACGTCAGCGTCACCCCCGTCCTCGACTACTGACGCCCTGGCCTGGGAGCGGCCTGTACAGTTGGCGGCCTCGGCTGGAAACCCGGGCGGACGCCCCCGGCCGCCCCGCTCAGTGGCGGGCCACGCCGTCGTCCAAAGCCGGCTCCGGGACAGTGAGCGCCACTGGCACGGCCCGCACCGGCAGCGGTTTGGGAATGCACAGCGCCAACACCCCGGCCACCACTGCGCCGCCGAGCGCCACATAGAAGGCCAGGTGGAATCCTGCCGCCGTCGGAGCTGAACCGCCGGCGCTGGAGGCCGCGAGAATGGCGCCCATGACGGCGGCGGAACTGCCCGTGCCGAGGGAGCGCATGAGTGAGTTCAAGCCGTTCGCAGCACCCGTTTCGGTCGCGTCGACGGCACCCATGATGAGCATGGGCATGGACGCGAAACCAATGCCGATGCCGGCCCCGATGAACGCGTTGGCCAAAAGGATTTGCCAGACCTCCGTTGCGGCCAGCAGTGCCAGGACATAGGACAGGGAGATGATGACGGCGCTGGTCACGAGCGTGGCCCGCCCGCCAACCGTGTTGTTCATCCGGGCGGCGACGGGGGCCATGGCAATCTGCACCAAGCCCGCCGGAGCCAGGACCAGGCCCATGGCCAGAAGGGACATGCCCAAACCGACGCCGCTACTGGTGGGAAGTTCCAGAATTTGCGGAAACAGGACGGCCGAGGAGAAGAACGAGAAACCCAGGGCAACGGAGGCCAGGTTTGTCATGAGAATTGTTGGGCGGGCGGCCACACGCAAATCAACCACGGGATTCTCCAGCCGCAGTTCAAAGGCTCCCCACGCCACGAGCACCAGGATGCCACCCACTCCGAATCCCAGCGTGGCGGGCGAGGTCCAGCCCCACGCATTTCCCTGGGCAATCGCCACCAGGAGACCGGACAGGCCTGCGGCGAGGCCGAACGCGCCGATGTAGTCGAAGCCGCCTGTCGCGAAGGCAGTGTCCTTCGCCACGATCCATGCCACAAGCACCAACAGGGCCAGCCCCAGTGCCGCGGCAATCCAAAACAACGCATGCCAGTCCATGGTCTCGGCGATCAATGCACTGACGGGCAGGCCCAGGGCGGAACCAAAACCAAAGGAGGCACTGATCAGGGCCACCGCCCCTCCCACCCGCCTTGCGGGGAGTTGGTCCCGGAGCACTGCGATGCCCAGCGGAATGACGCCGCTCATAAGCCCCTGCAGGGCGCGGCCCACCAGCAACAGCGTCAGGCCGGTCGAGACAGCCGCCAGGACATTGCCGACGATCAAGGTCAGCAGCAACAGCACGATGACCCTGCGCTTGCCGAAAAGATCGCCCAACCTGCCGGAAATCGGCGTCGCGATGGCGGATGTCAGCAGTGTGATGGTCACGACCCAGGCCGTCGCCTCACGTGGCGCGTTTAGCAACTGTGGAAGTTGCGCCTGGATCGGCATCACCAGGGTGTACATGAACGAGGCACAGGCGCCCGTGACTGCCAAAACGGCAACGAGTGGCCACGTCCGCTGGCCAACGGTGTGATCTCGAGCTGTACGCATTGATTCCTTCGTCGGGTCCGTGGGAGCTGGCGTCCTGGCCGGCATCATTGCGGGGACCGCAACAACGCCAAATGAGGCCGCTCACCATAACGATGGCAACCGATTGCGCCATGGTATCTATTCCCGGCCCGCCGCACGTTCCACTATTTGGAAGTCTGCAGGCGGATGCAACAACGGCCGGGCCGTTGAGGGCCGCCCGGCCGTTGTCCCCTGGCACAGCCGCGGCGTGGAAATGCGGCGGCGGTGACTAGCCCAACTGAGACGTTAGGGCGAAGGCGTAGAAAATCGAGGTCGCGAGCGCATAGGCGGCAAAGGCGTAGCTTACGGCCAGGGCCACAAGGGCAAGCGTGCGTCCGCCTTCGCCCCGCGACGTGATCTGTTGGAGCGCCACATGGCCCGCGCCCACGGCGAACACGAGCACCGTGCCGATGCCAAAGAAGACGAGGCATGCAATGGCCACCACCGTCATGGCGGCCGAGACCACGGACATCTTGTTCAGAGGTTTGACTGCCGTGCTTTGAAGATCCTGCATGGGATACCCCTCCACCGGCTCAGGCTGGCGACGGCGGACATCGCCATCCCAATCCACACTAGGGCAGCCACAGCCCAAGATCCATCCGGCACGGCGGGCCGGGCCGGTGCTACTGGACGCCGCGGAGGTCCAGGGCCAGCTCGGAGGCACCGTCGGCACTGATGAGCACCGGGATGCCCCAGTCCTGCTGGTACAGGTGGCAGGCTGCATGGTCCGGAATCTCGCCGTTGGCGTCCTCCGGCCCGTCGCACGCGGCGGCGCGGGCCGTAAAGTGCAGCACACCCTCGGGCACGTCCGCGTTCAGCACCAGTGTGCGTGCCAGCCCGACGGAGGTACCCTCGCCGCTGAGCAACAGCTCCGGCGGCGTGGAGGAGACCTTCAACTGGGTGGGGTCGCCCCAGCGGTCGTCCAGCTTCTGCCCCGTGGGCGCGGCAAAGTTGATGGTCAGTGCCAGTTCGCCGGAGGCGATGGCTGTCTTGGGCCGCTGTGTCTGGGCGGCGCCCTCATCAACCTGCAGGGCGTTCTTGGGCAGCGGCAGGCGGATCAGCTGGTGGCGGTTGGCCTCCACCACAATGAGCAGCGGCACCTCGCCCGATTCATCCAGCAGGACGTCGCTGGGTTCGGCCAGGCCGCGGGCCAGCGTGCTCACGGTCTTCGTGGCGGGATCGTAGCGGCGCACGGCCCCGTTGTAGGTGTCGGCCACGGCCACGGAGCCATCCGGCAGCACGGCGACTCCGAGCGGGTGCTGCAACCGCGCCTGGGCGGCCTCGCCGTCCCGGAAGCCAAAGTCGAAGAGTCCCTCGCCGATGGCCGTCTCGACCGTCGCCGTCGTGCCGCCGTCTGCAAACTTGAGCACGCGCAGGGCCGACGTCTCCGAATCCGCGATCCAGATGTTGCCCTTGGCGTCCTCGGTCACGCCGGAGGGCTGGGCAAACCACGCCTGCTCCGCCGGACCGTCCAGCAGGCCCTCGAGGCCATTGCCGGCCACCACGGACACGGCGCCGGTGGCGGGTGCAAAGCCGAAAATCTGGTGCGTTCCAGCCATCGCGATGACCACCGTCTCCAGCACGGTCGAGTACGCCACATCCCAGGGGGAGGACAGCGCAACCGCAAGCGGCTCGGAGCCGAGCTCGGTTTCGGAGGCGGCGGCGCCGTCGTCATTCACGCGGGCGGGCCCGGCATCCAGCAGGCGCTGCACGCCGTTGCCGGCAAGGGTGCGGACCTCGCCCGTGGCGAGGGTGATCCCGCGCAGGCGGTGGTTGACGGAGTCGGCAATGACGACGTCGTAGCCCACTTCCACTGCAAGCCCGCCCGGGAGCAGCGCAAGTCCCTGCGGCTCATTGAATTCAGCTTCCCCTGCGCTGCCGTCGCGGAAGCCCTTGGCTCCGGAACCGATGGTGCGCACCACGGTGGTCAGGTCCGGGCCGGTCTCGACGAGGCGGTGGTGGCCGGTGTCGGAGACCAGGAAGTTTCCGCTCTCGAGCGGCAGGACCTTGCCGGGGAAGCGGAGGTCACGGGCCACGGGCTCGGGCGCCACGTAGGGGCCGTCGCCGCGGTGCAGCGTGCCCTTGGCCTCGTGTTCGGCGATGAGTTCGGGGATCAGCGAGGCCAGGCCTGCCGCGTGGCCCTCACCGGATAGGTGGGCCACGATGTAGCCCTCGGGGTCCACCACAACCAGTGTGGGCCAGGCACGGGCCGAGTAAGCCTGCCAGGTGACGAGTTCGGGGTCGTCCAGGACGGGGTGGGTGATGTCGTAGCGTTCCACGGCCGCGGCCAGGGCCACAGGATCCGCCTCGTGCTCAAACTTGGGAGAGTGCACGCCGACAGTGACCAGGACGTCCTTGTACTCCGTCTCAAGGGGGCGCAGCTCGTCCAGCACGTGCAGGCAGTTGATGCAGCAGAACGTCCAGAAGTCCAGGAGGACAATCTTGCCGCGCAGCTTCTCGAGGCCAAGCTCCACGCCGCCGGTGTTCAGCCAGCCACGGCCTTCAAGCTCGGAGGCCCTGACGCGGACGGGATTGGTTTTCGTTGCGGAATCCACTACTTTGCTTCTCCTTGCTGGGCGCCCTGCGGGGCGGCGGTCGTGTCGTCGATCGGTGTGGCGCCCGTTTCCGGGCCGACTGCTGCGGCTGGTGCAGCGGGGGTGCCGCCGGCCTCCTGGGCCGGCCTGCCGCCGTCGTGCTTCACCTGCGGTTTGCCCAGGTGCGGCATGGCGGGCCCGGACTGGGCCGGGGACATTGCAGCGTCTCTGGCTGCCAGCTGGGCGAACATGTCATTGTAAGCGTCCAGGTCGGCGTTGTTATTCCTGTCGGCGGCGCGGTCCTTGCGCTTGGTCTCGCGCGCATCCGACTTGGACCACATGTAGGCGACGCCGAGGGCGATGAGCAGCGTGGGAAACTCGCCGATGCCCCATGCGATGCCGCCGGCCGTTTGCTGGTCGACGAGCGCGCCGTCTCCCCAGGGCCGGCCCATGTTGCCGAAATAGTCGCCGGAGAGCAGCGCCGTGGACATCATGAGCGAGACGCCGAAGAATGCATGGAATGCCATGGTGGCCAGCAGCAGGAGCAGCCGCAGCGGGTAGGGGGCCCGGGTGGGAAGGGGGTCGGCGCCGATCATGCTTTGGACGAAGATGTAGCCGGTCAGGGTGAAGTGGACGATCATGAGCTCGTGGCCCACGTGGTACTTCATGGCCAGGTCGAACGCCGGCGAGTAGTAGAACAGGATCAGGCTGCCGGAGAAGTTGGCGGCGGCAAAGAGCGGGTGCGTGACAATCTTTGAGAACCAGGAATGGACCATGACCAGGATCCACTCACGGATGCCGCGGGAGCCGTCACGGCGCGGGGCAAGGGCCTGCAGCGCCAGTGAGACGGGCGAGCCGATGGCCAGGAACAGCGGGGCGATCGCCATGAGGGCCATGTGCTCGATCATGTGCGCGCTGAAGGTCACGGCGCCGTAGACGGCCGGGCCGCCGGAGGTGATGTAGACAAGGGCCAACAGGCCGGCAATCCAGGAGACGGTGCGCAGCACTGACCACTTGTCGCCGCGGCGGCGCAGCTTGACGACGCCGATCAGGTAGGCGGCCCCGGCCAGCACGGCAAACGCCACCCACAGCCAGTCGAAGCGCCATTCCGTGAACCAGCTGGAGAACTGCGGTTCCGGCGGCAGCGGGTAGCCGGTGAGAATCTGGGCAGGGGTCAGCGCCTCCACGGAGAGTTCGCGCGACTCCGGCGGCGCGGAACGGCCCAGGGCCACGGCGATGCCGCTGACGGCGCCCATGACCAGGAACTCCACGAAGATCAACTGCCAGAGCAGGCGCCGGGTGCTGGGGCCGCCGTGGGTGGTCGCCTTGGCGCCTTGTTTGGTGCCGCCCTCCAGGCGGGGGATGATCCACTCGCGGTGCATGTAGCCGACGGTGCCCAGCACCACGACGGCGGCAAACTTGGCCAGGATCAGCTGGCCGTACGAAGAGTAGAAGAGGTCGTGCCAGTTGGTGATGCGGATGGCGGCGTTGATGATGCCCGACCCTGCCACCAGGACGAATGAGAACAGCGCCAGCGAGGAGAAGCGCTTGAGCGTCTGGGCCGTGATGGCGCCGAGCAGCTGCGACACCACAACCAGGACGATGATGCCGCCCACCCACAGCGACGCGCCGGAGATGTGCAGGAACAGCGAGTTGACCGCGCCCTTGTGGTCGGCGCTCGAGGCCGAGTGCCCAATCAGCGCCTGCGGCACAAAGGACAGCACGGCCAGCACCAGCGGCACGGCCAGCCCGCTGATGTTGCGCAACCCCATGACCAGCGTGGTCACCACGGCGGCCACGATCGTGATGACCAGCCAGGCCTGCCCCACGGGCAGCTGGGTCATGAAGAACACCAGCATATTGGTGTATTCGGTGGTGCCGGCCAGGGCCAGTCCGGAAATGCTCGAGTACGTCAGCACCAGCACGGCGATCGCGGAGACGGTCCAGACGCCGCCCGCCACCATGGCCAGTGTCATGGCCCGGGTGAAGGCGGGGTGTTCCGGTTCCGGCGCGCGCTTGGCGGCATCTCGTTGCTGGCTGCCGGTGCGCGGCCGGTGCGCCTTGAGGTCCTTCGGCAGGATCACCACGGCAAACACCAGCGCACCGATCACTGTGGACAGCGCAATGTTGTGGATGGTGGTGGCGACCGGCAGGGCCCACCTCGTAAAGGCGCCGGGATCTACCATTTCCGGGACCGCCGTCGCGCCTGTCCACAGGAGGGCCAGTACGACGGCGGCCACGGCAACTGCCATCCCCACCCACCACCAGCGGCTGCGGATGCCGTTGGCAAAGCTGTGCCCCGGGGTGGCCGGAGCTGTGCGGGCGGTGGTGGCGGGGGAAGAGTCTACTGGTGACACACCACCTATTCTCCCGCACCCGGTGAACATCGGACGAATCAGGCAGCTCTCAGGAAAGGGTGCGTGGGGCTGCGCATGTGTCCTTGCCGCTTAAAAGGTGAAGGCGGCCACCCTTGCGGGGACCGCCTTCACACAGCTTTTGTGAAGAAATTACTTCTTGACAGCAGCCTTCAGCTTGGAGCCAGCGGACAGCTTGACGCTGTGGCCTGCTGCGATCTGAATGGTCTCGCCGGTCTGCGGGTTGCGGCCGGTGCGAGCTGCACGGTCGGTGCGCTCAACGGAGAGCCAGCCCGGGATAGTGATCTTTTCGCCGGCTGCAACGGAGCTCTCGAAAACGGAGAAGAGTGCATCCAAAACGCTGTTCACTGCGGTCTGGCTGGTCTCAGCCTTTGCAGCAACTTCAGCAACCAGTTCGCTACGGTTCTTAGCCATGTTTGTCCTCCTGGACGTCAAGTGAATCCAATTCCACGCGGTTGCGTGTCAACCACTGCTAGCGAACTTACCAGCAATTCCGCGGGTTTCCGGTAAATTTCCGTGTTTTTCGGCGTTTTCAGGGTCAATTCCCCCGTGTTGCCGGGTTTTTTCGCTCTCAGCCGAGCGATTTCCGGGTCCGGGCCAGCCATTTCCAGCGGTTTGGCGGGCCCGGACGCCCGGCTGGAGCACTGGCACAGACGTCGATCCGGCCTTTGCGCGTCGCGGTTTTTCACCATGGGCAATCCGGCTGGCGGGCGAGGTGGCCCGTAATGTGGCGGGCGAGGATCCGGGTTTCCAGACGGCCGACGGCCGGCATGCGAATCGGCGCGCTTCCGGAACCGGGCACGTCCCACCGGGCACTTCTACAGCCTGGCCCTCCCCCACCTGGCGCTTCCGGAGCCTGGCCCTCCCCACCTGGAACTTCTACAGCGCACAACTGGAGTTGAAACAGCAGATAACGTGAGTCGCAAGTTCGACACAGCAGCACCTGCGATGAAATCACTGATTTCATCGCAGGTGCTGCCATATCAACGAGTCACCAGGCCTCCGCATCGCAGGTGATGCTGTTTCAACGCCGAAAATCGGCGTCGGGGCAGCAAAAAGGGCGGCCACCCGAAGGTGACCGCCCTTTTACAACGGGAAATCAGTGATTACCAGCTGGACTTCTTGATACCGGGCAGTTCGCCAGCGTGCGCCATCTTGCGGAAGCGTACACGGGAGATGCCGAACTTCTGGAGCGTTCCACGCGGGCGGCCGTCGATGGCGTCGCGGTTGCGGACGCGCACGGGCGATGCGTTGCGGGGGAGCTTCTGCAGGCCCAGACGGGCAGCTTCGCGCTCTTCCGGAGTGGAGGCGGGGTTAACGAGGGCCTTCTTGAGGGCGAGACGCTTTTCGGCGTAACGCTCTACGATGACCTTGCGCTGCTCGTTCTTCGCGATCATGGACTTCTTGGCCATAGTCTTAGCGCTCCTCTCGGAATTCAACGTGCTGACGGATCTTGGGATCGTACTTCTTCAGGACCAGGCGGTCCGGAGTGTTACGACGGTTCTTGCGGGTCACGTACGTGAAACCGGTACCCGCGGTGCTCTTCAGCTTGATGATCGGACGTACGTCCTTGTCTTTTGCCATTAGAGCTTCACCCCACGTGCCAGAATCTGTGCAACAACGGCGTCAATACCGCGCACATCGATGACCTTGATGCCCTTGGCAGAAACCTGCAGGGTCACATTGCGGCGCAGGGACGGAACCCAGTAGCGCTTCTTCTGAATGTTCGGATCGAACCGACGCTTGTTGCGGCGGTGCGAGTGCGAAATGCTATGCCCAAAGCCCGGCTCGGCTCCGGTCACCTGGCAGTGTGCTGCCATGATCACTCCTAGATAAATATGTGGATACGGTTCACTGGTGCAAACCGTGCGCTTCGGCGGCGTCCGCCCCGGGACAGCATTCTTCCAACAACATTTTCATGATTGAAAAGGAAAAAGTGCTCTCCGGCGAATACCCGAATGCACGCAACTTGAGCCCCTAACTACCGGCCCGCGGGAGGATAATCACCGCAAACCGGAGCAATTGCACACGCTCCGCGCCACCTAGCGCCTACCCAGTCTAGTTGCTTTGGCCGGTTATGACTAATTGGCATACCACATGGGCCCCGAAACAGTGCGAACGGATCGGAATCCGCTTTCGTGCCGTGGCGGCCAGGGCCTTGGATGACAGGCCGAGCTAGGACGCCAGGACGGGCCAGATGCCCCTGATGTCGCGGTCGGCTGCTGCCGCAGGTCCCCCGGTGCTGCCTGCCAGCAACACGGAAAGGTCATCCTCCAAGACATGCCACATGCGGCGCCCCGCCTCGGACAGTGATTCCTGTGCCCCCTGCGATGCGGAGCCCCCAAATGAGTTCATCGCCTGATACTGCCTTCCAGTTTCGTTGGTGTCGGTGTTCCCGACACTACGGAACGGCTGGTGCACAGTCATCGGTAAAAACTACCTAACTTCCCCTTTCACGGTGCCGGCACCCCGGATTCCAAGCACGACGGCGCTCGCCCCGCCTGGGTGCGCCGGGCGCCGTCGTCCATGAAAGCAGCTTAGGAAAGCGGCGTGCGCAGGGCCGGGTACCGTGCGCTGAGGTTGTCGCCGGAGGAGACCCCGCGCAGGCGGCGGCTGATCCAGGGGCCCACATATTCCTTGGTCCAGGCGGCGTTGTCCCTGAGTGTTTCCGCAGTGGTGCGGACCGGGACGGGCGGCAGCTCCGGCAGCGGGATGCGCACGGTTTCGCCGAGCTGCTCCAGTACGCGGTTGGCCATGTTGATGTGGCCGGGGGTGGACATGTGCATGCGGTCGATGCCCCAGAGGCGCCAGTCGTTGTACTCGCGGAAACGCCAGTAGTCGATGAGTTCGGCGCCGTGGGTCTCGGCAACCTCGCGGACCAGCTCGTTGTACACGGCCGTACGGCCGCGGATGCTGGAAAAGACCTTGGAGGAGCTGGCGTCGTAGCCGGTGAAGATGAGCAGGCGCGCGCCCGTGGCGGCCAGCTTGCCCAGGCCGTCGGAGTACCTGGCGATCATGGCGTCAATGTCCACCTTGGGGCGCAGGATGTCGTTGATGCCGGCGTAGATGGTGACGAGTGTGGGGTTCAGGGCCACGGCCGCGTCGATCTGCTCATTCAGGATCTGGTTCATCTTCTTGCCGCGGATGGCGAGGTTTGCATAGCCCCAGCTCTCCTTCGGATGCGCCGCGGCCAGTTGCTCGGCCGCACGGTCCGCCCAGCCCCGGACCTGGTTGGGCAGCGCCGGGTCCGTGTCTCCGAGACCTTCAGTGAACGAGTCTCCCAATGCCACGTACCGCTGCGAAAATTCCACGCCTGCTCCTTGTGTGCCGCCCTGCCCCGCCCGGCCTGCTCCGGCCCGCGGTCGGGCGATGTCCTGACCATTAACTAGGCTAATCTTATGATCTTCTCCCGACGCGCCTCCGCGTGACCGCGCCCGCCACCATCTGGGGCGCCCAGTACCGCGGCGCCACCCTGGGTTTCTTCGGCTTGGCGTTCATGGTTGCGTACGCCACCGCCGCTGTCACCACCGCCATGCCCGCGGCCGCCTCCGAACTCAATGGCCTGCCGCTCTACGGGCTGGCCTTCGGCATCACGATGGCCGCCTCCGTCATCTCCATGACCCTCGCCGCTCCCTGGATTGACCGGGTTGGCCCGCAGCTGCCGCTCCTGACAGGCGTGTGCGTCTACGTGCTGGGCATGTTCCTGAACGCCCTTGCCCCCACCATGGAGATGCTCGTGGCTGCCCGCGCCCTGGCCGGCCTGGGCCAGGGGCTGGACGGCGTCGCCCTTTATGTGGGCATCGCGCGGGTGTTCCCGGTACACCTGCGTCCCAAAATGTTTGGCGCCCTGGCCGCGGCCTGGCTCCTGCCCTCCATCGTTGGCCCGGCGCTCAGCGGACTGGTCACCGACCACTTCGGCTGGCGCTGGGTCTTTGGCACCATCCCCGTGCTGGCCGTTGCCGCCGTGGCGCTGCTTCTGCGCGGCAGCCGTGGAAGCGGCATGAATGAGGCCGGGGAGGATGCCGGTCCCCGCACGACGGCGGAGCCCGGCTCACGCTGGTCGGCCCGCCTGTGGTGGAAGCCGGTGTGGGCGGTGGTGGCCTCCGCTTCGGTGCTGCTGCTCAGTGATGCCGGCGCCCGCACACAGCCGTGGTGGCCCGCCCAGCTGGCTGCCGCCGTTGCGCTTCTTGCGGTGGCCATCAACATCCTGCTGCCACGGGGCACCTGGCGGGTCTCGCGGGGCCTGCCGGCACTGATCCTGATGCGCGGGCTCATGGGCACGGCTTTCACTATTGCCGATGTGTACCTGCCGTTGTTCATGATCGACCAGCGGGGGCTGCCTGCATGGCTGGCCGGGCTGTCGCTGACGGTGGGCGGCGTGACGTGGGCGGTGGGCGCCTGGCTGGCGGGGCGCGGGACGCTCGCCCCGGCGGCCTCGCTGCGCCGGGGCGCTGCTTTCATGCTGTTCGGCATGCTGGTGGCGGCGCTTGTGCTGCTGCCGGGCTGGCCCGTGTGGATCGCGTGGGTGGGCTGGGCGTCGGCCGGGTTTGGCATTGGCATGGCCTACCCCACGCAGTCCGTGCTGGTCCTGGCGGAATCAAAGCCAAGCGAGCAGGGCACCAACGCCTCTGCCCTGCAGTTGAGCGAAACGCTGCTGACAGCCACGATGCTGGCGGTGGTGGGTGCCGTGTTTGCCGCGCTGCTGGGGCTGGGTGAATCCGGCTACGCCATGGCCTTTGGCGTGGCCGCCGCACTAGGGTTGGGGACGCTGCTCGTTTCGCGGCGGGCGGGGGCCGTCCCGGAGTAGCCTGTCGGTCACGAGGCCTCTGGCCCTAGGATCATGTGGTGAGCTGCAGTTCTTCGCCCGCGGCGATGAGTGCTGCGTACGCTCCCCCGGCTTCCTTCAGGCTCGACGGCGTCCCCACCTCCACGAGTTCGCCCGCCGACAATACGGCAAGCTGGTCCGCGTCCTCCACCGTGGTGAGCCGGTGTGCGATGGTCAGCGTGGTGCGTCCCACGGCCAGGTGGTCAAGGGCCAACTGGACGGCAGCCTCCGTGGTGTTGTCCAGTGCCGAGGTGGCCTCGTCGAGAACCAGAACGCGCGGGTTGCGCAGGATGGTCCGGGCGATCGCCAACCGCTGCTGCTCGCCACCTGAGAAGCGGTGCCCCCGGGCGCCGACCAGGGTGTCCAGGCCCTCCGGCAATCCGGCCACAAGGTCTGCGATTTGTGCAGAAGCCAGGGCCTTCCAGAGGGTGGCATCGTCCGCGTCGGGGGCGGCCAGCAGCAGGTTTTCACGGATGGAGGCGTGGGCCAGGTAGCTCTCCTGCGACACCACGCCCACAATCCGGGCGAGCACCTCCGGGGCCATGTCCCGCACGTCCACGCCGTCGATCGTTACACGGCCGGAGGTGACGTCGTGCAGCCGGGGCAGCAGCGCCCCCAGCGTGGACTTGCCGGAACCGGTGGGGCCAACCACGGCGGTCGTGGTGCCGGCCCGAAGCGCAAGGTCGATTCCGCGCAAAACGTCAGGTCCGCCGTCGTACGCGAAATGGACATTTTCAAAGCGGACCTCGCCGCGGACCGTGGAGGGGTCAAGCGGAACCGGGTTCTGCGGGGCGGTGATGTCCGGGACCATGTCCAGGTATTCGAAGATGCGGGAGAACAGGGCCATGGCGGTCACCCACTGCACGCCAAGGTTCAGCAGGCCCATGATGGGGCGGAAAATGGTGGACTGCAAGGCCGTGAAGGCCACGATCGTGCCGATGCTCAGATTCGTTCCCGGCAGGCCTCCGGCAAAGTAGATCAGCGCGGGGATGGCGGAGAAGATGATGCTCATGGTGGCCATCCGCCAGCGTCCAGCCAGCTGGGAGCGCACTTCCAGGCCGATCAGGCGCTCGGAGCTGGCGGTGTAGCGGGCGGCGTCGCGGCCGGTGGTGCCGAGGGTTTTCGCCAGGCGCACGCCGGAGATGCTCAGCCCCTCCTCCACATAGGTGTTCATGGTGGCGAGCTCGGCCTGCATCGTGGAGGTGATGTCGCGGCGGAGCAGGGCCACGCGGCGGGAGAACCAAACGGCCGGCGGGATCACGATCAGGGACAGCAGCGACAGTTGTGGCGAGAGCACGATCATTGCGGCGGCAGTTGCCACGGCAGTGGTCACGTTCGAGGCGACACCGGTGGCCGTGGACGTGATGACCGACTGCATGCCGGAGATGTCGTTGTTCAGGCGGGACTGGACCTCGCCGCTGCGGGTCCGGGTGAAGAATGCGAGCGACTGTTTTTGCAAGTGGGTGAACAGCCGGGTGCGCAGCGTGTGCATGATTTTCTGGCCCATGGCCGTGGTCATCCAGGTCTGGACCACGCCGATGACGGCGGTGGCGGCGGCCACGGCGATCATGGCGCCGGCGAGCAGGCCCAGCAGCCCGAGGTCCCTGTTGGGCAGGGCTTCGTCGATGATGCCGCGGACCAGGAACGGCTGTGCCAGGCCGATGAGGCTTGAGGCACTGATGAGAAGGACGACGACGACGATGGTCGCCTTGTGCGGTGCGAACAGTGCGGCGATGCGCTTCGGGTTCACGGGATGCAGCTTGATTTGTTTCTTGTCGGCCGGATTGATGCGGCCCGGGCCGCGGGAGTTGAATTCTCCGCGGCTGTTGACGTTTGCGGGGCCGGATTCGTCACGGCCGGTTTTGTGCGTTCGGGTTGTCTCCCTCATATGCGCCACCTCCAAATGGTGTGCGGGGTGCGGGACTCGCACCAACTAATAGCGAGGTTACCTCACTATGTGGTTGCATGTCAATATGGGTATGCTGGTGGCATGGCTTCCCCAGACGATTCCCCCGACCTCGGCGACCTCTTCCACTCGGCCTTCCGGGGGCTGCGCCGCACCTGGGCCGAGCAGCTGGCGCCGTGGGAGCTGACCCCGCATCAGTGGCGGGCGCTCATGACGCTGATGCGCGGCCGGCGGGGCCCTGGCGGCAAGGCCGTTTCCGGGCCCGATGCTTCCGGCACAGCCGATCCGGGTGTTGCTGCCGCTGCCACCTCGCCCGGCACGGGTGGCTGCGACGCCCCCGGCGACGTGCGGCTGAAGGACCTGGCCGAGCGGCTGCGCATTGCGCCGCGGTCAGCCACCGAGGTGGTGGACCAGCTGGAGGCCAAGGGTCTGGTGCAGCGCGAACCGGACCCCACGGACCGGCGGGCAACCCTGATCGTAGCCACCGACACAGGGCAAAAGCTCTTCGCGGACGTCCAGGCCGAGCGCCGCGGCAAGTCAACTGAGTACTTTTCCCGCCTCAACGCGGAGGACCGTGCTGAATTGGCCAGGATCCTGGCCCAGCTCCGCGACTAATCCGGCGCCCCGGGCACCTGTTCAGCCGTGCACCAAAAATGCGCCCGGGCCCCTGAACTTATGCGCGAAACCCGTGCCGAGTTCTGCGCATAAGCGTTTATGCGCACAACCCAACATGAGTCCTGCGCATAAGTTCCGGCACGGGCCAGGCACACAATTAGCCCGATCGGCGTGGCACATCAGGGGGAAGCGGCAGCCTTTTTGCCGGCAGGTGCAGGCCGGCCGGCTCAGCCGACGATGCGGCCCGCCTGGATCACTGTCCGCGGGCGCGATTCGTCCCACAGCACCGAGGCATCCTCGAAGGGGTTGCCGTCCAGGACAAGCACATCGGCATGGGCCCCCACTCCGATCCGCCCAATGAGCGGATCCCGCAGCAGCTCCGCGTTCACCGAAGTCATGGCCCGCAGCGTCTCCAGCACACCAACGGCCTCGACCTGCAGCCGGACACCGGCCAGCTGCTCGGTCTCCAGCGCGCCCATGAGGTCCGAGCCGAAGCCGACTTTGACCCCGGCGGCGAGCGCCAGCTGGATCGCGGTCCTGCCGGCCGCCAGCACCTCCGCGTTCTTCTGCTGCGAGATGGGGTGGAGCCCCAGCTCGCGGCCGAAGCGGTCCATGGCATGGTAGGCAGCCAGGGTGGGCACCAGGTAGCTGCCGCGTTCGGCCATCAGCGCGGCGGTTTCAGCATCCAGGAGGTTGCCGTGCTCAATGCTCCGCACGCCGTTTTCCACCGAGTGCCGGATGGCCTCCGGGGAGTAGGCGTGCGCGGCCACGTAGCTGTTGCGCCGCGCCGCCTCCTCCGTGACAGCCCGGACCTCTTCGGCGGAGTACTGCGGCACGCGGATGGGGTCGGTCAGGGAGACCACCCCGCCGGAGGTCATGATCTTGATGGCGTGCGCACCGGTGCGGAAGCGGTTGCGGACAGCCTTGCGCAACTCGTCCACACCGTCCACTACGTCGCACATATGGCCGTGGCTGAAGCACAGGTCCAGGTCCTCAGCCCTCGGATCGCCGTGGCCGCCGGTCTGACTCAGCGCCGGGCCGGTGAACAGGTAGCGCGGCGAGGCAAACAGGCCCTCCCTCGCGGCCTTCGCCAGCCCGATGTCGCCGCCGGCCACATCCCGCACCGTGGTGAAGCCGCGCCGCAGCGCTTTGCCCAGGCGCAGGGATCCGGCGAGTGCTGCGTAGCTCAGCGGTCCGCGCTCCACTTCCATGCCGCCCAGTCCGACGGCGTAGGCATGGAAGTGCGCATCGATGAGTCCCGGCATCACCACCTTGCCGGACGCATCGAGCACCTCCCCGTCCACGGCCACCTCACCAACCGCCGCGATGGCGCCGTCGCGCATCAGAATTGAACCCTGCACCAGCTCGGGTGAGGTGCCGTCAAAGATGAGAGCGTTCGTGATGGTCAGCACGGACGCTGGGCTCACGCCTGCCCGCCGGGCGTGCCGGCGATGTTGACCATCCACGGCACGCCGAACTTGTCGGTCAGCATGCCGAAGGTGTCGCCCCAGGGGGCCTGGGTGAGCGGTTCGCCGATGGTGGCGCCGTCGGAGAGCTTGTCCCACCAGCCGCGCAGCAAGGCTTCGTCGTCGCCGGAGAGGGAGATGTTGGACGGTGCCGTGAATTCCATGTGGTTGGGGACATCGGCGCACATGAGGACAACGCCGTTCTCGCCTGTCAGCTGGCCGTGCATGATCTTGTCAGCCTCGGCGGGTTCGTTGAAAACCCCCGATTCGCCGTAGGTGCTCAAGTCAAGCGTGCCGCCGAAGACGGAGTGGTAGAACTCCATGGCGCCGCGGGCTCCGTCGCGGAAGTTCAGGTAGGGGTTGAGACGTGCGGTCATGGTGGCACTCCTGAAGTCGGGGTTGGATCGGATACATGAAATTATGCTCCGCTTCGGGCCCCCTGTCAGCAGCTGCGGCAAGGCGCTAGGCAGGCAGCGCCTTGCCCTTGCGCCAGTACCCCATGAAGGCGACCGCGTTGCGGTCCATGCCGACGTCGCGCACCAGGTAGCGGCGCAGCTCGCGGATGGTCGCCGCCTCGCCCGCGATCCATGCGTACAGGCCATGGCCTGCGCCCACACTCGTTCCGGCGGCAGGTGTTTCCCACAGGATGGCGGCGTCGATGTCCACGTCTTCGGGTTCCTCGCCGCGGTCGCATGCGGCGGGCGCCACGAGCGTCCGGACCTTGCCGTCGAGCCCGTCCCCGTGCGGCCGGCTGCCGCGCGCCACCCAATGGACCTCCACGTTGGGCGGCACGGAAAGGTCCAGGAAGTCCTCCGCGGACGGCACCTCCAGCACGGCATGGCCGCCCACATGGGGCGGCAGCGTTTCCAGGATGGCGGCGATGGCGGGGACCGCCGTTTCGTCGCCAACCAGCAGCACCCGTTCGGCCTGGCCCGGGGCATACTCGATGCCCAGGCAGTCTCCCCACCGGGCGCAGGGGCCCACCAGCATGAGCGGGTCGCCCGGCCGGGCCGCAGCAGCCCATTCGGCGGCTGGGCCGGAACCACCGTCAGGGTGCAGCACAAAGTCGATGTCCAGCTCCGCGGGGCAGCCGGGGACGGCCGGGCGCAGGGCCCGGACCGTGTAGGTGCGCATGACCCCGCGTTGGTTTTCGTCCACAGCGAGCCAGCCCTGGTACCAGTCGTCCTGCAGGGAACCGTTGATGTTGCTCAGCTCGGGCAGTGCATGCCCGGGCGACGGAATCATGACCTTGATGCGCAGGTCCAGTGTCAGCCCGTCCGCATTGGACCCGAACAGTGCCAGGTCCTCGCCTTGGAAGGTGATCCTGCGGAAATGCGGCGTCAGTTGCGCCACGGCGCTGACCCGCAGCTTGAAGGCGCGCATGGGCTTGATGGGATCCGCGGTCTCGCCGATCGCCTCGGCACCCATCGCCTCGGCCACACCATTTTCCACCACTGCATTGCTCATTCCCGTACTCCTTCCACAGCGCCAACCACTTCCACTTCCGAGAGCCTTTGCGCGGCGGCATCCGCCAGCAGGGCAGCCCGCCGCCCAATGGGCACCACCAGGGGCGTGCCCACCACGGGGTCCGCCACCACCACCGACTCCAGCCCAAACACTTCCTGCACCAGTCCCGCCGTGAGCACTTCCGACGGCACGCCCTGCGCCACGATCGACCCCGCCTTCATGGCGATCAAGTGGTCTGCGTAGCGTGCCGCCAAGTTGAGGTCGTGCAGCACAATCGCCACTGTGATCCCCCGCCGCGCGTTGAGCTCCGAGACCACATCCAGTACCTCCACCTGGTGCGCCAGGTCAAGGTACGTGGTGGGCTCGTCCAGCAGCAGCACATCGGTTTCCTGTGCCAGCGCCATGGCAATCCACACCCGCTGCCGCTGCCCGCCGGACAGTTCGTCGATGCTGCGCCCGGCCAGCTCCGCCGTGCCGGTGACGTTGAGCGCGGCCGCCACGGCATCGTCGTCGGCGGGCGTCCACTGCCTGAACCAGCCCTGGTGCGGGCTCCGGCCGCGCCCCACCAGGTCCGCAACGCTGATGCCGTCGGGCGCCGTGGGCGTCTGCGGCAGGATGCCCAACTGGCGGGCCAAGGTGCGGGTGGGCACCTTGTGGATGTCCTCCCCCTTGAGATGCACGACGCCGGAGCCCGGCTTGAGCAGCCTGGCCAGCCCTCTCAGCAGGGTGGACTTTCCGCAGGCGTTGGCTCCCACGATGATGGTCACCTTCCCTGCGGGCAGTTCCACATCCAGTCCCTCAACAATGGCCCGGTCCCCATACCCCAGGGACAGACCGCTGGCGGACAGGGTTGCGGCTGGATTCTGCCCGGAGCGGTCCTGCTGTACAGGCCCGGCAGCGGGACGGGTCGATGCGGCAAAGGCCACGTCAGCCTCCTTGGTTGGCACGGTTGGATGAGATGAGCAGCCACAGCAGGAACGGCGCACCGAGCGCACCGGTGACAACGCCCACCGGCAGCGAGGTTCCGGGAACGGCATTGACGGCGACAAAGTGGGCGGCGAGCACGATGGCTGCCCCGACCAGCCCGGAGAGCGGCAGGCTGGCCGCTCCTCCGTTGAGCCGCTTGGCGATCGGTCCGGACAGGAACGCCACGAAGGCAATGGGGCCGGCGGCAGCTGTGGGGAACGCGGCCAGCAACACGCCGAGGACAATGAGCAACAGGCGGGCACGCGGCACATTGAAGCCGAGGCCGGCGGCGGTGTCGTCACCCAGCGAGAGGCCCCGCAGCTCCCGGCCACCAACGGCCACCAGCGGCACCAGCACCAGCAGCGCCACGGCCAGGACGGCAACGCGCTCCCAGTTGGCCGAGTTCAGGGAACCTGTCAGCCACACCATCAGCTCCTGCGCGTTGCTGATGTCCGCGCGCGACATCAGGAATGTAACCACGGCCTGCATGAATGCCGCCGCGCCAATCCCCACCAGGATCAGGCCGGTGCCTCCCCGGCCGCGCGCCAGAAGGGAGATCAGAAGTGCCACGAGCAGCGCACCAACAATGGCCGCCACGGAAACACCGGCCCCGCGAATCCCGAACAGCACCACGGCCGTGACGGCGGCGGCGCTGGCCCCGTAGCTGATGCCGATGATGTCGGGGCTGGCCAGCGGGTTGCGCAGCATGGTCTGGAACACGGTACCGGCCATGCCAAACGACGCCCCGGCCAACAGCCCCAGCAGCGCCTGCGGCAGCTTGTTCTCCATGACAATGAAGCTCGCCCCGGGAATGTTCTCCCCGCCCAGCATGGCCAAAAAATCGGGGATGGTGACGGTGAAGCTGCCCAACAGGACGTTCACGGCCAGCAGCCCAAACACCAGGACGGACATGCCGCCTGTGATCCACGCACGACGGCGGTGCGGCGCCTTCCGCGCCTGCCGCAGCCATGCGCCGTCGACCTTGGGCAGGGCCGGCCGGCCGGCTGCGGCACCCGGCCCTGCGGGGCTGCCTGCGGCGGCTGGCAGGGTGTCTTTCTCCATAAGGCTCACAGTTCGGCCTGCTTCCCGCGGCGCACCACGGCGATGAAGACGGGGGCGCCCATGAGTGCGGCGAGGATGCCGGCGGGCACCTCGCTGGGGAGCAGGATGATGCGGCCCACGACGTCGGCCAGCAACAGCACCGCCGGTGCGGCCAGAAGGGACAGCGGCAGCAGCCAGCGGTAGTCGGGGCCGACGAGGCCGCGCAGCAGGTGCGGAACGATGAGGCCGATGAAGCCGATGGGGCCGGCGAGCGCCGTGGCGGAACCGCACAGCAGCACAATGCCCACGGCGGAGACGGCGCGGCCCGTGCCCGGGCGCTGGCCCAGGCCGCGGGCCATGTCGTCCCCCAGTGCGAGGGTGTTCAATAGGCGCCCGGTGCACAGCAGGACCACGGCGCCCACGGCAACGAAGGGAAGCACGGCCATGATGGAGTCCCAGGACTTTCCGGCAAGCGCGCCCACCTGCCAGCGACGGAACAGCTCCAGCGAATCCTGGCTCGTGACCAGCATGGCGCTCATGAGCGAGCCCATGCCGGCCGCGATGGCTGCACCGGCCAGGGCGAGCTTGACCGGAGTTGCTCCGCTGCGTCCCAGGCTTGCCACGAGATAGACCACGACGGCGGCCACCGCGCTTCCGGCGAAGGCGAACCACAGATAGCTGGACACCCCCGCTGCGCCGAAGAAGAAGATGCCGCCCACCACGGCAAGCGAGGCGCCAGCGTTGATACCGAGGATGCCAGGGTCAGCCAGCGGGTTGCGGGCCACGCCTTGCATGGACGTGCCGGCAAGGCCCAGCGACAGCCCCACCACGAGCCCGGCCACGGTGCGCACAATGCGGGAGTACACCACGGCGTGGTCGCCGTTGGCGGGGTCAAAATGGAACAACGCATCCAGCACAGTGGCGGGGGCCATGCTTCGGGCACCGATGGCCAGCGATGCCAGCGAAACGAGCAGCAGGACGGCCCCCAGGACCGCAAGCCAGACCAGGCGGCGGCGGGTGCTGAAGCCCTTCGCTGCTGCGGACGGCTGGAAGGCGGCGTCCGGCGTCGCGCCGTCCACGGCCGACAGCCGTGCCGCCGCCGCTCCTCCCGCCACCACTGGTGCTGCACTGCTCATGGGCCCGCCCTTAGGCCTTTTCGGCGGCGGCAGCGAGCTGGGGCAGGAACGCGTCAAGCGCCCAGGGCAGGCTCAGCGGTGACGACGCGGAGATGGCAAGCGTGAGGGTGTTGTCGGAATCGGCCACGAAGGCGCCGGACTTGACGGCGGGGATCTGGCCCAGCAGGGGATCCTGGGTGATGGCTTCCTTGGTCTTGTTGTCGGGCACCCAGCTGATGAAGACCTGGGAGTCGAGCTCGTTGGCCTTCTCTGCAGCCCAGGGAATGTAGAAGCCCTCGACACCCTTCTCGGCCTCAACGACAACGGGCGCCAGCTCCATGCCGATGCTGGTGAGGAACTTGGGGCGGTTGTCGCCGGACAGATAGACGTTGACACCGTCGCTCTTGGCAGGCTCAAGGTTTCCGTAAATGAAGGTCTTGCCCTTGATGGCCGGGTATTTGGCGGCCTGCCCGGCGATGGTCTTTTCCGTGGCGGCGATGAGGTCCTTGGCGCCCTGCGAGCGCCCCAGGGCCGCGCCGATCATGGTGGTTGAATCCTGCCAGGGGGTGCCGTAGGGGGCTTCAGGGAAGGCGATGACCGGGGCGATCTTGGACAGTTTGTCGTAGTCCTCCTGGGTCAGGCCCGAGTAGGCGGCCAGGATGAGGTCCGGTGCGGTCTTGGCGATCTCGGTGAAATTCACGCCGTCCTCTTCCGAGTACTGGGCGGGAGCCTTGTCGCTGCCGATCGCGGCGCCGGCCTTTTCAAGGGCGGCATCCTTCCACGGGGTGGAGCCCTGCTCGTTGCCGCCCCATTCGTTCTTGGGCATGCCCACCGGGATGACTCCGAGGGCGATGGCGATGTCATCATTCACCCAGGAGACCGTGGCCACCCGCTGGGGCGCCGCCTTGATGACGGTCTCGCCGTAGATGTGCTTGACCGTGACAGGGAACGTGTCCGACGCCGCCGTGTTGTCCTTGGCTTCCGTGCCGCCCACCGCACCCGTGGAGCAACCCGCCAGGCCCACCCCGAGGGCTGCGAGAGATACTGAAAGGCCCAGCTTGAGACCCTGGCGGCGCGAAAATTCCATGTCAATTCCTAACGATGACCCCAACAACAAGGCGAGCCACGATTAGGCAAGCCTTAGCTAACACTAGAGGATTCATTCACCATTAGGGAAAGTTTTATTGCCCTATTTGAAGCTTCGGACGGCAATGACCGCTCATTTCCGGGGTTTTCCGCACCGAAATGTGGGCAGCGTCACGAAAAGATATTGCCGCCAATCCCCCAGGGCACCCCGTCCCGCCAAAGCCGGCGGCGTCCCGTCAGGGCCGCTGTCAGGACCGCTCCGCCGGGCGCAGTGTCCAGTGCGCCCCATCGAGGCCCCGCACGAGCTTGCGCCCAATCCGGGCAAGGTCGGCAACATCCTCACCGTCCAGCTGGTCAAAGACGAATTCCCGCACGGTTTCCACGTGCCCCGGCGCCAGTTCGCGAATAAGCGCCATCCCCCCGCCGGTGATTGCCGCCTCGGTGACGCGAGCGTCGTCGGCATGGACGGAACGCTGCACAAGGCCGCGCGCCTGGAGCTTTTTCACCACGTGCGACAACCGCGACAACGAGGCGGTGGTGCGGGCGGCCAGCTCACTCATGGGAAGGGCTTCACCGTCGGCCTCGGAAAGCATGGCCAGCACGTTGTACTCAAAGAGCGACAGTTTGGCCGCCTGCTGCAGCGGGGCCTCGATCGCCCCTGGGAGCAAGGTGGTGACGGAGAGCAGGGCCAGCCAGGCGGCGCGCTCCTGCCCATTGAGCCAGCGCGGTTCCATGTCAGTCATGGCGCCATCTTTTCACGTTTCCCGCGGCGAAATGGAGAGCCAAGAGGCCTGCCCAATGTTTTTACTTGACGCTTCAACTAAAAAGGCCTAGTCTTTAGTTGTAGCTTCAAGTAAACAACTTCCAGCTAAACCTAGAGAGCAGGAACATCATGAGCACAGTCACCATCATTGGAACCGGAAACATGGCCCGCGGAATCGCCGCACGGGCAATCGCCGCCGGCCGCACAGTAGAACTTCTCAACCGCGACGCAGGCAAGGCCGCCACCGTTGCCGCTGAGCTCGGCGGAAACACCGCTTCCGGCACCGTGGGCCAGGCCCCGGCCGGCGACATTGTGGTTCTCGCCGTGCCGTTCGACGCCGCCAAGGAAATCGTCACCGCCTACGGCGAGGCACTGGCCGGCAAGACCATCGTGGACATCACGAACCCCGTGAACTTTGAAACCTTCGATTCCCTGGTGGTGGCACCGGGTTCCTCGGCCGCCGAGGAGATTGCCGCGCTGACCCCCGGCAACGTCGTCAAGGCGTTCAACACGAACTTTGCCGGCACCTTGGTCGCGGGTGAAGCAGGCGGCCAGAAGCTGGATGGCTTCATTGCCGGTGACAATGCCGACGCCACCGCAGCCGTTGCCTCCCTGATGTCCGACGGCGGCATGCGCCCCCTCGTCGTGGGTGCACTCAAGCGCTCACGCGAACTCGAGGGATTCCAGTTCCTGCTGATGACCCTCCAAGCCAACCCGGCATTCGAGACCTTCAACTGGAACACCGGCCTGAAGGTCCTGGTCTAACCACCCCGCACGTGGCCTCCCGCCTAAAAACTGCCCCCGGCCTATGGCCGGGGGCTATTTTTCGCTGCGTTCAACCAGAGTGCGTTATGCGTCCACGGGTCGCGTTGGCGCAGTCCCGTTGCCGAAGGGGCGCCCACCGAGTGATTCGCGGCCGTGCGCCGTCGTCCATCCCGAGGTGTCCGGACCCTGCGGAACAATCTGGGTGGGGTTCAGGTCCTCGTGGACGATGTAGTAGTGCTCCTTGATCTGCTGGAAGTTGACGGTGTCGCCGAACCCGGGCGTCTGGAAGAGGTCGCGCGCGTAGGCCCAGAGGACCGGCATTTCGCTGAGCTTGCTCCGGTTGCACTTGAAGTGGCCGTGGTAGACCGCGTCGAAGCGGACCAAGGTGGTGAAGAGGCGGACGTCGGCCTCCGTGATGGAATCGCCCATGAGATAGCGCTGCCCGGCGAGGCGTTCCTCGAGCCAGTCGAGCGCGGCGAACAGGCGCTCGTAGGCCGCGTTGTAGGCTTCCTGCGAACCGGCAAATCCGCAGCGGTAGACGCCGTTGTTGACCTCGGTGAAGATGCGCTTCATGACCGGCGCCATCTCCTCACGCAGGGCTTCCGGGTACAAATCCGGGGCCCCTTCGCGGTGGAATTCGGTCCACTCGGTGGAAAAGTCGAGCGTGATCTGCGGGAAATTGTTCGTCACCACGGCACCGCTGGGCACGTCCACGATGGCCGGGACCGTGATGCCGCGCGGGTAGTTCGGGGTGCGCTTGAAGTACGCGTCCTGCAGCCGTTCGATGCCCAGGACAGGGTCCACCCCTCCCTCGTCCAGGTCAAAGGTCCAGGAACGGACGTCGTGCGTGGGGCCGGTGACCCCAATGGAGATGGCGTCCTCCAGGCCCAGCAGACGGCGGACAATCGTGGAGCGGTGCGCCCACGGGCAGGCCCTCGAGACCACGAGCCGGTAGCGCCCGGCTTCCACGGGGTAGCCGTCCTCGCCGCCGCGCGTGATCCGCGTTTCGATGTAGTTGGTGTCGCGCGTGTACTCACCGCCGGTGACGTAGGCGCCCTTGGTGCTGAATTCCGGCTCTGTTGGCTGATTTCCTTGAGTGTCCATGCCGCCAGCCTAGCGCCGGAGACTGGGTGCCGCCCGGAACATTCGCCCAAGCCGGCCCCGCTCATACCCACTCACGACGGCGGCAGGCACGTTCCGCCGTCGTCCGCGGCGGGGCGCAACTCACCCGGGCAACACTACACCTTGGCGTTTTGCCGCGGCACCCAGACCTGCCTGAGGATCAGCAGGATGGATGCCGTGACAGGAATGGCAATGAAGGCTCCCAGCAGGCCCATCAGCGTGCCGCCCGCAACGGCGCTGATGATGACCAGCGGTCCCGGAACGGACACGGCGCGGTTCATGATGCGGGGTGTCATGACATATGCCTCGACCTGCATGTAAATGAGGTAGGCGATGGCGAAGATGATGGCGGGCGTGAGGCCCGTGAAAAGCGCCATGCCTGTGCCGATCACCCAGAACAAGACCGTGCCGATCATGGGAATCAGGGTGATGCAGAGTGCCGCGACGCCCATCAGCAGTGCGAAAGGCAGGCCCAGAATGGCATAGAGGATGCCCACCAGCGTGCCGTTGATGAATGCCAGGATGATCATGCCGCCGACGTAGGAACCCACGGATCCCGTGATTTGTTCAGTCAGGTCCGCCAGCTTGCCGCGGTCGCGGGCCGGGGCCAGCGTGTACATGGCTGCGGTCATCTGCGGCAGCGAGGCCAGGAAGTACAGCGTCAGCACCAGAATCACAATGAGGCCGCTGCCCGCGTTGAGCAACGAGGCGCCCACCTGCAGCGCTCCCCCGCCAATGGTGGCAATGTTGCCGGGATCGCTCAGGAAGGCCTGGATGTCGGCAAGGATCCCGTTCAGGGAGTCGCTAAAATGCTCCTCAAGCCAGTCGTATGTTCCGCTGGCCTGGAAGTCCCGGACCATGGCCGGAACGGACTGCACGAATTGCGAAATTTGATCCACCACGGTGGGGATCACCAGGCTCAAGAGCAGGGCAATGACGGCAATGACCATGCCAAAGGTGGTGGCGACGGCACCGGCACGGCCCATCCCGCGCTTCTGCAGCGCCACCACCACGGGATTCAAACCGAGGGCGATGAACAGTGCCACCACAATGTAAATGATCACGCTCACCAGGTCCTGTATGGCCAATCCCAGGACGAGGGCCGCCAGGCCGCCGAGCGTCAGGAGGAAACCGGTGCGGAACGGGGCGTCCATGCGGCTGGATGCACGGCGGCGGCGTACTGCCCTGCGGCCAGACGACTCAAGGTCCACATCGGTTGCGGCAGCAGCTTCGCCCGCCACGACCGACGCCGCTGCGGGTTCGATCGCAGGCTCGGTCACCGTTGAAGGAATGGAGGGGCCCACACCCTCCCTCGCCTGGGGGGCTCCCTCCGGGGTCAACTCAGACATCATTGCACCAGCCCGCCACGCACGGCGGGCGCAGCCCCGACTCGCCCAACGACAGCGCCTGGATTCTCAACCGGCGCGGGGCACAGGGAAAGGTGCTGACGGTAATCAGCACAATCGGTCTCAAACAGTTGATCCACAGAATTCCCCAAACTCAATGCGGCGCATGCCACGTAGGGCACGTTTGTTCATGATTATGGCACGCGGCCCCGGCTGGGGGAGGGTCATTGTGCGGCCACGCCGACTCATATAGGGCGGCCCAACCCGCGGGGGGCGCTTTGCTCGGAAGTTTGGGCCTGCCCGTGGTCGACTTGCTCGGAAGTTTGGGCCCACCTGTGATCGACGAATCCCGGTGACCAGCCCACCAGAACGCCACCCATACGGGATGGCCTACCTGGAGGCTCAGAGTTCCGCCGCCGCGCCTGCCCGCATGGGCCGAGCCATAGATTTCAGAACGTATTCTGAAGTAAGATGAGGGCATGAGCACTCAGACACCATCGCGCATTTCGTTTCAGTCGTCCGAACTGAGCAGGTCATCGGCAGAGGTTTTTGCCGCGGCGGCCGACCACCCTGTCCGCGTCACCCGCCGTGACGCAGAAACTCTTGTCCTGATGACCGAGAGCGCAGACAGGGCACGCACCTCCCTGCTGGAATTGGCGGCCCAACTCGTGGCAGTTTCCACCGACACCTCGGGAACCTTCGCGGACCGGATGAGCGACCGTTTCCCTTGGATGCTGGCACTCACCCCGGACGATCAGGCGTTATGCGCAAAGGCCGTCCTGGCGGCCGCCCGCGCATCCTTTGCCACCAATCAGCCCCATCTGGCCGTCGCGGAACTCAACGCCTGGCGTGAAACTGCCACGGCCGTTGCCGCCGGCCTAGGACGCGAACCCGTTGAATGGCTTGACGAGCCTGTTGCCGTCGAACGCCCCTAGGCCATGGTGAAGAGCGACAAGGTCGAGCGACCAACCAAGAAGTCTGAGTATGAGCTCCGGTTCGCGTCCGTTCAAGCGAGGCGGGGCTGGGTCGACCTGCAAGCCGTGATCCGAAGTCCATTGACTGACGCGTGGGATTTTCTGACCAAAACGCCTCAAGTTCAGACGTCCACAAACTACCCACTCAAGGGTGAGCTGTCCATCATCACCCGCAACGGCTCCACGCATGAGCGATGGCAGTACAAGCCGACCCTCAAGGGTGACGCCCGCATCTGGTTTTATGTCGATGGCCAGGTGGTCAATTTGGAGCAAGTGCACACGAGTCATCCAAACCAGACCAAGTAGCTCCGCAAACCAGGACCGACATATACAGGCACGGCCCAACCCGTGGAGGGCGCTTTGCTCGGCAGTTTGAGCCTGCCTGTGATCGACGAATCCCGGTGACCGGCCCACCAGAACGCCACCCACACGGGATTGCCTCCCCGGAGGCTCAGAGTTCCGCCGCCGCGCCTGCCCCGCATCTGCGACGGTTAGTCTAGGAATGTGGAAATTCAAGCCGTCTTGTTTGATCTGGACAACACCTTGTTCGACCATCAGGCGTCCTCCCGCGAGGGGCTGGGCGCCTTCATGCGGCGGCTTGGGCTGGAGCGGACATCTGAGCTGGAGCAGCGCTGGTTTGAGATTGAGCAGGCCTGCTACAACCGATTCCTGTCCGGCGAAATAAGCTTTCAGGACCAGCGCCGGGAGCGGCTGCGCCAATTCCTCCCCGAGGCAGGACACCCGCCTGGAGACGAAGAAGCTGGGCTCGACAAGTTGTTTGCCGTGTACTTGCGGAGTTACGAAAACGCTTGGACTGCATTTCCAGATGCGGCGCCGACACTGCGACGCCTGAGGAGCCTTGGCATGCGCGTCGGCATCATCACCAACGGCAACCACGAACAGCAATCGATGAAAATCACCAGGATCGGATTGGAACCATTGATTGATGTGCTCTTCACTTCGGGGCAAATGGGCCATGCCAAGCCGGCAGGGCTCCAGGCCCTTCACCTTGACCGTGCGGGCGCACAAAAGCCGGGGACCCTCCATAGCCTGGCGGGCATGCCAATTAGCTCGTTTCCCTGACCATCCTGATCTCGCGCAGGCCGTCGTCAACCTTCACGGTCCCGTCGCTGTCGAAGCCATGCTTCCGGTAGAAGGCCTGGGCGCGTGGGTTGGGGTCGGCAACCCACAGCGATGCGGGCGCTGCGGGATCGATCACTGCGTTGAGAAGCACCGAGCCCACACCTGTCCCGTGGAATGCGCCGTACACATACAGGACATGCAATTGCACGGACTCGGCGGCACCGTCCAGGGAAGGCCCGGCCATGGCAATGCCGAGCAGTGCGGCGTCACGGGTTGCAACGGCAACGGCGTTGTTGCTGAACCGGGGATCCGTCAGCACCGCGTTCCAAAACTTTTCGCGCCAGCCCAGGAGTGCAGGATCATCCAGGACGGCGTCGCGCATCAGCCCCCGGTACGTCTCACGCCACGTATCCACATGGACCCTCGCCATGGCCGCCGCATCCGAGGCAACGGCACGCCTCACTTCAAAGTCGCTCGTCATTTCACAACACTATCCGCGTCGCACCTGCGCATCGGCGCCAACCCCCGACCCGGGCACGACGGCGACACGCACCTGCCGCCGTCGTCCACGGCCCGGGCGGGCAGTCATCTCCGGATAGCAAGGCCGAATCTGTGATCTACTGACAACCATTGCCGGTGGTCGCAATCCGAGTCGGGCTTCCGTCAGGCTCCTTGTTTGACCAACTTACAGACCACGTCATGGCAGTTCTGTCTTGACACCGATGGGGGAATTGAAGCGACATGGAAAAACGCGCCACAGCCAGCGACACGGCCACGCGAAAGCGTCCCCGCCGGCGCCGGCTCCTGATCGCAGGCGGAACCCTGGTGGCGGCGGCCCTCGTCGGGGCAACCGTCGCAGCATTCTCCCCGTGGCCGTCAGTGATGGTGATCCGCGCAGTATTCGACAAGGGCGCCGAGGCGACTGTCGCCGAGATGGAACCCCACGTTCCCGACACCCAGCTCACCGAGTACCGCGACATTGCCTACGCGCCGCCCACCGGCTCGCTCCCCCAGTCGGATACAACCCTTGACGTCTTCACCCCTGCCAACGGCACCAAGAAATTGACCACGATCGTTTGGATCCACGGCGGCGCCTGGATTTCGGGCCAGAAGGAAAATATTGAGCCCTACATGCGCATCCTCGCGGCACAGGGCTACACGACCATCGCACTGAACTACACCACCGCACCGGATGCGGCCTACCCAACAGCGGTCACCCAGCTCAACTCGGCGCTGGCCTACATTGACGAGCACGCATCCGACTGGAACGCCGATCCCGACCGGATTGTGCTGGCTGGCGATTCCGCCGGCAGCCAGCTGGCAAGCCAGCTCGCCACCCTCACCACCAACCCCCGTTACGCCCACCTTCTGGGAATGTCCCCGGCGATCAAGCCCGATCAGCTCGTGGGCGCGATCCTCAACTGCGGGGTGTACGACCTGCCAGCCATGTCCGCGCTCAACGGCATCGAAGCCTGGGGGCTGCAGGTCTCGCTGTGGGCCTACGCCGGGACCAAGGATTGGTCATCCAAGTCGGTCGGCTCCCTGATGTCCACGGTCAACTTCGTCAACGCCGATTTTCCGCCCACGTTCATCAGCGGGGGCAACGGTGACGCACTTACTTGGTCCCAATCAATCCCTTTCACCCGGGCACTGGAGGATGCCGGAGTGTCCGTGACGCCGCTCTTCTGGCCCGCAAACCACGAACCAAAACTTCCCCACGAGTACCAGTTCCACCTTGATCTCGACGAGGCAAACGTGGCTTTGGCCGAGACACTCAAATACCTGAGGACGCTCGAAGCAGGCGCCCCGGACCAAGCCCTCAAGTAGTCATTTTGGGGCCGGGCCGACCTAGCTCTGCAATATTCTTGAGAGACAGCAACCGCCTGGCCCATGGGAGAACAAGTACATGACGCAAAACGCCCCGAGCACACCTTCCGCCGCCGGCACCGCCGGGCAGATTCGCCGTGTTGCCGTTTTTACGGGATCCGCCATGGGCGCCCGGGCATCCTTCCGTGAGGGAGCAGAAAAACTGGCGCAACACCTGGCCGAAACCGGGATTGGCGTCGTCTACGGCGGCGGAAACGTCGGGCTGATGGGCGTCGTGGCCGACTCCGCCCTGGCCGCCGGCGGCGACGTCCTTGGCGTCATTCCGCAGTCGCTCGTCAGCGGCGAAATCGCCCATCCGGGGCTGACGGAACTTGAGGTCGTGGGCGACATGCATGCCCGGAAGATGCGCATGGCCGAACTCAGCGACGCCTTCATTGCCTTGCCGGGCGGTGCCGGAACGCTCGAGGAACTTTTCGAGGTCTGGACGTGGCAGCAGCTGGGCATCCACCGCAAACCGGTTGCGCTGTACGACATCGACGGGTACTGGCAACCCCTGCTGGCGGCGCTGGATGCCATGACTGGAAACGGGTTCATCTCCGAGGCCACCAGGGCCAGCCTGATTGTCAGCGACAATCCGGCCGGATTGCTGCAGGCCCTGATCAACTGGACACCGCAGGCACCCAAGTGGCAGAAGGATCCGGCCCCGCTCGAACGCTAGCGGGTGCAGGCGGGTCGATTGACCCGCCTGCCGCCCGGCCCGCCCCGTTACCTTTTTAGTAGCCCCTCTAATTGAGTAAGAATTGGGGTTGTTGGCCTGTCGGTCCCGGCATGGTTCT
>NZ_JADHDY010000011.1 GCF_016820535.1 Sporosarcina beigongshangi | reverse complement strand
CCCAAACACCACTACGCAACACCTACCACCACGGCCTCAACAACCCCACACCACCACCAACCACCAACACCAGCACCAGCACCAGCACCGACCGCCACCAACCCTAAACACCCACCCCAACTGGGCCACAACGCGAGACACTTTCCGGCCGACTTTGTAGGGTTCCTACACATGCAAGGGCAGATATCGTTATTAGACTGTCAGTAGCGATTGCCCTTTTGTGCGGTTCCGATGAAGGGCTGCAAAATTTTCACACTATCGAGCCGGAGTATCAATGAGCCACGATCTATCGACAACAGCAGGCAAAATTGCCGATTTCCGTGACCGGATGGCTCAGGCCGAGAAGCCCTCGGGCGAAGCAGCCGTTGAGAAGCAGCATGCCAAGGGCCGCAACACCGCCCGGGAACGCATCGACTTGCTGCTGGATCCCGATTCGTTCGTTGAGTTTGACGCCTTGGCAGTACACCGCTCCACCGCCTTCGGCATGGAAAAGAAGAAGCTTCTGGGCGACGGCGTCGTCTCCGGCTACGGCACGGTGGACGGCCGCCTTGTCGCCGTCTACAGCCAGGACTTTAGCGTCTACGGTGGTTCACTGAGCCAGGTCAACGGCGAGAAGATCGTCAAGGTCCAGGAATTCGCGCTCCGCAACGGCTGCCCTGTGGTTGGCATCAACGACGGCGGCGGCGCCCGCATCCAGGAAGGCGTGGCCTCCCTCGCCATGTTTGCGGACATCTTCCGCAACAACGTCCATGCTTCCGGCGTGGTCCCCCAGATCTCCCTCATCATGGGCCCGTGCGCCGGCGGTGCCGCGTACTCCCCCGCCCTGACCGACTACATCGTCATGGTGGACAAGTCGAGCCACATGTTCATCACCGGTCCCGACGTCATCAAGACAGTCACCGGCGAAGACGTGGACATGGAGACTCTCGGCGGCGCCCGCCAGCACAACAGCACCACGGGCACCTCCACCTACCTGGCCGCTGACGAAACCGACGCCATCGAGTTTGTCCGCGAGCTCCTGGACTTCCTGCCCTCGAACAACCTCGCCGAGCCACCGGTCACCGAGCACGAGCAGGAGCTCGAAATTGAGGACGGCGACCTGGCACTGGACGCCCTCATCCCGGATTCGGCCAACCATCCATACAACATGCGCACCGTCATTGAACAGATTGTCGACGACGGGCACTTCCTGGAGATGCAGGCGCTTTACGCCCCCAACGTCATGATCGGCTACGGCCGCGTTGAAGGTCACACCGTGGGCATCGTGGCCAACCAGCCCATGCAGTTCGCCGGCACCCTGGACATTGCGGCTTCCGAAAAGGCCGCCCGCTTTGTCCGCAACTGCGATGCCTTCAACATCCCCATCATCACCCTGGTGGACGTCCCCGGCTTCCTGCCCGGCAAGGACCAGGAATTCCAGGGCATCATCCGCCGCGGCGCCAAGCTGCTGTATGCCTACGCCGAGGCCACGGTGCCGAAGCTGACGGTCATCACCCGCAAGGCCTACGGCGGAGCGTACATCGTCATGGGCTCCAAAAAGCTCGGCGCGGACCTGAACCTGGCCTGGCCCACGGCGCAGATCGGCGTCATGGGTGCCCAGGGCGCGGTCAACATCTTGTACCGCCGCGACCTTTCCGCAGTACAGGCGGAAGGCGGCGACGTCGAGGCCCGCCGCGCAGAAATCGTGCGCAACTACGAGGATGAGCTGCTCAACCCGTACCAGGCTGCCGAACTGGGCTATGTTGACGCGGTCATCGCCCCATCGGACACGCGCATCCAGTTGATCAAGGGGCTGCGCGCCCTGCGTGACAAGCGCGCCAGCCTGCCGGCCAAGAAGCACGGAAACATCCCGCTGTGACCGCCATGGACATTGAAGGCGCAGCCGGCCGGCAGGACCCGCCCGAGCCTCAGCCGGAGCCGTTGCTCACCGTGACCCGAGGCAACCCCACCGCCGAGGAGCTCGCGGCGGTCACCGCCGTCGTCTTGGCCCTGCAGGGCAGCGACGGCGACGCAGGCGCCCGCCCGCCTGCCCGACAGTGGGCCCGGCGCGCGCAGCTGCACCTGCCCCCGAAGCCCGGCGCAGGATCCTGGAGGCGTTCGGCGCGGTAGGCGAGTAGGCTCGTTGCCATGACTTTGCCAACGCAGCCAGCCCAGCCCCGCGCAACCACCGACGTCGACCGGATCGCCAACGAGTACACCGAGCGGCTGCTCGAACTTGACCCGGGATTCGCCACTGAATTGGGCCGTCCCGGACACGAAAGCGAGTACCGCGACCACTCCCCCGCGGGACTGGCAGCGTTGGCCGACGCCGCCCGCGACACCTTGGCCGCACTGGCCGCGGCCGCGCCGGTTGATGAGGTGGACGCCGTCACTGTCCACGCCATGCAGGAGCGGCTGGGCCTTGAGCTGGAACTGCATGCGACCGGCTGGCCGCTGGCCGAGCTCAACAACATCGCCTCCCCCGCGCAAAACATCCGCGCCATTTTCGACCTCATGCCCACAGCCACCGTGGCCGACTGGCAGCACATCGCCGAACGCATGGCCAACGTCCCGGCGGCGATGGGCGGCTACATCGCCTCGCTGCGGGCCGGTGCGGAGCGGGGGCTGGTGGCGTCGGCCCGTCAGGTCAACATCGTGATCGGGCAGTGCGAACGGCACGCCGCGGCGGACGGTTTCTTCACCACGCTGGCACAGCAGGCGGCACTGGATGCCGCCCCGGACGCGTCCGGCGGCGAGACTTCCGACGCCGGGCGGCAGCTCCCGGCGAACCTCGCCGAGGCATTGGTCGCCAACGCGGAGATTGCGCGTGGCGGCTACGGCACGCTGGTTGCGTTTCTGCGCGGAGAGCTGCTGCCGCTGGCGCCGGAGGAGGACGCCGTGGGGCGTGAACGCTACCAGTTGGCGTCCCGGGAGTTCTTGGGCGCAACGGTCGACCTTGAGGAAAGCTACGCCTGGGGCGTGGCAGAGCTGGACCGGATCATCGCCGAACAGGAAGTCGTGGCGGAAGCCATCAAGCCCGGCGCCTCCATCGCGGAGGCCAAGGCACTGCTCAACGCCGATCCGGCCCGACAGCTGCAGGGCACGGCGGCGCTGACCGCCTGGATGCAGCAGCTTTCCAACACGGCGCTGGCGGAGCTGGCCGGTTCCCAGTTCGACATCCCCGAGGTCATGCGCACTCTTGAATGCCGGATCGCACCCACCCAGGACGGCGGCATCTACTACACGGGCCCGTCCGAGGACTTCTCCCGGCCGGGCCGCATGTGGTGGTCCGTGCCGGAGGGCGAGGACTCCTTCACCACATGGGCCGAGACCACCACCGTCTACCACGAGGGCGTTCCGGGACACCACCTCCAGGTGGCCACGGCAACGTACCAGTCGGCGCTGCTGAACGACTGGCGCCGCAACGTCAGCTGGGTGTCGGGACACGGCGAGGGCTGGGCCCTGTATGCCGAACGCCTCATGGACGACCTCGGATACTTGGCCGACCCCGGCGACAAAATGGGCATGCTGGACGGCCAGCGGATGCGGGCAGCGCGCGTCGTCTTCGACATCGGCGTGCACCTGAAGCTGGCCGTCCCCGCGCGCTGGGGCACCGGAAACTGGACGTCGGAGTTGGGCTTTGAGTTCCTCAAGGCCAACCTCGACATTTCCGCAGGCCAGCTGGACTTCGAGTTCAACCGCTACCTGGGCTGGCCGGGGCAGGCACCGTCCTACAAGCTCGGGCAGCGTTTGTGGGAGGACATCCGTGATGCGCGGGCAGCGCGAGACGGCGGCGACTTCTCGCTCCGCGACTTCCACACGCAGGCCCTCAACCTCGGCTCCGTGGGCCTGGATACGCTGAAAATGGCACTGCTGGGCTGACCGCTCCAAACCCTGGCCGCGCATTTCGCCGAGGTTCCCCAGCCCCGGCCCGGGAATCTCGGCACCGGTGGGCTGCGTAACAATCAAACTTGAGATCCGTAACATGGGGAAACACTAATTTCAGGGTGGTATTGTTCCGCGCCTACCGTTGGAGCCATGACTTCCACAGCAAGCACCCCCACAGTGTCGAAGCTGCCCAAATGGGCCAGCTCCTTCGGCGTTCAAATCATCGCGGGCCTCATCGCCGGCCTGGTCCTGGGACTGATCGCCCGCCAGATCGCCATTGACCCCGAGACCGAGAGCAACGGCCTGATGACCACGCTCTCGCTCATCGGTTCAAGCTACGTTTCACTCCTGAAGGCGGCCGTGGTGCCGCTCATCTTCACGGCAGTGGTTTCCTCCATCGCCAACCTGCGCCAAGTGACCAACGCGGCCCGGCTGGCCTGGAACACCCTGCTCTGGTTCGCCATCACCGCCCTCATTGCGGTGACCATCGGCATCGTGCTCGGCACGGTGATGAAGCCCGGCGTCGGAACCGGCACCCCCACACCGTCGGACTACACCGGCAAGACCGGCGACTGGTGGGCCTTCCTGATCGGCCTGTTCCCCTCCAATTTCCTGGGCCTGGGTGCCACCACCAAGGCGGCCGATTCCGGCGCCCTGACCACCAGCATCAACTTCAACGTCCTGCAGATCCTGGTGATCGCCATCGTCATCGGCATCGCCGCACTCAAGGTGGGCAAGGCCGCGGACCCGTTCCTGCAGTTCAACAGCTCCGCACTTGCCGTGATCCAGAAAGTTCTGTGGTGGATCATCCGTCTGGCCCCGATCGGCACCGTGGGCCTGATCGGCAACGCCGTCGCCAGCTACGGCTGGACGACCATCGGTTCGCTCGGCAAGTTCACTGCAGCCATCTACATCGGCCTGGCACTGGTCCTGTTTGTTGTGTACCCGATCCTGATCCGCAGCAACGGCCTGTCCATCAAGCAGTACTACTCCGGCGTGTGGCCGGCCGTTCAGCTTGGCTTCGTTTCCCGCTCGTCCATCGGCACCCTGCCCCTGACCCAGCGCGTCACCGAACGCAACCTCGGCGTTCCCCGCGCCTACGCTTCCTTCGCCGTGCCGCTGGGCGCCACTACCAAGATGGACGGCTGCGCCGCGATCTACCCGGCCATTGCCGCGATCTTCGTAGCCCAGTTCTTCGGCATCGAGTTGGACTTCGGCCAGTATCTGCTGATCGTGCTTGTCTCCGTGCTCGGCTCGGCAGCAACGGCAGGCACCACGGGCGCCGTCGTCATGCTGACGCTGACGCTTTCCACGCTGGGACTGCCGCTGGCCGGCGTCGGCCTGCTGCTGGCCGTGGATCCGATCGTCGACATGGGCCGCACAGCCGTCAACGTGGCAGGACAGGCACTCGTCCCCACGATTGTGGCCAAGCGCCAGGGCATCCTCAACGAGGACCTCTACAACGCCCCACGCAACGGCGACCCGTTCGCCGACGACTCCGACGACCTGCTGGCCGACGTGACAGCAGCCAACGGTGCGGATGGTTCCGGCACTCCGAAGGTCGATCCGAACCGCGAAGCGGTCAACGCCTGATCGATCCGGGCACTGCCTGATCGAACCGGACTCTTCGGCGTGCACGCCGTGTGAAAGTTCATGACAAAGCCCCGCCAGGGCGGTCCACGGACCATCCAGGCGGGGCTTTGTGCTGCCCGAAAGGGCCGGCCTGGCGCCGCCTGGCCGGCACTCTTTTTGCCGGCGCGCACCGGTTTCCGTGAGACGCACCACACCCAATTGCACTTAGTGCAACATTGCACTTAGTGTATTTATATGAGCAGTTCCACCCTCCCCGAAGCAATCGAAACGGCCGCCCGCGCGCCGTCGCGCCGCGAACTCAACAAGGCCGCCACGCGGGACGCCATCGCGGCGGCAGCCCTGGACTTCCTGCGCAACAAGGACCTCGCCGGATTCACGGTCGACGACGTTGCCGCCGCCGCCGGCGTCTCCCGCCGCACCTTCTTCAACTACTTCTCCTCCGTGGAAGCGGCCGTTGCCAGCTACACCCAAACCTTCCTGGACCAGGTCATCGTGGAGCTGGAGGCCCGCCCCCTGGACGAGCCCCTGCTGCAGTCCGCACGGATCGCCCTGTCCAACGGAGGGCGACCGGAGACCCTGGCCATCCTGGCCGAAACCGTCTCACTGACCCAGGACCCACAGCTTGACCGTTTCCAGCTCCAGGCCTGGGAGGACTGCAGCCTGAAGATCACCGAAGTTGCCCGGCGCCGCATGCCGCCGGACGCGGATGAGCTCTACCTCAACGCACTCGTCGGCGCCGTCGTGGGAAGCTGCCGGGCCGCCTTCATGTTCTGGTTCCAGCGCCACGGAACCATCATCACCCCGGAGTCGTTGGCTGATTTACGCAGCCTTTTGGATGAAACCATCGAGCACCTCCGTCAAGGATTCAAAAACTAACAACGCACGGCCGCAACCCCGGCCGCCACACCCTGCCGGCTGCACGGCCGCAAACAAAGAATGGAACAACAATGGCCCTTTGGCTGTATCGACTCGGGCGGTTTTCCGCCCGCCGCGCATGGCTGGTAATCGCCGCCTGGGCCGTCATCATGGGCCTGGTGGGCGGCGCCGCGGCGCTGTTCATGGGCCCCATGTCCAACAACTTCCAGATTCCCGGCACCGAGACACAGCAGATGGCCGACAAGCTGGCGGCTGAACTGCCGGAGGCCTCGGGCGGTTCCGGCACGGTGGTGTTCACCAGCACTGACGGCAAGGCGTTCACCCAGGAGCAGGAAAAGGCCATCACGGCAGCCCTCAAGACGGTCACCACCGTACCCACCGTGAAGGGCGTCATCGACCCGTTCCTGACCACGGCACAGAAGGCTGCGGGCGAGGCCCAGCTGGCAGAGGGCGCCAAGGCGCTTGCCGCCGGTGAAGCGCAGGCGGCCGCTGAACAGCCCAAGCTGGATGCCGCCGCCAAGCAGCTGGCCGAGACCAGGGCCCAGCTCGACGCCGGACAGGCGCAGCTGGACGCCCAGAAAGCCCAGTTGGAGGCGCTTCCGGCAGGTTCACCGCAGGCCGAGGCCGGGTCCGCGCAGCTCGCGGCCGCACAGGCCCAGCTCGATGCAGGGCGGGCCCAGTGGCAGGCCGGGCAGGACCAGTACACGGCCGGCAAGGCACAGCTCGACGCCGCACAGGCCACCCTGTCGGAAAAGAAGGCAGAACTGACGGCGGGCCAGCGCACCGCCGACGCCGCCGCCGGTGTACTGTTCGTGTCCGAGAACAACAAGGCCGCCATCGGCCAAATCCAGTTCACCGAGTCCATGAACGGTGTGACCCCGGCCAACCGGCAACTGGTCCAGGACAAGCTGAACACCCTTAACGCGGACGGCGTCACGGTGTCCTACAGCAAGGAAATCGTGGAGGACGTTTCCGCCCTGTTCGGCACCTCGGAGATCGTGGGCGTGGCCGTGGCCGTCGTGGTCCTGCTGATCATGCTGGGTACCTTCTGGGCCGCCGGCCTGCCGCTGGTCATGGCGCTCGTGGGCGTCGGCGTCGGCGTGGGCGGCACCATGGCGCTGACGTCCGTGATCGAGATGTCCTCCATCTCCCCCATGCTGGCGCTCATGCTCGGCCTCGCCGTGGGCATCGACTACTCGCTGTTCATCGTCAACCGCCACCGCCAGCAGATCCGCACCGGCATGGAACTGCGCGAATCCATCGCCAAGGCCACGGGCACCTCCGGCAACGCCGTGACCTTCGCCGGCCTGACAGTCGTCATCGCACTGGCCGCGCTCTCCGTGACCGGCCTGCCGTTCCTGGCCGTTCTGGGCCTTGCAGCCGCCGCCACGGTGGCCGTGTCGGTCCTCATTGCCCTGACCCTGACCCCGGCCATCCTGTCGCTGATCGGGCGCCGCGTCATCTCCAAGCGGGGCTGGGCCAGGAATGCTGCCGCTGTGGCGAAGCACGACGCCGAAACCACCGGCCTGTCCGCTGCGGAACGTGCCGCCGTGGATGAGTCAAAGGACGTCGCCGCCAGCGCCAAGGGCTGGGGCGGACTGGTCACCAAGCACCCCGTTGTCTCCCTGGTTGCCGCCGTGGTGGCATTGGGTGTCATCGCCATCCCGGCCGCCGGGCTTCGCCTGGCCCTGCCGGACGGCGGATCCGAACCCGTTGATTCCAGCGCCTACCAGGCGTACTCCATCACCGGGAAGAACTTTGGCGAAGGCATGAACGGACCCATCATCGTGGTTGGTTCACTGCCTGCGGGCCTGGACAAGGCAGCCGCAACAACCCTGAACCTGGACGTCGCCGACCAGCTCCGCCAGGTCAAGAACGTGAAGGCCGCCCTGCCGGTAACGCTCAGCGACGACCTGCGCACCGCGGTCTACCAGGTCATCCCCACGGAAGGCCCCGCCAGCGAAAGCACCGTCCAGGTCATCCATGACCTGCGCGCGGAGGGTGACACCATCAAGTCCTCCCTGGACGTTTCCATCGGCCTGACGGGGCAAACCGCCGCCAACGTCGATGTCTCGGAAAAGCTGGGAGCGGCGCTTCCCCCCTACCTGGCCATCGTCGTCGGACTTTCATTGCTGCTGCTGATCCTCGTGTTCCGCTCCATCCTGGTGCCGCTGCTGGCGACCGTCGGCTTCCTGCTCTCGCTCGTTGCCGCATTTGGCGGGGTCGTGGCCGTGTACCAGTGGGGCTGGCTGGGCGGCATTTTCGATGTGGCCAATCCGGCCGCCGTGCTCAGCTTCCTGCCCATCATCCTGATCGGCGTGCTGTTTGGGCTGGCCATGGACTACCAGGTGTTCATCGCCTCCGGCATGCGCGAGGCCTACGCCCACGGGCAGGACGCCAGGCAGGCGGTGCGCACCGGGTTCAAGCATGCCGCACCCGTTGTCACGGCCGCGGCCATCATCATGATCAGCGTGTTCTCCGGATTCATCTTCAGCCACCTGACCATGGTCCGACCGCTTGGTTTTGCCTTGGCGTTCGGCGTGCTGATCGACGCGTTCGTGGTGCGCATGACGATCATCCCGGCAGCCATGCACCTGCTGGGTTCCGCGGCCTGGTGGATCCCGAAGTGGCTCGACAAGTTCCTGCCCGATGTGGATGTTGAAGGCGCCAAGCTGGCCGGCGCCGTGCAGCAGGACGCCACACCGGCTGCCGGCCCCGACGGGGGCGGCACCATGGTTGAGTCCGTGAAGTAGCAGGCCCTCAGGACAGGGGCGTGCAAAGGCAGGGGCGTGCGGTGCGATGGCACCGCACGCCCCTGCCCTTTCCCCCAAACACTCCGGATGCGGCGATTGCTGACCGCATTTTTTCCAGCCACGCTCCCACGCATGGCGGGCGCTCAGGGACTCGTGACGCCGCTGCGGGGATGCTGCGCCCGGTGCCGCCCTTGCAGGGAACTGTTGCCGATCGACGTCGTGGGGCCCGCCCTGCGACAAGCTGAACTACACTTGTGAGCCACGGCACATGCGGGAGGCTTTCTCGCATCAACACCCCACAGGACCGTCAAGCCATGCCACACCATTCCCCCAGTTCCGCTGGAGACACCATGCCACCCACACGCCCATTGCCTGACGAAGCACCAACGATGCGCCCTCTTGTCCGCGAGTCCTGGCAGCGGTCCCTCGACGCCCTGGCCAGCCCTTCAGGAAAGCCTGCAACAGGCGCTCCGGCTGTGCTGCGGCCATTGGCTCCCCCGGTGGCGTTCGAAAGCCGTGAACTGGTGGAGTTCCGCAGCAACCACCCCCTGGCGGCGGTCATGCCCGTCATCACCAGGCTCCTCGTGGAGCCCAGCCACGACACCGGCCTGCTGGTTGCCGTGGGTGATGAACACGGCCGGCTGCTCTGGGTCGAGGGCGATTCCGCGGCACTGCGCCAAGGGGAATCCATCAACTTTGCCCGCGGCGCCGACTGGTCGGAATCGGCCGCAGGCACCAGCGCTCCCGGCACGGCGCTGGTCCTGGGCCAGAGCGTGCAAATCTCCGGTGTGGAGCATTTCAACCCGGCCGTCCACTCCTGGAGCTGCACGGCGGTCCCGCTGCACGACCCCGATTCCGGGTCCATCCTGGGGATCGTCGACATCACCGGCGGAGCGGAGGCAGTGGGTGCCAACACGCTCTCCCTCGTCCAGGCATCTGTCGCCGCGGCCGAGGCCCAGCTGCGCATCGAACGCCTGGAACGCCAGGCGGGGCAGGCGGGGCACGGCCGTCGGAAGCAGTCCCGCAGCAGCACAAGCGCCAAGCCGCTCTACCGTGACAGCCTGCAGATCCTGGGCCGCGAACAAGGCCTGCTGCATGTTGCCGGCAAGGCCCTGGAACTCAGCGAGCGGCACACGGAAATCCTGGCCATGCTCGCCCTGCACCCCGAAGGGCTCACGGCCGAGGAACTGACGGACCGGGTCTACCCCGAGGGCACCTCGCTGACCAGCATCCGCGCCGAAATGGTCAGGCTGCGCAAGCTCCTTCACGGCATGGACCCGAGCCTCGTCCCGGACTCACGCCCCTACCGCCTGCCGCGCACGCTCGTGGTCGATGCCGAACAGGTCCGCAGCTACCTTAACCGCGGTGCGCACCGTCTTGCCCTGAACATCTACAAGGGCGCCGTCCTCCCCCGATCCGAAGCCCCCGCCATCGCGCAGCTGCGCACCAGTACCGGAATTCTGCTGCGCGAAGCCATCCTCAGCGACGCCAGCCCGGACGTCCTGCTCGCCTACCTGCAGCTTCCCGAGGCCGCTGACGACGCCGACGCCTGGCGCAGTGCCCTGCGCCTCCTGCCGCCGCGCTCACCCAGGCGCGCCGCGGTGGTCGCGCACCTCGAGGCACTGGAAGCCTAGCGGGCACTTTCGGGTCAGACCGTCACGGTGGTCATTGCGGTGCGCCGGGCCATGGGTTCGATCGCGGTTGGGAAATATTGATTCTGCCAACGTTGCGCGGGTTGACGGTCCAAGAACCAGATGTGATCCAGGCCATGCAACGTGGTTGCAACGTTGCACTCCGTACGCTTCTGGACAAGGACGCCGATGTCCCCCACCGCTAAGGAGTTTGAACAATGGCTGTTTACGCACAACCCGGCACCGATGGATCCAAGGTCACCTTCAAGGACCGCTATGAGAACTGGATCGGCGGGGAATGGGTGGCTCCCGTCAAGGGCGAATACTTCGAGAACATCACCCCCGTCACGGGCCGCGTCTTTTGCGAGGTGGCCCGCGGGACCGCCGAGGACATTGAGCTGGCACTCGATGCAGCGCACAAGGTGGCGCCCAGCTGGGGACAGACGTCGGCCACGGAGCGTGCAGCGATCCTGAACAAGATCGCCGACCGGATCGATGAGAACGTGGAGCTGCTCGCCGTCGCCGAGACCTGGGACAACGGCAAGGCCGTCCGCGAGACGCTCAATGCGGACATCCCCCTTGCAGCAGACCACTTCCGGTATTTCGCCTCAGTGGTCCGGGCCCAGGAAGGCAGCCTGACCCAGATCGACGAGAACACCACCGCCTACCACTATCACGAGCCGCTGGGCGTGGTGGGCCAGATCATCCCCTGGAACTTCCCCATCCTGATGGCCGTGTGGAAGCTGGCGCCGGCCCTCGCGGCCGGCAACGCCGTGGTGCTCAAGCCCGCGGAACAGACGCCCGCCTCCATCCTGGTCCTCATGGAACTCATCAGTGACATCCTCCCGGCCGGCGTGGTCAACGTGGTGAACGGCTTCGGCGTCGAGGCCGGCAAGCCGCTGGCCTCATCCAAGCGCATCCGCAAGATCGCGTTCACGGGCGAGACCACCACGGGCCGGCTGATCAGCCAGTACGCGTCCCAGAACCTGATCCCGGTCACGCTGGAACTGGGCGGCAAGAGCCCGAACATCTTCTTCGATGACGTCATGGACAAGAATGACGCCTTCTACGACAAGGCGCTGGAGGGCTTCACGCTCTACGCCTTCAACCAGGGTGAAGTATGCACGTGCCCGTCGCGTGCGCTTGTCCAGGAATCCATGTACGAGAAGTTCATGGCTGACGCGGTCGCCCGCACCGAGGCCATCATCCAGGGCAACCCGCTCGACACCGACACCCAAATAGGAGCGCAGGCTTCCAATGACCAACTCGAAAAAATCCTCTCCTACATGGACATTGGCAAGCAGGAAGGCGCCACGCTGCTCACCGGCGGTGAGCGCAACATCCTCCCTGGGGATCTGGCCGGTGGTTACTACGTCAAGCCGACCATCTTTGAAGGTACCAACGACATGCGAATCTTCCAGGAAGAAATCTTCGGTCCTGTCCTCGCGGTGACGAAGTTCGATGACTACGCCGACGCGCTCCACATCGCCAACGACACCCTCTACGGGCTCGGCGCCGGTGTCTGGTCGCGCAACGGCAACACGGCCTACAGGGCGGGCCGCGAGATCCAGGCCGGCCGCGTGTGGGTCAACAACTACCACGCCTACCCGGCGGGAGCGGCGTTTGGCGGCTACAAGTCCTCGGGCATCGGCCGCGAGAACCACGCCATGATGCTGGACCACTACCAGCAGACCAAGAACCTGCTGGTCAGCTACAGCGAGGACAAGCTCGGCTTCTTCTAGGCCCCACCCTCTCCAACGCTCGCGCAGCAATGGCGCACTTTTGCCCAACGCTCGCGCAGCAATGGCGCACTTTCGCCCAACGCTGTCGCAGCAATGGATGCTCATTCGGCATCTCCATCGCAATATCCATATACGACGCCGGGCACCCGCCTTGGTTGCCCGGCGCACCTGAGCAAGCAACGACCACGTTCAAAGGAGAACCTCATGACAACGATGCAAGCAGCAGTAGTAAAGGAATTTGGCACGCCCCTCTCCGTGGAGGAATACCCGCTTCCCACGCCCGGCCCCGGCCAGGCACTGGTAAAGCTGATCGCCAGCGGCGTCTGCCACACCGACCTCCACGCGGCGGAAGGCGACTGGCCCGTCCAGCCGTCCCCGCCGTTCATCCCCGGCCATGAAGGTGTGGGGGACGTCGTGGCGGTGGGCGAAGGCGTCACCTCCCTCAGGGTGGGCGACCGCGTAGGCAACGCCTGGCTGTGGACGGCCTGCGGCGACTGCGAATACTGCCGCACAGGCTGGGAGACCCTGTGCGAGTCGCAGAAGAACGGCGGGTACAGCGTGGATGGTTCCTTCGGCGAGTACATGCTGGTGGATGCCGAATTCGCCCCGCGCATACCCGACGGCGTGGACCCGGTGGAGATCGCGCCCGTGCTCTGCGCCGGCGTGACCGTCTACAAGGGCCTGAAGATGACCGAGGCCCGCCCCGGCCAGTGGGTGGTCATCTCCGGCATCGGCGGGCTCGGCCACATCGCCGTGCAATACGCCGTGGCCATGGGACTGCGCGTGGCCGCCGTCGACATCGCCGAGGACAAGCTGGCCCTGGCCCGCAAGCATGGCGCCGAAATCACCGTTAACGCACTCGACGAGGACCCGGTCGAGGCCATCCAGCGTGAGACCGGCGGCGTCCACGGCGTGCTCGTCACGGCCGTGCACCCGGCGGCGTTTGGCCAGGCGATCGGCATGACCCGCCGCGGCGGCACCATCGTGTTCAACGGCCTGCCCCCGGGTGACTTCCCGGCACCGATTTTCGAGGTTGTGCTCAAGGGCCTGACCATCCGCGGCTCGATCGTGGGCACCCGCCAGGACATGGAGGAAGCCATCGACTTCTACGCCCGCGGCCTCATCCACCCCACGGTGGCAGCCCGCAGCCTGGGCGAAATCAACGAGGTGCTCGACGAGATGCGCGCCGGCAAGATCGACGGCCGCGTGGTCATCAAGTACTAGGACCTCCCGTTCGCCCCGGAGGGGGCGTCGCTTGCTGAGAGAGCCGCCAACGCGCCCACTGCGAGCTTGCGAGCAATGGGAGCGTGCGAACGGGGAGGCCGCCTGCCAGCGCAAGGCGGCCTCCCGCCGTCGTGCCTGGGCACCCGCACCAACCCAATCAGCCACATCCCCACCCGCCAACCCCACCCCATATACAGGAGCAGTTCCATGGACGCAGTATCGGAAACACTGGATGCAGCCGTCACGATCCCCGGCGAGATTCAATCCCGGGTTGCCCTCAGCGCCACGGCCGTGGAACTGCTCCAGAAATTGTGGCGGCGGCACGGGCCGCTGATGTTCCACCAGTCGGGCGGCTGCTGCGACGGTTCCTCGCCGATGTGTTATCCGGCCGGCGAGTTCATCACCGCCGAGGCGGACATCCTGCTGGGGCTTTTCGAGCTGCCCGGCGCCGGCCCGCTGGAGTTTTGGATGTCGAGGGAGCAGTTCAACTACTGGTCACACACCCACCTGACAGTGGATGTGGTGGACGGGCGCGGCAGCGGATTCTCCGTCGAGGCACCCGAGGGCAGGCGCTTCCTGATCCGCTCGCGCCTGGTGGACGGCTTTGTGCCCGGGGGCTGAGCCGGCGCCCGGCTACTTCCGCCGGTTCCGCGCCTGCTGCCGCTTCTGCACAATGACCGCGACCACGGCCACCACAATTGCTCCCGCCATGGCGATTTCCATAAGAATTCCTCATCCCTTGTCTGCACGGTCCAACCCGCAGGCCAACCCCCAGCATAGGCGAGCGGGTCCGGCGTCGGGCACGGCTGCCTGCAATTAGGCTTGGGACATGACCCTCCCGCTCATCCTCGCCTCCGCCTCCCCCGCCCGCACCAAGCTCCTCACCGACGCCGGCATCGCCCACGCGGTCAAGGTTTCCGACGCCGACGAGGACGCCCTCACCGCCGCAGCCGGCCCGATGACGCCTGCCGAAACCGCGCTCCTGCTGGCCCGCGCCAAGGCGGAATCGGTCGCGGCCGCCACCCCCGGGGCGCTGGTGATCGGCTGCGATTCCGTCTTCGAGCTCGACGGCACCCCCTACGGCAAGCCCTGGGAACCCGCCATTGCACGGGAACGCTGGCGGCTCATGCGCGGGCGATCCGGCGTGCTGCACACCGGCCACTGGCTCATCTCCACGGATGCGGCCGCCACGCACGACGGCGGACCCGGCGTTGGGCACGGGGAGGTCACCAGTGCGGTGGTCACCTTTGAGGACGTTTCCGATACCGAGATCGACGCCTACGTCGCCACGGGCGAGCCGTTGCAGGTGGCCGGAGCGTTCACGATCGACGGGTTGGCCGGCGCCTTCATCACCGGCGTGGATGGGGATCCGCACACGGTGGTGGGGCTGTCGATCTCCACATTGCGGCGCCTGATGGCCAAGCACGGGGCGTCCGTCACGGACTATTGGGCCTGATTCCCGTGACATGAAGCCCAGCACCCTGAGCCTGCGCACCGTTTTGTGTGAATGGTGCGCAACTCCAGGAGTTGCGCGCCATTTCTGTTTAACCACGCGCGAGCGCAAAGGGCCCATGACGATGCCCCATCAGAAACTACTTGACGTAATGGAAAGTAGTTTCATATGGTGGGACCTGAAGCAGCAGCACACAATAGAAAGGCCCGCCATGAGCCAGTCCGGCAACAGCCCCTCCGCAGAGGAAGCCCGCGCACTCCTCGCCCAGGCCGAAGGCATCGGCAACTCGGCCACCAGCTCCGCCGGCTGGCCCGCCGCCATGGTTTTCAACTCATTGGCCATCCTTGGTTCAATGCTCTTGATTGGCCTCCAAATCGTGAGCCACACAGGCTACGGCGCACCGCTGCTGGCCACAACGGTCGCAATCTGGGCCGCCATCAATGCCACGGCCTGGCCCCTGATGTCGAGGACCACCAAGACTGGATTTACCAGGCGGTTCATGACGTCCCTTTTCGCCTACATGGGCCTGTATGTCGCGGCCCTGCTCGTCGGTTCACTTGCCTTTCCGCACGGCAACATGGCCTACTACATCACCGCCGCCGCCATCCTCGGCGCCACGGGATTGGCCGCTGCATTCAGGGAACTGCGCGCATGAATCCAAACCCAGACCCCCGGCAGCAAAAAGTTGCACCGGACCCACAGGAACCGGCAGCCACCGACCCGGGTGAAGCCCCACAGCACCCCCGCCTCGAACTCAGCGAGGTCCTCCACCAGCCGGTCAGGTTCTCCATCGCCGCGGCGCTGGCCCGGACCGAAACCATGGATTTCAAGGACCTGCGCAACACCATCCAGGTCAGCGACTCCGTATTGAGCAAGCAGCTCTCAACGCTGGAGAAGTCGGGCTACGTGGACATCAAGAAAGCCTTCGTGGGCAAGTTCCCGCGCACCTCGGTGAGGCTCACCGCCGTCGGGCATGAAGCGTGGGAACACCACATGGAAACCCTGCGCCGCATCGCCGGAGGGTAACGGCGGCGAAAGTTGTAGGAACCCCACAAAATAATCGCCATCCACACGCATAAACAGCATCATGCATGCTGAAAATCCACATATTCGCGCTAGGCTCTCTGGAGAATAGAAGGAGTCTGCCAGTGAGCATTTCACCATCCGCCCCGGCCCACAAGCTGAGCAAAGTACTGATCGCCAACCGCGGCGAAATTGCCGTCCGCATCATCAGGGCAGCCCGCGATGAGGGCATCGCCTCCGTGGCGGTCTACGCCGAACCGGACCGCGAAGCGCTGCATGTGCGCATGGCCGATGAAGCGTTCGCCCTGGGCGGCGCCACAGCGGCAGACTCCTACCTGGTGGTGGACAAGATCATCGACGCCGCGCACCAGTCGGGCGCCGACGCCGTGCACCCCGGCTACGGCTTCCTGGCCGAAAACGCCGAGTTTGCCCAGCGCGTGATTGACGAGGGCCTGACCTGGATCGGCCCCTCCCCCGAGGCCATCGCCTCGCTGGGCGACAAGGTCCAGGCGCGCCACATCGCCGAAAAGGTGGGCGCACCCCTGGTCCCCGGCACCAAGAACCCCGTGGAATCCACGCAGGAAGTTCTCGACTTCGCCGACGCGCACGGCCTGCCCCTGGCCATCAAGGCTGCCTACGGCGGCGGCGGCCGCGGCATCAAGGTGGTCCGCACCCGCGAGGAAATCCCCGAACTGTACGAGTCCGCCGTCCGCGAGGCCGTCGCAGCGTTTGGCCGCGGCGAGTGCTTCGTGGAGCGCTTCCTGGACTCCCCGCGCCACGTGGAAACCCAGTGCCTGGCAGACGCCGCAGGCAACGTCGTGGTCGTGTCCACGCGCGACTGCTCCCTCCAGCGCCGCAACCAGAAGCTCGTTGAGGAGGCCCCCGCGCCGTTCCTCTCCGACGCGCAGAACGCCCGCCTTTACGAGGCCTCCAAGGCCATCATGAAGGAGGCCAAGTACGTTGGCGCCGGCACCTGCGAATTCCTCGTGGGCACCGACGGCACCATCTCCTTCCTCGAGGTCAACACCCGCCTGCAGGTGGAGCACACCATCTCCGAAGAGGTCACGGGCATCGACCTCGTCCGAGAGCAGTTCCGCATCGCCCGCGGCGAGGAACTCGGCTACGGCGACCCCGAAATCCGGGGCCACTCCTTCGAGTTCCGCATCAACGGCGAGGACCCGGGCCGCGGCTTCATGCCGGCACCGGGCACCGTCACCACCATGACGCTGCCCACCGGCCCCGGCGTCCGCGTCGACTCCGGCATCACCGCCGGCGAGGTCATCGGCGGCAACTTCGATTCCATGCTGGCCAAGCTGATCGTCACCGGCGCCACCCGCGAGCAGGCACTCCAGCGCTCCAGCCGCGCACTGGAGGAAATGCAGATCGGCGGCCTGCCCACCGTACTGCCCTTCCACCGCGCAGTGGTGGTGGACCCCGCCTTCGCACCCGCGGACGGCGCCGCGTTCACCACGCACACCCGCTGGATCGAGACCCAGTTCAACAACACCATCCCCGCCTTTGACCTCGCCTCTGCAGGGCTTTCCACGGACGACGCCGGTTCGCGCCAAAGCGTCACCGTTGAGGTGGGCGGCAAGCGGCTTGAGGTGACGTTGCCGTCGTCGTTCTCGGTGGGCAGCAGCTCGGGCAACGGGGCGAAGAAGGCCAAGAAGGCCGGGCGCAACCGCAGCGCCGGCCCTGCCGCCGCCAACGGCAACGCCCTGGCCTCGCCCATGCAGGGCACCATTGTGAAGGTGGCTGTGGCCGACGGCGACGTCGTGGCCGAGGGCGACCTCATCGTGGTCCTGGAAGCCATGAAGATGGAGCAGCCGCTGACCGCGCACCGCGCCGGCGTCGTGACCGGGCTCAGCGCATCCGCAGGCGACACCGTCTCGGCAGGCGCAGTCCTCGCCACCATCGAGGACTAACCCCGAATCATCCGGCCAAGGCCGCAGTACCGCAGGGAAAGGCTCGCAAGGGCTGGCCCCTGCGGCACTGCGGCCTTGTTGTCTTCGGGCCCTGGCCCCGACTAGTGGACAAGCCGGTAGCCGACGCCCCGGACTGTCTTGATCCAGCGGGGTTCACGCGGATTGTCGCCGAGTTTGCGGCGCAGGTTCGCCATGTGGACCTCAATGGTGCGCTCGTCAGCGTCACTGATGTAGGTGCCCACGTCGTATTCGTCCCCCCGCAGGCGGCGCACCAGGTCTGATTTGGTGCGCACCTGCTTGCCGCTGTCCACAATCGCGTGGAGCAGGTCGAATTCGGTGCGTGTCAGCTCGAGTTCGGTTCCGTCCACTTCAGCGGTTCGGTTTCCGCTGTTCAGCACCAAGCCGTTGACCGCCAGCGGTGCCGCGGACGAAGTCCCGGGAGTGGCTGCACCCTCCGGCTGGCTTGTCGCGGCAGGCTGCACATCCGGGGTGACAGCTGCACCACCTTCCTGGGCACTTGATCCGCTCGGGAGCACTTCGCCGGCATGCCGGGGACGGCGCATCATGGCACCGATCCTGGCCCTTAGTTCCCTCGGACGGAAGGGTTTGGTGAGATAGTCGTCGGCACCGGCTTCCAAGCCCAGCAGTGTGTCCATTTCATCCGCGCGGCCCGTCAGCATGACAATGTAGGCATCGCTGAACAGACGAATCCGGCGCACCACCTCAAATCCGTCGATGTCGGGAAGCCCCAGGTCCAGGGTCACTATTGCGGGGTTCTTCGCGCGAACCAACTCCACGCCGCCAGCCCCGCTGTTGGCAGCATGCACCTCAAATCCTGACTGGCTGAGAACCACGCCAATCAATTCCCGAATATCCTGGTCATCCTCAATAATGACAGCCACACGAGGATCGTCCATTTCCCCCACCACATCACTTACACCATGTTGACGAACACGCCATGTCAGGCGCTTGGCGAGCCCCCAGGCCCGTTTATACCTACAGTATGGCATCATCTTAATCTGCGGCCGTTGAGTGCTTCCCGTTCCGGTCATCAGTTCCATGGAGGGGCCGCAGCGCCGGCGCAGGGCCGGCGCAGGGCCACGAAAATCGCGGCACGGGAATCGAAAATTAGCGGAAGTAACAGTGCCTGACACACCATCGAACCAGCTCATAGGCAGGCTTTTCTACCAACGGTCGCTGCGTGGGCGCGTGATTCTTGCCCAGCTTCCGTTCTTTGCGACTGTGGTCCTGGCATCCATTCTCATCGCGCTCCTGGACCCAGCCCTCTTTGGCAACCAATACCTGCTGGCCGGCCTGGCCATCAACCTCGTGTTGGCAGTTGCCTGCCTTGCAGTCCCGTGGCAAAGGCTGCACCCGGCCGCGATCGTGGTGATTCCGTACCTGGATTTCGTTGTGGTGCTCTTCTTCCGCGAGGGCAGCCAGACACTGCTTTCCGCCGTTGGCCTCCTGGGACTCTTCCCGGTATTTTGGCTTTGCTCTTCGGGTATCGCTCCAAGGACTGCGGTGGTTTCAAGCACGCTGGCCAGTCTGCTGATCGTCTGGATTTCCGTGTTCGGCTCGGGTGAGGTAACGGCCGAGACGCTCATCAGGCCCCTGCTTTTCCCCTTCATGATGATGATCTTTGCCATTTCCGTGGTGGTGATAACCACCAGCATGGAAGGGCAAAACAACTCCCTGCTGGCGAAGGACAGGCAGCTGCGCGAAGCACTGGAGGAGAGCCAGCGCCGCGAGCGCCTGCTGGATGCCGTGGTGGACACGGTCGGCGTTGGCGTGGTTGTGGTGGATGCGCAAGGCCATGACCAGTTGATGAACGCAACCCAAAAGGGGCTCCACGAGCTCGGCCGGCCGCCGGAGAACCCCGATCCCCATGAGGGCGAGCTGCTGCTCTTCAGCCCGGACAGGGTTCCCTTGGCAACGGAATCACGCCCCGTCCGCCGCGCCATCAACGGGGAGACGTTCACCAACTTCCAGATCTGGATCGGCGCCGGCGAAGAGGCCCGGGCCGTTTCCACAACGGCCCGGATGATCCGCCATGGGGATGGCACCAACGACGGTGCGGTGGTTGCCTTCCACGACGTCACCGACATGGTCAATGCCCTGAGCGCCAAGAACGACTTCGTGGCCAATGTGTCGCACGAATTCCGAACTCCGCTGACAGCCATCCAGTCCTATATTTCATTGGTCCTGGAAGAACCGGGCATGGATCCCCGGGACGTGACGCGCTTCCTGGGCATTGCCGAGAGAAATGCCGAACGCCTCGGCGGGCTGGTCTCAGACCTTCTCACCACTTCGACCATCACCGTGGACCGCTCCCCCAGCAACGTGGCCGGGCTGCTCTCAGACAGCATCGCCTCGGCGGGACCCGCCGCGGCGGCGAACGGGGTGGCCATTGACCATCAATGCCAGGAGCCGCTCGTGGCCATGGTGGACGGCGCCCGGATCAGCCAGGTGTTGGACAACCTGCTCTCCAATGCGATCAAGTACTCTCCCGACGGCGGCACCCTCTCGGTCCGGGCCTGGGCGGATGGCACCGACCTGCGGTGCCAGGTCACCGATACCGGACTGGGCATGAGCGCTTCCGAACAAGCCGGCGTGTTTCAAAAGTTCTACCGGGCCGGCACCGCCGTGGGGCGGGGCATCCCTGGAATCGGGCTGGGGTTGATGATTTGCAAGACCATCATCGACACCCACGGCGGAGTGCTGTCCGTGTCCAGCCGGCAGGGCGAGGGAACCACCATGAGCTTCGTCATCCCCGCCTGCGTGCTCGACTCCGATGCCGGCAGCCGGATGGTCACCAAACAGTGAGATCGTAGGGCCCGTACTGGACGGTCTTGTAGATGGGGTCTCCTGCCTGGGTGCCGTTCATGGGCAGGATCCGCAGCGAATACTGCCCAAAGTAGGCGGCATCGGCGACGCTGGTTCCGGCCTGGTTCCAGGAACGTGCGGGGAAGGCCAGTGTGGCTCCCAGCGCCGAGGTGGTGAATTCCGCACCGTACGCGGGGACTGGCCCCGGGAGCACGACTGTCACCACATAGCTGGTGGCCGCACTGGCAGTCCAGCTGATCTTGAGAAGATTGTCGTTCGGACGCGGGGCCACGGGCTCCGCGCGCATCGAAAGGGCGCCCAAGGGTGGTTGCCCGTCGCTTGTTCCATAGTCGCAGCCGGTGTTGTCCTTGCCAAAGTACCGCAGCGTCCTGTAGCTCGGGTCGCCGGCAATCCCGGTGCTGGTGCTCACTGCCTGGATGCGCAGCAAGTAGTTCCCGTAGGCTGCAGCCTTGTTTTCCAGCGAGAAGTTGGCCGTTGCCTGCGTGACGGTCTGGGACTGCTGAAAGGCCAGTGAGGAGGTCTGGGACTTCAGCGAGACCACGTAGCTGGTGCCGGCGGTTTGCCTGCCCGTCCAGTTGAAGGTGAAATTTCCGGAGTTCCCCGGGCTGATGCAGGCAATGGTGGCGGCGTCAATCTTTTCCGGCAGGGCCGTGATCACGGGATTGGCCACAATGTTCCCCGGTGCCGGGGCTGGCACCGGCGTGGGGACGGGGTCCGGGGAGGGGCTCGGCGTGGGCACTGCGCCTGCCGTGACATCGATTGTGGTGATGGCGCTTTGGTTCCAGTTTGCAAGGGCGATGCCGCCGGCCCCGAGGAGAACTGTCAGGACAAAGGCAGTGGCAGCCATTCTCAACCCGGGTAGTTTGGGCTGGCGACGGCCTGTGGAGGGCCCTGGTTGCTTGGTGCTCATGGCGTCCTTCTGTGACTTCTTGGCGTTTTCCCCGCGCACCATCAGGCACCGGGGCCCACCAGCTACAGACGGGGCTGAAGCTGGTGGCTACAACATTACTTTGAGGACTGCGGTCCCGGGCCGCGCGGTGGAACCGGGCGGCTGCCGCAAATGTCCGGTGCCTTGTCATGGCGGTGCCTCGCCACCGTGCCATGGCCGTTGGCGCGCCCCAGGCCCGGTCAGCCGCGGCCGGCGCGCTTCTTTTCGAGCGCCCCGCGGACCATGCCCACGGCCCCCAGGACAATGAGTGCCGTGGCGATGATGGGCACCAGTACGCCGCGGCCCCGGCCAACAGCGTTGGCAAGCCAGCCAACATAAGGAACGGCGTAAGACAGCCGGCCCTTGACCTGCACCTCCTGTACGGGGAGCGCGTCCGGGAGGGAATTGTTGTCACCCTGTGTGGTCAGCACCCTGGCTCCGGACTGGGTGGCTCCAATGGACACAATCCGGTGGGAGATGACACCGGGCTTGCCGGATTCGATTTGGTAGGTGATGACATCGCCAACCCGGAGCTGGTCGAAAGGCACGGGCTTGACCACCAAAAAGGTTCCGGGGGCGTATTTCGGTGCCATGGAATTGGTAAGGACCGTGTATGACTGTGATCCGGTGGCAAGCGGAACAACCACCATCACCAGGGCAGCCAGGGCCACCACAAGTAGCAGCACATAGCTGAGCATCCGAGCCGTCAAACGCAGGACCGCACCCGTGGTGGGTGAAGGGGCCGCCGCTTCGATGCGGGGTCCAGGGTCAAAGGCGGCCGGGGTGGCGACAGACATGGTGTTCCTTCCTAAAGCTGGTTGACTGTGACAGGTATGGCGATTTGGGCACTCTGGCCGCTGACGCTGGCGGGCATGGTGGCCGAGAGGGTGACCTGGAAGCAGAACACCCCGGCACCGTATTTGGCCACATCCACCATGGCCGTTCCGGAGACCGCCGCCTGGCCGTAGATTGCAGGCTGGCTGCACTGCGCCAGCGAACCGGCAGTGACCGCCTTGACCGTTATGTACTGCGCCAGCGAAGACCCGGGGTTGTTGGCCACCACCGGTGCGGTTGTGGTGGCACGGACGGTGAAATCACCGCCGGCGTCGGTGAGATTGTTCACCTGGACTCCCGCGTAGCTGCTTTGCCCGGGCAGCAGTGCACCAACCCCCGTGCTGCTCAGTGCGAGCGTCGCAGCAGTTCCGTTGGACAGCGTCATGTCGGTGACACTGCCGGCCTGGGTGTCGGTCAAACTGATCCGGAAGTCGGCAGCCTGCACGGTGCCGCCGTTGGAACCGGCGGCCTTGTTCCACAGCGCATAGCTGCCCTGGACCGTGAGCATTGCCAGCACCACGGCAATCAGGACGAGTCCGGCTGCTTTCATTGCGTGCTTGCTTTTCATGGCTGCTTCCGTCGGCAGGGGTGGTGGTGTACCGCCCGCAGGGCCACACCACCGGGGTCTGCGGGGTGTGGCTACTTGTTATTGCTGTCCACCGGGGCCTGCTGGACAAGTGAGTATCCGATGCCGCTGAGGTCCACTGAAGCTGCAACGGCGTTGCGGTCTGTGGTGGACTTGTTGAAGGTGAAGGTGGTGGAGGCCGTCACAATGCCGCTGTCTGCGGGGCGAAGGTCGGTCGTAGCGGCCACGACCTTGTTGTCGGCCTTGGTCAGCGTTGTCGCTGAAACCGTTGCGTTGCTGCCAAAACCATCTGCCGCGGAGGCCCCCGTCACGGCCAGGCGGGCAACCATCAAGTCACCGCCCAGGGTCACATTCAGCGGCTGTGTGTATGTCAGGGTGTCACCCGGAACCACCTTGTAGTTGGCAATGGCGATCACGGCTCCGGAGGCGTTGGTCCACACGCCGGCGCTTGCCGGAACCAAGTTCAAGTCACCGGCAACAACCTTGCCCATGGAACCGTTCTGCGCCTGGTTCCACGTGGCCAGCGTTCCGCCGCCGCCAACCATCAGGACGATGCCAACTCCAGTCGCGATTGCGCCCTTAGTCATCTTGTTCATTGCCAGACCCCTTGCTTCGTAGTTCGTGTTCCTTCCGGCAGGCGTTCCTGCCGGTGAGAACAACAATCCCTTCCGCAGCTTAAGAAACATCCCTGGATTCCCGGAAGGTTCAAGCAAGATCGGCCCAAGAACCAAAGATGAACCCAAGACCTCAAGATCTCCCCTGGCGGCAACAAAACAACGGCAAAAGGCCCTCATGCCGCGGTGGTCAACAGGCGGCACGTGAATTCGGCGGTCCGCAAGCGCCCACAGCAGGGGAAGTCTCAAGAAATGCTCAAGATTACGGTTTGGGAGGCCAATTTCCTATCCAAAAGGATAGGACCAATGGCCCATTTGAGGCCCGTTGCTCAAGCTTCCCGCAAGTCATTGGCGTCAAGGAAAAAACAGGCGAATTCGGACTCCCTGCGCGCTATCGTAGGTTCCGACAGTAGGTCCAATGCAGCATTTCACCATGGTCTGGAGGCGCGGGAGCAGATGGACATGCCCAAGCGGCCTCTGGTCTGCACCGAGACTTTGAGGGCATTGCAGGAATCCCTGGATGGAGAGAAGGATTCATGCCGGAATTTTGTGAGCCGGTATGTGGAAATGTGGCCTGGCCGGTTTGAACGCATTAGCGCGGCTGTGGCGTCCGGCGACAACGATCTGGCCATGGACTCGGCCTTGAGCCTGCGAAGTTCCTCCCTCATGGTGGGCGCGGCCCGACTCAGTGCACTCACGGATGAGCTCATCCGCCTTCTGGAAGGCCGCCATGCCTCGGCCGCGAGGAGGAAACTCGCCTCAATCCAGGCCTGCGGAAATGAAACTGCCGGAAAATTGTCGGCCACCTGTGTCACTGCCGACGGGCAAAAGGAAGGGCCTTGACTGCTTCGACCACCGATGGTCGAAGCAGCCAAGGCCCTTCCTTGCTGGCAGGACAGTCGAGTCCGGGGAATCGACGGTCCTGCATCAACGAGGCGTCAGCTGACGTTGGAGGTGTAGTCCAGGTCGCGGGTTTCCTTCATGATCAGCAGGGAGATCAGGGTCAGCACGGCCATGGCGGACAGGTAGATGCCCACCAGCACGGGGCTGCCGTCGGCGGCCTTCCACAGGGCAACGGCGATGAACGGGGCCACAGCCGCGCCCAGGATGCTGGACATGTTGTAGCTGATGGCCGAGCCCGTGTACCGCACGTTCGTGGGGAACAGCTCCGGCAGCAGCGCACCCATGGGGCCGAACGTCAGGCCCATGAGAGTGAAGCCCAGGATCAGCAGCACCATGACACCGGCGGTGCCGGCACCGAACAGCGGCACAAAGACAAACCCAAACACGATGATGCCGGACGTGACCCAGATGAGTGACTTGCGGCGGCCGTACTTCTCGGCCAGCGGACCGGACACCAGCGTGAAGATGCCGAAGAACACCACACCAATGATCAGCATGATCAGGAACTCATTGCGTGTGTAGCCCAGTCCCGGGACCCAGGCGGCGATGGCATCGGCCGTCATGGGCTTCCCCTTGGCCTCGGCGGCGGCCTTGGCGGCGTCGAGCGTGGCCGGCGCCGTGCCGTAGGACAGCGTAAACGTGGTCATGAGGTAGAACAGCACATAGGTGGCCAGCATGACAAAGGTGCCCAGGATCAGCGGACGCCAGCTGGTCTTGAACACGCGGCCCACAGGTAGCTTGGAGACTTCGCCCTGGTCGATGACCTTCTGGAACGCGGGGGTTTCCACCAGCTTCAGGCGGACGTACAGGCCGATGATGACCATGACGGCGCTGAGCAGGAACGGAATGCGCCAGCCCCAGGCCTGGAACTGTTCGGGGGTGAGGCCAAAGCTGAGCCACAGGAAGATGCCGTTGGCCAGGATGAAGCCGATCGGCGCACCCAGCTGCGGGAAGGTGCCCCAGATGGCACGCTTGCCCTCGGGCGCGTTTTCGGTGGCCAGCAGGGCTGCACCGCTCCACTCGCCGCCCAGGGCCAGGCCCTGCAGGAACCGCATGACCACCAGAAGCGCCGGTGCCCAGAACGTCCAACCCGGCACGAGCGCCGTCGGAAGGCAGCCAATGAGGAACGTGGCGATGCCCATGGTCAGCAGCGAGGCCACGAGGGTGCCCTTGCGGCCAACCTTGTCGCCGAAGTGGCCGAACACGATGGAACCGAGCGGGCGGGCAACGAACGCAACACCGAAGATGGCGAAGGAGCTCAGCAGCGCCGTGGTGGCGTCGGCGGTGGGGAAGAAGAGTGCGGGGAAGACCAGCACGGCAGCCGTTGCGTAGACGTAGAAGTCGTAAAACTCAATGGTGGTGCCGATGAGGCTGGCGACGATGACGCGGCCCCGGCTGTTCACCTGCTTCGGATCAGCCTGGTCGGCCTTTGCGGACGAGCTCATGATTCAGCTTTCTCTTGGATGCCGCGGCAGGATGTGCATGTCGCGGCCGGTGCGGTCAATGCTACCGACCAACAGTAGCCCCAATGTCCACCTAGTGGACAATCGGAACCATCATGTGGACAGGCTCGTTCCCCTCCCTGCCATGGACGACGCCGGTGCGCTTCTTTGGCGCCAAGGCGGGCCACGCCGTGGTCGCCTTGGGTCCGGGACCCGGGCGGCACTCACCGGGGCGCCGGGCCGTCCGCCGGGCCGCACCATTCACGGCCGCCGGACGGCCGCCGCCCGTCCTCACGACGCCCCCGCGTCCATGGATAGGGAAACGTCACAACACGTTCACACCCCGTGACAGCCGCCGAAATCCGCACTTCATAGTGTGGGTCCATCAAGCAATCGACTGGGAGGAACTTTCATGACTGTGGACAAGATGGACGGCACCACAACCGCCCCCGCGCACCCAGGTGCCGCACTTCGCAGCGCGCCCGGACGGTGGCTGCACGGCTGGGACCCCGAGGACCAGGGCCAGTGGGCGGCCGGGGGCAGGGCGATTGCCCGGCGCAACCTGGCCTGGTCCATCGCCTGCGAGTTCCTGGGCTTTGTGGTGTGGCAGCTGTGGTCGATTGTGGTGGTGTTCCTGCCCGGGGCCGGTTTTACGTTCAGCTCGTCGGAACTTTTTTGGCTGATCTCCATCCCGTCCCTCGTCGGCGCCACGCTGCGCATCCCCTACACGTTCATGGTGGCGAAGTTTGGAGGCCGCAACTGGACCATCGTTTCCGCCTTGCTGCTCCTGCTGCCGACGCTGGGCATGGCGTGGTGCCTGGGCAACCCGGAGACCCCGTTCCCGGCCATGCTCGCCGTGGCCGCGCTGGCCGGCCTCGGCGGCGGCAACTTCGCCTCCTCCATGGCCAACATCACCTTCTTCTACCCCGCCCGTGAAAAGGGCTGGGCGCTGGGACTGAATGCCGCGGGCGGAAACCTGGGCGCCGCCGTCGCACAGTTCATGGTGCCGCTTGCCGTGGCGCTGCTGGCCGCCGGCACCCTGGGCCTGTCCATCGCCGGGCTCATGTGGGTGCCGCTGATCCTCGTGGCGGTGTGGGGTGCCTGGAAGTACATGGACAACCTGGCCAGTGCCAAGTCGGACGTGGCCGGTTCCCTCGCCGCGCTCCGTGAGCCGCACCTGTGGATCCTGGCGCTGCTGTACATTGGCACCTTCGGCTCGTTCATCGGCTTCGCCGCCGTGTTCCCGAAGCTGATCATGGACACCTTCGGCCCCGGCGTGGGCCTGAGCGTGGGCCCGGCGGTCATCTCGCTCGCCTTCCTGGGCGCACTGGTCGGCTCCCTGTCCCGGCCCTGGGGCGGGCGGCTCGCGGACCGGTGGGGCGGCGCCCGTGTCACGATGGCCTGCTTCGGCGTGCTGGCGGTGGCCGCGATGGCCCAGCTGCTCACCCTCCCGCTCGGCAGCTTCCCGCTGTTCCTGCTGCTGTTCCTGGTGCTCTTCACGGCCGCCGGCGCGGGCAACGGCTCCACGTACCGCATGATTCCCATGGTGTTTGCGCTGCGTGCCGCCGACGGCCGCATGGGCGCTGCCCGCAAGGCCTCCGCCGCCCTGGGCATCATCTCCGCCATCGGCGCCTACGGCGGATTCCTCGTCCCGCAGCTGCTCAACGCCTCCCGCCAGGCCACCGGCGGCTACGGTGCCGCGTTCGCCGGATTCGTGGCCTGTTACCTGGTCCTGATGGCCGTGACCTGGGCCGTGTACCTGCGTCCCTCCTCCGCCGCAGCGCTGGGCCGCATCTGATGTCCCGCCCAGACATGCCGGGCACGACGCCGGGCACCCGCCTCCCAGCCGGTCCGGCCGCTGCCGCCGTGGGTGCGGCCGGGACCGACACACACTGCCCCTACTGCGCCCTGCAATGTGCCATGACCCTGACGCCGGAACCCGGCACCGGCACCGCCGTCCCTGTCGTCGCGGGCAGGGACTTCCCCACCAATCGCGGCGGGCTGTGCCGGAAGGGGTGGACGTCCACGGCGCTGCTGGGCCATCCCGAGCGCCTCACCACTCCCCTGCTTCGCGGCCCCGACGGCGTCCACCGCCCCATCGGGTGGGACAGGGCCTTGGACCTGGCCGCCATGAAGCTCGCACAGACCCGCCGCGTCCACGGCGCGGACGCCGTGGGCGTGTTTGGCGGCGGCGCCCTGACCAACGAGAAGGCCTACCAGCTCGGCAAGTTTGCCCGGCTGGCACTGGGCACCTCGCGGATCGACTACAACGGCCGCTTCTGCATGTCCTCCGCGGCAGCCGCCGGCAACCGCGCCTTCGGCCTGGACCGTGGGCTGCCGTTCCCGGTCGAGGACCTGGACGGCGCCCACACCATACTGCTGCTCGGTTCCAACGTGGCCGAGACCATGCCCCCGTTTGTCCAACACCTGCAGGGCGCCCGGGCGGCGGGCGGGCTCATCGTGGTGGACCCGCGCCGCACCGCCACGGCGGATTTCACGGCCGACGGCGCCGGCCTGCACCTGCAGCCCGTGCCCGCCACCGACCTCGTGCTGTTGCTGGGCCTGTGCCACATCGTCATCCACGAGGGGCTCGCCGACCAGGATTTCCTGGCCGGGCGCACGCAGGGCCACCACGAGGTGGTCCGCAGCGTGGCCCAGTGGTGGCCGGAGCGGGTGCAGTCCGTGACGGGCGTGCCCGTCCACCTGCTGCGTGAAACCGCGCGGCTGCTGGCCGAAGGCGCCGGCAAGGGCGGCAGCTACATCCTCACGGGCCGCGGCGTGGAGCAGCACGTGGACGGCACCGACACCGCCACGGCCGCCATCAACCTGGCACTGCTGCTGGGCCTGCCCGGCTCGTCCGGAAGCGGCTACGGCACCCTGACGGGGCAGGGCAACGGCCAGGGCGGCCGCGAGCATGGGCAGAAGGCCGACCAGCTGCCCGGGTACCGCAAGATCACCGATCCCGCAGCCCGCGCGCACGTTGCGCGGGTGTGGGGCGTGGAACCGGACGACATCCCCGGACCCGGCCTGCCCGCCGTCGAACTTCTTGGCGAACTGGGCAGGAGCGTGCGCAGCTTCCTCATCTTCGGCGCCAACGTGGCGGTCTCGGCGCCCGACGCGTCCCGGGTCGTGGCGGGCCTGCGGCAGCTGGACTTCCTGGTGGTGGCCGATTTCTTCATGTCGGAGACGGCGAGGGAGGCCGATCTGGTGCTGCCGGTGCGCCAGTGGGCCGAGGAGGAGGGCACCATGACCAACCTCGAGGGGCGGGTGCTGCGCCGCCGGGCCGCCGTCGCGCCGCCTGCCGGGACGCGCTCGGAGCTGTGGATCATGGCCGGGCTCGCCCGCCGCCTGCAGGCCCCGTCCATGTTCAGCGACGATCCCGAGACCGTGTTCACGGAACTGCGGGCCGCCTCCGCCGGCGGGCTGGCCGACTACTCCGGCATCGACTACCCGCTGCTGGATTCCGGCGCCGCCGCCTACTGGCCCTACCCGGCCGGGAGCACGGGCACGCCGCGGCTGTTCACGGATGCCTTCGCGCACCCCGGCGGGCGGGCCGTGCTGGTGCCGGTCTCCCCCGCCGCTGCGGAGCCGGTCCGGGACGCACTGTTCAGCGGAAGCGCGCTTGCCCTGGTCACGGGCCGGCTGCTGGAGCACTACCAGTCGGGGGCGCAGACCCGGCGCGTGCCGGAGCTTGCCGGAGCAGTCCCCCGCGCCCTGCTGCTCATCCACCCGCTGGCCGCCGCCGCCCGCGGGATTTCCGACGGCGGACCCGTCACCATCGAGAATGCGCGCGGCACGGTGCGGTGCACGGCCCGGCACAGCACCACCGTCCGGACCGACACCGTCTTCCTGCCGTTCCACTTCCCCGGGGACGAGAGCGCGAACCTGCTCACGAGCGCCGCCGCGGACCCGATCTCCGGGATGCCCGAGTTCAAGGCCAGTTCGGTCGCCGTCACGGCAGGCTGGGCAACGGACAGCGAACCGGCCGCCGGGAACGGAACCGCCCTGCCGGCCACCATCCGCCAGGAGGCATCATGAGAGTCCCGCACGTGGTTGTTGTCGGTTACGGGCCTGTCGCGGCGCGGCTGGCGGACGGGCTGCTGCCCTCCGTGCGCCGCGGCACGCTGGCCCTGACCATCATCGGCGAGGAGGCCGCGCCCGCCTACAACCGGGTTCTCGTCGCCGACCTCGGCGTTGGCCGGACCACGGAGGAGGCCATTTCCGTCTCGGACCCCGCCGGGCTGGCCGCGGCCGGCGTGTCCGTCCGGATGGGCGTGCGCGTGCGCCGCGTGGACCGTGCCCGGCAGGCCGTGCTCCTGGCCGACGGCACAACGCTCCCCTACAGCCGGCTGGTCTTCGCCACGGGTGCACGCCCGGTGGTGCCGCCGCTGCACGGGCTCAACCCGGACCCAGACGCGCCCGCCGCCCTGCCCCGTGGCGTCACGGCCCTGCGCGACCTTGCCGATGCCGCCGTGCTGCGCCGCGCCGTCGAACGCCGCCAGCGGGTGGTGGTGCTGGGCGGCGGCATCCTCGGCCTGGAGGCCGCCCTGGCCGCGCACGACGAAGGCGCGGAGGTCGCCGTCGTCCACCACGGTCCGCACACGCTGGGGCGCAGCATCGACGCCGGTGCCGGGCACACGGTGGCCGCGGCCCTGCGCGCGCGGGGCATCACCGTGGTGGCCGATGCGCGCGCCCTGGGTGTGGAGCTGGGCCGGGCCGACGACGGCGCACCCGCCTTTTCGGGGCTGCTCCTGGACGGCGGGGCGCGCGTTGCGGGCGAACTGCTGGTGCTCTCCTGCGGCGTGCGGGCGCGGGCCGGGCTGGCCGAAGGTGCGGGGCTGGCGGTGGACCGCGGCATTCTCGTGGACCACGGGCTGGCCGCCCTGCACGATCCACACGTCTTCGCCATCGGCGACTGTGCGCAGGTGCGCTGCCTCGACGCCTCGTGCGCCGACTGCGCCCCGGGCAACGGACCGCTGGGCCTGATCGGCCCCGGCTGGCGGCAGGCGGACTGGCTGGCGGGTGTGCTCGCCGGGATCGCCGGGGCGCCCGGGCCGGGGGCGGCCGGTGGCACGGGATCCGCGGCGGCAGACGTGCCGCTGCCGGCCGAGCGCGCGCCGGTCATGATGCTCAAGGCGCGCGGCGTGGATGTCGTGGCGGCAGGGGATGTTGCCTCCGGGCCGTTTGACGATGTCCCCGGGCTGGCCGTGAGCATGTGGGCGGATCCGGAGCATGGAAAGTACGTGAAGATGGGCACGCGCGGGGGCGTGCTGGCCGGCTTTGTCAGCGTGGGCATGCCGCGCACGGGTGCCGAGCTGGCGCTGCTGTTCGAGCGCGGGTCCGAGCTCCCGGCCGACCGCTCCGCACTCCTGCGGCTGGACGGACCGGACGGCCTGGCCGTGGGGGCCGCCGCGTCGGACCCGTCCCGGACGGTGTGCCGCTGCGCCGGGGTGCCGGCGGAAACCATCACTGCCGCGGTGGCCGGCGGCTGCGAATCCGTGGCGGACGTTTCGGCAGCAACCCGGGCCGGCACAGGATGCGGCGGCTGCCACGGGCAGATACGGGAATTGATCGAGGCGCACTTCGCACCCGCCGTCCATTGAGCGGGCCAGCCCAGGCGGCGGCCCCGCGTGGGCTTCCGGGCTTCGGCCGCCTAGGCGGCCGGGGCCAGGGTTGCCGCGGTCAATTCACCGGTCTGGCCGGTGGCCCTTGCGGCCTTCGGCGGCACCATTGGCAGCGGGAACACCCGCGCCTGCCAGGTAGGTGGCCATGATGCCGGTGAAGAGTTCATCGGGCTTGCCGGGTCCCTGCTGCTCGCTGAGTGCGGCGGCCAGCTGCGGGTACCTGCCGGACTGGACCGCTTCGGAAAGGTACTCCGCGCGATCCTTTGCGTCCAGGGTGGTGTTTCCCGGGCCGGGGGCCGACGCCAGCTCGTTTTGCACGAAGGCGGAGGCGATGGCCGTCATCATGGCCACCGTCTGCAGCTTGGCCGGGCCCGACAATTCCGCCGGTTCCAAGGCGGACAGTGCCCGTTCCAGATATGCCAGGGCGTTGGGCCCCAGGGAGGGCCGGGCCAGGAGCATGGGGGCAAGCCACTGGTGACGGTGCATGATGCTCCGCGCCTGGCGGGCCAGGTCCAGCAGTTGGCTCCGTGCCGGTTCGGTGGAAGGGGCCAGGTCAAATTCGCCACTGACCGTGTCGACCATCAATTCCACAAGCTCATCATGGGATTTCACGTACCTGTACAGCGAGGCCGCCCCGGCGCCGATCCCGGCTGCCACGCGGCGGATGGACACCGCGGACAGGCCTTCCTGGTCCGCAATGTCGATCGCCTCCGCAACGATCCTCGCGCGTGAGTGTTCCGGTTTCGGCCCGACGGCGGAACGCTCCGGGCGGCGCCAGACGTTGATGGGGTCCTGGGGTGGCATGCCTGCTCAACTTTCCCTATGGTCGCTTGGATTAGGTTCATTACCCATTTCACTATATCTTTAATTGCGAACAGTGATCGCAATCTAGCGAAATGAGGAACGGCATGCGAGTTCTCATGATCAACCCCGGAACCCGAGGCGACGTGGCGCCTATGGCTGGGCTCGGCAGCAGGCTTCAGGCACTGGGCTTCACCGTGGCCATCGCCGCCAATGCCGCCCATGCCCCGCTGGTCACCGCTGCCGGGTGCGAATACCGTGAACTCCCCGGGGACATGGGCCACCTGGTCAACCCCGCCCCGCCCGGACAGAAGGCAACAAGCTCGGACCTGCGAAGGTACATGCGTGAACTCGGCGACTACATGGAGCTGGCCGCCACCGGGACGCTGAGAGCCGCAGAGGCCGGCGCAGACGTCATCCTGGCTAATTCAATTGCCCCCTACGCCTACGACGTGGCCGAGGCACTCGGCATCCCCGCCATCGGCGCCCACCTGCAACCGACCGAGCCAAGCACTGCCTACCCTCCCGTGGTTCTGGGCACAGCGCGCAGCCTGGGCCCGATCGGCAACAAGGTGCTCGGCTCGCTGGTTGCCGCGGGAAAGGCGCCCTACGACGCCCCGGCCGCGCGCATCCGCCAGAGCCTTGGGCTGAACAGGAAGTCCCGGCCCGCCGCCGAACGGCACCGCAGAAAGGCAAATCACACCGTGCTGCACGGCTTCAGCCCAAGCGTTGTCCCACGCCCGTCGGACTGGCGGTCCGGACTCGTCACGGCCGGCTACTGGTGGCCGAAAGCCGATCCGGACTGGCGGCCGTCCGCTGAACTGCTTGAATTCCTCGCGGACGGACCGGCACCGGTCTTCATTGGCTTCGGCAGCAGCGAAGCCATGGACGCTGATTTCATGCTGGAGACCGTCCGACGGGCGGGAGTCCGCGCCGTCTTGCAGGGTGTGGAAGGGGTGTCCGGGCCCGATGCGCTCGGCATCGGGCCGGTTCCCCACGAATGGCTGTTCCCCCGGATGGCCGCTGTGGTCCACCACGCCGGGGCGGGGACCGCCGCGGCAGGGCTGCGTGCCGGTGTTCCAACGGTCAGCGTGCCGATTTACACCGATCAGCCGTTCTGGGCCGCCCGAATCGCGGCCCTCGGTGCGGGCCCGGAGCCGGTCCCCTACAAGGAGCTGGGCACCGAACGGCTCAGCGACGCCATCAAACAGGCCACCGCGAGTCCGGAATATGCCGCCAATGCACGCTCGCTGGCCGCAGCACTTGCAGCGGAGGACGGAACCGCGCCCGTTGCGGCAGCGTTGCGTTCCGCCGTCCGGTAAGCGTGCGTGTGCACCCCGGGGGTGCACACGCAGTTGTCCCGCTCCAGCAAGAAACGGCGGTCAGAGTTCGTGGGGCATCTCCTCGGGGGCGGGGAGCTCGTCCTCGTCCTCAGGGTGGCGGGCCAGGTTCCACATGGCCAGGGCCAGCCCGCCCCATACCGTGAGCATGGCGATGATCATCATGGTGATGGCTACCGGCGTCATGGCTGCAGCTCCTTGTTGTTGTTGTCGGCAACGTCTCGGTTGTTGACGGCGTTGTTGTCCACGTCGCCGTCGCGTTGCTCCAGGGCGTCGAATTCGTCGTATTCGGGATCCTTGAGCTTGGACTTGTCATTCCAGGGAATCAGCGACAGCAGGAGCGCGCCAACGATGAGCGCTCCAGCCATGCCCCATCCAAATACCCCGTTGAACCAGGCGGGATAGTCCGAGTACTGTTCGGTGCTCTTGGTCTGGATCTCGTTGATCAGCATGTAGCCCAGCGCAACCGGAACCACTCCGCCCACCAGGATCCGCCAGCCGGCGCCCATCTTGACGGTGGAGGTCCGGTTCAGGTGCTTTTGCAGGCGCGGCAGGCTGCCAAGCCCGGCCGAGACCACAATGACAGTGACCAGGGCACAGGCCAGGATGCCGAACTGGTTCACGAACGCGTCCGAGGTGTCCAGCAGCTGGATGCCCGTGGTGGTCGGGAACAGGATCAGCGAAATCAACGCAATCGGGATCGTTACCACCAGGGTGGCCGCCTTGCGGCTCCACCCGAGCTTGTCCTGGAACGCCGCCACAATGACTTCCAGGATGGAGATCAGCGACGTGAGCCCGGCGAATACCAGGGAGCCGAAGAACAGGACGCCCAGCAGCGCCCCAAAGGGTGCCTCGGAGACGATGGTCGGGAACGCGACAAAGGCCAGCCCGATGCCGCCGGAGGCCACCTCGTCCACGGGCTTTCCCGCGGTCACCGACATGAAGCCGAGTGCCGCAAAGACGCCGATGCCGGCGAGGATTTCAAAGCCGGAGTTGGCGAAAGCCACCACCATGCCGGAGCCGGTGAGATCGGTCTTGCGCTTGAGGTAGGAGGAGTAGGTGACCATGATGCCGAAGGCCACGGAGAGCGAGAAGAAGATGTGGCCAAAGGCTGCCGCCCACACTCCCGGGTTCTGCAAGGCATCCCAGTTGGGGGTGAAGAAGGCGTTCAGGCCTTCCATGGCGCCGTCCAGGAAGAGCGACTGCACCACGAGGATCACGAACATGACCACCAGCAGCGGCAGGAACACGGCGTTGGCACGCGAGATGCCCTTGTTCACGCCGGCCACCATGATCACAATGGTCACGATCCACACGGCGAGCATGGGGAAGAACACGCTGGAGACGAAGTCGAACGACAGTCCCGCGTCGCCCGCCGCCTGCAGGTAGTTGTTAAAGAAGAAGCCCTCGGCATCGTCGCCCCAGGCCTTGGTGATCGAGAACCAGGCGTACATGGCCGCCCAGGCAATGATCGCCGCGTAGTAGATGGCGATGATGAAGCAGATCAGCACCTGCCACCAGCCCAGCGGTTCGGCCGCCCGGTGGAGGCGGCGGTAAGAGAGCGGGGCCGAGCCGCGGAAGCGGTGGCCGATCGAGTAGTCAAGGAACAGCAGCGGGATGCCGGCACACAACAAGGCCACCAGATACGGGATCAGGAAGGCGCCGCCGCCGTTTTCGTAGGCGACATAAGGGAATCGCCAGATGTTACCCAGGCCGACGGCGGAACCGATGGCGGAGAGTATAAAGAGTTTTCGCGAGGAGAAGGTCTCTCGACGGGCCGGGGCGGCTGTTCCGCCACGGCCAACGGGTGATGATGTCATGCGGCCCACGGTATCCCATATGTGATACGGAACTCTTAAGGGCGGGCCCAGGCGCGACGGCGTGGCCCAACCGTGCGCCCAACGCCCACCGTCCATCCCGTTGCCGGGCGATCTTGGCGCCTGCCGGGGCGCCGGGGCCGCAACCGCCTACATGTGGACGTGCAGGCGGCGGGCGGCCTCGGAGATGGAGCCGGACAGCGACGGGTAGACGGTGAAGGTGTCGGCCACATCGTCCACGTGCAGTTTCTGGCTCACGGCCAGGGCGATCGGGAAGATCAGCTCACACGCGCCGGCGCCCACAACCACGCCGCCGATGACGGTGCCGGAGCCCTTGCGGGCGATGATCTTGATGAAGCCGTCGTTGACGTTTCGCATCTTGGCACGGGCGTTGGTCTGCAGCGACAGCTTGATGACGTCGCCCTGGTACTTGCCGGAGGCCAGGTCGGCCTCGGACACGCCCACGGAGGCGATTTCCGGGGAGGTGAAGATGTTGGAGGAGACATTCTTCAGCTTCAACGGGCGCACGCCGTCGCCGCCCAGGTGGGCCACGGCGATCCGGCCCTGCATGGCGGCCACGGAGGCGAGCGCAAACACGCCGGTGCAGTCGCCGGCGGCGTAGACGTTGGGCGCGCTGGTGCGGGAGACGCCGTCGACCTTGATGTGGCCGCTGGGGGTCACCTCAACGCCGGCGGCCTCGAGGCCGATGTCGGTGGTGTTGGGGATGGAGCCCACGCAGACCAGGCAGTGAGTGCCAGTGATCTTGGAGCCGTCGCCGAGGGTGACGATCACGCCGTCGTCGGTGCGCTCAACGGCCTCGGCGCGGGACTTGGACAGCACGCGCAGGCCGCGGCGGGCGAAGACGTCCTCGAGCACGGCGGCGGCGTCGGAGTCCTCGCCGGGGAGCACCTGGTCGCGGCTGGAAATCAGGGTGACCTTGGAGCCAAGGCCGTTGAAGGCGGAGGCGAACTCGGCGCCGGTCACGCCGGAACCCACCACGATGAGCTCCTCGGGGAGTTCCTCGAGGTCGTAGATCTGGGTCCAGTTGAAGATGCGTTCGCCGTCGGGCCGGGCCGTGGCCAGCTCGCGCGGGTGGGCGCCGACGGACACCAGGACGGCGTCGGCCTTGATGATCTCGGAGCTTTCCCCGCGGTCCACCTCGATGGTGCGGTTGTCCAGCATCCGGCCGGTGCCGATCACGATCTTCACGCCCACGGCCTCGAGCCCGCGCCGGATGTCGGCCGACTGCTCGCGGGCCAGGCGCAGCACGCGCTCGTTGATGAGCTTCATGTCGGCCTTCATGATCGCCTTGGGGTTGCCCTCGGCGGATTCGAAGCTCACGCCGAGCTGCGCGGAGTCGACGCTGCGGTTCATGGCCTCGGCCACGGCAATCAGGGACTTCGAGGGCACCACGTCGGTCAGCACGGCCGAGCCGCCCAGCCCGGCACGTTCAACAATTGTCACCTTGGCGCCCATCGATGCGGCCACCATGGCGGCTTCATAGCCTCCGGGTCCGCCGCCGAGGATTGCGAGGCTGGGAAGGGCAAAGGGCTGGAATACATCCTGTTGGCTGGTCACAGTTGTTCATTCTCGCCTATTTGCTCTGGGTCGACCAAGTCGCCGCGCTTTCCCGCCCCGGGGAACTTGCCGCTATGTTTGTTCCATGAGCCAAACACACACGCACGACGGCGCCACTCCCGCCGCCCTGGCAGCGGATGCTGCCGCTTTTCTCGCCACGGCAACGGGCGTGCCCAGCCATGACATCGCCCTGGTCCTCGGTTCCGGCTGGGGAGGTGCCGCCGACCTCATTGGCGAGGTCACTGCCACCGTCAACGCCGCCGACGTCCCCGGCTTCAGCGCCCCCGCCGTGCCCGGGCACGTGGCCACGCTGAGCTCCATCCGCACGCCCGGCGGCAAGAACGTGCTGGTGCTCGGCGCCCGCACCCACTTCTACGAGGGCAAGGGCGTGCGCGCCGTGGCCCACGGCGTGCGCACCGCGGCTGCGGCCGGCGCCAAGACCATCGTGCTGACCAACGGCTGCGGCGGCCTGAACCCGGACTGGGCTCCGGGCACCCCCGTGCTCATCAGCGACCACATCAACCTCACGGCCGCCTCCCCGCTCGAAGGCGCCACTTTCGTGGACCTGACGGACCTGTACTCCTCCCGCCTGCGCACCCTGGCGCGCGAGGTGGACCCCACCCTGGACGAGGGCGTGTACGCCCAGTTCACCGGCCCGCATTACGAGACTCCGGCCGAGGTGCAGTACGCCAAGCGCATCGGCGCGGACCTGGTGGGCATGTCCACGGCACTGGAAGCCATCGCGGCGCGCGCGGCCGGCATGGAGGTGTTTGGGATCTCCCTGGTCACCAACCTGGCCGCCGGCATCAGCCCGGAGCCGCTCTCGCACGAGGAAGTCCTGGCCGCCGGGGCCGCCGCGGGCCCGCGGATTTCGGCGCTTCTGGCGCAGATCATCGCGCGGCTCTAGGGCCAAACGCCGCTGTGCGGTTACATTTGGGGTGTGAGACACGCACACGAGACCCCCAACGAGTCCGCCACAGCACTTGAGTTGGAAGCGCTGGCGGCCGCCGCCCGCGAGTGGGCCGGGCATGACCCCGACCCCGCCACCGCCGGAGCCCTGCAGGCCCTGGCCGCAGATCCCGGCGCCGCCGACGACCTTGCCGACGCCTTTGCCGGCAACCTCCAGTTCGGCACCGCCGGGCTGCGGGCGGCCATGGGCCCCGGGCCCAACCGCATGAACCGGGTGGTCGTCCGCCGGGCAGCCGCCGGCGTCGCCGCGCACCTGCTGGACCTGGCGGCGGGGCAGCCTTCCTCCGCCCAGACGCACGACGCCGGACCCCCCTCCCAGCCGGAACCCGCCGAGCAGCAGCCCGCCCCGGGCGCCGGGGAGGGTGCGGATGCGGCAGCCGCGGACGCCTCACCTGCGTACCGGCCGCGCGCCGTCGTTGGTTTTGACGCCCGCCACAACTCCGCCGACTTTGCCCGCGAAACCGCAGCCATCTTTACCGCCGCCGGGATCGAGACCTTCCTGCTGCCGGCACCCTTGCCCACCCCGGTCCTCGCCTACGCCGTGCGCGCCCTGGAGTGCGAGGCCGGCATCATGGTGACGGCCAGCCACAACCCCGCGCAGGACAACGGCTACAAGGTCTACCTCGGCGGCCGCGCCGTGGCCCCGGAAGCCAGGGGCGTGCAGATCGTGGCACCCCACGACGCACAGATCGCCGCCCGGATTGAGGCCGTGGCGAACACGCCGGGATTCGGCGACACCTCCGGCATTGCCATGGCGCAGGACGGCTGGAGCGTTCCCGGGCCCGAGCTGCTGGACGGCTACAAGGAGGCCGTGTCCTCGCTGGCCGATGCCACCTCCTTCCCGGCCCGCGGGCTCCGGATCGTCCACACGTCCATGCACGGCGTGGGCAACGACACCGCCCTGGACGTGCTGCGCTCCGCCGGCTTCACCGACGTCCACGCAGTGCCCCAGCAGGCACAGCCGGACCCGGAATTCCCCACCGTCGCATTCCCCAACCCCGAGGAGCACGGCGCCATGGACATGGCCTTCGCCCTCGCGCAGGAGGTGGGCGCCGACATCGTACTGGCCAACGACCCCGACGCCGACCGGGTGGCCGTGGGCGTCCTGGACCCCGCCGACGGGCAGTGGCACCAGCTCCATGGCGACCAGGTCGGGGCGCTGCTCGGCGCCCATCTCGTGGCCCGCGGCGGAAGGGCACAGCTTGCCGCCCCGCAGACCGGGGCCGGCCCGGCCTCCTCGCCTGTTTTTGCCAACTCCATCGTGTCCTCCCGCCTGCTGGCCAAGATCGCCCATGCTGCAGGGTACCCGCATGTGCGCACGCTGACCGGCTTCAAGTGGATCTCGCGGGTGCCGGGCCTGGCTTACGGCTACGAGGAGGCGCTGGGCTACTGTGTTGCGCCGGACCTCGTCCGCGACAAGGACGGCATCTCGGCCGCCCTGCTGGTGGCGGAGATGGCGGCGGCACTGAAGACGGTGGACCGGTCCCTGCTCGACGTGCTGGACGATCTCGCCCTGGCCCACGGCCTGCACGCCAGCACCCAGGTCAGCATCCGGGTCGAGGACCCGGCCGGCATCAAGGCCATGATGGCGGGCCTGCGGGAGCAGCCGCCGGCCGCGCTCAACGGCTCCCCCGTCGCCGAATTCACCGACCTCAGCGAGGGTTCGCCCGATCTGCCGGCAACGGACGGGCTGGCGTACCTGAGCGAGGACGGCACCCGGGTGATTGTGCGCCCCAGCGGCACAGAACCCAAGCTCAAGTGCTACCTGGAGGTGGTGGTCCCCGTGTCCGGGCCGGAGCACCTCGCCGGGGCACAGGAAGAAGCGCAAGCTGCGTTGGCCGCCGTCGTGCATGACATGAAGGCTGCACTGGGGCTGGAAGACCACTGAGAGGCTGGGTGTGATGGGCAAGGGCAAGCCGGAGCGGGCGTTCCACGACCACGCGCTGGAGGCGGCCCGGTACCGTGATGCCAAGGATGCGGCGCAGACTCCGATCCCGGCCGACGACTATGCCCAATCCACCGGTCGGACCTTTGGCGACGGCCCGGCGCAAGATGCCGGCCCGCCGCGCTTCCGCGAGGACGACGACGTGTGGGAGGTCGCGAACAGTGCCATTGACGCGGCGATCGCGCGCGGGGACTTCGACAACCTGGCGTTTGCGGGCAAGCCCATTCCGGGGCTGGGCGGCACCAACGATCCCGACTGGTGGATCAAGGGCCTCCTGCAGCGGGAGCAGGTCAGCGGGCTCGGGCCCCCGGCGCTGCTGCTGCGCAAGGAGGACGCCGAGCTGGCAGCCACCCTGGACGCCCTCCGTTCCGAGGCCCAGGTGCGGGAGCTGCTGGCCGATTTCAACGCCCGGATCATCGAGGCACGCAGGCAGCTGCTGGGCGGGCCGCCGGTCGTGACCGCGCTGCGGGACATCGACGCCGAAGTGGCGGCGTGGCGCGCCCGTGCCGCCGAACGCCGGGCCGCGGCGGAAGCTGCGGCGGCTGAGGCGGCGCAACAGTCGGCAGATTCGGGCACCACCCGGCCGCGGGGTTTCTGGGCCCGGCTGCTGCGGGGCCGCTAAACCAGCGCGAACGTCAAGACTGGTTGCTCCGCCGTCCATCTACATCGTGGAGGCCGGGTCTCGGATGGCCGTTCTCGAAGGCGTCGGCGCATCCCGTCCGGAAAATCGTCATGTCAGTGGACACCATCAAGGTTGATCAGCTCCTGATCCGCAAGCACAAAACAACACAACTCGCTCTTCCAAATTCAGGGTGTAGTCGGTGTGGTGGCTGGCCGTTGGCGCTGATTGGTCGGAAGTGCGGTCCTTGTGGCGAGGATCAGATGCTGCAGCACAAGTTCCCTACTGCTCAGCCCCATGTTTAGAGTTGCCTTCAATCGACCTGGCCTGACCACTTTCTGCCGCCGGATGTCCTTGGTCCCGAGAGAGCAGACACCGGGGCGAAGCTTCTACAGCGCAACCTCCACGGCGCCGTCCACCACGCGGACGGGGTAGGTGCCCAGGCGCAGTCCGGCATCACCGAAACACTCCCCCGTGGCAAGGCTGTAGACCTCCTTGTGAAGCGGCGAGGCGATGGTGTGGGTGCTCCCGCGGGAGCCAACCAGGCCGCGCGCCATGACGTTGGCGCTCGTTGCGGGGTCCGCGTGGGAGACGGCAAAGACGCTGTCGGGTCCCACCCGGAACAAGGCCAGCTGCTGCCCGTTGATGAGGGCCGCCTCTCCCCAGGAATCCTCGAGGTCGCTGAGCCGGCAGACCGGGAACCACTGTGCTGCGGCACGGGCCGGGATGATCGCGGTTCGTTCTTCCATGACGATGCTCATGTGATTTTCCTTCTCCTGTGATGCGGAAGTGGGTCGGCGCCGGACAACTGCAACTTCCGGCAACGTAAGACCCACACTATGAAGGCCATGTTTCGCCCGTCAGCCGGGCATGTGTCTGTCACGTAAATGCTGCCTCACCGCGGTCCTGCCGTCCCCGGATAGGTGGACGTTAACTGCCTGTTACATAGGCGACACCCCGGCGCAATGCCGCTTTTCTAGCATGGAATGGAGACGCCGGTGCAGGCACCAGGCCACCCGGGGAAAGGCCACTTCCATGAAACAGCAGGGCACACAAGGAACCGCAGCAGGGACCGCAGGGGAAACCATTACGACAGCCGCGGACGGAGTCCGCAGGGTCGTCGTCGTGGGTGGCGGCCCCGCTGCCCACCGCTTCACCGAGGCCATGCACTCCCGCGGCATGGCCGGCTGGCACATCACAGTGCTCACCGAGGAAGCGCACACACCGTACGACCGCGTCGCACTGAGCCGGGCCCTCACCGATGTCGACACCGATCTAACCCTCGGCGACCCCACCCTGTGGGAGCACGGCTCCGTGAAGCTCGTCCGCGGTGCCAAGGTGCTCGCGATCGACCCGGACGCCAAAACGGTCCACACAACCACCGATGGCGAAGCGGCACACCACCCCTATGACGAGCTCGTGCTGGCCACCGGCTCCGACGCCGTCCGGCTCGGCATTCCCGGCGGCGAACACCTCCACGTCTACCGCACCCTCGAGGACGTCCGGGCCCTGAACGCAGAGGTGGCAAGCCTGGGCGAAAAACTCGGCCGCACCGTCAACACGGCCGTCATCGGCGGCGGACTTCTCGGCCTCGAGGCCGCCGCCGGGCTCATCACCCTCGGCGCCGCTTCGGTCGTCATCAACGGCGGGCCCTGGCTCATGAACACCCAGCTCGACGAAGGCGCCGGCCAGGCCCTCGGCCGCCTCGTTGCCGCGAAGGGCATGAGCGCCACGGCCGGCGTATTCCCGGAAGCGGTTCAAACAGACGACGCCGGACAGGTCACCGGCGTCCTGATGGCCGATGGGGCCGTGGTGCCCGCCGACCTGGTGGTCGCCGCCGTGGGCGTGCGGCCCCGCGACGAACTGGCACGGTCAGAGGACGGCACAGCCCTCCACGGCTTCGAGCTGGGCCCCCGCGGCGGTGTGGTCATCACCGAGCACTGCGCCACCACCGTCCCCGGAGTCTGGGCCATCGGCGAGGTGGCCAACTTCGGCGGCATGTGCCTGGGCCTGGTGGCCCCGGCCAACACCATGGCGGAGATCGTGGCAGACCGGCTGCACGGCGGCGGCGCCGCCTTCACCGGCTTCGACACGGCCACCAAGCTCAAGCTCTCCGGCGTGGACGTTGCCAGCTTTGGCGACGCCTTCGCCCGCACGGAGGACAGCCTGGAAGTGGTCTACGCCGACCCCGCCCGCGGCGTGTACCAAAAGATCGTCACGAGCGCGGACGCCAAGACCCTGTTGGGCGGCATCTTCGTCGGCGACGCCACCCCCTACACGAGCCTGCGCCCGCTTCTGGGCCGAGAGCTGCCGGCCGAGCCCGGCGCGTTCCTGTCGGCAGCCGGCGGAGGCGACGCACCCGCTGTCGAACTTCCCGACGACGCCATCCTCTGCTCCTGCAACAACGTCACGGCCGGGACCATCCGCGACGCCGTCAACGGCTGCGGCAGCTGCGACGGCAATGACCCGGTGCAGGACTTGCCCGGGCTGAAGGCCTGCACGCGGGCCGGCACGCAGTGCGGATCGTGCGTGCCGCTGCTGAAGAAGCTCATGGAGGGCGAGCTGGCCAAGTCCGGCATCGCCGTCTCCAAGGCGTTGTGCGAGCACTTCGAGATGTCCCGCCCCGAACTCTTCGAGGCGGTCCGCGCCCTGGGCCTGGGCAGCTTCCCGGAGATCCTTGCCCGCTTCGGCGCCGACGAGACCGCCCGGTCCGGCCGCGGCTGCGACATCTGCAAGCCCACCATCGCCAACATCCTCGCCAGCCAGAACAGCGCCTACGTGCTGGATGCCGGCCGCGGCACCTTGCAGGACACGAACGACCGTGCCCTGGCCAACATGCAAAAGGACGGCACGTACTCGGTGGTCCCGCGCATTCCCGGCGGCGAAATCACCCCGGAGAAGCTGGCCGTGATCGCCCAGGTGGCGCAGGACTTCGGCCTGTACACGAAGATCACCGGCGGCCAGCGGATCGACCTGTTCGGCGCCCGGCTCGAGCAACTGCCGGAGATCTGGAAGATCCTCATCGACGCCGGCATGGAGTCCGGGCAGGCGTACGGCAAGTCGCTGCGCACCGTGAAATCGTGCGTAGGCTCGGCCTGGTGCCGCTTCGGCGTGCAGGATTCGGTCGCCATGGCCGTGGGCCTGGAGCTGCGGTACCGGGGGCTGCGCAGCCCGCACAAGATCAAGCTTGGCGTCTCCGGCTGCGCCCGCGAATGTGCCGAGGCACGCGGCAAGGACGTGGGCGTGATCGCCACCGCGGACGGCTGGAACCTGTACGTCGGCGGCAACGGAGGGGCCACTCCGGCCCATGCGCAGCTGCTCGCGAAGGACCTCGACGACGCCACGCTCATCAGCTACATCGACCGCTACCTGATGTACTACATCCGCACCGCCGACCGGCTCCAGCGCACCGCCCGCTGGCAGGAAGAGCTCGACGGCGGACTGGCCCACCTCGTGGACGTCGTCGTCAACGACTCCCTCGGCATCGCCGCGGAGCTCGAGGCGGCCATGGCCCTGCACGTGGACAACTACGAGGACGAATGGGCCGCCACCCTGGCCGACCCCGAACGGTTGCGTCGTTTCCGGCCCTTCGTCAACGCACCGGCCCTGGGCTCCACCGATCCCGACGCGCCGGCCCAGCCCGTGCTGATCGCCACCAGCATCCCCGTCCGCAGCGCCACTGCGGATGCCAATTGAGCTTCCGCGAGCTCCCCACAGAGAGGCAGGAACCCATGGCACGCACACGGCGCACAGGCCGCATCACCCTCGTAGGCGGCGGGCCCGGCCCCGCGGACCTCCTCACCGTCCGGGCCGCCAACGCGCTGGCTGCAGCTGACGTTGTCTACTTCGACCGGCTCGGACCCACCGAGGACCTGGCGCGCCTGGCGCCGCGGGCCACTTTTGTGGATGTCGGCAAGACGCCGGGGCACCACAAAATGGTCCAGGAGGAGATCACGGCGCGCATGATCGACGGCGCCCACACCGGCCTCCACGTCGTGCGGCTCAAGGGCGGGGACCCCTTTGTCTTTGGCCGCGGAGGAGAGGAAATGGCCGCCGCCGTGGCTGCCGGGATCCCGGTCACCGTGGTGCCCGGTGTCTCCAGCGCAACGGCAGTTCCCGGCGCCGCGGGCATCCCCGTCACGCACCGCGGCACCAGCCACCTTTTCACGGTGGTCTCAGGCCACGCCCCACTCGAGGAGCACGAATACCTGCATCTGGCCGGCCTCGGCGGCACGATCGTGGTCCTCATGGGAGTGGGCACGCTTCCGTCACTTGTGGCGGGGCTGAGACGCGCCGGGATGCCGAATGTTACGCCGGTCGCGGTCGTGGAGCGCGGTTTCAGTCACACCCAGCGCACTGTCACCTCCACTCTCGGTAGCATTGTCAACGCCGCGACTTCGTGCCGGAACCCGGCCGTCATCGTGATCGGGGACGTCGTGGCTCTGGCTCCGTCGTTGGGAGCCGTCGACTTCCTCACGGACGCCAGTTTGCAAACAGCTTGAAGGAGCCCATGAGCGAGACCCCTGAAAACCTCCCCGCCGCGCCGCTGCGCGGATTCCGGATCGGCGTGACCGCCCACCGCCGGGCGGGCGACCTCATCGAGGCGCTGGAACGGCGCGGCGCCCAGGTGCTGCACGCGCCGGCGCTGAAAATCGCCCCCATGGAGGATGAGCATGTCCTGCACGCCGAGACGGCAGCGGTCATCGCCGCGGCTCCGGACATCGTCATGGTGACAACCGCCTACGGGATGCGCCGCTGGTGTGAAAGCGCCGACGCCGCAGGGCAGGGAGAACAGCTGCTGGCCGCCCTGGCGAACGCCGCCATTTACGTCCGCGGCCCCAAGGCACGCGGAGCCGTTCGGGCTGCCGGGCTCGACGATGTCGGCATCAGCTCCGACGAAACCACCGCGACCCTGACCAGCCTGGTCATCGCCGACGGCGTCCAAGGAAAAACCGTGGCCGTCCAGGTCCACGGCTTCACGGACGTCGAGTCGCTGGACAGGCTCCGCGCCGCGGGTGCCACGGTGCTGACCGTGACCCCCTACCGCTGGGTCAGCGCCGAGGAGGGCGACAAGCTGGGCCAGCTGGTCGACGGCGTCATCAACGGTGAGCTTGACGTTGTCACCTTCACCAGCGCCCCCGCCGTGGACGCCGTCCTCAGTGCGGCCGCGCAACTGGGCAGGGAAGATGAGTTCCTGGCGGCACTGCGCGGGTCCGGCCCGGACACGGTGGTCAGTGCCGCCGTTGGACCTGTCACGGCAACACCGCTCATCCAGGCCGGAATCACACCACTGGTTCCGGAACGCTTCCGCATGGGCGCACTCATCAGGCTAGTCTGCGAGCATCTGGAGCAGACAGGCGTGCTGCGTGCCGAAAGCTGCGGCGCGGTGCTGGAGGTGCGCGGCCAGTCGCTGAGCGTCGACGGTCAGCCCGTCCAGCTGGCCCCCGCTCCCCTGCACCTGCTGAAGCGGCTGATAGCCGCCGGCGGCGGGGTGCTTTCGCACGCCGAGCTCTCGGCCGGGCCGGACGCGCCGGACGCAGACCATGCCCTGCACATGGCCGTCAGCAGGCTGCGGGCCGCCCTTCCGGACCCCGCCATTGTGGAAACCGTCGTCAAGCGGGGCTACCGCCTGAGGTGAGCGTTCCTGTGACACCATGGAGTCATACATCCACACGTGGAAAGGTTTTCACCATGAGCAGCAACAGCCCCTTCGCGGCAGATCCCGCCGGCGGACTGGCCGCCTACATCGACCACACCCTGCTGGCACCCGAGGCCAGCAGGGCCGACATCCTGCGCCTGTGCGCCGAGGCGGCCGAGCACCACTTCAAGTCCGTCTGCGTCAATCCCGTGTGGGTTGAGACCGCCAAGAAGGCGCTGCTCGGCACCGGCGTGCTGACCTGCACCGTCGTGGGCTTCCCGTTGGGCACCCACAACACGGACGTCAAGGTCTTCGAGGCCCGCGGCGCCACCATGGACGGCGCCGATGAGGTGGACATGGTCATCAACATCGCCTCCGCCCGCGCCCTGGACCGTGAGGCCCTGGTTTCCGACATCTCCGCTGTTGCCGAGGTCGTCCACGGCGAGGACTCCATCCTGAAGGTCATCATCGAAACGTCCCTGCTCAGCGACGACGAAAAGGTCCTCGCCTGCCAGGCCGCTGTCGAGGCCGGCGCGGACTTCGTCAAGACCTCCACAGGCTTCAACGGCGGCGGCGCCACAGCCCAGGACGTGGCCCTCATGCGCCAGACAGTCGGCCCTGACATCGGCGTGAAGGCCTCCGGCGGCGTCCGCACGCGTGAAAAGGCGGAGGAAATGATCGCGGCCGGCGCCACCCGGATTGGCACCAGCTCAGGCATTGCCATCGTCACCGGCGGCGCGGGCACGTCTTCCTACTAATCCGTACTAAGATCGAGGATAGATCATCGCTCCGGCCTGCCCGGCGCAACCACATATGCTCCCCCACATGGGGTCAGGAGGAACCGTGTCCAACAACGCTTACCGCGGCGAAAACAGCCTGGTGCAGTCCATCGTCTTGTTTGTCATCTTCTTTGGCTTGTTCCTTGGCGGCATCTTCGCCTTCTCGTACTGGAGCCTGGAAAGCTTCGCCCACGCCTTCGTTCCGGCTTCTGTCGGCATCGGCCTGTGCGCGCTGTCCATCTGGGTCCCGGTGACCATCATGGGCCGTTCGGACTCCGCCGGCGAATAGCACCACCGGTCTCGGCTGTCGAGACCAACAATGACACCGATATTGCTTTCTGTCCCCGAAATCCCGGGACTGTGAAGCGGCATCGGTGTCATTTTTTTGTTCGACGGCGGGATGCACCTTGAATTGTTGGCCAACCGTTCCGCGGTGGACGGGCTGTGGTCATCTCGTCGCGGCAAAGAGAATAAGGATATACATCAAGGCCGCAGGCACAAGCAGTATCCATCCGGTGAGCAGCATTGTTCGCAGGTTTTGTGAGTGGGCGATCCCCATGACGCCGACCATGTTTGGGTTGGGGAATGGACCGTAGGTGTCCGCCTTGGAAGAAAAGAGGAGCACCACCACCCACGCCCCGGAACCAACTCCCATCTCACCTGCCAACGGTCCGAACACTTTGTCGACCATCACGACTTGGGCCGCGGTGGCTCCTGGCACGCCGACCCAGCCAATAAGCCCAACAATCAGTGAGAAAAAGAAAGGCGAGCTGGTTTCAAGTTGCGGCCTTAACAGCGCCAGAACCGTATCAAAGACCTCGAGTCGGTCGATGACCAGGAACAGCACAGCCAGCATCCAGAAGAGTGCAAAGACTCCTGCCATGCTCCACATGCCTCGTCCCAGGGCACTGCACCAATCTCGGATGGACAGCCCTGCACCGAGTCCAGTTGCCACCGCGAGAAGCGGCAGTGCGATGAGAGGGAAAACAATTCCCACGTCCGCGGCGATGCCGAAAATCACCAAAACGAACAGCAACACGATAAAGATACCGGTTGCCCTCCTTGCTGCAGGTCTGGACGGTGTCTCCGTCACAGCGGCTTCCTCGGGTGAATAGAAGTCACCCAATTTGGAACTCCTGCGTTGAACGTACGGCGTCCAGAGGATCCCCACCAACAGTGTCAACAAGGCCAGCGGGCCAGCACCAAAGAGCACATAGCTTCCGTATCCGATCTCGGCCGCCTGCATGATTGCGACGTTGCTTCCGGCAAACGGTGCCAGCGCCAGCCCGGCACAGCCGCCAATGAACATCAGCGTTGCAGTGGAAATGCGCGTATACCCGAGCCTCGACGCCACGGGTATCAGCAGCGGGGCAGCGATCGCCAGCGCGCCGGCAAGGGTTCCCAATGACGCAACGAGCACCAGGCAGGCCAGCATGATGCCGAGCGCCATGGACCGCGGTCCGCGTTGCCCAACAAGACGCAGCACACCACCAACGATCATCTGGGCCACACCAACTTCACGCAGGACACCGCCCGCTCCGGCTCCCAGCACAATGATCAGGCCGATGATGGTGACCTGGTTGGAGAGTGAGCCCAAAAACAGTTCACCTGTTTGGTGCAGCGTCGGCACGTCAAGCACAATGGCGCAAGTCAGCGCGACAACTGTAGCTGCAAAAGTGCCCATCCCGGAAAAAGCCAGCAACGCGTAGAGGCCAATCGGCAACAGCCCCCACAACGCTGCCGGGTCTGCGCTGTTCGCTGCCGTCATCACCGGAGAAACCAGTTGGGCCAGAACAATGCCGCCGACGGCCAGAGAAGCCCGAACCAAGTTGGCGGGGCTGATCCAGGACTTCCCCTTTAGATAATTGGCAATCGGCACAGTCGAAGTCCGCATTGGCCACCCTTCAGTCAGGTAGGTGGAGTGTCGCGTGCAGGCGCCATGTCTCCAATCTGTGTCTCTTCAGCTGGGCTCGGTCGAGACGACTTCATGTGGCCAAGGGCCGGTCGCCATAGAGCTCTACACGGTCACCGGTACGTTTCACTTCGCGGCCTGCCCGTGGGCTGGAAAGAGGGTGCCGGGCCTGGTCCCACGGGAATATCCGTTGGACCAGGACCCACAGCGTCCATCAACGGTTCAAAACCCTGTGGTGGGCGGGCAGCTCGCCAGGTCCTGCCCCCAGCGCGCCTGTGCGATTACGGAGCGTAGGTGCCACCACCGGTGTAGTTTTCACACGAGTAGTCTGAGTACGCCCGGTTCCTGCGATCGGCGCCGCTCCCTTCCATGACTATCCCTGCGAACCAGACTGTTGACGCTTCGCCGGCGGTTGTCACGGAAATGCCAGGATGGGTAAAGGTCACGGTCTTGAATCCGTCTCCATCAATGCCTTCGGCCACCGTCCATCCGAACGATTCAGCAACCGGAGACCAGGTTTCATAGCCTTCCGGGAAGGTGAAGACAAGGGTGATCACACCGGACGCGGTGCCCACAGGCCCCTCGAGGCGGACGTTGGCCCCGTTGAACGTGACGTTCTGGACCACACCGCCAATTGACGGCGTGGAGACGTTCGCATTGAACTCAAACCGTTCCACGACCGGCTCTCCGCTCGCAGACGCAGCCGGCGCAGCAACTGCTGCTGCAATCACGGGCACGGTCCATGCCGCTCCCTTGATGATCGTGCGCCTGTTGGAACTGCGCTCCGCGACTGCGCTGGGGTCAGCTGAATGTGAGTTGACTGCCATGTTGTTTAAAATTCCTTTAGTGAAAATGGGCTCACCGGCTCAAAGACATAATTGCCTCGGCCGTTGAGGCCCGCATTAAGTCCGGGCCCGCATTTCACCATAGGAAGTCTGTCGAAGGGACGAAAAGCCATTGCCACATTTGGCGCATCAAGTGGGAAAACTGACGCATTTTGCGTTTGATGCGTCGCGAATCAAATCGAATTGTGCTGCGGATCACTTTCCGATTGCGCAAGCGCGGCTTTCCTGATCATCGACGGGGATTCACCGTAATATCTCCCAAACGCACGCCGCATAATCTCAACCGAGGAAAATCCACTCAGGGCCGCTATCTCATGAAGTGGCAGGTGTGGTTGTTCGGGCAGCAGATGGCGTGCATGCCGGGTACGGCGCGCACGCAACTCGTCAGCCAAGCTAACTTCTTGTTCAGCACATGCACGTTCCAGGGTTCGGCGCGAGAGGCCAAGCTCGGCGGCAATGTCTCCCGCAGAAAAGGCTACGGAACGATACCTACGCTCGACGATTTGCCGGGCATGGGCTACCGAGTCCATGGCCGGCACGGTTGAAGATGCCTCCAAGGCCAAAGCCCGGGCAACGTCGCGGGTAAGTTCCCGGAGGACCTGTGAGCTCCCCACATTGGTGTCATCTGGGGAATCCACTACGCCGGTGATATAGGCGAAGGCCGCCCTGAAGACCGGCGAGTCGGTACGGAGGCTCCCCACACCAGCAGCTGCAATCTCCAGGGGCCTGATCTCATTCTGGTCGAAAGAAAAGAAGACCATCTCGGAATCGCTTTTGATCTCAATGACGGCCTGGCTCGCCCCCGGATAGACAAGACCGATGCCGCCAGCCGGCGCAATAGCCGTTGTTGCGGCCCCCCGAAGCTGAACGGTTCCCCTGTTGACAAGGACAAACATGTACCGTCGGCGTGCCGACACTCGCGCCCTGTTCCATGTCACTGTCATGGGCGTGACATGCACATGGGCGACAGAAAATGCATTGAAGCGCAGGCCCTTGACGCTCGTTTTCGCTGGAACTTGCTGGTTGATTATGTCAAAGCCCGTGGTACTGAGCATTTCCTGCTCAGACTTCCTGTCAGCTCCGGTCAGTTGAAAGTTGAAAGTTTCGTACCCGCTCAGTGATGCCCAACCGTGCACCTCGTCAAACCTTGCCATCGTTCAGTCCCCCGTGAAAAATCCCATATTCCCATGCACCCCTTGGGGCGTGCTGCCGTGGCTCGCTTGACTATATCTATCCACATTGAAGTGGCCTCCAGTCAGGCAGCTTAGCCAAATGGCTAATTTAGCTTAGCCGGTAGCCTGCGCGTTGATCCAATCACAGACTTGCGCTATCGCTGGGACTCCTGGGTGGGCAGCAGGGGAACGCACGATGGCGGGACGCACCTCGCGCACGCCCCGCCTCGTCCCAGCACGCTACTTTGCCGCGATTGGCACATCCACGGTTGCCGGGGTCACCTCGAAGATCGCCTCCAGGACGCCGGCAGCCCACTTGAGCACCTCGGCGTCAGCCAGGTCGCGGCCGCCAATCCGGGCCGTTTTCGGCTTCGGGATCAGCACGGCGTTCAGGGCCGGCTTCACCATGGAGCCCGGGTACATGCGCGTCAATCGCATGGTCTTGGACTCGGGAAGCTCGGCGGGGCCGAACTTGATGAAGTTGCCCTGCATCGCCACATCGGACAGCCCGGCCGCCCGCGCGAGCACCTTGAACTGAGCCACGGCAATCAGGTTCACTGCGGCGGGCGGCAAGTCTCCGTACCGGTCAATGAGTTCGGCTTCCACCTCGGCAATCGCCTCCATGGTGATGGCCGCGGCCAGCTTCCGGTATGCCTCCAGGCGCAGCCGCTCCCCCGGCACATAGTCGTGCGGCAGATGCGCGTTGACGGGCAGCTCAATCTTCATCTCGGCCACCCGCTCCTCGCTGTCGCCCCGGAACGAGGCAACTGCCTCGCCAACCAGGCGGATGTATAGGTCGAAGCCAACTCCCTGGATGTGGCCGGACTGCTCCCCTCCCAGCAGGTTTCCGGCGCCGCGGATCTCAAGGTCCTTCATGGCCAGCGCCATGCCGGCACCGAGCTCGTTGTGAGCCGCCACGGCCTTCAATCGCTCCAGTGCCACCTCGCCCAGCGGCTTGTCGGCCGGGTACAGGAAGTACGCGTACGCCCGCTCGCGGCCACGTCCCACACGCCCGCGCAGCTGGTGCAGCTGTGAGAGCCCATAGTTGTTGGCCTGCTCCACAATGAGCGTGTTGGCGTTGGAGATGTCCAGGCCGGTCTCGATGATGGTGGTGCACACCAGCACGTCAAAGCGCTTCTCCCAGAAGTCCACGATGATCTGCTCCAGCCGGGACTCGGACATCTGCCCATGCGCCACGGCCACGCGCGCGTCCGGCACCAGCTGCTGAATGTGTGCGGCCGTCCGCTCAATGGATTTAACCCGGTTGTGCACGTAGAACACTTGGCCCTCGCGCATGAGCTCACGGCGGATCGCAGCCCCCACCTGCTTGTCGCTGTGCGCGCCCACATAGGTCAGCACGGGATGCCGCTCCTCGGGAGGCGTGGCCAGCGTCGACGTCTCACGGATCCCGGTCATGGACATTTCCAAGGTGCGTGGAATCGGCGTGGCACTCATGGCCAGCACGTCCACGTTGGTGCGCATCTTCTTCAGCGCCTCCTTGTGCTCCACGCCAAATCGCTGCTCCTCGTCCACAATGACCAAACCCAGGTCCTTGAACGCAAAGTCCTTGGACAGCAGCCGGTGCGTGCCGATCACCACGTCCACGGACCCGTTCCGCACACCCTCGATGATCTCCTTGGACTCCTTAGTTGTCTGGAACCGGGACAACGGCGCGACCCGGATCGGGAAGCCGGAGAAGCGCTCGTTGAACGTCTCGTAATGCTGCTGCGCCAGCAGGGTCGTGGGCACCAGGACCGCCACCTGCTTGCCATCCTGCACCGCCTTGAACGCAGCACGGACCGCAATCTCTGTCTTGCCGTAGCCCACGTCGCCAGAGATCAGCCGGTCCATGGGGACTTCCTTCTCCATGTCCGCCTTGACCTCGTTGATGGCCACCAGCTGGTCGGGCGTCTCCACATACGGGAACGCCTCCTCCAGTTCGGCCTGCCACGGCGTGTCCGGGCCAAAGGCGTGCCCGCGCGAGGCCATGCGCGCCGAGTACAGCCGGATCAGCTCGCCCGCAATCTCCTTGACAGCCTTGCGCGCCTTTGACTTCGTCGCGGCCCAGTCCGAGCCGCCCATCTTGGACAGCGCCGGCGCGTCCCCGCCCACATAGGCGGTCACCTGGTCCAACTGGTCTGTCGGCACAAACAGCCTGTCGCCGGGCGCACCGCGCTTGGCCGGTGCATATTCCAGCACGAGGTACTCACGCAGCCCCGCCGCCCCGCCCACGCCGGCGCCCGGCACCTTGCGCTGGATCAGCTCAACAAACCGCCCCACGCCGTGCTGCTCGTGCACCACATAATCGCCGGCCTCCAACTGCAGGGGGTCGACGGCATTGCGCCGCTTCGAGGGCATCTTCAGCATGTCCCTGGTCGAGACGGCGGAGGCCCGCCCCAGCAGGTCTGCCTCGGTCAGCAGCCCCAACTTCAGTGAGTCGAGCACAAAGCCGCGGCCGGTGTCGGCCGTGGTCACCTCGATGATGCCCGGCTGCGGTTTCGCATCCAGGGACTCCACGCGCGATGCCGGGATGTTGGCCTCGTGGAACAGCTCGGCCAGGCGCTGGGCCGGCCCGGGCCCCTGTGTCGCCACTACAATTCGCCACTGGTCCCTGACCCGAGAGCCAATGAACTCCATCATTTCCGCCACGTCGCCCCGGTAGCCGCGTGGCTCACGGGCGTGCAGGTTCAGCACATCGGTGCTCGGGTCCAGTTCCTCATCCTGGACCAGCGTCCCCAGGGTCCACCAGGCCAGCCCGTTCGCCAGTGCGGCATCCCGCGTCTCGGCCAGGGACTTGAACCCTGCCGAGGAAAGGTCGACTCCGGCGCCTCCCGCCCCCGCCTGCGCCAGGTCCAGCGGAGCCGTCCCACCGTCGGACGCTGTGGACCAGGCCGCCTCGAGGAACTCCGCGTTCGTCGATTCGAGGTCGTGGGCGCGGGCGCTGACCTTTTCCGGGTCAAGAACCACGGTGATCGATCCCGCCGGCAGCAGGGACGACAGCGGAACCATCCCGTCAACGAGTGCCGGCGCCAGGGACTCCATTCCTTCCACGGCGATCCCGCCGGCGATCTTCTCCAGCATGCCTGCGGCACCTGGCATGGCATCCTTGAGTTTCGCGGCCCGGCCCATGACGGTGGGGGTGATCAGGATTTCCCGGCACGGCGGCGCGTACAGCTCGTTGGGGTGCTCCACGGAACCCTTGACAGAGGTCAGCGTGCGCTGGTCGGCAATGCTGAACCACCGCATCGACTCGATCTCATCGCCAAAGAACTCGATGCGGACCGGGTGGTTGTCAGTCGGAGGGAAGACGTCAAGGATGCCGCCGCGGACGGCAAATTCACCGCGCCGGGTCACCATGTCAACACGGGCGTAGGCCGCATCGGAGAGCCGCTTGATCAGCTCGCCAAATTCAATCTCCTCCCCCACCTTCATGCGCACCGGAACCAGCTCGCCCAGGCCGGCCACGAGCGGCTGAACCACGGCGCGAATCGGCGCCACGACCACGCGGAGGTGGGCCCCGCCGTCCTGCTCCGGGTGTGCCAGGCGGCGCAGCACGGACAGCCGCCGGCCCACGGTGTCGGAGCGCGGGGACAGCCGCTCATGCGGCAGCGTCTCCCAGCTGGGGAATTCAGCAATGGCTGCATCCGGCAGGTAGGACCGCAGCGCATCCACGGTGTCCTCGGCCTCGCGGCCGGTCGCGGTCACGGCCAGCACCACGCCCGGGGCATCGGCGCCCTGCGCGGAGAGCCCGTCCGCCACCTCTGCGAGAAGCACGGCGCGCATCCCCGCGGGGGCACTGAAGGACACGTCCGTGCTGCGCGTGGCAGGGTCGGCGGCGGCATAGCTTCGGACTCGGGCAAACAGGGGGTCTTCGTTCAGTGCGCTCCGCAAACCTGCAAGGCTCATGGGTGGTTTCTCCTTGGTGCACCTTTAATACAGTGCTTGGTGCTGGTGCATGGCGCGCATAAGACAGCGGGCGCCACGAAATACTGGTATCACATGCCGACGACAGCACGAAAGCCCGAAACTTTGTTACAGGTTCCGGGACATGTTCAGCTTACTATCCGCGCGCCTTGCTATCCTAGGACCTGCCCAAAAACCCACACCATGGAGGAACCAATGGCGCTTGCCGCCTCAACCACGCTCGCCGCATCCGCACAGAGCGTCACCGACGTCTTCACCAATGAAGAGTTCATCAAGCACGTCAGCGAAACCGTGGGGGGCGAGCTGAAGTCATTTACCATCAGTGGACCGACCACCGCTGCATTCACCACCACCACGGTGCGTACCCTGCCCACAACCCGCATGCCCGACATCGCCAAGAAGGTCCTCGGCGATTCCCTGACTGTCACGCAGGAAGAGTCCTGGTCCGCACCGGCTGCCGACGGCTCACGCACCAACTCCATCAAGCTCACCGTGGCGAAGGCACCCGTTGACGTGACCGCCGAGCAGAAGCTCGTCGTCAACGGCGACTCAACCGTTGTGGAGCTCTCCGGCGACGTCAAGTCCAGCGTCCCGTTCCTGGGCGGCAAGATCGCTTCCGCCGCCGAACCCGTCATCGGCCGCGCCCTGAACCTGCAGGCCACCCTGGCCCAGGAATGGCTGAACAGCCACTAGTCCAAAGACGACGGCGCCCGGCCAGCCCGGGTGCCCTGCCGAAAGGCGCACAGCCACTGGTTGTGCGCCTTTCGTGGTTTAAGAACCTGTACCGCCGGCTTCCACGGCGGCCGAACCGACTCCACCAAAAGCGAGTGGTCACTAGCCCTTAGAGTGTTTGGCTGCAAGAAAAGCGAGTGTTGAGCACTCTTTCGAGCCTCTTTTTCCATCCGTAGCGTGCAAGACATGCTGCGGTGTCTCAGACCGCGGCCTCCGGGCATCAAGCGCCAATCCAGCAGGCACCAGGGAGCGATCCCTTGCGCCTGCCTGACGCGCGCCCGCCGACATCGTTGAAGAGCTGGGGATAAATGAAACAAGGGTCATGGCCTGCGCAGGCCTCGAAATTGCGCGCTTTTGGGGGTCGGAATGTCCGCACGAAAATGCTGGCCGTCATGTCAGCCGTGGCATTGGCCGGAATGGGCATCAGTGCACTGGCAGCGCCGGCGCTGGCAACGAACGGGGACGACCACAAAGTCGAAATCTGCCACGCACGGTCAGCCGACGGAAATGCCTACGGCCCCAAGAGGGAAAGCGTCGACGTGGCATCCATCTACAAAAACAGCGGTCACGGAAGCCATGTGGGACCGGTTTGGCCCGCTGCCAACTGGGGCGACATCATCCCGCCCTTCGAAGCCACGGAGAACCACCCCGCATACCCGGGCTTGAACTGGACCGCCGAGGGCCAGGCCATCTGGAACAACGACTGCCAGATCCCCTCGGCTCCTGTGGAACCCACAGCCGAGGCTCCCGTCGCACCCTACTTCGCACAGTCCCGTTGTGTCGAGACCCTGGTTGCGGCGCCTGAACTGACGCTGCCTGCCAACACCGCCGGCATTGTTTACTCCAGCAACGGCCCCGCCGCGGTCAACACCACAGTCACAATCACGGCAACTGCCCAGCCGGGCTTCACGCTGACCGCATCCAACGGATGGGAGCCCGCAGGCGACGGAATCGCCACATTCACGGCGCCCTTCGGCCCTGAGGCAGCAGACTGCGCCCCGCAGGTCACGCCTGTCGACCTTCCGGCACCTGCAGTGCTCCCGGGCGGCTGTGTCAACGGTGAGCCGACGGCTCCGACACTGACGCCCGTCGCCGTGGACGGAGTCAGCTACGAGGTCAGGGGCGAGCTGATCGGAGGAACAACCGTCAGCGTTGTCGCCACGTTGACCGGTGCCAACACCGCCGTCATCGCCACCAACGGCTGGACGGTCAACACTGACGGCACGGCCAGCATCAATGTTGCGCTGCCCAGCACTCACTGCGGCACTCCTTTCATCGCGGTCCAGCCTGTCAACCCCGGCTTTGACCAGGTCTTCTGCTCCGACTTTGGCGGGCAGACTCAGGTTTCCTTGTCGCTCCCTGCCGGTGACGAGCGCATCAGTTACACGCAGGACACCGCGGCAGCACCCGGCGCATGGGTCGTGGTCACGGCAACACCCGCCGAAGGGTACGTACTCGACCTGGCCAGCAGCCCGCTGTGGGAAGCCGGCCCGAATGGGACAGCAACGTTCAAAGTCGACTTCAACGATCCCGAATGCAGCGTGGATCCCACCCCGATCACGCCGGTTGCACCCACCTTCTTGGATGCCGTCTGCACGGACGGAGTGTTCTCCGAGCCCACCCTGACCCTGCAGGGGGTCACCGACGAGCGCATTTCCTACAGCCAGGCAGGCACCGTGGCACAGGGCGAAAAGGTTACCGTCACGGCCGAACCCGCCAGGGGCTTTGTGCTCGAACTCGCAGACGGCTCCGGTTGGACATCGAACGACGACGGAACAGCCGAATTCGCGGTGAACTTTGCCGTCGCTGAAGACTGCGCAACGGAAACCACCCCGGCAACGCCCGCCACTCCCGTGGCGCCGGAATTCACCCAGGCAGTCTGCACCGACAGCACCATCACCGAGCCGACCCTGACCCTGCCCGACAACAGCGAACAGCTCAGCTACACCCAGGTCGGCACTGTGGCCCAGGGTGAAAAGGTCACCGTCACGGCCATACCCGCCGAGGGCACCGCCTTGGAACTCGTCGACGGCTCCGGCTGGACACCGAACCAGGACGGCACGGCAACGTACACCGTGGCCTTCACGACGGCGGACTGCGCGCCAACGACGGAGTCACCGGTTCCGCCGGTTCCCGTCGAGACGCCAACAGAGTCACCGACACCCGTCGAGACACCGACTACGGCGCCAGCCGCACCGTCACCGACCATCACGTCCGTGGCCCCGGCTTCGCCTTCAGCATCGACCAGCCCGGCAGCCGTCGCGGCTGCAGCGGCAGCGGTCACCTCGGTGCCGCAGTCGCAGGCATTGGCCAAAACCGGCTTTGGTGCCGGACAGGCTGCGGCCTTGGCGTTCCTGCTTTTGGCCCTNACAGGCTGCGGCCTTGGCGTTCCTGCTTTTGGCCCTGGGCGCCGGCCTCTACCTGCGCAGCCGCGGCATGGCAAAGAAGCACTGACAAATAGAGTCAAGTGCCCCAGGCACGGCGACGGCACGGTGCCGGGCTCCAGAAGTTTCGGAGGCCGGCACCGTGCCGTCGCCGTGCTAGAGGACAAAACATTGGGGTGGCACGGTGCGGGAACCCGATTCATGTTCACCCCGCAACTGCCCTCAATTTGGTCCGACTCGCCACAATTGACCATGTGCGCCATCCGTTCAGTAATATCCTAGTTAGCCAAGCCGCTAATCATTCATCACATACGTTCCCCCACCCGAAGGAGATCGACCCAACCATGACGGCTGAACATCTCTCGGCGAGGCGCCGGACCATCCTTAAGAGTGCCGCTTGGAGCACGCCTGTCATTGCTGCAGCCATCGCCGCCCCCGCAGCTTCAGCCAGCGAAGTACCTGAAGGGGCTCAATACGTGTGGGCAACCTCTGCGGACAACCCCACCGGCTCACTCATAGACCCAGCCATAAGCGGCCAGGCGGCAACCTATAGCAGCCAAGCCAACTGGGCCCCTGATCCTTGGGTATCAGTTCCGACGACCGCAACAATGACGATTACAGTTGAGTTTTCGGCACCGGTCACCTTCACCAACTTCACCTCCACTCAGCTATGGACAGCACCTGCAACCGGACCACAGACCGTTTTGTTTTTCACGGCACAGGCTGCCCAAAACATGAACCTGTCTTTTACCTTTGTGGGTGTAGACGGCAGGCCAATCAATGCAATTTCGACTATGGCGCTAATGCCGTCAGATGCAGCCACTTGGGAGCCTCCAAGCATCGCGGAAACCGTGACGCTGAACCCGTAATTTCCCGTCATCGCAAGCTGCGACGCTCGAAACGCAGGTTTACAAAGGGGTCGTCACAATTTCGCAGAAGACTCCCGGACTGACAGAGGCCTTCCCATTTTTGGCTTAAGCCGTGCACACAGACATGGACCACCCGGCTATTTGCACTTGACTACCATCGGATTCAGCAGCGGCTTGGAAATCGCGGCGATCGCGTTGTTGGCAAGTAGCGGCGATTCCCACCCGCCAGGGTAGATCGAAGCAACACTGACACTCACATCTTGGGGTCCTCCCAGCAATAACTGCAGCAGTCCGCCAATAAGGCTGTCCAACAATTTGACGACCCCACCGAGTAAGCCTCCCGATTCCTTGTTGAGCCCCATGGTCTGTTGCGTCCCTGCAACATCAGCCGTGGTGTACTTGCCGTTGACCCCAACTGTCACCCGGTATGAGACGGGCATCGGATAGTTTCCGGATGGCGCCGTCCAAGAAATGTCGATGTTCTGGTTCCCAATGCCATTCTCAGCACAACTCAGGTTCGTCGGCGGCTGCATCATGCCTAAGGTCACGGATGACTTCGCTTCGGCGTTGACAACCATGGCAGCCTCGGTGGAGCCAACCTTCACGGCCGACCCGATCGAAATGGCAACGGCAATGACCATGAGGGCGGCGCCACCACTCAGCCAACTCGACCGGTTCCGGCGGAGGCACTCGCCACCAGGTGCAGCTTCAGCCCCACGGCTGCCGCGTCGCCGCCCGCGCCCAAACGCCACATACAGGAGGTAGGCACACAAGCCGCCACCGAGCAGCAATAGCCACGGCGAGGCCAACCAACTGACGACAAATCCTACATAGGGGAAGCTGGCAAACACCCGGTCCACGGACAACCCGGCAAAGGGTTGAAGGTCAGCAATCGAGTTGGCGTCGCCCTTCAGCACCAGCCCAACACCCGGTTCGGCGGATACCACCCGGTGCGTCACCCGCGTTCCGCTGGACGACACCACGGACACGACATCGCCGGCCACTACCTCGGATGATGCCGTCGGCACCGCCAGCGCCAAGGATCCGGTCGGCATGGCCGGCGCCATTGAACCGGAGGCAAAGATCAAAGGCTTCACGCCTAACAAAAGCGACGCTCCGGCCAGGACCAGACACATCGCCCCCAGCACTGCGCCCATGTTGAGCAGCCAGCGGTCAATCACGCTCAAGTCTGTAACAGCCGAGGCCTTCGCCACCGGACGCATCGTGGAGTCACCGCTCATCTCAAGAAACCCCCAGCGTGGCAGTAAACGTCAACTTCACATCAACAACCTTCCCCTGCGCAGTCCCTGGCGTGTCCGTCTGAAGCGAATACTCAACGCAGACGGCATGCTCCCCATCAACGGCCAACTCCCGCTGCGCGGATGTACCTTGGAACACTCCCGTCGGGTTGTCCAGTAGGACCTCCCCGGTGCAGCTGGTCCCGTCGGTTGTGGAACCGAATGCGACTTTCACCCGCAGCCAGGTGAACGGCTGCCCGGAAATGTGGTCAGTCACGGTGGCCCCGATCGTGTACGGTACCGGCGTGGATCCGGCGTTCTTCACGGTCACTATCGCCGCCCGGCTCACACCGGGATACCAGTTCGCCCCGTCAATTGGCAGCACAAAGTCCTTGCCCGCAGCCGCCCCGGACTCCCCCACACCAATGGAGATCGTCGCCGCGGACAGCTCGGACGTGGTCGTTGCCTCCCCCGTCCACGACGCCAGCGTGGACACAGCCCCAAATCCCGCCAGCAGCCCGAGCGACAACAACGCCTTGACCTGCATGCCACGGCGTCCGCGCCAGGCATGCAAAGCAGCAACATCGCCTCTCACAGCTCTCCCCTCCGCTTCCTCGAAGCCTCAAACACTCCGGCTCCGCCCAGCAGCGCCGCCATTCCTGCCAGCCAAAGCCACCCCTGCACTCCAGTCAGCGACAGCTCGCCTTCCTTCGGCGGAACCACTTCCACTACTGTCACCTGCAGGCGAACCGCCCAAGACCCCACTTGCGTCGCATTTCCGGCTTCTTCCGGAAGCAATACAGCAACGTTGATCGCCGCCGCGGTTCCCGGTTCCACAATGGTTGTGTCCGACGGCGCGATTCCCACCAATGCGGTGCCGCCAGTTTCAACCGGATTTGCTGCAATCACACCGACGGTCACGGCCATCGGATATCCGTTGCGAACCCACAAGACTTCATCAATGCGCTCCCCCGGCGCCAATTTTGGGGAACTTGCAAAAAGCTCGGGAACGGCGCCAGCATAATTCACTCCGTCAGCACTATAGGAAATCATGGACCTCTCAGAAGCTGAGGCTCCGGGCATCGACAGAACGGGCACGGCGGCAGTGGACAGTGCCACAGCAAAAGTTGCCGCACGAACTCTCGCACCCCGTGTCCGTTGGGGACTCATGACACTTTCCTGTTCGCCCGCCGGGCATCCCGATACGCACTGAACAACATAAACGCCGAGTATGCCAGCAGCGCGGTGACGGCAATGATCGTCACTGCCTGCCGCTGCTGGCCGCTGAAAATGCTGTTGATGTAGCCCAGCCACGGCATTTGGTACCAGAGCCGGCCGCGGATCTGTGCGGCCAGGACGGGGTCGTCATCAGTCCCGTTGGCATCGCCGCGCGTGGTGACCCTGAGCTCGCCTTCCAGCGTTTCCCCCACACCCACCACCCTATGGGTGACTACGGCAGGTTCACCGGACTTCAACTGGTAGGTGATGACATCGCCAGTGCGGACTTCGGCCGGGTCCACGGGTCGCACCACGGCCAGGCTCCCCGCGGGGAGGCCAGGTTCCATGGAGCTTGTCAGCACCGTGTAGGCGGTGGCGCCGGCAGCCTTGGGAATGACAATCATGACTGCGGCCACGGCCAGCACGACGACCAGCACTGTCCAGGACAAGATCTGGCCGGCAAAGTGAAGCATGCCGTTCCTTCGGCCTTTGCGCCGCTTGCCGCGCTGACGATTCAACTGGCGGCGAGTCACACGTTGCGGGTGGGGGGCCGTCATTGCTCAGCCCCCGCGAAGTTGAACACCAGTTGCACCCTGCCGCCAGATGCACTGGCACTCATGTTCTCATTCACCATGACCCGGACGCAGAACATTTCTGCTGACACTGAAGTGCCTGCCGGGCCCAAGGTGCGGGGCCCGTTGATGAATGCCGCAGCATCTTCAATGCCTCCTTGGTATTGCAGGTTCCCTTCGAGCCCCTCTTGGACAGTGCACGCCGTGGGCTCAACGATCCTCGTCACCCGCAGCGTGATCGAGTGTGCAAACTCTGAATCAGGTTCTCCTGCAGCGTCAATCGTGGAACTGATGCCGGCAAGGTTGTAGGTCACGGCCCTTTCATTGGCATTGCTGATCGTCAGCGGGGCCTGAACAAACTGTCCTGGAACCAAGTTGCTGGCGTCCAGGCTCGTGAAGGCATAGTTGGGTACTGGCCTGTCGCTGCCACTGCTCGCAAGGAGGCCCCAGGTGCCCGTGGTGATGACGCCGGCGTTAATTGTCCCCTGCGCACGCCAAAGGGCGGCTGTGCCTTGGGCACTGGCAAACAGCACCACAAGCACGGCCGCGGCCACGGCAGTCGTGAGGACTTTGCGCATCGGCGAACTACGGTGTCGCTGGGCGGACCTGATTCAGAGTCAGGGCGAGCTTCGTCAAATCAATGGGCTGGTTCATTGTCTCCGACGGGGTTGTCCCCGCGGTGCCCTCCAGGAATGCAACTGTGATTGCAACAGAAAGGTCGTAATCGCCGGGTTCTTCAAAGGAGACCTTGCTTCCAGCAATCGTCAGCCCGGCGTCTGCGGTCGACGGCTCGACGGTGACGTCAACCTGGCCGGCCAGTTCCGCCGGAATGGCCGCAGCCAAGGAACCAACAGTGAGTTCCCCCTGGAGGTTTTTGCCGTCCGCACTGATCCTCACGGCCTGGTTGTAGACAACCGTGTCGCCCGGAACGATGTGATCCACTGCAGGATTGAAATCCGTGGTGGCCGCGCCGCTGCTGGTGTCAGTCCATGCGCCTGCGGCCGTGGTGTCCAGTGTCAGGTGGCCCGACGTCACGGTTCCGGCCGAGATGTCCTTGCTGTCTTGCCAGAGTGCGAGTGTTCCGGCTCCCCCGAGCATCAATGCTGTTGCTGCGCCGGCCGCGATCGCGGCCTTCGTTACCTTTTTCATGAACCAAGTCCTTTGGTTTAGTTTCATGCCCCCAGTAGGCAGGTACTTCCACCTAATCCCAAAAACTCACCAAAGTCACATGCATTGTGGCCATTGTCATCTCTAATACGGAAATTCTGATTTTCAGATACTGTCCGAAGAGGCGAAGAAAAGTGTCACATTCATTTCTCGGCGAGCGGGTAAATCGGATTCGCGATATCGCGCGTTTGGTCACACAAAGCCACATCACATGCCAGACCTGCGGCCGCGGCGTAGCGGCCTCAAGGCCGACACACTCAATGATCTGTCCTACGGATGTTGGGTTCTTGGCCCGACCTCCCTGCCACCGCGCCGGGATGTAAGCTTGAACCCAGGTGCGCCGGGAAGTCTGGTCGGCAATGACTTTGCCAACCCCAAAGGCCGCACGGATCACGTCGGCGCTTTGCCCCAATGAAAGGGCGTGCCCGCCCATGAACGCAGCTTCCAAGCCCCGCATCTTCAGCCGCGGGAGCTACTCAGAGTTTGTCCGCATCAACAACATCCTGCGCTCAGAAACAGTAGGCGGCGCCCTGCTTCTCGCCGCCACAGTCGTCGCACTCGTCTGGGCCAACTCCCCCATCGCAGAGAGCTACTTCAATCTGCGCGACTTCAAGATCGGCCCCGAGTCCCTCCACTTAAACCTAAGCCTGGGCAGCTGGGCTTCCGACGGCCTCCTCGCCATCTTCTTCTTCGTGGCCGGGCTGGAACTAAAGCGCGAGTTTGTTGCCGGCGACCTCCGCAACCCTGCCCGCGCCGTCGTCCCCATCACAGCGGCGGTGGGCGGGGTCATCCTGCCGGCTGTGTTCTTCGTTGCCGTCAACTGGACCGCCGGCCCCGAGGTCCTCAAGGGCTGGGCCATCCCCACCGCCACGGACATCGCCTTTGCCTTGGCAGTACTCGCAGTCATCAGCACCCATCTTCCGACGGCGTTGCGTACTTTCCTGCTGACGCTCGCCGTAGTGGACGACCTCATCGCCATCGCCATCATCGCCGTCTTCTATCCCGGCGAGATGAACTTTGGCTTCTTGGCACTGTCAATACTCCCCCTGCTGGCCTTCACTTGGCTGGTCCAGAAACGCATCAGCTCCTGGTACCTGCTCATTCCCCTCGCTGTTGCCACCTGGGCGCTCGTCCACGCGTCCGGCGTCCATGCGACGGTCGCCGGTGTGCTGCTCGGTTTCGCCGTCCCAGTGATCCGGTCCGCCAAGAACGGCGGACCGGACGCCGGTCCCGGCCTCGCCGAACATTTCGAGCACGTTTTCCGCCCTGTCTCCGCCGGCTTCGCCGTGCCGCTGTTTGCCTTCTTCTCTGCCGGCGTCGCCCTGGGAGGCATCGCCGGCCTGAAGTCTGCCTTCACAGATTCGGTTGCCATCGGCATCGTTGGCGCACTGGTTGTCGGCAAGTTCCTTGGCGTTTTGGGCGCCACGTGGCTTGTCACCAAGACCACCAAGGCTACTCTCGACGACGGCCTGGCCTGGATCGATGTTGTTGGCCTCGCCCTTTTGGCCGGCGTGGGCTTCACCGTGTCCCTGCTGATTAGCGAGCTCAGCTTCGGAGATGACTCGCCCCACTACAGCCACGCCAAGGTTGCCATCCTTGCCGGGTCACTAGCCTCAGCCCTGCTGGCCGCCATTGTCCTGCGCATCCGCAATCGCCACTACCGCAAGCTTGCCGAGATTGAATCACGGGACGACGACGGCGACGGCATCCCAGATGTCTACCAGCGGGACTAACACGATTCAACCCATGACGCTCCGCCGCCGCACCAAGAACGAGGAGAATTTCTCCACCGGGTAACTCAGGTTGAGTATTCGAATATGGGAATCTGGCTTGGGCTCGGAATACCGGGGTCCGCAGGAGTTGCTTATGCGTCGATTGGGAGTCGTGGCGATTGAAGGCCTCTTGCCCTCGACTGCATCGGCGTGGCCGTGGAGCATCTGGACCTAGCCCAAACCACCCACAGTCCCGTACTTTCTCCCTTGTCGTAAACTGATGGTATCTCCGGGCTTTCCTCAGCCCGGCAGTGTCAACAGCATCGACTACCGACAAGACTGGGGTTTGTGATCAAGCCACACCATCGCACGGCCATTCTTTTGGCTGCGGCTTACTTGATCGCCGTCATGGCCATTGTGTTCTGGCCAACACCGGTAGACCGGCCCGCAGCAGGCTCCCTCAAATCAACGTTGGAGTGGCTGCATCTGCATGGCCTGCCCAAGGCGATCGGCTACAACCAGGTGGAGTTCTCCGCCAACGTAGCCATGTTCGTTCCCATGGGCATCATTGCCGCGGCATACTTCAAAAAAATGCTGCTCGGCACGCTGACTGGCGCTCTAGTTTCCTGCCTCATTGAACTGAGTCAAGCATTGTTCCTGCCTGATCGTTTCGCCTCAGGCCTGGACATCGTGGCCAATACCTTGGGCGCAGCGATTGGAGCGGCCGCATACTGCTTGTTCCTGACATCCATCAAGGGCCGTATCACACCTGGCACGCTGCAGCGAGAACTCGCTACGAATACCGAATTTGATCGGCAATTCATCCACCAAGATACCCGCCAGTAACAAAATCTCCGTATCCACAATTTCTTTGGTGACCCCGGAGCATTTGCCCAAATTTGCTTTCTCAGATATTCTCCTCCAAGAGCTTACTAGGGTTAATCGACCAATGACAGGGTTGACCCAAGCTTTCGTGCGCCCAAAAACGGGACATAAAGCAACAGGGATTTCCTTAATTGGTTAATCGTAATTCGGGGGTACGAAATGGAAGTCCAGGCAGAACCTGCTGGTTCTTACAGCTACGGGCAGTTGGGCGCCACTGCACCACCGGTGCACGACCGAGCCAACTGGCGTGGCCGCTACATCACACAGCTCCGCTGGGTCGACGCGATCATCATTGCCTTGGCACTCATTGCCGCGCAGCTAGTTCGTTTTGGCTTTGAGAAGTCCGACCTCGTGATCGGCTCGCTTACCATCTCGTACTGGGCGTGTGGCGTACTGCTGGGCATCACGTGGTACATCATGTTGGGTGCCTGGGACAGCCGCAAGATCAGGATTATTGGCACAGGAACAGACGAGTTCAAACTTGTCCTGACAGCAACCGCATGGTTGTTCGGCACGCTTGCCATCTTCTCCTATGCATTTCAACTTGACACGGCTCGGGGCTATATTCTTCTGGCACTGCCACTTGGAAGTCTGGGAATCCTTCTGGCACGGCGGATCCTCCGCCGCGTATTGCACCGCCAGCGCCAAGCCGGCTTTTCAAATGCGCGTGTCCTTGTTCTCGCCGGAACTTCTGCAGCGGCCCATCTGGTCCAGTCCTTCTGCCGCCAGCCGCATGCGGGTTTTCTGCCCGTTGCGGCTCACGTCCCAGGCGTTTCTGATCCAAGCGAATTTGTGTCCAAGACACTTGGCATACCGCTGGCTGGCACCGGGCAGACTGTTGAGGAAATTCTCGGTTCCATTGCCCTCTACAATGCGGATACCGTCGCCATGTCGTCTGGCGTCAGCATGTCCCCGCATGAAATACGGGACCTCGGCTGGGCTCTCGCTGACCGCCGGATTCGGCTCATTATGGCGCCAGCGTTGACGGATATTGCTGGTCCTCGCCTCCATGTGCAGCCGGTTTCAGGTCTTCCGTTGGTGCATGTTTCCACGCCTCAATTCAGCTCCGGCGCAATATTTGCAAAACGCGTCTTCGACATCATCGCGTCGGCAATATTGCTACTGGTCTTGTCACCGCTGTTGCTAGCACTCGCATTTGTCGTCAAAGCAGATGGCGGGCCCGTCTTCTTCAAGCAACAGCGGATCGGTCTCCAGGGTGAACGGTTCGGCATGTTCAAGTTTCGTTCCATGGTTGCCAATGCGGAAAGCATGGTGTCTGACCTAGCCGGCCAAACGGACGGCAACGGCGTGATGTTCAAGATGAAGAACGACCCACGCGTTACACGTGCCGGCAAATGGATGCGCCGCTTCAGCATGGACGAACTCCCCCAACTGATGAATGTGATTCTCGGCAACATGAGCCTTGTCGGCCCACGCCCTCCGCTGGAAAGCGAAGCCGTCGAGTACGAACGACATGTGCACCGTCGATTCCTCGTCAAGCCAGGTATTACGGGCCTCTGGCAAGTCAGTGGACGCTCCAATCTTTCCTGGAAAGATACGGTGCGGCTCGATCTCTACTACGTCGAAAACTGGTCCTTTGCCGGTGACATCATCATCCTGCTAAAGACCCTGCGTGCCGTCGTCAAGCTCGATGGCGCCTACTAAAAGATTCCTCCCTTCAGAAATAGGACTAAGGACACCATGAAAATTTCGGTTATAGGCTGCGGCTACTTGGGCGCAGTTCATGCGGCGTCTATGGCTAAACTTGGGCACGAAGTTATCGGCATTGATACTGACACCGCCAGAGTTGCGGCCCTTAACAACGGGCAGGCACCATTCTTTGAGCCCGGACTCCCCGAGCTGCTTCATGAAGGACTCTCCTCGAAAAAGCTCAGTTTCAGCAGCACCATATCCGACGTCCAGACAGCGGAAGTCCACTTTGTTTGCGTCGGAACACCCCAAAAGCCAGGTGAATACGCAGCCGACGTTCAATATGTGGATGCCGCGTTTACGGCGCTATTCCCCTACATGCAAGCAGGCTCAGTTGCTGTTGGCAAGTCCACCGTTCCCGTCGGCACAGCGTCGAGGATCGCTCAACTTATGGTCACACAGGCGCCCAATTCCCATCTCATTTGGAATCCTGAGTTCTTGAGGGAAGGCCACGCAGTCTCCGATACGCTAACACCGGATCGACTTGTATACGGGCTTTCGGATGAACTGAGCGCTGTCCCTGCAGCGGCAAAACTCGACGAGGTGTATGCGGCGGCGCTAAGCGCCGGAACTCCGCGCCTCCAGGTCAACTACGCAACCGCAGAGCTTGTCAAAAGTGCAGCCAACTCTTTCCTGGCCACCAAGATCTCTTTCATCAACGCCATGGCCGAAGTCTGCGAGGCTTCTGGCGCTGACGTCACGGCACTTGCCGACGCCATAGGCATGGACGACCGGATCGGACGCAAGTTCCTCAATGCGGGCATCGGGTTTGGGGGTGGATGTCTACCGAAAGACATCCGCGCATTCATGGCCCGGGCTGGCGAGCTCGGTGCTGACCAGGCGCTCACTTTTCTGCGAGAGGTGGACGCCATCAACATGCGACGGCGTTCCAAAGTTGTTGAGAGGACACGAGAACTATGCGGCGGCTCCTTGATCGGAAAACGCATTACGGTCTTGGGCGCCACTTTTAAGCCAAACAGCGATGACGTCAGGGATTCCCCAGCCTTGAGCATTGCAGCACAACTGCAACTGCAGGGTGCGACTGTCACAGTAACTGATCCGCAAGGACTAGCGAATGCCAGGGTGCGCTTTCCTGAGCTGAAATACGAGCAGGATGCGATGATGGCCTGCCGGAACGCCGATGCGGTATTGCTGCTCACGGAATGGCCTGAGTTCATTGCTCTGGACCCTCTCGCCATAGGAGAGATTGTCGCCAGCAAAACAATCCTCGATGGTAGAAATGCGCTGGAGCCGAAGAAATGGACGCAGCACAATTGGGACTACTACGCATTGGGCCGAAGCTAAGTTGATGCCGCCAGAAATATTGCCGAATTCAATTGTCCACAAAAGGGCGTCCCTTGCCGTGTCAAGAGACCATGAGACAAACAGACTCGTAATTCTGGAGTTATCACAACCACAGCCCATCATCCTTGAGGGCTCCAGCGTTGACCTCTGGGACCTCTTTGACGGCAAAAATACCATCGAAGACGTCGCATCATTCTTTTATGACACCAATGCCGAACGCATCGTGCAAGACATCACAGAATTTTCTCGACACCTGGTAGCCCTGGGCTACTTTGACGTTTCCACACGCGAGGTCCAATGACTATGCCTGCCTGCAGCCATATGAGAGCACAGGGTGCATGAACAACAACGCGCAAGCATTCAACCTCACTGAAGCGGTGGCCTTGGCCGCCGCGCAAGTAGCCTACCTTGGGAAGGCTTACGGAATCGACTTCCTGATCATCAAGGGGCCTGGCGCCACCCACCAGGGGGTCCGGCCAACCCGAGAGTCTGCGGACGTCGACGTAATGGTGCGAGAACGCGACACGGAACTCCTGGTTCAGGTGTTCAAGGGACTCGGCTGGATTCCCCGTCCTCACGACAAAGACGATGTATTTCCAAGTCATTCAACAACGCTGTACCATCCCCAGTGGCCATGCGATATTGATGTTCACCATCATTTTCCAGGATTCGAGACGGGGACTGACATCGCCTTCGACGCTTTGTGGGAGCGACGCACCACATACCTAAGCGCCGGACATATGGTAAACATACCCGATCGAAACAGTGCAGCTCTCATTCAGGCGCTACATTCCCTTCGAGCCTCTTGGCTTCCGGTTAATCAAATGGACTACAACCACCTTAAGTCGATTAGCGTCTCCTTTGAAGAGATCCACGCAATAGCCGCGCGTACCGGAAGCCTCGGAACAGCGCGACCCTATCTTAAGTTTCTTTCGCAGTCCGGGACCGACCTAGAAGAAGCTGAACCTAGTCAAGAGTGGAAGAACCGGCAGAATACTCGACTGCCAGGCATGTATCGCTTGCATGAAATTCGACACAGCAATTGGAAAACCAAGTTTAGAATGATCGCGAGAGCACTCTACCCATCTGATGAGCAGCTGGCCAGCAAGGACATCAGTGTGGTTTCCAAAACGTTTATTCAAAAGAGCAATTTACGTGCAAAGCGCATCGGGAACTTCCTGCGATATTTGCCTACGAATTTGAGACGGGACCGGGTTGAACGATGAAAGTTCCAAATCACGTGACCGGCAATGGCAGCATCGCCCGAATGTCATTCATGAACCGCACGCGATGCAGCCAGCGCCCGTCATCGGCAGGTCTGTGGGAGACGACATGAGGAGAGGATCAGCCAATATATTCTGCGAGCAGCATGCAGGAATGCCATCGGCAATACCACATCACGAGGTGGCACCTTGAAGTCGACCTCGCAGGATTCGTCGCAGCACAGCGACGCCCATAAGCACGTGTCCACAGCAACGGCAGTCAAGGGAACAAAATCCACTTTGATCGGCCAGTGGGTGAAGTTCACCATTCAATTCTGTGGAACTGTTGTCTTGGCCCGGGTATTGAAGCCCGAGGATTTCGGGGAATTTGCCATGATCATGGCCCTAGGTGGATTCGCGACTCTCATGGGTGACTTCGGCCTCTCCACGGCGGCAATGCAAGCCAAGACACTGTCAAAAGGACAACAGAACAATCTATTCTGGCTTAATGTTGCAATCGGTTCTATTATCGCCTCAGGATTCTTTGTTTTAGCGCCATGGATTTCCAAGTTTTACAATGAACCTGGGCTCATAATGGCAATACAAATCCTGGCCTTCAACTTTCTTTTCCAATCTGCCCTAGCACAGATGACGGCAAGGGCAGCTCGAGGGCTTCAGTTCAAGCTATTGGCTAGGGCTGATGTGCTCGCACAATTTATGGCTCTTGTGGTTGCCATCATATTGGCTTTGCGCGGCGCCGGACTTTATGCGCTGGTGTGGCAACAATTGGCGGTCAGCATCACACTTATCGGCATATTAGTTGCCGGTACACGCTGGATTCCGGGGTTGCCCGCGAGAGCGCCAATGGGTGATTTGATTCGATTCGGATCCAGCACATTCGCGGTTCAACTTATGACTTATCTCAGTTCAAACGCAGATTCGGTCGTGGTCGGCAAAGTTTGGGGTGCCTCGGCGCTTGGCATATATGACAAAGCCTTTCAGCTTTTTCGCATGCCAATTCAGCAGATCGCAACTCCGCTAACTAGAGTGGCTCTTCCTATCCTCTCTGCCCGGCAGGACGACTCGACATGGCTCACCAGTAAGTTGTCTCTGATTCAGCGTTATATGGTATACGTCGTAGGCAGCATTTTCATTTTTGTTGCCATCGCATCCAAGCCAATCGTGGAAATATTGCTCGGTGAGAATTGGGCCGCCTCCGCTGGAATTCTGTCTATTCTGGCCGTGGGTGGAATATTCCAGTGCATGGGTTATACCTATTATTGGACTTTCTTGGTAACGAAGAGCACTGCAATTCAATTTCGCTACACAGTCCTTACGCGGAGCTTCATGTTGGTCGCCATTGTACTGGGCGCTTTACACTCCCCCCAAGGCGCGGCATTAGGCTTTTCATTCGGGTTGTTCTGCAATTGGGTCATACTGACCCTCTTCGCGATTCCTAAAACTGGCGTCAACGTAAAGCCATTAGTCAGAGCAACTTTGCTCCCCCTAATTGTAATCACGATCGCTAATGCTCCTTCTGTGATTTTAATCCTCTCGGCGGGTAGTTTCCTCAACCCAGTATCTCTCCTCGCGTTCCTCCTCCTGTTGTCAATTCTTGGATACATACTTTGCATCCTCATACCACAGTTTCGCACCGATTTGCGATCGCTTCTAAAAATCCTGAAAGTTGCAGTTTCATGAATACACCAACGAACCATGTCGAAATCATGAGTTGGAATCCGAGGCGCTTTAGAGTGCCAATGACACAGCATCGGTTTGGTCCCCGAGTCAATAATTTCGGTGACCTGCTCGGCCCGATCGTCGTTGAAAAAATGCGAATTGATTCCGCAACGGCTTCCCCACCGGCTGAAACGCGGCACTCTGTCGGCATGGGTCGGCGCCTTCTGACGGTGGGGTCAGTGATGCACATGGCTTCAACAGGGGACACCGTCTGGGGCACAGGCATGAATGGAAAAGTACCCCGACAAGAACACGTTTTTGCGGGGTTGGATGTACGGGCCGTCCGTGGTCCGCTCACCCAGGCTCGGTTGGCCAGGGAGCACGGCATCGTGACCCCCAGCATCTTCGGCGACCCGGCCTTGCTTATGCCGATGTTCTTCCCTGAACTTCGTGCTGCAGAAAAGTCCAGGCGGAGTATTCTTGTACCGAATCTTAACGACGCGCGCCTCTACCGGGGCCACCCCGACTATGTTGATCCGCGAACCAGTCTAGACAAGTTGCTGCCATTGATTGCCGGCTGCGAGCTGGTCATTGGTTCTTCCCTCCATGCCATCGTGATGGCAGACTCGCTGAGTATCGCGGCAGTGCCAATAGCATCACCGGCTGAACCAGACTTCAAATATAATGACTATGCGGCTGGTACGGGCCAAGAAGACTTTCGTATAGCCGAGACCGTCGCCCAGGCCCTGGAGATAGCACAGTCGCACCTTGATTCCGACCGAATCGCACTCTCCGGCTGGAGTCCCACCGCTCTGATCGATGCATTCCCACACGACCTGTGGCAGGCAGCATGACGACCGGGCGTGCAAATGTTCTGGTGACAGTCAAGCTTGTTGAAGGCGACACCAATCCATACGTTTCGTTGTTTGACCGAGCAGTGTCACCGCATGCGAATCTGCGGTACTTCTCTTGGCGGAGCGCTCTCATGGAGAACCACGACATCGTCCACTTTCAATGGCCGGAGTATGTGTTTCGTGGTGGGACCCGTTTTCGACGGACCATCAAAGGAATGCTGGGATTCTTGTTTCTCACGAAGATTGCCCTGCAGCGAACACCTGTGGTGTATACCGTTCATAACAGGGCTCCTCACGAACCTCCACGATTTATTGAAAGAGCTCTCATGCACTATTTCAATAGATTAGTGACGGTATGCATATATCTCAACGAAGATCCAGATAACGACCCCACACGGGGCGTCGTACTCCTCCATGGCCGCTACGATGCCACGGGTGAACTTATCACCGAAAATGCTGGCCCCACTACTGTCGTCACTTTTGGCTTGATTAGGCCCTACAAAGGCATAGAACAACTCATCTCGGCCTTTGCCGAAATTCAAGGTGAAGAGTTTCGACTGCACATCGCAGGACAACCAAGCGATGCACTCTATGGACAGAAAATCAAAGAACTCGCGGCCGAAGACCGTCGTATTTTTGTCCAACTGGAGTACATTCCTGAAGAAACCCTTGAACGGATTATCAACGACGCTCGGCTAGTTGTGCTGCCCTATACGAGGCTGTACAACTCAGGGGCCGTCATACTTGCGCTGGGACTCGCCACGCCGGTCTTGGTACCAGATAGTGGTTCAACTGCGACATTGTCCGCGGAGGTGGGAAATGGCTGGGTCAATAGGTACAAGGGGAAGATTCAGGGACGCGACATTGCACTTGCATTGGCTGTCAGACCCGACCACGCCCTACCGGATTTTGCTAGACGGGAATGGGATTCAATCGGACTTTGCCACGCCAACTTGTATTCCGTGGCAGTAACTGCCGCAAAATCCTCCAAGGGAAGACGGCAATCGCGAATCCTCGTCCGGCGTGCTGCCGAGAACGATCCCATGGTAAGCGACCACTCCACATTCAATGTCCCGCGCAATGCAGCTTCTAGGAAGGATCATGCCGATGTCAAACCATAGGACCGAAAGGAGCCGTCAGCTGAGGGTCCTGTTTGATGCCTACTGGTTTCACCAGGGTCCACCATCCCAGCGGCACGTAATGAGAGAAATGATTGCCCACTGGAGCCAAGAATTCCCAGACGACCATATTGGTCTATTGGTACGAAGCAGACATCTCGATACAGTGCGAAACGCAGTTGGTGAGAGCGTCAGTCTCTACCCTTCGCGTCTCTGGCCGCACGCACTGACGATCATGCTGGAATCCCGGTTTGCCTCCAAACGGCACAAGGCAGAGGCCGTCATAACTCACAACTTTGCATCACCGTTTGCTTCTAATACATTCTCATTCGTCCATGATTTTCTCTTTTTGGATCACCCTCGATGGTTCGGCCGCATGGAGCGCTTGTATTTTTCCTTGATGCCATTGACCGCCAGATTTGCCAAAATAATATTTACATCATCCGAGAGCGAGGCGCGACGCATACGTAAACATCTGCCGAAGAATCGCGTGCTGCCGATAGGAATCGGGATGACTCAGGAATTACTGAATTCAAATGCGGACAGCAGCATATCCACCACCCTGCAAATCATTCCGCAAAACTTTGACCTAACGGTTGGCCGATTGAATGTCCGCAAGAATCTTGCCATGACTATTCAGGCGGCTCTTGCCAGTGGCCGTGCAACGCCACTGCACCCTCTAATCATTGTCGGTGAGAAAAACGGAAAGTTTGAAGATCTTGGCACGGAAGCCTTGGCTGCCGTAGAAAACGGCTCGATTGCATTTGCTGGGTTCGTCTCCGACGCCCAGCTCAAATGGCTCTATGCTAACGCCCGCCTGTTCATATTTGCATCGCGAGGTGAGGGCTTTGGCATGCCGCCCGTAGAGGCATCGTACTTGGGGTGCCCGACGTTGGCCTCAGACTTGGACATCTTTCACGAGACATTGGGTGATGCGGCGAGCTATGCAGACACCTCTGACCTGACGAAGTTCACAAGTGCGCTAGCAAACTACGACAACGCCACCGGTGGCGACACAGCCGTTGCGCTTGCACCGGCCGCGACGCTTTCATGGGGGAAAATCGTAGCCGACATGCGTACGGCCATCTCGACGGAGGTTCCCTCATGTCTTCTCGACTAGTCTTCATTGATCATTCTGCACAGCCCGGTGGCGGACAGCTGGGACTCCTGCGATATCTCAAGCTGCATCCAGAAATGTGCACGGGCGTGATCTTCATTACTGGTGGTCCTGTGGCCGAGCAAGTTGAAGCATTGGGTATTGAGACTCATATCCTTTGCAAGGGCAACTTCTCCATGCGTTCCATCATTGCAGCTGCTCCGGCGCTTTCGCGCATACTCAAACGACTACAGCCAACTTCAGTGGTCGCAAACAGCCTATACGCCGGTATGGCACTAGCTATCGCCCCCAGCCTGAAGAGAACAAACTGGTTTTACTATTCCAGAGTTTCCATGGGCTCTCTCCGAGGGGTCAAGCGCGCAATCGTGCTGCCACTTTTCCAGCTGGCTTTTAGTGGATACATTGCCAATAGCCGATGGACAGCATCCTGCGTTCCAAAATCCCTGGCAAGACGGGGCGTGGAAGTCGCGTACCCTGTTTCCGGTATTGCCGCGCACCCGCTGCCCCGCGATACGTCAATTCGGTCAGCTGGAACGGTCAATATTGTGACCTTGAGCAGACCCGACAAGTGGAAAGGCCTAGACATCCTCTTGGATGCCCTCGACCACATTGAGTTGGAAGACAGCGTGCGTCTACAACTTGATATCTATGGTGGAAGCTTCTTCTCTGATCCAACATACTTAGCTACCCTTCATTCCCACGCTCAACGATCTAGGCACGAGATCAATTTTCATGGACACATAGACGACGTGGAAACGGCACTCCGCGAGGCCGACATATTCGTATTGCCGACGAGGCAGCCGGAACCGTTCGGGCAAGTGGTTCCGCAAGCACTGTCTGCCGGCTGCATTTGTATCGTCCCCAATGAAGGCGGTCCACTGGAGATTGTTCAAGACGGCATAAATGGATACCAGTTTGAGGCGCGATCTTCCCGCAGTCTCGCGAAGGTCATCGCCAAGGCACTGGGAAGCCCAGATGCGATGCAGGCCATGTCCCGTGCTGCGCAGCAGCGGAGTCGAACCTTCGATGATGCATCAACCGCAAGGATGCTCAGTAGCGCAATAAGTCGTCTCGCTGGCGGACAGGACGCATCGTCCTCTCTCGGGACGGACTGCTGACGTGGCTGCTGTACTCCTCGTACTTCTCTTTGCCACCGTCATCGCCGTGGTGATGCTGGCATCCAGAAAGTCCAGCATCGTTATCTGGATCGCCGTGCCACTGTTGCTGTCATTGGCATTACTTCCCAGGAATATACTCGCCCTAGGGACGTGGTCGTCAGGGTATTCAGACATTGCCCCCCCAGTACCGACAATAACCACTTATGTCGTCATCGTTACTGTTTCCTTTTTTGCAGTTATTCTGAGGACCCGACGACGATACATTTCGGCTCCCATGTCCATATGCCTAATCGTGCTCTCGTTCATGACCGTCTTTATTTGGGACGGTACAGCCGCTCAATGGTCCGGTCTCATTGTGTTGGCAGCCGGCGCGATGGCATGGACCATCGGGAGATTTGTCGGATCGAGACTTCCTAGTGAACCGCGAGCAACCACAATTTTTCTCGGCGCCATATTGTTGATACTTTTGATTCAACTCGCAATAGCATTTGCCCAGCGTAATGGTGTATTGATCCCAGGGTGGCTGACAAGTGAAGGCCGGTTGGCGGTGGCATGGACAGGTAGGGCCACTGGAACACTGGGACACCCGGCCAACCTCAGTAAGATTGCTCTTTTATTCCTGATATTGGTCTTACCGTGGACCGTAACACCCCGAACCGTCCACCGCAGGCTGGCTTGGCTGATTGTTTGCGCCTGCGTGATCCTAGGGCTCGTGACAATCAGCCGTTCCAATATTCTCGCCATGGCCGCGATCCTGTTTCTCTGGCTTCTGGCCGCCCCGGGTAAGTTGAGTCTCGTGCAGAGACTTTCAGGCTTGCTTGTCATGCTCTTTGCGGGCATTTTCCTTACCGGAGATGTGGTTCTACGTTTTCTTGATGATCCAGAAGGTGGAGCCCGACCGGCGCTATTCAGCGCCGGCATTGCCCAAATTCTGCGAGATCCCGCAGTTGGGACGGGATTAAATTCCTACATTGACGTAGTTGCGCCATTCAGTTCCGAAACCGCATTGGGCTACCCCGTTCATAATGCGTTTGTTCTAGCCATCGCTGAAATGGGAATAGTCGCCGGTGTTTTGTTTTTTGTTCCCATGTTGCATTTGACTGCCGATGCCGTGCGCAACATGCGCCACTACGACGCACTCTACTCGTGCAGGGCATTCCTCTGTTCAGCCCCTGGACTTGTGCTAGTACTTTGGACCGGCTGGGGTCTCCTGAACTCTCAGTATCTGATTCTTTGGTTCTTCTTGGGCGGCATCTACCGGTCGAGCATACTTTATGGCCGTGACATCATCAGCCGTCCGACTGAGGAGCCTCTTAGCCATGTCGACCCAAGAGTTGCGGGAAAAAATCCGCGCGGAACTATCGGCACACACTATTGATTTACACCGGCCCTTCAGCATAACCTTTACCCTCGAAAATTTGATGGTATTGTCTGGGAATCGAACTTTAAAGGATTCCAATTCCCATCCCTTTTGATGTTTCAAATGATATAAGGATACTATTTCCCAATGACTAAATCAGTGGCTATTCTTGGAACTCGTGGATATCCAAGTTACTACGGTGGGTTTGAAACGGCAGTTCGACGCTTGGCACCGTATCTGGTCGACAACGGATGGGAAGTCACGGTGTATGGCCGTCCCGGTGCGGTCAAAATCGACGATCCGGAGCTCGACCGCCGAGTCATAGCAGTCAATACCCAGGGCATCGACTCCAAGAAATTGAGCACGCTGACTTTCGGTTTCACTTCTGCATTGTCCGCTCTGGTAGCCAAACCGGACGTAGCGCTCATCATGAATGTCGCAAACGGGTTCTGGCTGCCTCTGCTGAAGCTGCGGGGTATTCCTACGGTTGTAAACGTCGACGGAATCGAGTGGGAACGCGCGAAGTGGGGCAATGCCGCACGAAAGATGTTTCGGGCCGGTGCTCGATTCACTGCGACGTATGCAAACCATCTCATTGCTGATGCGGAGGAAATTAGACGTCGATGGGAAACAAAAACCCATCGTCGTCTTGACTTCATTCCTTATGGGGGTGACGTTCCCGGAACTCTTCCAGTTCCGTTGGGCGTTACCCCCGGGAACTATGCCCTGCTCGTTGCGCGCTTCGTCCCCGAAAACACCATCAATGAATTCTTAGAGGCTGCGCGCTCGATCGCAAAGAGTCACGACGTGGTTCTTGTCGGCACAGCAGGGTATCAAGACCCCATCGAGGACAAAGTCCGGGAGCTCGTTGACTCTGAACCAAGAGTCACATGGTTGGGACACGTCAGCAATGACGAAGTCCTTCATGGCCTGTGGCAGAACGCCGGCGTCTATTTCCATGGACACAGTGTCGGTGGAACGAATCCAGCCCTAGTTCAGGCGATGGCCTGCACCACGCCCGTCGTAGCGCGCGATACGCCCTACAATCGCGAAGTCCTGGACGACGCTTCGCTCTTTGTTGAACCAGTACCGGAAGAAATCGCCTCAATGTGCCTCAAGGTGCTCAACGATTCTGAACTTCGAGTAGAACTGGGTGACCGTGCATTCGCTCGATCACGTTCACACTACAGCTGGGAATCGGTATGCTCGGCCTACGAGAAGCTCCTTGAACGGGCCATCGAGTCGGGAATCCGACATGTTCGGATCTGACAGCCAGCGGACTATTTATGCGACCACCCATTTTTTGGATGTCACCGGGGTGTTTAGTTGACTTCAAGATTAAGGATAGCTAATAGCTTTTGTTAGAGACACGAACTACGATCGGATCATGCATTCATATTCAGCGATCTGCCATGCCGCGGGCAGTAGGCTCATGCCCATCCAATAGTGATTGAAATCTTTTTGACGTCCACTCAATATGCGTGGGATGGCGCCTGAAGCGGCCGCTAGCAGTTGAGATAAAAGGTGCCGGTTGCAATAAGACAACTTCTACGGCTCAACTCCTCTGAACCCGAATTCTGCCGGAGTTTAGCCTGCCGCATGCGCTGCCATTCCAGTCACGGCGGAACGAATTCCGTGCATCAAATCTTCAACCGCATCTGGTCCAACCGCGGGGCCGGCGCCGATGAGACCACTGGTTCCCAATAGGAGCGCACTTGGAACGCCGGGAATTCCCAAAATATTAATCAACATGGACGACCCGTCCCGAAGTGCGTTTGCCTCTTCCGAAGGATACGCTTCTTTCAGGCTCACTAGACTCCGACTCGTGACGACCCTAATATCAACGGCTCCAGCAAAGGCTCTCCGCCATTCAGGTAGGGCGTCAATAATTGTACTGCACGCCACGCAACCTGGGCGGCCGAAGATCAACAACTGGGCTCGGTCTTTGGAGACGTCTCTCAGAAGTACCCGCTCATCATCAGAGTCACGGAGTTCGGCTTCAGGAATCGCTTTCCCAGTCCAGTCGGCCGAGCCCTCGACGCCCAGCTCGGTCCGGTATGACCTCACTTCACGTACTTTACTAAAGACCAGCCACATCACGAGTCCTGCGATGGCTGTGAGCCATGCAATGTCGTCCCCAGAAAAGCTGGAGGCCGCACCAAGCATTCCATGAGCACCGCCCATACCGAGCGCAACCAAAATAGCTCCGAGAGTGAGAGCAACATTGCGTACGAGCGTCCCCCAACCGACAGGTTCCGTTGTCAGCGAGCCGAAGCAATTGCACTCGACAATTTCTTGCCTATGTATGACACGATAGACGATTATCGAAAAGAATAGAAACAATGCCATTGCAATTATGCCTGCTGATTGAAGCTGCACTCCCGAGGTGAAAATAATGGCGAGTCCCAACAGAATTTCACCTAGCGAAAAGGCAATAGACAGCCAAAGCTTCTGGAATGATTTTGGAAGTCCAAACGATGCGATTGAGAGTTGGATATTCTTGGGTTTGCGCAACTTCATTGTTCCGCTCAGAATCAGGACAAGCCCCAATGAAACTGGCAATAGAAATTGTATGGGCAATTATGCGTCATTCCTTCAGCTAATCTTTGTGCCAATTGAGAATTAATTTCTAGAACAGAAGGAGCATGCGACGTGATGCAAACTTCTCCTGAGAGAAGAACAACATGACTGATGGACCATGTTGCTGAATTGGCACCATGGTCCATCAGTTGTTTGATTTCCGACTTTAAGCGCAGGGAAATATTCCGTTGCCCAAAGTTTGAAATCAGGATTCAAATTATGACGCGCTGCACAATACGAGCGTGCCGTTGAGCTGCGCGGTAGTCTTAGCCCCTGTGGCGGTGTCGCCGGCCGGCAGCGTAACTGTCGCAGTGACCGTCCAGAGGGCTGCAAGCGAGAGAGAGTTTGTCAGCGAGAAGATTCCGCCTGCCGGAACTGCACTGTCCAAAGTGACGGTCTGCGTGGTTCCACTGAGTACGTCGACAGTCGCAACTGCTCCTGAGAACGCGAAGGCAGAAATATTCGCCAGCCCCGTTCCCACAAGGGTGATAACGGTTCCGGCCGGGATCGGTGCAGTCGGCGAGGCAACAAGATTGAACCCTGCGGACAAGACACCGAGACCGAGAGTCCCACAGGTGCCATTGATGCTCAATGCACCAAGTTCAGATGCGCTGGCTGCCGGTGCTGCGATGGCTGCTGCGATGACGGGTACGGACCAGGCGGCGCCCTTGACTACGGCGCGGCGGTTACGCGGCTTGTTGGCAAGACCCTGCTGTTCAATGTCAGACATGATTTCCCCCTAAGGAATGTTGACTCGAGATATTCGCCCATCATCGGGCGACCGAATTCAGTCAATCCCGGCGCTGACTGTATTTCAGCGAATCGGGGCCCAGCTGTCGCAAAATGTGCCCTAGGCTGTCGCGGAATGAGCCACTGACCTGTGGGCGCCTCAGGCTACGCGGGCAGTTTGGTGCGGCGCTGTTCGCGGGCCTTGTCCCGGATTTGGGTGGGGGTTCCGGCGCAGGCGTCGCGCAGGGCCCGGCGCATCTGGACAACGGATGAGAAGCCGGACTGCAGTGCGATCTGGTCGACGGTCAGCACATCCAGGAGCGGGTCCTTGAGCTGGAGGATGGCGAGGTCCACCCGGTGCTGCAGGATGACCACGGCGATGCTGGCGTTGTGGGTCTTGAACTCGCGCTGCAGTTGCCGGAGGGAGACGGACAATTCCCTGGCCAGGAATTCCGGTGTCAGGTCCCCATCCCCCGCCCTTGCGGCGATGTAGTCCATGGCCTGGTCGAACATACCCTTGCGGCGGGTGGAAACAAAGCGTGCGCCGCGGTTCTCCAGCATGATGCCGCCGACCATTTTATGCACCAGTTTTTCCATGAAGTAGGCGGCCACCGATGTGCTGTCTGATTCGGCCAGTGCAACTTCGCGCAGGAAGCCGAGGACGGGTGAGAGCATGGCGGAATCGGGGTCGAGTTCGCGCATGCCGTGGACCACGCCGACACCGAAGTCGTGGAGCACCTGGGCGGGGAGGGTGACCGCAACGAGCTGGGCATCGGAGACCACGGCCAGGTCAAAGCTGGAGGTCCTGCTGAAGGCCCAGACGTCGCCGCGTACGGCGCGCACGGTGTTCTCTCCGGAGGGGTTGAGGAGGGACAGCTCGCCGTCGACGACAAAGACGAGTGAAAAAGTGTCATCGGAACTGTCCATGGCGGCGATGGTGCACTCGCCGGCCTGCAGGTGCAATGCCATGGCGGCGGTGGCGCCGAAGTCGATGCCGATCACGGTGCAGTGCTGCCGGCTGCCGAGGCGGAGGTTGAGGTCGTAGGTGGGCGTGGGCTTGGGCAGGTGCATGGTGCCTGAATGCCCAATGCGCGATGTGACCTGAAAACGAATAGCACTCACAGCTGTCCCCCGAAGCTTTGCCGGTGCGGGACCATTGACCCACTTATGGTCAATCTACGACAGCTGAGGGCACTTTTTGCGACACCGAACGGCTAATTGCTTTTGGCCATTTGGCAGTTTGCGTCGCAAATGCCGGGACTACCGGGTCTGGTTGAGTGCGTCCTCGGCGGCGACCCAGGCGAGCATGGCGCACTTGACGCGGGCCGGGAACTTGGACACCCCGGAGAGTGCCGCGGCGTCGCCCAGCACGTCCTCGTCGGCCTGGATCTTTCCGCGGGAGCGCATGACCTCGCGGAAGTTGTCCACCAGCAGCTGCATTGCGCCGCGGTCCAGCCCCACCACCATGTCGCTGAGGATGGAGGCCGACGCCATGGAGATGGAGCAGCCGTCCCCGGCCCAGTGGATGCCGGAGACCTTGCCGGCGTCGGTCTCAATCCGCAGGGTGATCTCATCACCACAGACCGGGTTGAGCTGGTGGCACTGCCCGACGTTCTCCGGCAAATGCTGCCCGTCCAACTGATCATTGGGCAGGTCCCCGCCGCGGCGGGTCTTCGACTCCTCCAGAATGATCTGCTGGTACAGCGAATCAAGCTCACTCATGGCCTACGCCCCTTCCACGCCGAAGTAGCCGCGCACCCCGGCCACGGAGGCAAGGAAAGCATCGACGTCGGCGGTCGTGTTGTACAAGTACGCGCTGGCGCGGGTGGAGGAATTCAAGCCAAGCCGGCGGTGCAGCGGCTGGGCACAGTGGTGGCCCACACGGACGGCGATGCCGGCAGCGTCAAGGAACTGCCCGACGTCGTGGGCATGCACGCCCTCCACCTCAAAGGCCGCCAGTCCGGCACGGGGAACGCCCGATTCCGGGCCCAGGACGCGGATGCCGGGGATCGCTTCCAGTCCCTTGACCATGCGCTCGCCGAGTTCGGCCTCCCAGGCGTGGATGCGGTCCATGCCGGTTTCCTGCAGGTAGTTGGCGGCGGCGGCCAGGGCGACAGCCTGGGAGATGGGCTGCGTGCCGGCTTCGAAGCGCTGCGGGGCGGGCAGGTACCCGGCCTCCTGCATGGTGACTGTGGTGATCATGGAGCCGCCCGTGAGGAACGGCGGCATGGCGTCGAGGAGCTCGGCACGGCCGTACAGCCCGCCGATGCCCGTGGGGGCCAGCATCTTGTGGCCGGAGAACACGGCGAAGTCCACGTCGAGGGCCTTGACGTCCAGGGGCAGGTGCGGGGCCGACTGGCAGGCGTCCAGGACCACCAGGGCACCGGTTTTGCGGGCCAGGGCCACGAGCTCGGCGACCGGGTTGATGACGCCGGTGACGTTGGAGACGTGGGTGAAGGAGAGGACGCGGGTCTTGGCGTTGATGAGCTCCGCCGCGGCGGCCATGTCCAGGGTGCCGTCGTCGTGGATGGGGATGAAGCGCAGCGTGGCGCCGGTGCGGCGGCACAGCTCCTGCCAGGGGATCAGGTTGGCGTGGTGCTCCATTTCGGTGACGAGGACCTCGTCGCCGGCGGTGAGCGCAAAGCGGCCGGCCGCAGCGGATACCGGCCCGACGCTGGCGTTGCCGAACGAGTAGGCGATGAGGTTCAGCCCGGCCGTGGCGTTTTCAATCCACACGAGCTCGTTGCTGTCCGCGCCGATGAAGGCGGCGACGGTTTCCCGGGCGTCCTCGAAGGCGTCCGTGGCGTGCACGGCAAGGGTGTGGGCGCCGCGGTGCACGGCGGCGTTGCGCTGCTCGTAGTATTCCTGCTCGGCCTCCATGACGCTGAGCGGGTTTTGCGAGGTGGCGCCGGAGTCCAGGTAGACCAGCGGGCTGCCGTTGACGTCCTGTTCAAGAATGGGGAAGTCGTTGCGGATGCGCCGCACCTCGGCGTCGCTCAGCGGCCCATGGACATCATGGAAAGTGGATCCTGTCACCAAAATAGCGCTCCTGTGGCAATCGTGGAACCGCCCGGGACCGGACGGCATCCGACGCAGGCAATACGTCAGAACAATCTCACCTAATTGTCGCATTGATTGGCGGGCACGGCATCACAGGCATGGCTAAGCTGACCTCCTTGCCACTACGCTGTGGGCATGGCAAAGGTGCAGGCCGCCGTCGTTGGCGGGGGAATCGTGGGCGTGGCGGTGGCACGGGAGCTGCTGGCGTCCGGAACGGCCGCGACCGTCACCCTCTTTGAGAAGGAGCCGCAGCTGGCTGCCCACCAGACGGGGCGCAACAGCGGTGTGGTCCACGCGGGCCTCTACTACGAACCCGGAGGGCTCAAGGCCGCCCTGTGCCGGCGCGGCGTGGGCCTGCTGCAGGAGCTTGCCGCCCGACGCAACGTCCCCTATGAGGAGTGCGGCAAGGTGGTCGTGGCCCGGAACGAGGCCGAGCTGGCCCGGCTCCGAACCATCTTCGACCGCGCCGTGGCCAACGGCGTGCCCGGTGTGCGCATGGTGGACGCGGCCGAGCTGGCCCGGATCGAGCCGCACGCCCGCGGCATCGCGGCCCTGCACTCCCCCACCACCGCCATCACCGACTATGCGGCCGCCACCCGGGCCCTGGCAGCAGACTTCATTGACGCGGGCGGGGAGCTGGTGCTGGGGCAGGAAGTCACCGGCATGGACGACGGCGGTGCCCGGGTTTTCGTGGACGCGGGCGCCCGCTCGGCTGCTTTTGACCTGGTGGTCAACTGTGCGGGGCTGCAGTCCGACCGGCTGGCAAAGGCGTCCGGGGACACCGCCGACCCGCGCATCGTGCCGTTCTTCGGCGCCTACTTCCTGCTCCGGCCTGACCGGAGGCGGCTGGTCAACGGGCTCATCTACCCCGTGCCCGACCCCCGCTATCCTTTCCTGGGCGTGCACCTGACCAAGCGGATCGACGGGGAGGTCATGGTGGGGCCGAATGCGTTTCTTGCCGGCGGGCGCGAGGCCTACGGCGCACTGGCGCTGGTGCCCCGCGACCTGGCCGAGGTGGCCGGTTTTAGCGGGTTCTGGCGCTTTGCCGCGGGCAACATCCCCGCCGCGTTCCGCGAAGGGCTGACCGTGCTGAGCCGGCGTGCCTTTGTCCAGGCGGCACGGGCATACGTGCCGGAGCTGGCCGTGGCCGACGTCGTGCCGGGACGCCGCGGCATCCGCGCCCAGGCCATGAACGCCGACGGTTCCCTCGTGGACGACTTTGTCATCACCGGCAGCCGGCGCATGCTGCAGGTGCGCAATGCGCCGTCGCCCGGGGCCACCTCGTCCATGGCAATCGCCGAGCACATTGTGGCCATGGCCGGGGGCCGGGCATGAGCGCCGACGGCAGGACCGCGGGCCCGGAACAGGCCCGCCTGCGGCGCGAATGGATGCTGACGGCACTGGCCGGCACGGCGTCCGTCGCCGTGGTGGCCGCGGTGGTGGCGGGCATCCCGCAGGGCGAGCCGTCCGCCGTCGGGCAGCAGGCCCCTGTGGTCACCGTGACCGACACCGCCTGCGGCGGCCAGCTTCCGGAGCAGCCCACGGGCCAGCTCAGCTTCATGGTGGAGAACAAGGGATCCGCCCCGCAGGAGGTTTACCTGGTGGCGATGCCGCAGGTGGGCAGCGTGGTGCGCACGATCGTGCTGGGGCCGGAAACCTCAGTGCCGCTCTCCGCCGTGCTGGGGCCGGGGCAGTATGCGTTCCAGTGCCTGCTGGGCGGGCAGGAGCAGGGGCGCTCCCCCGCCTTCACCGTGGCGGGGCCGGTCCCGGAGGACGCCAACCCGGCCATCGCCCAAGCCTCGACGGGGGAACTGCAAAAGGCGGACAACCTGTACCTGAAGTACGTCCACCACGTGCTGGAGCAGCTGGACGCCGACCTCGGCCCGCTCTCCACGTCGCTGGCCTCCGGCGACCGGGCGCGGGCGCAGGCGGACTGGCTCGTGGCAAGGACCAGGTGGTCGCTGCTGGGTGCCGCCTACGGCAGCTTCGGCGACCTCGGAGAGGCCATCGCCGGCGGCCCGGACGCCTCGCTCGGGGAGGCCGACCCGGACTTCAAGGGCCTGCTACGGATTGAATACGGGCTGTGGCACGGCGAGAGCCCGGAGTCGCTGGTGGCTCTCGCGGACGGCGCCAGGGCGGACGTGGCGGCATTGTCGGCGCAGGCACCGACGCTGGTGGTGCAGAAGGGCTCCCTGCCGCTGCGCGCCCACGAGATTTTGGAGGACACGCTGCGGGACCAGCTGTCCGGCCAGGCCGACGAGGGTGCGGGCATGGCACTGGCCATCACCGCCGCCGACGTGGCGGCCACCCGGACTGTGGTCTCCAACCTGGCCGCCAGCCTGGAGGCGAGGCGGCCCGGGTTCACTGACCAGGTGACGGCCAGCCTGGACGCCGTGGACGCCGCCCTGGCACCCCTGCACGACGCCGCCAACTGGACCAAGTTGCAGGACGCCTCCCCCGCGCAGCGCCGGAACGTCAACGCAGCCGTGTCCGCGGCACTGGAACTTCTGGCCGACATCCCCCAGCTGCTGATCCTGCCGCAGGGCAGCGAATAGACCCGAGGACCTGACATGAACGAGAACGCCAACGACACCCGGCCCGGCTTCAGCACGGGGGCCGGCTGCCCTGCCGGCGCTACGGAGGCGGACGGTGCCGTTGCCTCCGGGGTGGTGCGGCGGGCGTTCCTGCGCCGCTCGCTGCTGCGCGGGGCCGTGGCGTCCGGCGCGGCCGTGGCCGCCGGGGCCGCCCTGGCCGGGGGATCCGCGGCAGTCGCCGGGGACGCGCCAACTGCAGCCGCGGGGCCGGAGGAAGCGTACGCCTTTGAGGGTGCGAACCAGGCCGGCGTCTACCGCCCGGCCGCCCCGCAGGCTGCGTCCTGCTTTGCCGTGTTCTCCCTGACGGCACGGGATGCCGGGGAGCTGAAGCAGCTGTTGCGCACGCTCACCGCACGCATCCGCTTCCTGGCAACCGGAGGGGTGCCGGTGCCCGCCGGGTCCGGCAGGCCGCCGTCGGACTCTGAAGTGCTGGGACCTGTGGTGCCCCCGGACGGGCTGACCGTGACTGTGGGTCTGGCGGCCGGGGCGTTTGACGGCCGCTTCGGCCTGGCCGGCAAGAAACCCGAGGGGCTGACGGAGATGCGGGTTTTCCCCGCCGACGTGCCGGACCCCAAGTGGATGGGCGGCGAGCTGCTCCTGCAGGTGTGCGCGAATTCGCAGGACACCGTCCACCACGCACTGCGCGACCTGACGCGGCACACGCGGGCATGGATCCAGCCGCAGTGGCAGCTCAACGGCTTTGTGTCGCCGCCGCGGCCCACGGGGACCCCGCGGAACCTGTTCGGCTACAAGGACGGCACGGCCAACCCCGCGGAGCAGGACGGGCTGGTGTGGATCGGGCCGGGATCCGGGCAGCCCGACTGGGCCGTGGGTGGCTCCTTTGTGGTGGTGCGCATTATCAAGATGCTGGTGGAGTTCTGGGACCGGGTGTCGCTGGCGGAGCAGGACACCATGATCGGCCGGCGCCGGGACAGCGGCGCACCCCTGAACGGCACTGTGGAGGCGGACGTGCCGAGCTACTCGGACGATGCCATGGGCGCCGTGACGCCCCTGACCGCCCACATCCGGCTGGCGAACCCGCGCACGGAAGAGACGGACGGCTCTCGCTTCCTGCGCCGCGGCTACAACTACGTGCTGGGTGCCGATGCCAACGGCAACCAGGACGTGGGGCTGATCTTTGCCTGCTACCAGGCGAACATCCAGAAGCAGTTTGAAACCGTCCAGGAGCGCCTGGCGGAGGAGCCCATGACCGACTACATCCAGGCGGTGGGCGGTCAGTATTTCATTGCCCTGCCCGGTGTGGCCGGCGCCGAGGGGTACTTGGGCAAGTCCCTCATCGAAGGCACGTAGCCCGGGACGGAAACGCCCCGCTTCCCAAGTAGTTCCGCGTAGCCCGGCCAAGTACCGGGGGCGGAAGTCGAGTATGCACCACGCTAGTGAGCACTGTTCCCCCACGCCTAAAGTCAGCTACGGCTGCTCTTCCTGATGCCTGCGGCAAGGACTCCCAACAACCGTTGGAGACCTTGGTTTTGGCGCTGGAAGGGCGGGGTCGTCAGGGTCTCGCACGACAGGTTGAATGCGTTGCTTCCCTGATTCGGGGCAGGGCTGACGCAGGGGCAATCGATGTTCAAGAATATTCACTCTCACGGACCGGCACTGGTCCGCATGGCAACCCTGCCCGTCGCCGCGGCGATGGTCTTTTCCTTCCTGACGGCGAGCATGGCGCCCGGGCCTGCGGTGGACATCGCCCAGGGCGCGGGCGCCGACCCGTGTGCCGTGCCCGTCACCAACGCCGTGGCGTGCGAGAACTCCAAGCCCGGCAACAGCCCCCTTGACTGGTACGTGCCAGGGACGGGAGACACCGACATTCAGGGCTTTGGCACCGCCATGAGCATCAATGCCGGCGAATCCCTGTCCTTCAAGGTCAAGACGGCGGCCACCAAGTACCACCTGAACATCTTCCGCCTCGGCTACTACCAGGGCCTGGGGGCCCGGCAGATGCAGGGCAACATCCTTCCCACGGCCACGCTCCCCCAGACCCAGCCGAAATGTGATGAGTTCTCAGCGAGCGGACTGATCGACTGCGGCAACTGGGCGGTGTCGGCCAGCTGGACGGCCCCCGCGGATGCCGTGTCCGGACTGTACATTGCCGTACTGACCCGTGACGACATCGCCCCCACCTCCTCCCACAGCGGCGTCAGCCAGATCCCGTTTGTGGTGCGCAACGACGGCGGCAGCTCCGACATGGTGGTCCAGACCTCCGACCCCACGTGGCAGGCGTACAACTCCTACGGCGGCAACAGCCTCTACGGCTGCACCGTATCCTGCCCTCCGGGCAACCCCATGGCGTACAAGGCCGCCTTCAAGGTCTCCTACAACCGGCCGTTCTTCTACACAAACATCAACGACCCCAACTGGTACCAGAGCTCTGAGTACCCCATGATCTTCTTCCTTGAACAGAACGGCTACGACGTCAGCTACATCAGCGGCCTGGACACGGCGACCCGGCCGGCGCAGCTGCTGAACCACAAGGTGTTCATGTCCTCCGGCCATGACGAATACTGGTCCGGGTCGCAGCGCAGCAACGTGGAGGCCGCCCGCGACGCGGGCGTCAACCTGGCCTTCTTCACCGGCAACGAGATCTTCTGGCGGACACGGTGGGAGCCGAGCCAGTCCGGCCCCGCCACCGCGAACCGCACCCTGGTCGCCTACAAGGACACCCACTTCAACGCACCCACCGACCCGGTGGAATGGACGGGCACGTGGCGGGACCCCCGCTACGGCACGGCCACCGGCGGCGGGAACCCCGAGAATGCACTGACAGGCCAGATCTTCCTGGTCAACTCCGGCAGCACTGACATCACCGTCCCGGCCGCGTACGCCAAGATGCGGCTGTGGCGGAACACAGCCGCGGCCAACCTCACGGGCTCGCAGGTCCTGACGCTGGGCGCCGGGCTGGACACGCTGGGCTATGAGTGGGACGTGGACGCCGACGACGGCTTCCGCCCCGCCGGTCTCATCAAGCTCTCCTCCACCACCTACAACGCCCCCGAGGTGTTCACCGACTACGGCTCCACCACGGCACCCGCCACCGCCACCCACAACCTGACCCTGTACCGGGCGCCCAGCGGCGCCCTGGTCTTCGGTTCCGGCACTGTCCAGTGGTCCTGGGGGCTGTCCGTCGCGGGCACCGTCCAATGGGCCTGGGGACTGGCTGACGGGCGGCCCAACACCGACAGGAATATGCAGCAGGCCACTATGAACCTGTTGGCCGACATGCACACCCAACCGGCCACACCCATGGCCGGGCTGGTGGCTGCGAGCGCCACGGCAGACACCACGGCGCCAGTCAGCACCATCGCGGCGCCGGCCGCCGGCACCACGGTGGCCGACGGGACCAAGATGACCATCACCGGCACCGCCAGCGATGTTGGCGGGGTGGTGGCCGGCGTCGAGGTTTCCACGGACAACGGCACATCCTGGCACCCGGCCCAGGGCACCGGCACGTGGAGCTACACGTGGGTGGCGCACGGCACTCCCGGGCAGACCATCCGGGCACGGGCCACGGACGACAGCGGGAACATTGAGGGCAGCGGCCCGGCCAGGGTGGTGGGAACCACCTGCCCCTGTTCCGTGTTTGGCTCAGACGCCCCGGCCGTTGCCGACTCCGGCGACACCAACGCGGGCGAGTTTGGCGTGAAGTTCACCGCCGACACGACCGGGACCATCAAAGGCCTGCGCTTCTACAAGGCGGCTGCAAACAAGGGCACCCACGTGGGGAGCCTGTGGGGCCTGGACGGCACGCTGCTGGCCCGCGGCACGTTCGTGAACGAGACCGCCAGCGGCTGGCAGACCATGGCGTTCGACACGCCGGTGCCGGTCACGGCCAACACGGTGTACGTTGCCTCCTACTATGCGCCGCAGGGGCACTACTCGGAAACCACCGGGTACCTGTTCAACAACCCCTCACCCATGCCCTTGGGCTCGAGCAATGTGGACAGCGGCCACCTGCACCTGCTGCGCAGCGTGCCCGGGACGGCCAACGGCATCTACACCTATGCCGGCGGGCCCACGTTCCCGGACAAGTCCTTCAGCGGGGAGAACTACTGGGTTGACGTGAACTTCATGCCCGACGCCGCCGGCGCACCGGCCGTGGTGGTCAAGACGCCCGCCAACGGCGCCACCGGCCAGGCACGTTCCGTGGCACCGACCGCAACCTTCAACCAGGCCGCCGTCCCGGCCAGCATCAGCTTCACGCTGGCAGGACCGGGCGGGGCGTCCGTTGCCGGTGCCACCAGCTACGACGCCGCCACCAACACCGCCACGTTCACGCCGTCGGCCCCGCTGGCATACGCCACCACGTACACGGCCTCCGTTGCCGGCGCGGCCAATGCGGCCGGGCAGGCCATGGCAACGCCCTACACGTGGACCTTCACCACCCTCCCGGCGCCCGTGCCGCCCACTGTCACCTCCACCAGTCCCGCCCCCGGGACAACCGGGGTGGGCATTGCGGTGAAGCCCACTGCCGTCTTTGACCAGGACGTGGCACCGGCCTCGATCACCTTCACCCTGAAGAACGGCTCCGGCGCGGCGGTGGCCGCCACGGCCGCCTACACGTCAGCGAACCGCACCGTGACGCTGTCCCCCAGCCAGCCGCTGGCCTACGGCACGCAGTACACGGCCACCGTCTCCGGCGCCACCAATGCGGCCGGACAGCCCCTGGCGGCACCAACCACCTGGTCCTTCACCACCATGCCGCCGCCCCCGCCGCCGACCGTGGCCTCCGCCACCCCGGCGGACGGCACCGGCAATGCCGCCCTCAACACGGCACCCAAGGCCGTGTTCAGCGCGGACGTGGTGCCCGCCTCCATCGTGATGGGCGTCAAGGACGCCTCCGGGGCTGCCGTGGCCGGCGCGGTCGCCTACGACGCCGCCAGCAAGACCGCGACGTTCACGCCCGCCGCCCTGCTGGCGTTTGGCACCACCTTCACGGCCACCGTCAGCGCCGCCACCAGCACCACTGGCCAGGCCCTTGCGGCACCGGTCTCATGGACGTTCACGACCGTTGCCGCACCCATCTGCCCGTGCACCGTGTTCTCCGGCACCGACGCGCCCAGCACCGGTTCCGAGCCGGACACGGCCAAAGTGCAGTTGGGCATGAAGTTTCAGTCCGACCTGCCCGGGTACATCACCGGCATCCGCTTCTACAAGGGCTCGGCCAACACCGGCACACACACCGGCTACCTGTGGAGCCGCACCGGCACCCTGCTGTCCTCCGTGACTTTTGCCAATGAGACCGCGACAGGCTGGCAGCAGGCGGACCTGGCAACCCCGGTGGCGGTCACGCCCAACACCACCTACGTGGTGTCCTACCTGGCCCCCAACGGCGGCTACTCCGCCACCAGCGGCGGCCTGGCGAGCGCCAAGGTCAACGCACCCCTGACCGGGCTCGCCAGCGGCCTTGACGGACTGAACGGCGTGTTCCGCTACGGCGACTCGAACTTCCCCACGGACAGCTTCCAAAACACCAACTACTGGGTGGACGCCGTGTTCAGCCCCACCTCCACGCCGGCCCCCAAGGTCTCGGCCACCACGCCGGCGTCCAACGCCTCCGGGGTGCTCCCGTCCGTGGCACCGCGCGCCACGTTCAACTGGGCCGTTGACCCGGCCACCGTGTCCTTCACCCTCAAGGACGCCGCCGGCACGGCGGTGGCGGGCACCCTCTCCTATGACAGCGTCGCCAACGCCTCCACCTTCACCCCCGGCCAGCAGCTGGCCTATTCGACGGCGTACACGGCCACCGTGTCCGGTGCCAAGAACCCGGCGGGCGGAACCATGACGGCCCCGTACAGCTGGACCTTCACCACCATGGCAGCGCCGGCCTGCCCCTGTGGCGTCTTCGCCGCCGCGGCAACACCTGGCACCACCAGCGCCAACGACCCCGACGCCGTCCAGCTCGGCATGCGGTTCCGCTCCGACGTGGGCGGCACCGTGACCGGCGTGAAGTTCTACAAGGGGGCGGGAAACACCGGCACGCACACCGGTTATCTGTGGTCCGGCACCGGCACCCTGCTGGGCACCGTGACGTTCGCCAATGAGACCGCCAGCGGCTGGCAGAGCGCCCAGTTCTCCACACCCATCCCCATCACCGCCAACACAATCTACATCGTGTCCTACTACGCCCCGAACGGGCACTACGCCGCCGACTCCGGCGGGTTCACCGGCGCGGTGGACAAAGCACCGCTGCACGCACCGGCGTCCACCTCCACGGCCGGCAACGGCGTGTACCGCTACGGCAGCTCCAGCTTCCCGACGGACTCGTTCCAGTCCTCGAACTACTGGGTCGACGTCCTCTTCACAACCCCCTAGGCCCCCTCCCACGCCAACCACGATTCGAAGGAGACCATCGCCATGAGCATCCATGTTGATCCAGCTGCGGATTCGCGAGTTACCACCACAGGGGCACGGCCCGGCTCCCGCCCGGAGAGCCCGGCGGACCCGCGCAAGGTGGTGCTGGGCGGCACCGAGGTGGACCTGAGCAGCTTTGAGGACGCCGTGGAGCGCATCATTGCCGCCGCCGGCGAGCCCGGGGAGCGCCCGCTTGCCGTGGCCTCCGCCAACCTGGACCATGTGTTCCACTTCGGCACCAGCGGGCGCTGGAACGGGCTCTTGGACCACAGCGACACCCTGGACTGGCTCACCCTCCTTGACGGGGCGCCGCTGCGGACCAAGGCCACGGCGCTGACGGGCCGGGACTGGCCCCGCCTGGCCGGCAGCGACCTGATCGACCCGCTCCTTGACGAGGCCCAGGCAAAGGGCCTGGCCGTCGGCTTCCTGGGCGGCGCGGAAGCCACCCACGCCCTGTTGAAGGAACAGTTCGCCCGGCACCGGCCGGAGCTGAAGCTCTCAGGGTGGTGGGCGCCGAAACGCTCAGTCCTGGCCGACAGGGACTCCTCGGTGGATCTGGCCGGCGAGATTGCCGCCTCCGGAACGGACATGCTGGTGGTGGGCCTGGGCAAGCCGCGGCAGGAGCTGTGGATGTCCGAATACGGCGCCCTGACCGGCGCCCCGGTGCTGCTGGCGTTTGGTGCCGTGGTGGACTTCCTGGCCGGGCGCATCCAGCGCGCGCCGCAGGCCGTGTCCGACGCCGGCATGGAGTGGGCCTGGCGGCTGGCCATGGAGCCCCAGCGCCTGGCCCGCCGCTACCTGGTCCAGGGCCCGGAAGCCTACCTGCGCATGAGCCGCCACAGCAGCGCCGACGGCGCCCCCCGTACCGCACCGTCGCCAGCCAAGCCGCCCGCCCGGGGCGCGAAGACGCCGGAAGGCTGCTTCACGCCGTCGTGCTACCTGGCCGACGTGACAGTGGTGCTGGTGACCTACAACAACGAGGCGGACATTGACCCGCTCATGGAGGGCCTGCGCGGGGAGACGGGTTCGCAGTCGCTGAAGGTGGTGGTGGCGGACAACGGCTCCACCGACGGAACCCGCGCGAAGCTGGCTGCCCACCCGGACGTCATCCTCGCCGAGACCGGCGGGAACGCGGGCTACGCCGGCGGCATCAATGCAGCGCTGCGGCAGGCCGGGCCGCACCACGACGTGCTGGTCCTGAACCCCGACCTGCGCATCCTGCCCGGCGCCGTCAGGACACTGCGGCGGCGCATGCGCGTCTCCGGTGCCGGCATTGTGGTGCCCAAGCTGCTCGACGCCGACGGCACCACCTACACCTCGCTGCGGCGCGAACCGAGCCTGGGCAAGGCCGTGGGCGATGCACTGTTCGGCGGCAGGCTGGCCGGGCGGCCGGAGTGGCTGAGCGAGATCGACTACAACGCCGAAAGCTACCAATTCCCGCACCCCGTCGACTGGGCGACCGGCGCCGCCGTGCTGATCTCCGGAACCGTGGCGGAGCACGTGGGCGACTGGGACGAGCAGTTCTTCCTGTACTCGGAAGAGACCGACTACTTCCGGCGGGCGCGCGAACACGGGCACACGGCCTGGTTTGAACCGTCGGCGGCCATGGTGCACAGCCGGGGCGGCTCGGGTGCCTCGGCAGATCTGGCGGCGCTCATGGCCGTCAACCGGGTCCGCTACGCCGCCGCCCACCACTCACGCGGCTACGCCGCCCTGGTGCGCTCCGTTACGGCCACGGCCGAGCTGGCCCGCTCCTACAAGCCTGAGAACCGCCGGGCCTTCATGGCACTGGCAGGCATGCGGGCCTGGAAGTCGCTCCCCCACGCCACCATTTCACCTGCCGCAGCCTCCACCGCCCCAGGGGCCTTCCCCTCAGGCGCCATCATCATCCCGGCCCACAACGAGGCGGCCGTCATAGCCCGCACGCTCCGGCCGCTGGCTGCCCTGGCCGCCTCCGGCGCCGTGGAGGTGATAGTGGCCTGCAACGGGTGCACAGACAGCACCGCCGCGATCGCCGCCTCCTTCCCCGGAGTGACTGTGCTCAGCTTCAAGGAACCGTCCAAGACGGCAGCCCTGAACGCCGCCGACGTGGCCTGCACCCGATGGCCCCGGCTGTACCTGGATGCCGACATCGAGGTGACACCCGACGCCGTGGCCGACGTATTCCGGCACCTGGGCAAGCCCGGGGCACTCGCCGCACGCCCTGCGTTCCGCTACGAAACCAGCGGCGCGGACCGGCTCGTCCAGGCCTACTACCGGGCCCGGCTGCGGATCCCCGCCATGAGCGAACATCTCTGGGGTGCCGGCGCGTACGCCGTCAGCCTGGCCGGCCACGCCCGCTTTGGCCACTTCCCGGCAGCCACCGCCGACGACGCCTATGTGGACTCCCTGTTCAAGCCGTCGGAGAAGGCGGTGCTGCCAACCCGCCCCGTGGTGGTCAGGGTGCCGCTGCACACCCGCGAGCTGTACCGGACGCTGCGGCGCATCTACCGCGGCAACCAGCAGCTGGCGCTCAACACGGCATCCGGGGACGCTATGCCCGCAGCTCCCGGCCCGGCTGCCACGGGCGAAACCGGCCTGGGCAAGCTGCTGCGCAGCGTAACCGGCCCGGCCGCCCTTGTCGATGCCGGCATCTACGCCTCGCTGGCGCTCGCAGGCAAGGCCACGCGCAGCCGCTCACTGACCATGGGCGGCGGCTGGGACAGGGACGAAAGCAGCCGCACCGCCTGAGTCGCAGGGCAGGACCGCCGGGTGCATGGCTGGACGGTCGTGATGGGTGGCGGATGGATCGGAGCGCGGCATCAGCTCTTGGCGGCCGCAATCTCTTGGCGCGGCTGCGCCCCTGCATGTTTCGCAACCGGGAAGCCTGAAGAAGCCTGCGGCGTGGCAGCCGGTCCGTCCGGATCGGACGTGCCATCTGTCTCCACAGCAGTGCGCTGCCGTGCCCGGTGGCGGCGCCGGCGGCGGATGGCCCGGATGGTGCGGTCCCCGAGCTGCGGGACACCCGTGACAAGGCCCAGCGTCAGCGCCCCCAGGATCATGAGGGCCTTCTTGTTGCGCACCCCGATATACATGATGTTGGGGATGGCCGGTGCCAGTTCCGTGGTGATGTAGGCTTCCGGCTTGATCCCCATGTCCACCTGCGGTGCCACCGCCAAGGCGTCCAGGCGGTTGACGATCGCGTTGAACTGGCCCGCCACCTCCGCCGGGGAGGATCCCACGACCTCCACGGTGATGAGCGGCCGGTTGAAGTTGGTCTGCCACTGTCCACCCGCGTTGGGCACATACACCTTGTAGCCCCTGCGCACACCCGTTGAGTACAGCGGCGAGTCGGTGGTGCTCACCTGGACCCCCCTGCCGTCGGCGTTGAAGCGGCGCTCCACCATGGCGGCGTAGTAGACGGTCCGGCCCGGGTCTGCGCTGAGCGAGTTGCCGCCGACGGCTGCGGGCGGCGGCAGGAACAGCAGGTTGGCCGTCGAGTAGTACACCCCGCCGGCGTCGTTGGCTGCAACGAGCAGCGGAAGCATCATGGCCAGCACCGCAACGGTCAGGTACCAGCGGCGGACCATGATGATGCCTTGACGGCGCAGCCGCCGCCGGATGGCCTTGATCATTTTCACGGGGCGGCCTCCGGCTTGGCCGGCACGGAATTCCGGGTCAGGTTCCAATATGCGCCGCACAACCCCAGCACCAGGAACAGCATGCCGCAGGCCTGGGGGAAGGCAAAGCAGTCAAAGAACGCCGTCAGCAGCCCCCCGCCAATCGTGGAGGCGAGCAAGGCCGTTCCCAGATGCTTCAGCAGCGGGTCCGGTTCCCGCCTGCTTCCGGCAAAAGCCACCGCCCCGGCGCAGGCAATCACCAGCAGCAGCGCGATGATCCCCACCAACCCGGTCTCGATGGCGGCACTCAGGTACTGGTTGTCAAGGATCCGATAGGAGGGCAGAAAAGTGCCAAAGCCCCGGCCAAAGAAGGGGCTGAGCTCGACAAAACCCACGACAGTGTCATAGCTGCTTGTGCGTGAGCTGACGCTGGACGAGCCTCCCGAAAACATGCCCACGATGGTGCCCATCATGCCGGGCACGGCCACATAGACACCGACAATGACCACGGCGAAGGCCGCCATCATGCCGCGCCGGGCAGCGCGCGGCCAGGTCGGCATCAGGACCAGGACCACGGCCACGAGGCCCAGCAGCGCGGAGCGGGTGACTGACAAGACTGAGGAAAGGGCGATGGCGGCCACCGGAAACCACCGCAGGAAGGCCGAACGCTTCTTGTCGTAAAGTGCCACCGTCAGGCAGAACGGCAGCGCCATGACCAGGACCATGGCATATTCCAGGGGGTGCATGGCCGTGGCATCCGCCCGGATGAAGCCGGCGCGGGCTTCCGTCCCGCCCACGGCCGACGACGTCAGGCCTGGAATCTGGATGGAGTCGACGATGCTCACCCCCGAGAAGAACTGCACCAGCCCCAACCCCGCATAAAGGCCGGCGAGCAGGCACAGGCGCCGGATGAGCACCAGGAACCGTTCTCCGCTGGGCACCCCGTCGTTGGCCACGAGCAGGATCCCGGCAAAGGCGGCAACCCGCAGCAGTCCCATGTCCGCAACACTGATGTCGGTGGCAGGCAGGGCGCTCAGTGACGCCGTGGCATAGCTGGCCGCAACAGCTGCGCAGTACACAAACATGGCCGTGCGCACGGGCTGGAAGCGCCTGGTCCACGCCGCGTGCGGGTGCTGGATGTGGTGCCAGCACCACCACAGCAGCGATGCCAGCGCAAACAAGCCTGCAGGCGCACCGGCCCCGCCCAGCGCAGCCACGCGCCGGTCGGAGGGCACCACCAGCAGCACCACCAGATACAGGGTCAGGACGGTGACGGCGTCCGATGCCTTGGGCAGGGCCGGGTGCGTGGGATGGCCCAGGCTTCCGGCGTTCTTGGTGACTTTCAACATGTTGGCGCACTACCCCCTGCGGGCCAGCGCTGTTCCGGCATCGGCTGCCAGCGGGGTGGCAGCCGATGTGGCGGCCGCTTCCGACCCCGGTAGCCGCTTGGCCGGGGCGGACACCGTCCCGGCCTTTAGCACAGCCTTGGCGGCGGCCTTCGTGGCGGCCTTGCTGGGCGGGGCTGCCGTGATCTCCCCACTCTGGAGCTGCAGCTGCGTCTGTGCGTCCACCTGCTGGTTCCGCCGGGCCTTCCGCTTCTTGATGCGCGGGGGACGGCGGCGGCGCCGGGCCATCAGCATTCTGTCCACCAGCCCGGTCAGCAGCACTGTTGCGGCGCCGCCCGCGGCCACGGCCATGAGGGTCATGCGGATCCGGTCCTTGTTCTGCGGCTTGGCCTCGTGGTCTGACGCGATGTTCATCGATGTGATGCGCGCGTTGTCAGGAATCTTCAGCTGGTCCTGCAGGGTCTTGAGGTTTTCCGGGATCACCTTGATGACGTTGTTGAGCAGTTGCAGCGTGCCGGCCTCCGAGGTGGATTCCGACGTCAGCAGCATGATGGGGCCGGTGGTGCTGATGTCCCTGTCCAAGGAGTAGGTGGTGCCCGGCTGCTTGTGGATCAGCGGGGTGCTGATGGCCTCCGAGTTCATTTTCACCACCAAGACACTCATGGCCTGGTCAAGACCGCCCATGTACAGGTACGGGTTCTCCCCTTCCACGACGGCCGTTGCCGGGGGAACCAGCACGATGCTGGCCGTGGCCTTGTAGGTCAGCGGGACCACTCCGTAGACCATGTAGGCGCCGTAAAGCGTCAGGCCCAGGCCCAGGACAACCATGTACCAGCGGCGCAGCAGGCCTTTTCCCAAGTCCTGGAGAAACATCAGCCGTTCACCTCCCCTGCACCCGTTTCCGTGGTGCGCGCCATTCCGCGGCACCTGTGCTGCATTTCCTGTGTGTTCATTGTCAAGACCTTCTCCCCCAGTGGATTCCTTGATTACTTTCTGGCAGCCAGCCCGGCCTTGAACCGGTCCAGCCCTTCCTTCCCCGCCACGGTCATGACAGATTTCTTGACCGCGGCCCGAAGCGTTTCACTCGCGGCGCGCCTGGGTGCGTTCCAGACGGCATCCAGGACGACGTCCCTGCGGCTCGTGCCGTCAGCGTCGTCAAGCAATGCCCCGAAGGCCCGCCTGTACGGGTCCGGGGCCACCCTGCGTCCATGGATCCTGTTGCTGACGTTGAGGTCGTGGATGACCTGCAGCCAGGCCGGAGGTCCGGAAATTTCGACGACGGGCATGTGCAGTCCCAGCCTGTTGTGCCAGTCAGCCCAGCAGCCCAGGGGTGCGTCCCAGTTTTCGCGGACGGAGCAGAAGGCGTTGTCCTTGTCCGTCCTCAGGTACACCGCCGTGCCGTGCTTGATGAGGCCGCGGCTGAAGTACAGTGCGTTGTGCGGGCCGGACGCCGGCATGCGCTGCAGGCGGGAGACAAAGTCGCTGGCCAGCCCGTCGTCGTTGTCCAGGTTGGTGGTGAGCAGCTGCTGGTGGCGCCCGGCCGTCAGGTGGCGGATGTCGTCCATGAGTTCGGCCTGGCTGACGGACTCCCGGAAGACGGGTGCCAGGGTCGAGGCCGACTCCCACTCCGCAATCCGGTGCCGGAGCCACGACGGAGATTCAGGGTCGAAATAGCTGATCCAGTGGAAATCCCGGGTGTCCTGCGCGATGACTGACGGCAGGCAGTAGCGCTCAAACAACTCCACGCGCTGTCGCAGCCACCCTTCTTGGGCCCGCACGGTGCTCTCCACTCCGACGGAAGGCAGATTGAACCGGGTCAGGAGGACGTGGTCCACGGTGGCATTCATATCTTCACCTTGTAGATGTGGTAGGAATATTCGGCCTTGAAGGTGTCCTTGAAGGTGTTGTTGGCGGCGACGTCGATGCTGCGGTTTTCATACAGCACCTCCACCTTCTTTCCGCTGATGCCTTCAGGGAGCGTGAACGTCCTGGCACCCGGGTTGAGCGCGTCGTCGACCATGGAGAAGATGTAGGCGTAGCCGTCCTTCGCCTTCAGCATGGTGTCCAGCCCGGGCCCAAAGTCATAGCGGTAGCTTTGGCTGTTCAGCACCGGTGCCAGGTCATGGATGCGGTTGTTGATCTCCCCCGCCGCCGCAACTTGCGGTGCGGCGCAGAATTTCGGATCCACCTGGGTCTGGCGCACGATGCTGCCGCCCGTGCAGGTGCCGTTCAGGCTCTGGTTGAAGTACACCAGCCCGCGGGCTTCGTGGATGAGGGAGTTCATGACGGCGCCCTGCAGCTGGCCGGCCGTGATGTTGGCGACGAACGGCTGGTCGTCGCCGGGGCCTCCGTTGAGGATCTCCACAAACTGCCACAGGGACTGCAGCTTGCCGTCCGTAGCATCGCGCTGGCGCAGCGACTCCATGGTCTTGCCGTAGCTGGAGGCGGTGCGGCAGTTGGTCTGGGTCACGGGGACCAGGTAGCGCACGGGCATGGGATCCCAGCTGCAGAACGGCACGGTGTACCAATACATGTCCACGCTGGCCACGTCGGTGTAGGCGTTGACATACTTTTCGGAGTCCTTGGCCGGCATGTCCTGGCCGATCACGATCTGGGAGAAGTTGACGTAGTTGAACCGGCCGTCACCGGCGAACTTGGCCTTTTGCTCCGCCAGGTACTTCTGGCCCTCGGCTGCCGTGGCAAAGCGGCCGTCGGTTTCATCGTCCAGGAAGTCGCCCACCCAGTTCTTGCTGTTGTCGGTGAATCCGTCGTTGAGCTTTCCGCCGATCCAGAACATGTTGTTGTCCGCGAACAGCGAGTACGGTGTGGTGTCGGCCATGCCGATATAGGAGTTGAAGCCGAGGGACTTGTCGTACTGCGCCTCGGCGTCTGAGCTGATGCCGTTGTACCAGATCACAATGGGGAAGAATCCGGGATCACTCCAGCCGGCCGCCTGAGGCTTGGCGAACTGCTTCCAGTACGCGCTGCCTCCTTCCCAGGGGATGCGGGGCAGGTCCAGTTCGGGGGGAGCGGTCTCAGCCGCGCCGGGGGCGGCGACGGCTTCCTCCAGAGGCGGGCTGGTGCAGCCTGCCGCCACGAGGGACAGGAGCACCACCGCCGCGATGGGGGCCGCCTTGGCTGATGCGGCCCTGAAAGGTGCGGACAGAATCCGCACCAGGCTGTTTTCCGTGCTCACAGTACCTCCCCATAAAAAGTCTCCAAGTCGGCGCGGAGACCGTCCGCCGTGTAATGGTTCAAGATGGCAGCCGAGGCCTTGAGCCCGCGCTCCTCGCGCTCCGCATCGGGCATGGCCATGGCATCGAGGAGCCCGCGCAGCAGCGTTGTGGTGTCTACGGCCGGGGTGCAGTAGGAAGGGTCAAAGAATTCCCGTCCCCCGCCTCCCGCATAGCCGACAACGTAGGCGCCCGAGGCCATCGCTTCGGCTGGCGGAAGGCCAAAGCCGTCGCGTTCGCTGAGACTGAGGAAGATGGCACTGGACCGCATGGCGGCCGCCACCTGGGATTCGTCCATGTTGGCAATCTCCAGCAGCTCCCAGCCGCCGGGAGCGCCGACCCCCACGGCCCGCAGCAGGTGCCTGATCTGGTGGAGTTCCTCGGGGCGGCGTGAGGGCATGTAGGCGATGCGCCGCGGCGCCGGTGCGGTCCTCGTGGTAAATACACGACCGTCCACCACATTGCGGACGACCCCCACGGGCAACGGGTCAAAGGCGTATTTGAGCAGCTCCGCCCCGTCGCGGGATACGGTCAGCAGCGCCGCCAGGTTGCCGGCCGTGCGGTAGGGATACCCGGCTGCGGTGTCAGCGAACGGGATCCGGTCAAAAGTGTGGTGCGGACCCTGGTTGAAGATGACCTTGCGGATCTCCGGCGGGAACAGGTGCAGCGTGGGGCCGTAGCACTCCGGGACGGCCAGGATGTCGTTGGATTTCAGGCCCACCGTCCCGGGCGAGACCACGGGTGTCTGGTTTTCAAACCATTCGCAGCGGAAGCCCTCCCGTGCGTGCAGCACGGCGGCCCGGACGCCCAGGTCCAGGAGGGCGTCGACGTGTTGGTAAATCACCTTGACGCCGCCGCTGGGCTTGGTCTCCATGGGGGCCAGGTAATAGACGGCGGGGTCCCCGGCGGCTGCGCCCACGTGCAGCTGCGGCGGCTTGCGCCAGCGCAGGTCGGACCAGTTTTGGTAGGAGGCCACGGACTTCCGCACGGCTTCACGCACCTTCATGACTGCCACCCCCAACGGCCCGCCCGCTGCCCGCAGCCCGGGCGCCGTCGTGCTGCCGTGCACCCTGGCCCGGCAGGGCCAGTGCGGCATCGAGGATGCGGCCGGCGACGTGCTGCCATGAGCAGTCCCCCGCGGCGAGCCGTGCCGCGGCGCCCATCGACTGTGCGCGGGCGGGGTCAGCGAGGGTGAGCATGGCCGCGGCAATGGCGCTTGTGTCCAGGGGGTCCACCACCAGGCTTCCACCCGGGAGCAGCTCCGCTGCGCCGCCGACACTTGTGGCGATGACGGGCAGTCCGGCGGATCCGGCCTCCAGGCAGGAGATCGGGGACGGATCGAATCGGCTGGGGAGCACAAAGCACGTGGCCGCCGCGTACAGCGCATCGAGCTTGCGCTGGCCCGCCGCATCGTCCCGGGAGATCATGCCGTGGCCTGTGACTCCGGGGGCGTCCAGGGCCGGGTGCCCGCCCACGACGTCGAGCGTGGCGGCAGGGAAATCCTGCCGGACCCTGGCAAAGGCCTCCATCACGGCGGCACCGTTTTTGCGCTGCCAGTCCACGCCGACAAACAGGTAGCGCGGTACATCCCAGCTGCGGTCGCCGGTCGACGCGGTGCGCGGGCGGTGGCCCATGCCCACCACGGCGATGCGCTCCGGGTCGATGCGGTAGTCGTTTTCAAAGGAGGCGGCCGCCCAGCGGGTGCTGACCGCACACAGTTCCGCTGCGGCGCTGGACGCCTCCTGCCGGCGGATCCAGGCCCTGACGTGCCGGTCCCCAAAACGGGCCCGGCTGATGTCGGATTCCGGGTTGGCCCACATCTGGGACAGCGTGCCGTCGTCATAGCTGATGCAGGGGGCGGCCCGGTCAACCACTGCCCGGAGGTTGTACATCTCCGTTCCCATGGCCACGATCGCGTCGAGGTGGCCTGCAGCCAGGACACTGTGGCCCAGCGCCCGGGTGCGGGCCAATTGCCGCACGGGCATCCTGTCGGCCACGGCGCCGCGGTGCCCGCCCAGGTGGGAGGCCAGCGCCACAGCCTGGTGCAGGCCGGGCGGAACCACGGCGGCCAGCGGCACCACCTCCACGCCGTTGGCGGCAAGGCCCCCGGCAAGTCCGGCCGGTGTTCCCGACCAGTTCCGCGGGTCCAAGGGACGGGCCGCAGGATACAGAAGTCCAATACGCATCAGTTTTCTCCCCCCATGGTGGCCACGAGGCTGTTTCGCCCCGTGGTGCGGCTGCGCATCCGGGCCAGCCGGTCGCGCGCGCCGCGGACAACATTGCCGGCTTCCAGTGGCAGCTCCCTGCTCCAGGCGCGCGGCCCGTAACGCACCAGCAGCCGCGCATACACAGCGGCTTGCCTGTCCGCCATGGCCTGCAGGCCGAAGTTGGCGGTGGCAAAGTCCCGGCTGAAGGTGCCCAGCGTCTCCCGGAGCCCGGTGTCGGCCAGCAGGGGCCGCAGGCAGTCAATGAGCTGTTCGACGGCGTCCGGCCGCGCCTCGTCGGACCAGAAGCTGTTGCGGAACAGGCCGTCCGACGTGGCCGGGGTGAACGTCTTGAACCAGCCAAACTCCCCCGTCACCACCAGTGGCTTGCCAAAAGCGAGCCCCCGGGCGGCCGAACCACCCATGCCCAGGACGATGTCGGCAGCATCGTAGGCGCCGCGGGGATCAGCCATCGGCCCGGCCATGGCCACCAGTGGCCGGCCATGCCGGGCATTGACCTGCGCCGCCCGGGCCCCGATGTCCGCCTCGGCATCCCCGGTGCCCACGATGACCAGGTCGGCGCCGACGTCACCCATGCGGTCCATGGCCTCGATGGCCAGCTTCACGCTGAGTGACTTCATGGACTCATCGAGCCGGGTGACGGTGACAATCTTCAGCCGCCCCTCCTGCAGTCCGTGGCGTTCGGCAAAGTCCCTGCCGGCCGCCCCGGACGGCGCGTCGCGCTCCAGGTCCACGGGAGGGCTGATCAGGTCCACCCCCTCGGCCCGTCCGGCCAGGTCCTCGGCCAGGTAGCGGGTGCCAACCACCAGGGCGGGGCTGCGCGGGGTGCGGGGATCCACCGACATCTCGTAGACAGTCAGGGCCAGCGGGCGCCGGCCCAGCAGGCACGGACCCCAAAGGGCAGACCGTGCCGTCCAGGAACCGTAGATGTGCACGATGTCAGCACCGTGGCGGGCGGCCAGCCGCGACATAGCGGCCGCCCCGGTCCACGTGCTGCGGGGCCGTTCAAAGGTCTCCAGCGGTATGCCCCGTTCGGCGGCGATGTCGAACAGGCTGGGCCCGGTCCGCGGCAGCGTGTCCACCGGCCCGGCAAGGACGGAATCGTAGCCGCGGGCCGACAGCGCCCAGGCCATGTCCACGGCGTTGATCTGTGTTCCGCCGAGCGCCAGGTTGTTCAGCTGCACCAGGACCTTTGTCATGGCGTGCCTCCCACGTGGAACGCCGGCGCCCGGTCGGCACGTCGCGGCAGCAGCCCCATGATGTAGCTGCGGGTGCCCAGGAAGTACACAGCCGCCCCGATGCAGCCGCCGACCGCAACCTTCAGGATGTCCGTGCCAATCGGGGCGGTCAGCAGCAGCGCCAGGAGCGCCGCGGCGGCGGCTGCCAGCACTGGTCGGACCATGGCGTGGGCCAGCTGGCCCAGCCGGACGCCGGTGGAGCGGCGCAGGGCCGTGACGTAGACGGGCAGGGTGACGAGGCTGATGACGGCCAGGTGTGCCACGCCGATGCCCACGAGCCCGCCAAGGTGGATGCCGGCGGCCAGTGCGGGAACAAGGAAGGCCAGGGCGATGGCCTGGACCAGGAACAGCACCACGGTGCGGCCGGTGGCGATGATGATGTTGGCAAACAGCACGCCAATGACGGACACAACGCCGTAGAAGGACAGCACGGCCAGGACGGGGCCGGCCTCCGCCCACTGCCCTCCGTAGATGGTGGTGATGAGGGGCGTGGCAAAGGCGCAGGTAAAGGCGGCCAGGGGGCAGGCCACCAGCGCCACCGTGCGCAGCGCCGCCGCGATGGCGGCGGATGCGTCCCCGCCGTCACGCAGCACGGTGGAGAAGGCGGGCAGCACGATGCCGTTGAGCATGGCGCCGATGACGGCCCCCGACCACATGCAGACGTTGAAGGCCAGCATGTACAGGCCGACGTCGGCCTCGCTCATCATCCGCCCGACGAACACGTAGTCCACGTTGAGCAGCACCTGGCTCAGGATGTTGGCGGCCGCGAGCGGCAGTCCGAACCTCATGAGCGGGCGCAGGAATGCCGGCTCGAATCCGGGGAGGTAGTTCCGCTTGATCGACAGCACCATGATGACTCCGGCCACGAGCTGGCCGGCCACGCGCGACCAGGCAAAGGCGGAGGCGCCGTCGCCGCCGATGGCCAGCAGCACCAGCACGGCGGCGGAGGGCAGGAAGGCCAGGATGCTGGCACGGAACAGCAGGTCCTGGCGGAAATCGCGCTGCAGCTGGGCCCCGGGGACGGCGAAGGGGCCGATCATGGCCACGCAGAGGGCCATGATCCGGATGGGGCCGGCGGCGTCGGGCGAGCCAAGGAAGACGGCCAGCGGCTCGGCGCCGAGGGCCATGAGCGAGCCGAGCACCAAGCTGGTGGTGACGGAGATGGTCACCACTGTGGGAGCGACCTTGTCGATGTCGATTTCGGTCCGGGCGATGACGGAGGCAACCCCGAGCTCGGCCATGCTGACCAGCACGGCCTGCACCGTCACGGCCAGGGCAAAGACGCCCAACTCGTCGGGCGCCACGATCCGTGCCACCACGGCCATCAGGGCAATGTTGCTCAGGCGCAGCAGCATGGTGCTGGCACCGGTCCAGAGCGCCCCGCGGCGCACGTCCTTGACGAGGCCGCCAGATCCTTCGGCGGAACCATCATTCGTGGACGCGGCCACCACGGGCAGCCCGGGAGCATGGGTGGTCATTGCAAGCGCACCCGCCTCAACGATTCAGCCAACGTGGAAGCGACCCGCTCCTGCTGCCCCGCCGTGATGTGCGGGAACAGCGGCAGGGACAGGATCCGCCCCGCGGCGGCCTCGGCCACGGGGAAGTCCCCCGCACCCTTGCCCAGGTAGGAAAACGCCTTGGTCAGGTGGATCGGGGTCGGGTAGTGGATGCCTGCGCCGATGCCGGCCCCGCCCAGCCGCGCCAGCACGCCGTCGCGGTTCTCCAGCTGCACCACATACAGGTGCCAGACATCCGTGTAGCCTCCCCTGCCCCGTGGGACGGTGACCCCGGGTACACCCTCGAGCAGGCTGCCGTAACGGGCGGCCGCCTCCTCCCGCAGGCCGTTCCAGCGGGACAGGCGCGCCAGCTTGGCATCCAGCACCACCGCCTGGACCGTGTCCAGCCGGGAATTCATGCCAACGACGTCGTGCACGTACTTTTCGCTGCTGCCGTGGGCTCCCAACATGCGTACGGTGGCGGCAATCTCGGGGTCGTCCGTGGTGACGGCACCGGCGTCGCCGGCAGCGCCGAGGTTCTTGCCCGGGTAGAAGCTGGTGGCGGCGGCCGCGCCGAAGGAGCCGGACACCTTCCCGTGCCATTCGGCGCCCTGCGACTGTGCGGCGTCCTCCACGACCGGGACCCCGGCTGCGAGCGCGACGTCCAGGATCTCCGCCATGGGTGCAAGCTGGCCGAACAGGTGTACGGGCACGATCGCCTGCGTCCTTGCCGTCACGGCTGCGGCAGCGGCGGCGGGGTCGATGAGCAGGTGGGTGGGGTCCACGTCGACGAGGACCGGCAGGGCGCCAATGCGGGCCACCGCCTCGGCTGTTGCGACGAAGGAGTTGGCGGGCAGGATGACCTCGCCGCCGGGCCGCACGCCTGAGGCGCGCAGGGCCAGTTCCAGGGCGTCGGTGCCGTTGGCCGTGCCGATGCAGTGCGCGGTTCCCGTGAAGCGTGCATAGGCGTCCTCGAAGCGGGCCACGGCCGGGCCGCCGATGAACGCCGCCGTACGCAGCACCTCGTCGAGCTCGCCGGCAATGTCCCCGGCGATCTCCGCCATCTGGGCCGGCAGGTCCACGAGCGGGATGTGCTCCATGCCCCCGCGGGTGGTGTCCGTGCGTGCAGTGTCTGTGCGTGCCATCTCAGCGCCTCCCGTCCGCCGAGTTGGCCCCGGGCATCCCGGGCCGCCCGTTGAGGGGGTGGGCCGGCACGCCCGCCCAAGTTTCGCCGTCGGGCACGTCATTGAGGACGGCGGCACCCATGCCGACGACGGCGCCCGCCCCCACGGACACCTTTTGCCGCACGCTGGAGTTCATGCCGAGATAGGCGCCGCGGCCGATGTGGACGCCCCCGCCGAGGGCGGCGCCGGCGGCGAGGGTGGCGTAGTCGTCCACCTCGTCGTCGTGCGTGAAAACGACGCCGGGCATGGCCACCACGTGGCTGCCCAGGCGCACGCCCGCGGTCAGCACCACATTGGCCAGCAGGATGCACCCGGCCCCGAGAGTGGAGCCTTCGGACACGACGGCCGAGGCGTCCACGACGGAGGCGTACCGGACGCTGCCGATGCCGAGCCCGGCGAGCAGCAGCGCGATCTTCTCCCTGGCGGCGCCCTGGCCGGCACAGATCACGAACGACTCCGTGGGGTAGGCTGTGGCGTCGCTGATGCGGCCCAGCACGGGGATGCCGTCGATGGTTTGCCCGGCGCGGGCGGGGTCGTCGTCGAGGAAGCCCACCACATTGTCAGTGCCCGACGCGCGGGTGGCGGCGAGGACCTCGCGGGCCAGTCCGCTGGCGGCAACCAGGATCAGCCCCGTCATGCCGGCCGCCCTCCCCCGGTGCGCACCGCATCAATGACCCGTTGCTGCTCCTCCGCCGTCATGCGGTGGTACAGCGGCAGGATCAGGGTGTTGTCGGTGAGCCGTTCCGTCACGGGCAGTGCCGCCGTGCCGGTGTCCCTGCCCGCATAGGCAGGCTGCCTGTGGGCGGCCATGATGCCGCGGCGGGCGGAAATGCCCAGGCCGGCCAGGTGTTCCAGCAGCCCCTCGCGGGTGCTGCCGTACTCCGGGAGCACCTCGATCCAGAACGACTGGAAGTTGCTTGTGCCGTGGCCCGGGTCCCCGGGGACGCGCAGACCGGGCAGGCCTGCGAGCGCCTGGGTGTAGGCGGCGGCGAGTTCGCGGCGGCGCTCCACGGCTGCGGGCAGGCGCCCCAGCTGCACGAGCCCGACGGCGGCCTGCATGTCGGTCATGCGGAAGTTGAAGCCGATCTCCGTGTACTCCTCCGGCGGGGCCAGCACGGAACCGTGCCGGCTGGCGGCCGAGGCGCTCATGGCATGTTCGCGCAGCGTGGCCGCGCGCCGGGCCCAGTCTGCCCGCGAGGTGGTGAGCATGCCGCCCTCCCCCGTGGTCAGGATCTTGCGCGGGTGGAAGGACCATGCCGCAATCTCCGCCCCGGCCCCCACCGGCCGTCCCCGGTACGTGGAACCTGCCCCGCAGGCGGCATCCTCGATGACGGTGATGCCGCGGGGGCCGCACAGTTCCCGGATCGGGTCCAGGTCCACCGGCATGCCTCCCTGGTCCACCACGATGACGGCCCGGGTGGCCGGTGTCAGCGCCGCCGCTATGGTTGCGGCCGTGACGTTCCCCGTTTCGGGTTCGACGTCGGCAAACACGGGCCTGGCGCCCACATACGTTGGTGCGTTGGCGGTGGCGATGAAGGAGAAGGACGGCACGACGACGTCGTCGCCGGCCGTGATGCCGGCGACCGCGAGCGCCAGGTGCAGGGCCGTGGTGCAGTTGGACGTGGCCACCGCGTGCGCCGCCCCCTGCGCCGCGGCAAACTCGGCCTCAAACTGTGCCACCCTGGGGCCCTGCGCCACCCAGCCCGAGGCGATGACCTCGGCGACGGCGTCTGCCTCCTCGCGACCGAGCCACGGCTTCATGACGTTGATGCACGGCAGGCCGGAAGCCTCCGGGGAGCCGGCCGGGGCGACGGCGCCCGGAGAGGGGCCCGCGGGTGCCGGGGACGGCACCCGGGTGTCGTCCGCTGCGAGGGAGGGTGCGCCGTCGTACGTCATTGGGCACTCCCGCTTCCCGCACCGACCAGGCGGCCGGCGGCGATCTCATCCCGCAGCGGCTCCCACCACTGAACGAGTTTGGCCAGGCCCTCCTCGAGGCCGGTAGTGGCGGTGAAGCCGAGGTCGCGCTGCGCCGCAGTGACATCCGCCAGGCGGCGGGCCACGCCGTTGACGGCGCGTTCCGGGCCGTGCTCCACGGGCTGTTCGGAACCCATCACCTCGAGCAGCGCCTCCGCCAGGCCCAGCAGGGAGGTTTCCGTGCCGCTGGCGATGTTGTAGACGCCTTCCGTGATGTTGCTGGCCGCGGCCAGGATGTTGGCGCGGGCGATATCCTCCGTGAATACAAAGTCCATGGTCTGGAGCCCGTCTCCGAAGATCAGCGGCGGGCGGCCGTCGGCGATGCGCTCCATCCACCGCACCAGCACCTCCGTGTACAGCCCGTGCACGTCCATGCGCGGGCCGTAGACGTTGAAGTAGCGCAGCAGCACGTAGTCCAGGTTGTGCATGGCCTTGAAGCTGCGGGCCATGCCCTCGTTGAAGGACTTGGCCGCACCGTAGAAGGTGTCGTTGTTGTGGTGGTGGTGGCGCTCGCTGGTGGGAAATTCCTCCGCCATGCCGTACACGGAGGCGCTCGAGGCCGCGATGACCTTGTCCACCTTGTGGGCGGCGGCAGCCTCCAGCACCGTGAACGTCCCGTCCACCAGCACCTCCAGGGCCAGCCGCGGTTCCTCGGCGCACTGGGTGATGCGGATGGCCGCCTGGTGGAACACGAGATCCTTGCCGGCGGTCACGTCGTGGACCAGGTCGCGGTCGCGCAGGTCCCCTTCCACGAGCGTCACCTTGCCGCCGGCCAGGGCATCCGCCAAGTTGGCCCGGCGCCCCCGCACGAGGTTGTCCAGGACGTCGATGTGCGCCGCCCCCGCCTCCAGCAGCTGGTCGACGACGGTGGATCCGATGGTGCCGGCGCCTCCGGTGACCAGGACTGTTGCACCTTGTAGATTGCTCATCGCGTTCCCTCCAATTCAGCTTCGTATTCGGCGACCCGGCTGTGTTCGCCGTCCGCCGCCAGGCTTTTGCTGGCCGCTTCCAGCACCGAGAGCACCCGCAGGCCTGAGAGGCCGCCGGTGCGGGAGGGGCGCACGCCCCGGATGCTGTCCGCAAACTCCGCCACCATGGAACCCAGCGCCTCCTTTTCCGGCAGTGCCGGGGACCAGGTGTCACCGAGCCGGTAGGACACGGCCTGCGCCTTGCGTTCCGCCGCCGTGGTGGACGCCTTCTCGATGTTCACGCCGCGGTCGTAGACGCTGATGCGCTGCTGCGGGTTGAGGTCGTCCCAGACCAGGGTCCGCTTCGAGCCGCCAATGACCATCTGGCGGATCTTGGTGGGGCTGAGCCAGTTCACGTTGATGTGGGCCATCGCGTTGTTCGGCAGTGCGAAGGTCAGGTGCCCCACACAGGCCTTGCCGCTGCCCAGCGGGTCCGCGCCCTGCGCGGCCACCGTCTCGGGGCGCAGGCCCTCGGGGAGGATGAAGTCGATGACGGACAAATCATGCGGGGCCAGGTCCCAGAAGACGTCCACGTCAGGCTGGATCAGGCCGAGGTTGATCCGCACCGAGTCGATGAAGAGCACCTCGCCCAGCGCGTCCTCGGCGATCAGCTCACGGATCTTCAGGGCTGCCGGCGTGTAGCAGTAGGTGTGGTCCGCCATCAGGGTCAGCCCGGCTGCGGCGGCAAATTCCACCATTTCCACGCCCTTGGCCCAGTGGTCGGCGAGCGGCTTCTCCACCACCACGTGCTTGCCGGCCCGCATCGCAGCCATCGCCACGGCGTGGTGCGTGCGGGCCGGGGTCGCAATGGCGACCGCGTCGACGTCGTCCCCGGCAAACAATTCCTCCAGGGAGGCAAAGACAGGGACATCCCCCAACGGCCGGGCGATTTTCAAGGCCCGCTGAATGTCCATGTCCACGATCGCGCGCAGCTCCCACTCCGGGCTGGCCTTGAAGTTCCTTGCCAGGTTGGGGCCCCAGTAGCCGGCTCCAACAACAGCAACCTTCAAGACTTCTTGTTCGGGCAGCAGGTTCAGTTGCTGCAGCGGGTGGGGAATCGAGACCATGACACTAATTCCATTTCTTCTTCAGTTGTGGCTGCTGCACTTTTGCAGCACCCCTAGTAGGCGCCAACCGGCGCCACGACTGCCTTGAAGGTGCGCCACAGGATGACCAGGTCCCCTGTGAGCGACCAGTTCTCCACGTAGTAGAGGTCCAGGCGGACCGCCTCGTCCCAGGCGAGGTCGGAGCGGCCGTTGATCTGCCACAGCCCGGTGATGCCGGGCTTGATGAGCAGCCGACGCTGGACTGGCTGCTGGTATTCGGCCACTTCCGTGGCCAGCGGCGGGCGGGGGCCCACCAGGCTCATCTGGCCCCGGACCACGTTCCAGAACTGGGGCAGCTCATCCAGGGAGAAGCGGCGCATCCACCGGCCGGAGCGGGTCACGCGGGGGTCGTTGGCCATCTTGAACAGCACTCCGGCGCCCTCGTTGCCGTCCTGCAGCGCCGCCAGCCTTGCCTCGGCATCGACCACCATGGAACGGAACTTCAACATCTTGAAGGTCTCCCCGTTGCGGCCGATCCGTTCCTGGAAGAACAGGACCGGTCCGGGGCTGTCGAACTTGACCACGAGGGCCAAGACCAGGAACAGCGGCATCAGGACCAGCAGTGCGGCGGCGCCCAGAAGCATGTCCATGGCCCGCTTGAAGATGTGCTTGCCGCCGGAGTACTGCGGCAGCTCGACCCGCATGAGGGGCAGGCCCTCCAGCGGACGGAAATGGAGGCGGGGCCCGGCGACGTTGGTCAGGCTGGAGGCGAGCACGAGTTCCGTGTTCATGTCCTCCAGGCGCCAGCCCAGTTCCTGGATGGCCTTGGGCCCGCCCGGGAGTGCGCCGGCCACGACGACCGCCTCGGCGCCGGTCTTGGCCACCACCTCGGCAATGTCTGCGGCGGTGGAGAGCACGGGCACGTGGTACCAGGGCGGCAGCAGCGCCATACCCGGTGCCAGCGTTGTCAGCGCGGCGCCGGCCACCTTGTAGCCGGTGGAGAGGTTGCCGCCGAGCTGGCCGATCACGTATTCAACATCCTGCGGGTTGCCGAGCACCACCACGTTGGACAGCGACTTTCCGGCGTCGCGCTGGCGGGCCAGCCATCCGCGCCACAGCCAGCGCTCGCCCAGCAGCAGCACAATCCCCAGCGGCAGCGCCACGGCGAAGAATCCGCGGGCCACTTCAATCCGGAACACCAAAAGGATGATTGCCATCAACCCGAAGGTGCGCAGTGTCGCCTGCACCACGCGGCGGTATTCGGTGACCCCGGCGCCAAAGACGCTTTTCTCCCGGGAACGGCAGTACGCCAGGTCGGTCAGCCACAACACCATGACGGCCAGGCACACCCACAGGTAGCCTGCCTCCTTGATGCGGGCCGGCTCATGAAGCTCCACAACGCCGAAGCGGCTGAGGTAGGCCACGGCCACCACGACGGCGGCGACAACGGCGTCGCTGATCCGCAGCTTGGTGGCGTACCGGGCAGACCACGGGGCGGAGGCACCGCGGCTGGCGGCGTCCGTCCTGGCTGCACGCGCGTCCCACACGCTGTGCTTGGGACGCATGCTGCCATCCTTGCGGCCCGCCCCGCCCGCCACGGGGCGCCGCAGGTTCGGAAGGATCCTCAGTTCAGTCATGGTGGACACCAAACACCGAGGCGGGAAACGCCATGGTGCAAAGAAAGGGAGCCGACGACGGCTGGGGGAAAGCCTTGGTCTCAGAAGGCTTATCCGTCGCCGGCTCCGAATGTGGAGTCCGGCCGCCACGGCCGGACAGTGTCCCTGGCAGGGAGGCGCGCAGTGAATTCCTGCGTGCCGGTTCCAGGGAGGGGGTCAGGCTCAGGCCTGAGGGGAAAATGTTGGCCACGCCAAGGGTGGGCACACCGCCACGGTTGATTTGGGCGGGGGTGGACGTGAACATTGTGAGACCTTCCATGCCGAGACCTGTGTGCGTGATGAACAACACCTCTAGTCAACGGCAGCGGCCACGGCAAAACACGAGTGATCAATACTGGAAATCAAGGGAACCTGAGTACTTTGTTTTCGAGTTGAGTACTTGGTTGGGCCCGCGCACTACTGGGGCAGGGCGCCAAGTACTCGGGAACCGGGTGGTTTGGAAGCACTGCCGCGCCATGTGTCTCCACTTGCATGGGCCTGCGGAACGGGGACCATTGCCCGGGCAGGTGCGCGGATGACCCTGCGCCACAGGGGAACGGGGATTCATGGCAACAGAGGAGCCAGGAACAGCAGGTAGTGGGCCGCGGCCTTGTGACGGACCTAAAGTGCGTGGATAAGGTCCTCGCGGGCGGAGATGCCCAGCTTGGCGTAGGCCCTGTACAGGTGGCCCTCGACGGTTCGCACCGCAAGCGTGAGCTCGGTGGCGATGTCCTTGTCGCTCAGGCCCTGCGCCGCCAGTGCGGCAATCTGCCGCTCCCTCTTGGTCAGTTCGCCGGCGGCGTCCGGCTGGGCTGCGACCGGCGCCCCCTCGGACGCGAGCTTGCGCAGGTCCGCCCGCGCCTTGCGCGCCTGATCCTTCAGGCCGGTGCCGCTGAGCAGCGTGACCGACTGGGCCAGTGCCGCCCGGGCAAAGCCGAGCATTCCGGCCTCTGTCAGTGCCTCCCCAGCCTCCTTCAAGCGCGCACCGTCGCGGCGGTGCAGGGCGGCGGCGTACTGGCCGATCCCCCGGGCCCACGGGCCTTCGACCTCCGCGGCCACGGCCGCCACGCGGCCTGCCACGGTATCGTCCCCCAGCTCCAGGGCCAGGGCCAGTGCGTTCAGCTCCAGCATGGCCGATTCCGAGTCGCGGGCCGCATCGGCCTGCGCCAACAGCTCAGCCAGCCCTCCGGCGTCGGGCTTCAAAATATGCAAGGCGGCCGTGAGGAAGGCCCGCTCATGAGCCAGGACCACATGCATTCCGGTGCTGTCCACATGTGCGGCGGCCAGGGCTGCGGCCTCTTCGCGGCGCCCCAGCCGGGCGGCGCAGAAGGCAGCCAGTGCGGTGCAGAAACCCAGGAGCTGCTGGGGGTCGCTGAGCCGCAGCGCGTCAAGGCCGGCCGTGAGCGCGGCCAGCGCCTCCCCGTACGCGCCGACCCGCACCATGGCCATGCCGCGGACCACGCTGGCCCCGCCGCCGAAGGAGAACATGATGGGCCCGTCCTCGAGCCCGAACTGGTCCATGACGCCCGTGGCCGCCTGCCAGTAGCCGCCGCACAGCAGCGCCGTGAGATGGCGCAGCATGATGTTCTCCGGCAGGAAGAAGACGTCGTTTTCCTCGGAGTGCTCCAGGGCAAACGCCTCGGCCGCACGTGCCGACGCCTGTTCGGGGAAGCCCTGCGCGATCAGCCGCTCGGCGTCCATGGTCAGCGCCATGGTCCGGTTCAACTTGTCGGCAGCGGTGGGCAGCCCGTGCAGCGACTCCAGCAGCTGCGTCAGCTCCGTCATTTCCGCATAGCGCCCGGCCCGGGACAGCCCCATCAGTTCCACCATGAGCGCGCTGCTTTGCGCGTAGGCGACGATCACGTCCGCCTGGTCCGGCTCGGCCGCCGCCAGCCGCCGCCCCGCCTCCCTCAGGTCCTGCGCATCCGCCAGCAGCGTGGACACGGGCATGCCCAGGGCGGAGCGGGTGGAGGCGCGCAGCAGGGCCCCGAATGTCAGGTCCTGGACGCTGGAAGCATCAGCCGGCAGCGACTCCATCAGGGTGAAGGCGCCGCGGTAGTCGCCCATGTTGTACTTGGCCCGGGCCCTGACCATGACGGCCCGGAACTGGAAGTCCCGGCCCTTGATCTGCCTGGCCAGCTCCAGCGCCGTGGAGGACTGGAACAGCTTGGTGGCCAGCACCGCGGCCCGCAGCAGGGTGTCGTCGCCCACGTCGATGCCCACCTCAACCGCCCACAAAACCCTCCGCAACAGCGATTCCTTGGTGCCGCCGTCGTGCTCCAGGTCCCCTATCAGCTGCTCGTGGAGCACCCGGCTCTGCGCCACCGGCACCATGTCCCGGATCACCTCCCCGTAGATGGGGTTGGCGAGGACTAAAAGATCGGACGACGGCGGCTGCCGGGCGATGAGGGGCCAGTCCAGCAGTTCGCGGATCGCCCGGGGCGGGACCAGGCCCCTGAGTGCCGATTCCGCCAGCGGCTCGGCCAGGGCCACCATGTTCAGCGCCTGCTGGCCCTCCGCGGTGAGGCCGCGCAACACAGCCTTCACCGCATCCTCCAGCCCCCGTCCGTGCGGCACCGGCCGGTGTTCATCAAGCCAGGTGCCGCCCTGCTGGACCAGGCTGCCGCGCTCCAGGCCCTCACTGATCAACAGGTGCAGGAACAGTGGATTGCCGGCGGATGTGAACCAGTACTGCCAGCTGGTGGCGGGCAAGACGGGCCCGCCGAGCATCGCCTCGCAGTAGTCGTGTCCCTGCTGCTGCGTCAGCGCCTTCAGCACGATGTTCTCCGCCAGGCCGGTGGCCCACAGCCTGGGCAGCGGCTCAGGCAGCGCATGCCTCACCGAATGCGAGGCCACCAGGTTGACGGTTCCGGACATGGCCAGGCTGACACACAGCTCCGCCGTGCCGGGGTCGATCGCGTGGGCGTCGTCGATGAGCAACAGGGGCAGGTCGCCCCCACCCAGCACCACTGACGGCTTCGGGTGGGGTGCGTCGGGACCGTCCGGCGGGTTGTCCAGGACGGACTGCTGGTGGTCCAGCTCCGCCAGGACCTGGCGCAGCACACTCAGCCTGAAAGCTTCCATGGGAGTGTCCGCCATGTTCAGGTACGGGGTCAGGACGCCAAAGGGAATCCTGGCGAGCGACTGCGAGCCGTGGATGGACAGGACCGGGACGTAGTCCTTGGCGCTCCGGCCCAGCCGCTTCAGGATGGTGGAGGCGCCCAGTCCGCTGTCGGAGGTGACAAACACGGCCCGGCAGTCTTCGGCGCGGATGGCGGAGATGATGTCCGCCAATTCCTCTTCCCGGCAGAAGGGCTCGTTGCCGGCGTCGGTGCCGCGCAGGAGCCCGGTCACAGGTGGACCCACTTTTCAAGGTCGGTGCGGGAGGTGATGCCCAGCTTGGCGAACACCTGGTAGAGGTGTCCCTCGACGGTGCGCACCGAGACGCCGATCTTGGTGGCGATGTCCCTGTTGCCCATGCCCCGGATGGCCAGCCTGGCCACCTGCAGTTCGCGCGGCGTCAGCGGCACAACGCCCGGCGCCAGCTCCTGCTGCCCGTCCGAGGCCACCCCGCGCAGGCGGTTCTTGGCCTCGCGCTGCAGCCGGGCATCGCCTGCGGCCTTGGCCAGCTTGAGCGCAAGCTCGTTGGCGTGGCGCGCCAGCTCCGTGAGTTCGATTTCCTGGGCGTGCTCGCCTGCGTCCAGGGCCAGCTGGGCGCTGCCCTCGACGGCGGCCCGGGCCAGCAGCCTGCCGGCCGACGCCAGCGGGCCCTGGCAGCATTGCGCCGCCTGGTCCAGGAGTTCGTACTGGTCCGTGGCACCTGCGGTGACCGCGCTGGCCAGGATGGCGGCTGCCGGGGTGGTGTTGCCGTCCGCAAAGGCGGCCGCGGCCAGGCGGGTCAGCTGCTCGACGGCGCCGTCGTCGCCCAGCGCCAGCGCTGCCAGCGCCTGGTAGTAGTCCGCCAGGCTCCGGTTGACCCAGGTGACGTGCGGGCCGGCGGCCCGGGCCATGGCCAGGTACCGCCAGCCGTGGTCGGGGTCCCCGAGCCGCGCGTAGACGCAGGCCAGCACTGAATAGACCAGTTCAAGCCCGGTGTAGGTGTCCCTGACCTCCAGCTGGGCCGCGGAGCACAGGAGGATCTCCGCCGCCTCGATGTCCATGCCTGCGGAGGCGTAGACGATGCCGAGCGACATTTCCAGCGCCCCGCCCCGGTAGTGCAGGGAACTGTTGGAAAATTCGATGGCCTGCTGCAGCTCGCGTTCGGCGCGGCGCCACTGGCCGCTCCAGGTCAGTGCCACGATGCGCCCGTACAGGTGCCAGTCGTGCATCCGCACCACGACGTTGTGGCGGGCGACCTCGGCGTCGATCGTCTCCGAGAGTTGCACGGCGTCGCGCTCGTGGCCGGTGGCGGCCAGGGCCATGGTGAGCAGGGAGGCGCTGTTCAGCCGGTAGCTGCGGTCGGAGGGGTCCTTGCTGGCGATCTTTAGGTCGTGGATGACCTTGGCGAATTCGCCACGGTTGACGGCAACCTCAAAGCGGGCCAGGTTGTAGGACTTTTCCGCCTCGGCGCGGTCCGTGCCCGTGGCCTGTTGGACCCTGTCCCAGACCTGGTCCAAGATCTTGTGGATGCGCGGCATGGCGTCAGGCTGCCACACCAGTGAGACGACCAGGTCCAAGGCCCACGACGCGTATTCCGGCGGTGTCAGGGCGTCCAGGACTTGGGGCGGGAACGTTTCCAGGACGGCCGCGGCCTTGCCGTAGCTGGCCATGGCGTAATGGGCACGGCTGCGCTTTTGTGCCGCGGCAACGGCGAGCGGGTGGTCGGGCGGCACATGGTTGGCGCAGGCCAGCGCCAACTGGGGGTCAAACAGCAGCAGGGCAGCCTGGGCGGCGGCGATTGCCACATCCGGCTCCATGACCATGCCGGCTTCGTTGAGCCAGCTGGCAAAGATCAGCAGTTCCTGCGAACTCATGGTCTCCGCGTCAAGCGACAGCGCCGAGGCAAGTTCCTGGAAATAGGCCGCCTTCTGCTGCGGGCTCATCTGGTTGCGGATGGTCTCCCCCAGATAGGGCTCGGCAAAGGTCACGGACTTGCGCCGGTCCGCGGCGATCACCACCAAACCACGCTCCTCCAGCGAGGTGACGGCCTCGGCGCCAAGCACCTGGATGGCCATGGCCAGGGACACTTCCTTCAGCAGGGAGAACTTTTCAATGTCCGTGCGCACCTGCAGGGTCTCGCGCGCCAGCCGCGACTCCACCAGCTCCAGCAGGACGTCATCCGAGAATTGGCCAAACGGCCCGGCCGGCACCCAGACGCCGTCGTTCGATTTAAGGGCACCGCTGCTCATGTATTCATGCACCAGCGCCTGCAGCACGAGGGGGTTTCCGGCGCTCAATGAAAACAGCTGGACCACCACGGACTCCGCGACCGGTCCGTCGAGCGCCTTGGACAGGAGGTCGCGCACCTCCGCCCGTGAAAACGGCGCCAGCCGCTGCTGGGCGAGCAAGCCGTCCTTGATCATCCAGGCGAGATCCTCGGGCAGGTCGGCAATGGTGCGTGCAGCCACCAGCAGCTTGGCCCGCCCGCTCAGCACCAGGTGCATGAGCACGCCCATGCTGAGGGTGTCGATGCCGGGAAGCTCGTCCAGTTTCAGCACAATGGGGCGGCCGTTGGCCTCCTGCATGATCTGCTCCACGAGGGAACCGAGGATGGCTGCCGGGCTTTCGCTCTGGATGGCATTCAGCCGGGCCAGCTGCACGGGGAAAATGGCATACGGGACATCACTTGGCGCGCCTGTGCCAAAAAGATTGACGACGTGGGTTTTTTCACCGATGCGGCGGGCAACGTTGCGGGCCAGCGTGGTCTTTCCCACGCCGCGGGGGCCCAGAATGACAGCACCATGGAGCAACGGGTCGGCCAGGTGTGCCTGGACGATTTCGATGTCGCCCTGGCGCACCAGTGAAGACCATTGACGCCGTTCACCTGCACCCAGTGCCCGCCGTTGCGACCGCGACTCTCTCTGTGAGAGTCGTTGCGATGCGGCCAATCCCCACACATTCGTCATACGTAGTCACCCTCTGGGCCACGGCATACCCGTGAATCAGCTCAAACAGGTGTGGCCTACGGTGATTCTAACAGCGATTGTGGTGTTAAATGCAGGGATTTGGTGGTTAGTGGAATTTGTCCTGTGCCGCGGCGAGTCCGTCGCTGACCAGCAGTTCCACGGCATCGGCCGCATTGTCGATCAGGAACGGCAGCTCCTTGTTCTCTGCGGTGGAGAAATCCCGCAGCACGTGGCTGGCGGCATCGGCGCGCCCCGGCGGGCGGCCCACGCCGGCCCGCACCCGGTAATAGTCCTTCGTGCCAAGTGTCCGGGAGATGTCGCGCAGGCCGTTGTGGCCGCCTTCTCCCCCGCCCAGCTTGAGCTTGACCGTGTCAAAGGGGATGTCGATCTCGTCATGGACGGCGATGACATTGGCTGCCGGGAGGTTGTAAAACTTGGCGAGTGCCGCCGTCGGACCTCCGTTGAGGTTCATGAAGACGGTGGGTTTGGCCAGGATCAGTTTGTGCCCGCCGGCAGACAGGCGGCCGGTGGCGACGAGTGCCTTGGCTTTGTGGGTCTTGAATGTGGCCCCGAGGCGGGAGGCAAGTTCCTCAACCACCATGTAGCCAATATTGTGCCTGTTGCGGCTGTAGCCGGGCCCGGGATTCCCGAGCCCGACTACAAGCCAAGTGTCACTCATGTGTGAGATTACTCAGCTGCTGCTTCTTCTTCAGCCTCGGCAGCGACAACCGGCTCGGCGAAGTGGACGATGAGCAGGTCGGCTTCGGTGACGAGCTCGACGCCTGCAGGCAGGACGAGGTCGCCTGCGAGGACGTGCTGGCCGGCACCGAGGCCTGCAACGCTGACCTCAATGTGGGCCGGAACGTTGGTGGCGTCTGCGGAGAGGCTGACAACAACTTCTTCCTGGTTGACAACGGTGGCCGGTGCGGGCTCGCCCACGAGGACCACGGGAACGTCAACGATGACCTTCTCGCCCTTGCGGACGGTCAGGAGGTCGATGTGCTCAACGATCTGCAGTACGGGGTCGCGCTGGACGTCCTTCACCAGGGCGAGGTGCTCTTCGCCGTCGAGGGTGATGGTGAGCAGTGCGTTGGCGCCGCGGATCGCGCGGACGGTCTCGCGCTCCGGCAGGACCAGGTGCAGGGGGGCTGCGCCGTGGCCGTAGATGACCACGGGGATCTGCTTGGCACGGCGGATGCGGCGTGCCGCGCCCTTGCCGAACTCGTTGCGGGCTTCGCCGGTCAGCTTCAAATCAGACATAAAAATAGCTCCTTCTTCTGTGGTGGGCGTGGACTAAACAGGTCAACACAATCCATCACCAAAGTTACGGAGCTGTGGGACCCAGTCGATCACGGACCCGTTGTTGCTCAGGTCCCTCGCCAAGGTTTACTGGACAAGTTTAGCAGAACGGGCGCGGCCGGCTGACCGCCGGCATGGGTTGGGCCGCCCCGGGGAGTGCGCCGGGGCCGTGGCCGGATCGGCCCGGTCCCTGCGCCGAATTTCCACCCCAATGCCAAACGGCCGCCTCCCGGTGGGGAAGCGGCCGTCGGCCAAACTGGGCCGGCGCCAAGGCGCCGGAACAAGCTAAAGCCTAGGCATCGCCGTCGAACAATGAAGTGACGGAGCCGTCCTCGAAGACTTCCTTGATGGCGCGGGCCAGCAGGGGTGCGATGGAGAGCACCGTCAGGGTTCCGAAGCGCTTCTCTTCCGGGATGGGCAGCGTGTCGGTGACGACCACTTCGCGGGCGCCGCAGTTGGCAAGGCGCTCGGCGGCGGGGTCGGAGAACACGGCGTGTGTGGCGGCAATGATGACATCCTTGGCGCCGGCATCCTTGAGGACGCGAACGGCGCCGGCAATGGTTCCGCCGGTGTCGATCATGTCATCGATGAGCACGCAGGTGCGTCCCTGGACCTGGCCCACAACCGTCTTGGAAACGGCCTGGTTGGGAACCGTGAGGTCGCGCGACTTGTGCACGAAGGCCAGCGGCGCACCGCCCAGGCGCTCGGCCCACTGCTCAGCCACGCGCACGCGGCCGGTGTCGGGCGAAACGACAGTGACGTCGTCGTTCCCAACGATGGAGCGGATGTGCTCGGCCAGCAGCGGGATGGCGAACAGGTGGTCCACGGGGCCGTCAAAGAAGCCTTGGATCTGCGCGGTGTGCAGGTCGACGCTCATGATGCGGTCGGCGCCGGCGGTCTTGTAGAGGTCGGCGACGAGGCGGGCGGAGATGGGCTCGCGGCCGCGGCCCTTCTTGTCCTGGCGCGAGTACGGGTAGAACGGTGCCACCACGGTGATGCGGCGGGCGGAGGCGCGCTTCATGGAGTCAACCATGATGAGCTGCTCCATGAGCCAGTTGTTCAGCGGGGCCGGGTGGGCCTGGATGATGAAGACTTCCTTGCCGCGCACGCTCTCACCGGAGCGGACGTAGATCTCACCGTTGGCGAAGTCGTAGGCCGACATGGGCAGCAGCTCGGTGCCCAGGCAGCGCGCCACTTCCTCAGCCAGCTCGGGGTGCGCCCGGCCGCTAGCCAGCACCAGCTTTTTGTCGACGTTGTGGCTTAGTTCGCTCATGATTTTCTTTCTCGCAGTGGTGGGGTCGGTGAGAAGTTTTAGTTGCCGGTGTCGGCGGCGGTGGCTGCCTGGGCGGGGATGCTGCCTGGCCGGTTCGCCACGGTCCAGCCCTCGGCGTTGCGCTGCGGGGCCACGGTCAGCGTCAGCGCGCCGGCCGGAACGTCCTTGCGGACAATCGCGCCGGCACCGGTGAAGGCACCGTCGCCCACGGTCACGGGTGCCACAAAGACGGTGTTGGAGCCGGTGCGCACGCCCGAGCCGATCACGGTGCGGTGCTTGTTCACGCCGTCGAAGTTGGCCGTGATGTTGCCGCAGCCGATGTTGGTGTCCTCGCCGATCTCGGCATCGCCCGCGTAGCCCAGGTGGCTGAGCTTGGAGCCGCGGCCAATGGTCACGTTCTTTGTCTCGTAGAACGCGCCAATCTTGCCGTCCGCGCCGAGCACGGTGCCGGGGCGCAGGTAGGTGAAGGGGCCGACGTGGGCGCCCTCGCCGATGACGGCGCCCGAGCCGTGGGTGCGGGTGACCTCGGCGCCTTCGGCGATCTGGACGTCGGTGAGCGTGGAGTCGGGACCAACGACGGCGTCGCGCGCCACCCTGGTGGTGCCGTGCAGCTGGGTGCCGGGCAGGATGGTGACGTCCTCGGCGAGCTCCACCGTGGAGTCGATCCAGGTGGTCGCGGGGTCAATGATGGAGACACCGGCGCGCATCCAGCCGTCGACGATGCGGCGGTTGTGCTCGGCGCCGAGCGCGGCCAGCTGGACGCGGTCATTGGCGCCTTCCACCTGCCACCGGTCGGTGGTCGAGACCGCGGCGACCCGGCCGCCGTCGTTCCTGGCCAGGGAGAGGACATCGGTGAGGTACATCTCGCCCTGGTTGTTGTCCGTGGTGACGGACTTCAGTGACTGGCGCAGCACGGCGGCGTCGAAGGCGTAGATGCCGGAGTTGATCTCGCGGATCTTGCGTTCCTCGTCCGTGGCGTCCTTGTGCTCGCGGATGCCACGGACGGTGCCGTCGGCGGGGTTGCGCAGGATGCGGCCGTAGCCCGCGGCGTCGTCGAGCACGGCCGTGAGTACCGTGACGGCGTTGCCGTCGGCGTTGTGCGTGGCGACGAGCTCGGAGAGCAGTGCAGCGGTGAGCAGCGGGACGTCGCCGTAGGTGACGACGACGGTGCCTTCGACCAGGGCCTGGGCGTCGAGCGCCTCAAGGGCCTGCTGGACGGCACGGCCGGTGCCGGGGATCTCGTCCTGGTCCACGATGATGGCGGTCTCGTCCAGCGCTGCGATGTGGGCGGCGACGAGGTCGCGTTCGTGGCGGACCACCACGGCCAGCTTTTCCGGTGCCAGCCCCTGGGCCGCGGCCATCGCGTGGCCCACCATCGAAATGCCGCCGATGGGGTGCAAAATTTTGGGTGTCCGCGACTTCATCCTGGTGCCGGCGCCTGCCGCCAAGATGATGACTGCAGCCGGGTTGGTGGTGGGGATGTCTTGGGGGCTCACTAAGTGGCACTCCTGCCCGGACACAAGTCCGTTTTCAAACGTACGCAATGGGAAACTATTCCATGGTACCTGCTCGGCACAGGTGCCTGAGCTCTTGCCAACTGGTTCCGCCCATAGGATTCGAACCTATACTCCACAGCTCCAAAGGCTGGGGTGCTGCCATTACACCAGGGCGGACCATGCACCACCAGCTGTTGCTGGAAGCTCACGAGAATATAGTGTGCCACGACGATGGCGACTTTTGCGAGTTGGGCGCGGGCCGGCCGCGAATTTTGGCGGTGCCGCGTGGGCAAGGTCACAGCGGCGGCTTTGCTGGGTGGAGTCACTGCATCTGGTGGCGCTGTCCCGAGCGGATGCGCCCAAGGGCCTGCTCCACCCACGCCAGCAACACCTCAGGGTGGTACAGGGCGACAGCGGCGGGAATCCTCAGCCGCCACATGCCTTCGAGCACGTACATGGTGTCCCTGTGGAGGTCTTCCTTCCATGCCTGTGCATCGTTGTGGTACGACTCCCCGTCTATTTCCAGGCCCAGGATCCCGTCGACCAACAGGTCCAGGTGGCCCGCATTGCGGATGTAGGCCTGGCCCTGGACGTTGTATCCGGCCCTCCGGAGGTGGTACCTGCTGCACGTCTCAGCAATGGACATGGACTGGGGGTCAATCATGTCCACAATGGCCCGGGCGGCCGAGTCTTCCCTCCCGCTGAATTCCTTCCGGAGGTGGTTGATGGAGCAGTTTTTCTTGACCACTGCGGATTCGAACAGTGCAAGCGCTTCGACCTCGGTGCCGCACCGGACGCATTGGCGCAGAATGTCCGTCAGGGTTTGCCTTCCCTTGACCCTGTGGACGACACAACCAGGAACCGGTCTGCCGTGGGCCACGGCAACATGCAGCTGTTGGGGCTCATTCAGAACCCACAGCCCGAGCTCACCCACCTTGCTCAGGCAGGTGCGGCGTGCCTGATGGGCGGCGAGCCAAATCTCAGTCCCGTCAGCTGCGGGGAGGGAAAAGTATCCGCGCGCAACGCAAACAATGGCCCCGGCCGCCACGGCACTTTGAATCGTCTTGGCACCGAATCCGGCGGCGACCAGGTCCTTGCGCCGGGCCACTCCATTGCGCCGCTCCAGGGCCCGCACCAGGTCGGCGTTCGTGTTCTCGTTTTTCTCTGGCATGGAACAAGGGTGCGCCGAAACACCGGGCGGCGGCAGCCCCGGCGTCGCAATTGTGGACAAGGTTGGCGGCTGCCGGGCCTGTGGAGGAACTCCCCCGCAGATGCGGGAACTTATGCGCACGACTCGGCACGGGTTCCGCGCATGAAAGGTTATGCGCAGAACCCAGCACCAGTTCAACGCATAAGTTCAGGAAACCCGTGCGCCGCAGATCAGGTGAACCCGCGAGTACCCGTCCAGCACATAATTCCGGGCGGGAACTTATGCGCACGACTCGGCACGGGTTCCGCGCATGAAAGGTTATGCGCAGAACCCAGCACCAGTTCAACGCATAAGTTCAGGAAACCCGTGCGCCGCAGTGAACGCCACCGGAACGCAGCCGTTGGCAGGGCCTACTCGAGCACCTCGGAGGCCTCGAGCCACTCAAGCTCCATGCCCTCACGCTCGGCGGCAAGCTTGTCCAGCTTGGCCTGAAGGTCGCCCAGGACGTCGTAGTTGCCCACGTTCTCGGCCATCTGCGCGTGGATCTTGGCGTCGGCGGCGGAGTTCTTGGACAGCTGGCGCTCCAGGCGGTTCAGCACCTTGCGGGCGTCGCGCTTCTCGGCCTCGGACGGACCGGAGGGTGCGCCGCCACTGCCGGCTGCGGCAGGACTGCCGGCCGACGGCCCCACGCCGGCATCCGCACGCAGTTCCAGGTACTGGTCCACACCGCCGGGCAGCCCGCGCAGCTTGCCGTCGCCCAGCAGGGCCATCTGGTGGTCGGTGACGCGCTCCAGCAGGTAGCGGTCGTGCGAGACCACAACGAGCGTTCCGGGCCAGCCGTCCAGCACGTCCTCCACGGCGGCGAGCGTGTCGGTGTCGAGGTCGTTGGTGGGCTCATCGAGCATCAGCACGTTGGGCTCCCCCACCAGCAGGCGCAGCAGCTGCAGGCGGCGGCGCTCACCTCCGGAGAGGTCCTTGACCATGGTCCACTGCTTGTCCTTGGTGAATCCCAGCTGCTCCACGAGCTGTCCGGCCGTCATGTCCTTGCCGCCCACGTCGAAAGAGCGCTTTTCCCGCTCAATGACCTCGATGACGCGCATGTCCAGCACGTCATCCAGTTCGCGTACCTCCTGCGTCAGCACGGCGGTCTTGACGGTCTTGCCGGTCTTGACCTTGCCGGACGACGGCGTGACCTCGCCGTTGAGCAGCCGCAGCAGCGTGGTCTTTCCCGCACCGTTGACGCCCACCAGGCCCAGCCGCTCGCCGGGAGCCAGGCGCAGGGTGATGTTCTTGAACAGCTCCTTGGCGCCCTCCCCCTCGCCGTAGCTCAGGGACACGTTTTCCAAATCCAGCACGTCCTTGCCCAGGCGGGCCGTGGCCATCTTGGACAGCGCCACGGTGTCGCGCGGCTCGGGGACGTCGGCGATGATCGCGTTGGCGGCCTCAATGCGGAACTTCGGCTTGGCCGTGCGAGCGGGGGCTCCGCGGCGCAGCCAGGCCAGTTCCTTCTTGACCAGCTGCACACGCTTGTTCTCAACCACCGACGCCATCCGGTCACGCTCGGCGCGGGCCAGCACGTAGGCGGCGTAACCGCCGTCGAACGGGTCAATGATGCCGTCATGGACTTCCCAGGTGCGCGTGCAGACCTCGTCAAGGAACCAGCGGTCGTGGGTGACCACGACGAAGGCGCCCTCGTTGGCGCGCCAGCGCTGCTTGAGGTGCTTGGCAAGCCAGGCCACGCCCTCCACGTCCAGGTGATTGGTGGGTTCGTCGAGCATGATGACGTCGTCATCGCCGATCAGCAGCTTGGCCAGCGCGACACGGCGCTTCTGCCCGCCGGAGAGCGAGTGAATGTTGGCATGCCAGTCCACCTCGCCCACCAGGGCGCCCATGATCTCGCGGATCTTGGGGTTGGAGGCCCACTCGTGGTCGGCCGCCTCCCCCACAATCGCGAAGCCCACGGTGTCGTCGCCGTCCAGCACGTCCGACTGGTCGAGATAGCCGACGTGCACACCGCCGCGCACGGTGACGCGGCCGGAATCGGCCGTTTGGCGCCCGGCCAGCAGGCGCATCAGCGTGGACTTGCCGTCGCCGTTCCGGCCCACAATGCCAATCCGGTCGCCCTCCTCCAAACCGACGCTGACGCCGTCGAGCACGGTCCGGGTTGCAAAGGCGATGCTAAGGTTTTCCCCGCCCAGCAGATGAGCCACGTGGTACCACTTTCCTAACGGTGTTGCGAATGAATTATTGAATGATTGCTGCCCCGTGCACGGGGCCTTCCACGGCCCAGGCCCGATGGCCTGCGCCCTCGAGCGCGGCGGCGAGTTTGTGCGCATGGCCGGCGTCGGCGGCGAGGAACGCCAGGGTGGGGCCGGATCCGGACACCAGCGACGCCAGCGCCCCCAACGCCTCCCCCTCGGCCAGCACGGCCCCCAGCTGCGGGGCCAGTTCCAGGGCCGCCGGCTGCAGGTCGTTGTACAGCCACGGTGCCAGCAACTGCGGATCGGCCGCCCTCAGCGCCGTCAGCACCCCCGCCTCGACCTGCTCCGGCTCGGGAGCGTCGTAGCCGGCCTCCCCGCGCAGCCGGTCCAGCGTGCCGTACACGAGGGGGGTGGACAGGCCAAAGTCCGCCGGCACCAGGACCCAGTGCAGGGGGGTTGGCGCCAGTGCGGCTGTCAGCTCGTCGCCAATGCCAAGTCCGACGGCGGCGCCCCCCAAAAGTGCGAACGGCACGTCCGCGCCGAGTTCCGCGCCGAGGTGGGAGAGCTCCTCCCGGGACAGGCCGGTGTGCCAGAGGGCGTCGGCAGCCACGAGGGCCGCCGCCGCATCGGCCGAGCCGCCGCCCATGCCGCCGGCGATGGGGACGTGCTTGGTGATCTCGATGTGGACGCCGCAGGGGCTCTCCGCCAGGTCTGCCACGAGCAGCGCCGCCTTGACGGCGAGGTTGCCGGCGTCAAGCGGGATGCCGGCAAGTGCCTCCGGCGGGAGCGTGCTGTCCGGGCTGATGGAGACGGCGATGTCCGTGGCCGGCGTGCCGGGGCGCGAGGTGACCGCCAGCTCCTCATAGCGGGAGACCGCGAGGTAGGTGCTGGCCACGGCGTGGTAGCCGTCCGGGCGCAGCGGCCCCGCCTGGAAGTAGGCGTTGATCTTGCCCGGCGCGCGCACCTTCACCGTGCGCGGCGACGGCGTCCAGAGCGCGTCCCCGCCGGGGTTGTCCACGGCTGTCCTTTTGATGTGGTCCACCTCAGGCCGTCATGGGAATCTTGGCTTCGGCGATCCGGGCGAAGGCCGCCACGTCGATGACCTCGCCGCGGGCGCTGGGGTCAACGCCGGCCTTGCGCAGGTAAATTTCGGCATCGGCCGCTCCCCCGGCCCAGCCGGCCAGGGCTGCCCGGAGGGTCTTGCGGCGCTGGGCGAAGGCGGCGTCGATCACGGCAAACACCTCTTCCCGGGAGGCCCGGGTGACAGGTGGTTCGCGGCGGGTGAAGCCCACCAGGCCGGAGGAAATCTTCGGTGCGGGCCAGAACACGTTCATGCCGATCACGCCGGCCTTGCGCATCTGCGAATACCAGGCGCCCTTGACTGACGGCACGCCGTAGGTCTTGGATCCGGGGCCGGCCACCATGCGGTCCGCCACCTCGTCCTGCACCATGACCAGGCCGTGCCGCAGCGACGGGAAATGTTCCAGCAGGTGCAGCACCACGGGCACGGCCACGTTGTACGGCAGGTTGGCCACGAGTGCGGTGGGCTCGGCAGGCAGTTCCAGCACGCGCATCGCATCGGAGAGCACGACGTCGATGTTGCCCACCTTTTCGGGGCGGAAGGCGGCGATCGTTTCGGGGAGCTTGTCGGCCAGGACGGGATCGATTTCCACGGCCACCACGTGCTTGGCTGCATCCAGCAGGCCCAGCGTCAGGGAGCCCAGGCCGGGGCCGACTTCCAGCACTGTTTCTTCGGGGTCAATGTTGGCCGCGGCGACAATGCGGCGGATGGTGTTGCCGTCGATGACAAAGTTCTGGCCCAGCGTCTTGGTGGGGCGGACACCGATTTCCTCCGCAAGCCGGCGGATTTCGGTGGCACCCAGCAGGGGCTGGGTCGCGGGGCTCTGTTCGGGGCTAGTCACGGATCAATCGTATCTGCTGAACGGAAATCCATCCCCCACGCGCCGCCACGCCCCAACCAAATGCCCCACTTCACGCCGCGCCACGCCCCACCCTGCATCAGATAATCCCCGGTTCTTGCCAACCCTGCATCAGATATCGTCGACTTTTTTCAAACGCCGCACCAGATCGGCAATCCCCGGTTCTCCCCAACCGCGGGATCGCCCAAGCGGACGCGCCGATTGCGGCGGGAATGCGAAACGCCCCTGCTCCATATATATGGTGCAGGGGCGTTCGTGCCGGGGCAGGTGTTGCTAGCCGGCGGCGCCGGCGCAGCCCCACGGGCTCAGGCCGCGCTGGGCGTACACGCGGTTGGCGATGTCGATCTGCTGTGCCTTCGTGGCCAGGCTGGCGTTGGGGGCGTAGGCCCCTCCGCCGGCGCCGAGCCAGGTCTGCACGTCAAACTGCAGGCCGCCGTAGTAGCCGTTGCCGGTGTTGATGGACCAGTTGCCTGTCGACTCGCACTGGGCGATGGCGTCCCACATGGCCTCGTTGCCCATGGCCGGAGCGGCTGCGCCGGTGTTGGCGGCAGCAGCGGCCGGGGCCGCTTCTGGTGCGGGCCGGTCCTTGCCGCCCACTGTGACCTTGGCGGCAACGGGTGCCTTGACGACGGCGGTGCCGGTTTCGGCCCGGCTTTCTTCGACGCCGTCAACAACAACGGTGCTGAAGGTGGTTTCCAGGGTGCCGGCAACGCCTTCGCTGACAACCTTCTTCTCATCCTTGAAAAGGTTGGGGTCAACGCTCTGCTCGGTCTCAAACGGGACGGCGGAGGTTTCGGTGACGGTGCCGTTGACTACGCGGTTCACAGTGACAACGAGGTTGTCCTTGACGGCCGTGGTGACAGGGACGGAAACACGGTCGGTGGCGGACAGCTTCACGCCGGCCTGGGCCAGGAGGTCCTTGACGGTCTCGGCGGTGGTGGTTTCCTGGTTTTTCTTGCCGTCGGCCACCACGGTCACCGACTTGGGGGTGATGATGGAGATCGCGCTGGCGTTGCTCAGCAGGGTGCTGGCGGGAGCGGAAAGCTTGGCGTTGGCGGCGACACCCAACTGGTTGATCAAGCCGCGAAGGTTGCTGGAGGTGGTGGTGACCGTGCGCTGTGCGCCATCCATGCTGACGGTGATTTTCTTGGACTTGTTGACGGTGATGGTTTCGCCGTCCTTCACCGCGGTGTCCAGGGCCGGGCTGACATGGTCGGCCGTGCCGACGGTGACATCCTCACGCTTGAGGATGCTGGCCACATTCCCGCCATACGTGGTGACGGTGCTGCTTTGGCCATCGACCACGAGGGTCAGAGATTTGCTTGAGGTAACAAATGCCATCAAGCCGGCAACGAGTGCCATGAGGACTGCAACCTGGCAGGCAAGCTTCAAATAGCTGAACTTGCCATCAATTGTGAGGAATGAAAACACGGGTTCCCGTAACTACTAGAGCACCCGGGCACGGAGAAGTAAGGAACGCAGCGCAGCCGATTTTGGCCGCAGAAATCCCTGCGTCAAATCAACTCACATTGTTCTTGCGAACGGTTGTGCCGGCGCAAATTGAACGGTGCATCCGGCAGCATTAATTCCGTTGGCCTTCCCCGACCACGGCTAATAGTCACCCAGCGTAACCTAACCGTGACCTTGGCGACAAGGCATTTTTTGCCCAAAGTGACCAGCCCAACACTATTAATCCAGCCAGGAACCGTAAACGGCGCGTGTATTTTCCGATAATTTAAGGCACATTTCCACCAGTTCAATTTCCTTCATTTGTGCCATGTATTGCACCGTGTACGGCAGCATATAGCTGGCATTCACGCGCCCCCGGAACGGGTGTGGGGTCAGGAACGGGGCATCGGTCTCGGCCAGCACCAGGGCCGGGTCCGCGACGGCCAGCGCGTCGCGGAGATTTTGCGCATTTTTAAACGTGGTCGTACCGGCAAAGGACATGTACCAGCCGTTTTCGTTGCAGATTTGTGCCAATTCGGCATCCCCGGAAAAGCAGTGGAACACGAGCCTCGACGGCGCACCCACCTCGGCAAGAATCGCCAGCACATCCTCGTGCGCGTCGCGGCAGTGGATCTGCAGGGCCAGGTCCCGCGACTTGGCCATCTCCAGGTGGCTGCGGAATGAATCGTGCTGCGCGGCGCGCCCTTCCTCCCCCGTGCGGAAGTAGTCCAGCCCGGTCTCGCCAATGGCCCGGATCCGCGGGTGGGCGGCCATGGAATCGATCTCGGCCAGGGCGTCCTCGAGCTCGCCGACGGCGGCCAGTTCCGGGGCGTCGTTGGGGTGGATGGCGACGGCGCCCAGAATGCGCGGGTCGGCGTCGACGGCGGCCACCGTGAATCGGGAGGAGGGCAGGTCGCAGCCCACCTGGACGGCGCCGGCCACGCCCACGGCCTCCGCCGCGTCGAGCGCCGCCACCAGGTCCACCGGGGAATCGCCAAAGTCAAAGTGCGTGTGGTTGTCATAGACCGGCACGGGCAGCGGCTCCGGTGCGGGGCCAAAGGCACCCGGGCGCGTGCCGCCGTCGTGCTTCAACGCCAGGGAATCGGGACGGTACGGGAACGGAACCTCGGGAGTGCTCATGGTTTTTTAGCTTACCGTTTCCGCATTTTCCCTGCCCAATGGCGCAAAAAGCACGCGGGGATAGTAGCGTGGATCACAAGAGTCCGTCCCTGTCCGGGCCGGCGGATAGTGGTGAAAGGTGGGGCATGCACCCCCGAGAGACAATGCTGGCCGACGGCGCCTCCCAACCGGAGGCTCCGAGCCACGAGCCGCGGTCTGCGCTGTCGGTAGCCGCCGCGGACGGGCCCATGGCGCCGGAGGCGTTTACCGCGCTGACACAGCGGATCATGGCCGTCATGAACACAGTCATTGACGGCAAGGAGGAGTCGGTCAGGCTGGCTCTGACGGTGCTGCTGGCCGGCGGGCACCTGCTGCTGGAGGACGTGCCGGGCGTGGGCAAGACGCTGCTGGCCAAGACCCTCGCCCGCACCCTTGACTGCTCCGTCAACAGGATCCAGTTCACCCCTGACCTGCTGCCCAGCGACATCACGGGCGTGTCCATCTTCAACCAGTCGTCGCAGACGTTTGAGTTCCGGCCCGGCGCCATCTTTGCCAACATCGTCATCGGCGACGAGATCAACAGGGCCTCGGCCAAGACCCAGTCGGCGCTGCTGGAGTCCATGGCCGAGCACCAGGTCAGTGTGGACGGGACCACCTACACCCTGCACGAGCCGTTCATGGTGGTGGCCACCCAGAACCCCATCGAGATGGCCGGCACCTACCCGCTCCCCGAGGCCCAGCGGGACCGCTTCATGGCCCGGATTTCCATGGGCTACCCGGATCCTGAGGCGGAGCTGGCCATGCTGGAGTCGCACCAGTCCGCCAGCCCGCTCGACGCCGTTTCCCCCGTTGCGTCTGTCGCGCAGGTCAAGGCGATGATCGCCACGGTCTCCGGCATCCACGTGGCGCCGGCCGTGCGCTCGTACATTGTGGCGCTGGGGCAGGCAACCAGGACCAGCCCCGAACTCCGCCTGGGCGCCAGCCCCCGTGCCCTCCTGCAGCTCATGCGTGCCGGGAAGGCGGCAGCCGCCCTGTCGGGCCGCGGATTTGTGCTGCCGGACGACATCCGCGCCCTCGCCGAACCGGTGCTGGCACACCGGCTGCTCGTGGAGCGCAGCGCCGCCAGCCGCGGCGCAACCCCCGCCTCCGTGGTGGCCGACATCCTGGACGCGGTGGCCGTCCCCGGCCAGCCCGACCGGCGCCCCGGCGCCTTCGGCTTTGGCGGCCGCGGCCAGGCAACTGGAGCAGCCGCAGGCCCGGTGGGCAGCAACGGCGTCCCCGCCGCGGCCCCCGGCAGCAACGGATCCGGCCGCCCGGGGCGGGACGGGCGTCCCGGGAAGGAAGCCCGGAGCAACTAGCATGGCCACCCCACGACCCTTCCGGCCCCGGGGCTGGCTGCTGCTGGGCTGCGGAATCGCGGTCTTCCTCCTGGCCTGGCTGCTGGGCCGGCGCGACCTCCTCACAGTCGCCATGTTCTGCTTCGCCCTGCTCGCCGCGGCCTACGGTGCCCTGCACCTGTTCAAGACCGGCTTCACGCTCAAGCGCACGGTCTCCCCCCTGCTCGGCCAGGTGGGCCAGCCGCTGGAGGTGACCCTTGAGGTCCACGGCCGCAACCCGGGCGGCACGCAGAGCCGGCTCGTCGAGACGCTGCCGTTCAGCTTCCGCGACATGCCGGCCTTCACCCACCCCAACCCGGTGTCGCCGCGGAGCCTGCGCAGCGACTACCACTACACGCTCCACCCCTCCCACCGCGGCGTCTTTACCATCGGCCCGCTCCGGGGCAACTTCACCGACCCCTTCGACGTCGCCTTCCTGCACCGGCGCATTGACGACGGCGACCGCCTCACCATCGCCCCTGCCGCCGTCCCCCTGCCCGCCATGTCCCTCACGGAGGGCCGCGGCCCGGACGGCACCCGCAGCACCCGCGAGCTGGCCCACGCCCGCCAGGACGACGTCATGACGCGCGACTACCGCCACGGCGATCCCATGCGCCGCGTCCATTGGCCCGTCACGGCGCGCCAGGGCAAGCTCATGGTGCGTGCCGAAGAGTCCGTCACCACGCCCGAGGCGCAGCTGCTCCTGGACCGCCGGAACCTGGCCTACGGGGAAACCGGCCGGTCCGCGGAGCGGTTCGTGGCTGCCGGCCGCGGCAATGCGGGCCTGCCGGACCTGGCCACGACGGCGGCCTTTGAAGCCGCCGTCGTGGCCGCCGTTTCCATCGCCACCCACCTGCTGGAGCGGGGCTATACGCTCGGCGTCGTGGACCACCGCGGCGAGCCGGCGTTCCTCACCTCCGCCTCCGCACCGGATCCCTCCCGTGAGGAATTCTCCGGCCATCACGGCATCTTCGATGTCGCTGCCGGGCTCGCCGCCCTGGAACTCGCGGGCCCCGGCGAGACCGCCCTGCCCGCCGCCCTGGCCCAAAAGCTGCACGGCGGAGCCAGCCTGGGCCCGCTCGTGGCCGTCACCGGTTTGCTGAGCGAGCACGAGGCCCAGCTGCTCGCCGGCAACTCCGAAACCGTGCACAGCTCCTACGCGATTCTGGTGTGCCAGGACCCCGCACAGGCCGCCCCGGCCCTGCGCATCCTCCACCGCGCCGGCTGGCATGCCACGGCGCTAACGCCGCACACCCCGCTCCTGTCCGCCTGGCACGCGCTCGACGGCCCCACACCCGGGAGCACCCCATGACCGGAACACTGCACGCCCCTCCCGCGCACGACGGCGGAGCCCCGGCCCCGCACAAATCGGCCCGCAGGCTTTTGGGCACCCCGGCAACGGGCCCCGCCAGGTGGGTCATGGCCCTTGCCATCTTCGCCGCCGTCATGGCCGCCTCGCTCGGGCTCGGCGGCGTGGTGCGCAACCTGAGCTGGCTGGTGCAGGCGGCCGTGGTGGTGGGCGGCACCCTTCTGGTCCCGGCCCTGCTGCGCCGGTGGCCGGCCCTCTCGCCCTTCGCACCGGTGGGCGCCCTGGCCGGCTGGTTCATGTCGCTGACCCTGGTGTTCTTCCCCGGCACCGCCATCCTTGGCGTGATCCCCACGCCGGCCACCGTGGGGGCGGCCCTGGACATGGCCGCCAACGCCTCCAACGTTGTCATGGCCAATGTGGCCCCGGTGCCCTCCACCGTGTCAATGCACTTCATGTTCAGCGCCGGGCTGGGCTTTGCCGCACTGCTGATCGACACCCTGGCCATCACCGTCTCCATGCCCGCCGCGAGCGCGCTGGGCCTGATCCTGATTCTGCTGCCCTCCGCGCTGACCACGGCCAATGGGGTCGGCCCGGCCGCATTTGTGGGCGCGGCCGCCGGCTACCTGCTCATCCTGGGGTGCGCGCGCTGGTACGCACCCAACGGAAAGCTGCGCACAGACACGCCCAAAGTAGCCAGCGGCATACTGGCCAAGGGAGCGGCGCTGGGGGCCGCCGTCGTACTCCTCATGACACTGGCCACCCAGGCCATGCCGGGCTTCCGGGACGGGCTCTACCCGCAGGGCTCGCAGCTTGCCGGCGCGGGCGAGGGCGGGACGCTGGACCCCATGCTGTCGCTGGGGGATGACCTGAGGTCGCAGTCGGGCCGGATCACGCTGAGGTACCTCAGCACAGCCCGGCAGGCGCCGTACATGCGCATGACCACGCTGGAGAATTTCAGCGGGAAGGTGTGGGAGCCGTCGCCGCTGCCCAAGGGTCTCTCGCAGGACCTGACCTCGCTGTCGCCGGCCGCGGGGCCTGCGCCCGACGTGCCGCTGGAGACGGTGCAGACCAAGGTCACGGTGCCCGGGGTTGGCGATCCGTGGCTGCCGGCGCCGCTGTCCGCCTCGTCGGTGGACCAGTTGCCGGGCGAATGGTGGTGGAATCCGTCCACGCAGACCATCAAGAGCACCAACGCCACCACGGCCGGGAAGAGCTACCTCGTCACGAGCCGGATGCCCGCGCTCACGCAGGACGTGCTGAACGCAGCCACCGCGCCGCCGCGCAGCGAGCTTGACCCAGTGTTCTCCCAGCTGCCCAAGGACGTGCCGTCGGTGGTGGCCAAGACCGCGGACACCGTCACCGCCGGCGCCTCGACGCCGTATGAGAAGGCCATGGCCATCCAGGACTACCTGCGCTCCGGGGAGTTCAGCTACAGCCTCAGCACGCCCGTGGTTGAGGGCTACGACGGTTCCGGCATGGCGGTGCTGGCCGACTTCCTCAAGGAGAAGAGCGGCTACTGCGTGCACTTCTCCGCCGCCATGGCCGTCATGGCCCGGGAGGTGGGGATCCCGTCGCGGATTGCCGTGGGGTACACGCAGGGCGTGCGGGAGAACGGCCTGGATGTCGAGGGGGCCGGCGGTGAGCTCTGGCGCGGCTACGAGGTCACGGGACGCGACGCCCATGCCTGGCCGGAACTCTACTTTGAGGGACTGGGCTGGGTGCCGTTCGAACCCACACCGTCCCGCGGCGCCGTGCCCGACTATGCACTGGACGCGGGCGCCACCGCCCAGATCCCGGAGCCGAACCCCACGGGCAACTCCGCCGCCCCCACCAATGCGGCGACGACCGCGGCCGCCACCACGGCCCCGGCCGCTGCAGCCGCGGAGGAGCTGGGCGTTGACATCATGCTCGGGCTGAAGCGGGCCGTACTGGCGCTTCTGGTTCTGGGTGTGCTGCTGCTCCCGGCCTTCGTGCGGTGGCTGGCCCGGCGGACTCGGCTGGCGACGATCCGCGGTTCATGGCGGCCCATTGGCCGGAGGCAACCGGCCACCACGCCGGCATGGCAGGAGCTCACGGACACGGCCATCGATTACGGCGTCCCCTACAGCCCCGCCTTGACTCCCGCCATGCAGGCCGACGCCGTTGCCGCCCACCTGGGCAGCACCCGGCCGCCGGGGCTGGACGTGATTCTGCTGGCCACCGAACAGGCACTGTACGGCGGCGAGGAGCCTTTGGACCCGGGCGAACGCGAAGACCTCGCCGAGGCAGTGGAACAGCTGGTGGCCCGTTTCCGCACCTCAGCCACGCCTTGGCGCCGGTTCTGCGCACGGTACGTTCCGGCGTCGTTGTTCCTGTTCCTGCGCCGCTGACACTCGCGGGAGGGACGTCCCACCGTGACCTCGCAATTTCGGCCCTTTGCTTGGGTCATCTTGAATTTTAGGGGCCGAAATTGCGAGCTCACGCGCGGTACGCGGCGGAGGCGGGGCCCCGCGAATCAAACGGACACCAAACGCGACTTCCCCACCACCCGGCAAACCATTCGGACGGCAAACGTCGCTTCGAGGCACATTTACCCACGTTTGGTGTCCGAATAAAACTCGAGGGGCCCAAAAACCTGCAGGAGATGTCCGAATGAAGCGTGCCGAGGGTCGAATCGGCCGCCACACCACAGATCTGTCGCCATCAAGCCGCTCAGTCCCCCTCAAGCAGCCGAGACCACAGACATGGCCCCCAAATGAGTGATTTGGGGGGCCATGTCTGTGGCCTCGAGGAACGCGGGTGCCGTTACGGGGCGGGGATGCCGATGTACTGGGTGTACTGGTATTCCTCGATGCCCTCGACGCTGCCCTCGCGGCCCAGGCCGGACTGCTTGACGCCGCCGAACGGTGCCGCTGCGTTGGAGATGACGCCGGCGTTCAGGCCCATCATGCCGGTTTCGATGCGGTTGGCCATGCGCAGGCCGCGGTTGTGGTCCTTGGTAAAGACGTAGGCGACCAGGCCGTATTCGGTGTCGTTGGCCAGGGCGACGGCCTCGTCCTCGTTCTTGAACGTGACGATGGGGGCGACCGGGCCGAAGATTTCCTCGCTCAGGATGCGGGCGCCGGGCTCGACGCCCTGCAGCACGGTGGGCTGGTAGAAGTAGCCGGCCCCCTCGGCGGGGGCGCCGCCGGTGATGGCGGTGGCGCCGTCGGCCACGGCGTCGGAGACGAGCGAGTGGACCTTGTCGCGGCTCTTGGCGTCGATCAGCGGACCCACGTTGGTGGCGGGCTCGGTGCCGCGGCCCAGGGTCATGGCGGACATCTTGGCGGCGAACTTCTGCGCGAACTCCGTGGCAACGGATTCGTGGACCAGGAAGCGGTTGGCGGCCGTGCAGGCCTCGCCCATGTTGCGCAGCTTTGCGGCCATGGCGCCTTCGACCGCGGCATCCAGGTCGGCATCCTCAAAGACGAGGAACGGGGCGTTGCCGCCGAGCTCCATGGAGGTGCGCAGCACGTTGTTGGAGGCGTCGGCCAGCAGGCGCTTGCCCACGGGGGTGGAGCCGGTGAAGGAGAGCTTGCGCAGGCGGGAATCCTGGATCAGCGGTCCGGTGACGCCGCCGGCATTGGTGGTGGCGACAACGTTCAGCACGCCTGCGGGCAGGCCGGCCTCGATCAGGATCTGGGCGAAGAGCTGGCTGGTGAGCGGGGTCAGGTTGGCGGGCTTGAGCACCATGGTGCAGCCGGCGGCGATGGCGGGCGCGATCTTGCGGGTGGCCATGGCAAGCGGGAAGTTCCACGGGGTGATCAGCAGGCACGGGCCGACTGGCTTCTTCTGCACCAGGATCTGCTGGGTGCCCTCGGGGTTGGAGGAGTAGCGGCCGAAGGAGCGTGAGGCTTCCTCGGAAAACCAGCGCAGGAATTCGGCGCCGTACTTGACCTCGCCCATGGCCTCGGCCAGCGGCTTGCCCATTTCCAGGGTCATGAGGAGGGCGAAGTCGTCGGCGCGGGCCATGACCAGGTCAAAGGCACGGCGCAGGATCTCGGCACGGAAGCGGGGGGCGGTGGCGCCCCACGATTCCTGGGCGGCCACGGCGGCGTCGAGGGCGGCGGCACCGTCCTCGGCACCGGCGTCGGCGATGTTGAGGAGGACGGATCCTGTGGCGGGATCCTCGACGGCGAAGGTCTTGCCTGAGGCGGCGGGGCGCCATTCGCCGTTGATGAGCAGGCCGGTGGGGATGCCGGCCAGCAGGGCGGATTCGCGTTCGTTGACGTCCATGGCAGCGCTCACGGTCATGATGACTCCTCGGTTCGGTGCCGCGATTAAGTGCTGCGGCTTACAGTGGCTTGTACGTTCACGGTAGTTGTCCTCGAACAAAAGTGTCTACGCGTGCGCGCACTGCCACGGCCGCTGTCACTGTGCATTTGTACAACGAACACCCTGCGGCGCGGGCGCCCGGGTTCGCGCGGAGTGCCCTCTCCACACCACCGGTGGCAGGATGGGGCCATGCAGAGTGAAACAGACAAGCATCTCGACGCCGTGTTGATCGGCGGGCGGGAGCAGCGCCCCATCACCATCGTGGACTACGACCCCGCCTGGCCCGGCCACTATGACGGCCTGGCGCAGGCCATCGAGGCGGCTTTGGGGCCTGCCGCCCTCACCGTTGACCACATCGGATCGACGTCAGTCCCCGGGCTGGCAGCCAAGGCCATCATCGACATTCTGGTGACGGTCCACGACGTGGAGGAAGAGTCCGCCTTCGTGGGGCGGCTCGAGTCTGCCGGTTTCGTGCTCCGCGTCCGGGAGCCGGGGCACCGCATGTTCCGGACGCCGGCCAAGGATGTCCACATCCACATATTTGCGGCCGGTGACCCTGCCATCCCCAACTACCTTGACCTCCGGGACTGGCTGCGCCATGACGCGACGGACCGCGCACTTTACGCAAACACGAAACGGGAACTGGCGCAGCAACAGTGGTCCGACATGAACTACTACGCGGACGCCAAGACGGATGTCATCGCTGCCATCCTCGCCCGTGCCCGCGCATGGCGGGCCGGGGAAGCCCGACGCCGGTAGGCACCTGACGCTGACAGCCGGCTGGCGCCGTCGTGCTTTGGGAGGCGCTTCCGCCGGCTGTCCCGGCCCAGCCGGCGGCTACGCCTTCGCGGCCAACACCGCGCTGTAGAGTTCTCGCTTGCTGACGTGGACGTCGTGGGCAATGACGGCCACGGCTTCCTTCATCCGCATGCCCTGGGACATGAGTTCGTTGACGGCGGCCACGTGGTCCTCGGGGGTGCCGGGGTCGGAATCCGGCGCACCGCCCACCACGATCGCGATCTCGCCGCGGATCTGGGCAGCCTCGGCCCATTCCAGCAGCCCGGACAGCGGCTTGCGGATGACCTCTTCATAGGTCTTGGTCAGCTCTCGGCAGACGGCGGCCGGCCGCGACGGGCCAAATTCCTTGTGCAGGGCGCGCAGCATGGCCTCGAGCCGGTGCGGCGCCTCGAAAAATACCATGGTCCGCTTCTCCCGGGACAACTCGTGCAGGCGTGCCGAGCGCTCGCCCGACTTGCGCGGCAGGAACCCTTCAAAGCAGAAGCGGTCGGTGGGCAGCCCGGACAGGGCCAGCGCTGTCAGCACGGCGGACGGGCCGGGGGCGGCCGTCACCAGGACGCCGGCCTCGACGGCCGCGGTCACCAGTCGGAAGCCGGGGTCTGACACGGACGGCATGCCGGCGTCGGTGACCATGACCAGGGTCTTTCCGCCTTGGACCTGGGTCAGCAGTTCGGCGGTCTTCACGGCCTCGTTGTGTTCGTGGTAGCTGATGACCTGCCCGCCCACCTTGATGCCCAGTCCCGTCACGAGCCGGTGCAGCCGGCGGGTGTCCTCGGCGGCGACGATGTCGGCGGCCTCCAGCCAGGCAATGAGCCGCGGGGTGGCATCGCCCCTGTTGCCGATGGGCGTCGCAGCCAGCACGATGAACCCCTCACCCGGCCGGGCGGCCGGCGCAAGGCTTGCATCCAGCGGTTCCCGGCCCCCGTCGTCGTCCATCAAAGCAGTGTCGGGTGAGGCGCCAAAGTCTTCTTCCATGCCTCAAGCGTAGTGGGCCGCGGCGCGGAGCCCCACTTGGGTAGCATTGACTCCGTGCAACCCACCGCAACGGACACCGTCCCGGCAGAGCCCGGCCCCTCCCCCGAGCCCCCATCCCGCGGCTCCAGCCTGAAACCGGGCCGGCCCCGCTGGGTGGCGGAGCCGGCCCGGGTGTTCACACGCAGCGCCCTGGAAGCACGGCTGCTCGGGGGCCCCACACCGGCCAGCCTGCGCCTGTGGTTCTGGCTCGCGCCGGCCCTGACCGCGCTGGTCGGCGGGCTGCTGCGGTTTGTGCGGCTCGGCCAGCCGCCGTCGCTGATCTTCGACGAGACCTACTACGTCAAGGACGCCTACAGCTACCTGCAGAGCGGCTACGAGCGCACCTGGGCCGACAAGGCCAACGACCTCTTCAACCAGGGCATCTTCACGAGCCTTGAGGGCACGCCGGAATACGTGGTCCACCCGCCCGTGGGGAAGTGGCTGATCGCGTTCGGCATGTGGCTCTTCGGCCCCGACAGCACCTTCGGCTGGCGCTTCTCCTCTGCCCTGCTGGGCACCCTCGCCATTTTCGTGCTGGCCCTGGTGGCGCAGAAGATGTTCCGGTCCACCATCCTGGGTGCGGCGGCCGGCCTGCTGTTCGCCGTGGACGGGCACGCCATTGTGCAATCGCGGACCTCGCTGCTGGACAACTTTGTCATGTTCTTTGCGCTGCTGGCCTTCGGTGCGCTGCTCATGGACCGTGATGATGGACGACGGCGGTTGGCGGCCAGGCTGTCCTCGCTCGCCGGGGCGGATGGCCGGGTCCGCGCCAAGGAACTGCTGTACGGGCCGTGGCTGGGCATCCGCTGGTGGCGGCTGGCCGCGGGCGTGGCCCTGGGCTTGTGCATCGGCACCAAGTGGTCGGGCCTGTTCTTCCTCGCCGTCTTTGGCGTGCTCAGCGTGCTGTGGGACATGAACGCCCGACGCATCGCAGGCATCCGCTACTGGATGGCCGGCGCCGTCTGGAAGGACGGCCCCCTGGCATTCGCCAGCATGGTGCCGGTGGCCGCCGCCACGTACCTGGCCACCTGGACCGGCTGGTTCGTCTCCAAGGACGTCTACGACAGGCACTGGGCCGAATCCAACCCCTCCACCACTTGGGGGTGGATCCCGGATTCGCTGCGCTCCCTGTGGCACTACCACTCCACGGCCTACGCCTTCCACACGGGGCTGGGCTCGGACCATCCGTACAAGGCCAACGCCTGGTCCTGGTTTGTCATGGGCCGGCCCACCTCCTTCTATGTGAAGAACTTTGAAAACGGCGACGCCGGGTGCACCGCGGACAAGTGCATCTCCGCCATCACCAGCGTGGGCAACCCGCTGATCTGGTGGGGCGGTTCGCTGGCCATCCTGTTCCTGGTCGGCGTGTGGATCGCCAAGCGCGACTGGCGCGCGGGCGCCATCCTGGCCGGCTGGGCCGCCGGTTTCGTGCCCTGGCTGTTCTACCCCGAGCGCACCATTTTCTTCTTCTACGCCATCGCCTACGAGCCCTTCATGATCCTGGCCATCGTCATGGTCCTGGGCATGGTGCTGGGCAAGGTGGACGACCCGCCGTGGCGGCGCCAGCAGGGTGCCGTGGTGGTGGGGTTGTTCCTTGCCGTTGCCGTTGCACTGAGCGCCTACTTCTACCCGATCTGGGCCGCCGAAATGATTTCCTACGACTATTGGCGCCTCCACATGTGGCTGCCGAGCTGGATCTAGCCCAACTTTTGCCCTGATGAGGACTGTTCATGCCTGACACCGCACCCGCGCACGCCGCGTTCCCCGAGCCTTCCCCCGCCACGGAGGAGGCCCCCGCCAGCGCCCCTGCTGCGGAGGCGCTGGCGCTTGAGTCCGTCACGGTGACGGCCCTCGGCGTGCCCATCGCCGTGGACGGCCTGACCGCCGCCGAGGCCGCCCAGTTCCGCACCGCCTGGAGCCGCTGCCTGCCCGCCCAGCCGGGACCCGCCGTCGCACGCGTTGCGCGCATCCCCGGCAGCTTCGACCGGGCCGGCGAGGCGCTGACCTCGCACATCACGCTTGCCGCGATCGACGAACTGGCCGGCAAGCTCATGATGTTCCACGCCTGCGGGCTGGCGGACCCGGACGGCTCGGTGACGGCCTTCATCGCGCCGTCCGGCACGGGCAAGACCACCGTGGCGCGGACGCTGGGACCGGGGCGCGGCTATGTCAGCGACGAGACCATTGCCGTCGACGGCCAGCTGCGCATCACCCCCTACCCGAAGCCGCTATCCGTCAAGCAGGCGGAACCCGGCGTGCCCAAGCTGCAGGAGGGTCCGGAACAGCACGGCCTCGGCCCCACGCCGCCCCGCCCGGTGTTGCGCAGCATCGCACTCCTGAGCCGTTCGAAGGCGGGGCAGGATGCCGCTCCCGCCTCCGTTGAGCCCGTGCCGCTGGGCGTGGCGCTGCTGGAGCTTACCCCGCAGCTCTCGGCCCTGGCCCGGCTGGACCGCGGCCTGGTGCAGCTGTGCACCATGATCGAGGCCTGCGGGGGCGTGCAGCGGATCCGCTACTCGGAGGCCCGGGACATAGCCGGCCTGCTGCCGCTGATTTCAGCGCCCGACGCCGGGTCCCCGGCCGGGTGGGCCCCGCTCGCCACGGGGCCGGTCCCCGTTGGCGGCCCGGATGCGCCGGCAGGCGGCGTGCCTGCCGTCCCCGGGCACATCCGGCGGGCCGCGGTGCAGGACGCCGTGGAGGTCGACGGCACGGTGTACGTGCTGGCGGATTCCCAGGTCCTGGAACTGGGGCCGCTGGGCGGCGTCGTCTGGGACCTTGCCGGCTCATGGACGGGCCGCGAGGAGCTGCTGGCCGGGGTGGTTGACGCCGTCGGGCCGCACCCGGCGGCCGGTGAACTCCTGGAAGATGCGCTGGCGGAACTGCTCCGCTCAGGAGTGCTGGAAGCGGCCTGACGCCGCGTGTCCCGGGTGCCCGGGTGCCGGGGTGCCCGGGTGCCGGAAGACTATTTCACGGTGCCTAAGCGGCTGAGCGGCAGCACCGTGGCAAAGGTGTGGCCAATGACGTTTTCAAGGGGCACGAACTTCAGGCAGGAGCCGTCCTGCTCCCCTGCCTCCCCGCCCGATCCGCCACGGCAGGCGTAGACGGAGTCATTGGAATTGCCGCGGTTGTCGCCCAGCACCAGCAACTGCCCGTCGGGGACGGTGACCGGGCCAAAGCAGCGGACGCTGCGGGGCGTGCCGGAGCATTCTGCGGCGCCGGCGGTGAAGGGCAGGTTGTTCTTGATGTAGGGCTCGTCCAGGGCGTTGCCGTTGACAGCCACGGCGCCCTCGGCCGTGCAGCACTCCACCAGGTCCCCGGGGACGCCGATGACCCGCTTGACCAGGAACTTCTCGTGCGACGGGCCGATCCCCGTGACATCGCCAAAGTAGCGGGCCAGCTCCTTGACCGGGCCGCCCTTGGACGTCCCGCCCTCGTTCCACGCTTCAGTCGCCGAGAACACCACCACGTCGCCGCGCGGCGGGACGCCGCCTGCGTAGGCGGTCCGGTTGACCAGGATCCTGTCCCCCACTGCCAGCGTGTCCTGCATGGACCCTGAGGGCACCACGTACATCTTCACAAAGAACGTTTGGACCAGTGCAATGACCACGACGGCCGCCGCGAGGTTGAGCAGCAGGGTGCCTGCGGTGCTGCGGCGGAAGGCCTGCCACCGGCCCCTGGCGCCGGTGCGGGGGCTTGCTTGGGATTGTCCAGCCATGGGTGGGCGTTCCTTTGTGCGGAGGGTCCGTCCGCCGGTGTGCGGATCGCGGTGGAATTCGACAATCAATTGATGCACGTCACAATTAGTTTCCATGACGAATTCACAACTCAATGATTATAGCCGCGGCGGCTATGATCAATTCATGATTCATTTGTTGACTGTTTGCACTGGTAATATCTGCCGCTCGCCGTTCGCCGAGCGGATGCTCCAGAGTGAGCTGGAAAGCGCCCATCCCGGCCAGTTTGCGGTGGCCAGCGCCGGCACGCAGGCCATGGCCGGCGACGGCATGGAGGAAGAGTCCGCAGGGCTCCTGGCGTCCTTTGGCGGCAGCAGCGAACAGTTCGTCTCCCGCCAGCTGACCTCCACCATGGTGGAAGAGGCCAACCTGGTGCTGGCCATGACTGTTGAGCACCGCGACTCCGTCATCCGCATGAGCCCGCGCATGCTCAAGCGCGCCTTCACCCTGATTGAATTTGCCCGGATTCTGCGCACCATCCGCCAGGACAACAGCCCGGAGGTCGTCCGGGGCTCCGCGCCCGCCGCCGTGCAGGCGCGCTGGGAGGAACTGCCCGCTTTGGCAGCCAGCTACCGCTCCGCCAGCCAACCGTCCGAGGCGGGAGACGACGTCGTGGATCCCTACCGCCGCAGCCCGGAAACCCACCGCCGCATGGTGGAGGAGATCCTGCCGGCCGTGGAGGAGATCCTGGCGTTCGAGACCTGGGGCGCCCGGCAGCCGTAGGACCGCCGACGGCAAAGGACCCGCAAGCCCCAGGGGCTGGCGGGTCCTTTGTGCATCAAGCGCGTTTGCGGCAGGCGTCTAGAGGCTGCGCGTCACTCGCCGCGTGGGGGCTTCGTCACCGTTCGGGTTCAGCAGTTCGTCGAACGCGGCTTCGCGGTTCAGGCCCTCTTCGGTGTAGCTTTCCACGTGCGCCACCGGCGACTTGGCGGGGCGGACGGGCTTGGGCCCCCGGCCCTTCTTGCCTTTCGCCTTCGAGGCTTCCTGGTGGTAGTAGTAGCCCTTGCCGTAGTAGCCGTAGCCGGCGGCCTGGCTGCCCGAGGTGGGGACGCGGTTCAGCACGGCACCCAGGAGGGGTGCGTTGACCTTTCCCAGCGACGCCACCGCCTTGATGAGTTCGTCGATGGAGGTCTTGCCGGCTCCCGCCACCACCAGTGCGCCGTCGGTGGAGCGGGCCAGGATGGCCGCGTCCGTGACGGGCAGCAGCGGCGGTGCGTCAATCAGCACCACGGCGTCCTCGGAGAGGCGGTCCAGCAGCCGCTTCATGGCCATGGAGCCAAGCAGTTCGCTGGGGTTGGGCGGGATGCGCCCGGCGCCGAGCACGGCCAGCGTGGGCACCGGACGGTACACCTGCAGGACGTCGTTGAGGGAGGCCTGGCCGCTGAGGATGTCGGTGAGCCCGCCGCCCCCGGCAAGGCCGAAGAATTCCGCCACGACGGGGCGGCGCAGGTCGCCGTCGATCAGGATCACGCGCTGGCCGGTGGCCGCGATGGTGACGGCCAGGTTGGCCGCGATGGTGGACTTGCCCTCGCCGGGCACCGAACTGGTGATGACGATGACGCGCGGAGGGTTGTCAACGTTCATGTAGTGCAGGTTGGTGCGCAGCTCGCGCAGAGCCTCGCTCATGGCGTAGCCCTCCGTGGACTTGTGGTCGATCACGCCGCTTTCAACCACGTGGCGGCCGCTGCGGAGGCGTTCATCCACGGGGATGGTGCCTACCACGGAGGTGCCGGTGGCCTTTTCAACCATCTCAACCGAGCGGATGCGCCGGTCCAGGTGGTTGCGGATCAGGGCGTAGGCGACGCCGGCAATCAGGCCGGCGAGTGCGCCAATGACCAGCGTCATCTTCTTGTTGGGCGAGGACGGGGACTGCGGCAGCGGGGCGTCGCCCAGCGGAACCACCTTGATGATGGACTCCAGCGGCACTGCGCTGGGATCCGTGGGGTTCGGCGCCGACTCAAGTACCTTGACCTGTTCGGCCAGCGAGACCACCCAGGCGTTGGCCAGGGCCTGAGCCTCCTGTGCCGTGTCCGCCGAAGCTTCAATCTTGATCTGTGCGGTGTCCTTGGCCGCCGTCACCGTGACCTGGGCCAGCAGTTCGTCGGCCGGGGTGTCCAGTTTCAGTGCGGCGATGACGGATTCCGCCACGGGCCGGGAGCTGGCGAAGCTCGCGTAGCTGGTGGCCTTGGACTTCGCCAGGTTGTCACCCGCCAGGGCCGACCCCATATTGTCGCCGCCGGGTACGGAAACATACCCCACGGACGTTGCGGAATAGACGGGCTGCTGGAACAGCAGCCACCCCGCACTGCACAATATGCCGATGAGCGTAAGCGCAACAACCCCCAACCAATGCTGCCGGAAAACCCGGACGTAGTCCCTCATGTCGAGGGACTTTTCCTGGCCACCTATTTGCTCGTCTTCCAAGTCAATCCAAACTATTCGGCAATAGAATACTAAAAAATTCTAACAGAAAGAGTCTTTCCTGCTCTATTCACTTTTGTGTGTAACGCGGGGAACATTAATTTCGGGCCGGGTTCTACGCGGCCCGGCGGCCGCTCGGCGCGCCGTGTCCGCCCGGTCTTCCTGCGGTTCCCACGGCGCGGCGCCGTTCCTTGGTGGGCCAGGTGAAGGCCAGCGTCAGCGAGGAAACCACCAACACAAACACCCCGATAAAGAGCCCCGCGTCCGTCCAGAACTGGCTCGGGAATAGCCGGATCAGGGTGTCGTCCGTGTAAAAGGTCCAGGTGCCTGCGGCAAAGAAGATCTTGTGGAATTCGGTGAAAAAAGCCTCCCAGCCGGTCACGGCGAAGACCCCCAGGCCGATGATCACGGCCAGAGTCACGATGGAGCCGGCGAACAGCCCCCGGCGGATCCCGCCGCGGCTCCTCCGCGCCAGGTAGACCATGGCGACCACCATGATCGCGGCCAGCACCAGGCCCACCACAAACGCCATGACAATGACGGTCTTGACGTCCGCCATGTGCCCCACCTCGCGGTCCAGGAACAGCGGGTTGCCGACCGTGTCCACCAGGCCGCCAAGGTAGCGTTTCGGGGCGAAGTTCAACAGGTAATCCACCGTGTAGGAGCCGTAGGTGACCCGGTCCTCGGTGCTGAAGCCAAAGGAATCGGCCGGGAATCCAGGACGGTGGTACTCCACCCAAAGGAAAACGTTCGAGGTGACGAGCCGAATGGCCAGTACCAGCAGGACCACGGGATAGAACACGGCGAGCAGCACCTGGTACACCCGCGTCAACACGGGTTTGGTGTTGGCGGCCTTCTCCATTGCGGCCTGGCGCTTGGCAATCTCCTCCGCGGGCGGGCGCATGGAGATCATGGACGTCTCCGTCGCCGGGGCAGCCTTCTGGTGCGGGGCTGGCGTCCCCTGCGGGGCTGGCTTACCCTGCGGGGCAACGCTGGCCATCGGCTTCGTCCCCGTTTCCTCCGGCTCGGCCGGTGCGGGAATGGCCGTGGTGGGCGCGTCGTCGCCGCCGGGCAGCCGCGGCAGCCTGGCTGCGGGGCGCATCGGCTGGGAGGAGGATGCGCCGTCGAGCTTAATCTTCGACGCGGCAGGTGCGTCCGGTCCAGGCACGACGGCGGCACCCACCTCCGTGGGCGCCTCTCGCTCGGCGTTCAGGGATGGGTCCTGGGGATTTGAATTCTCACTCACATGTCGAAACGATACCGCCAGCGTGCCGCGCAGTGACACTGCCACCCCGCGGGGATGCCAAAGTGACACGGGATGACCGGCTTTGCCCTGCCGTCATCCGTCCGTTCCGGAACCCGCAACGCGCCCGCCCGGAGCCGGCGGCTGCTCCAGGACCGTCGAGGCGACGGGCGAGGCGACCGGGCGCTTTGGGCCGAAGCCGCCGGTGGGCGATTCCCGGCGGATACCGCGCAGGACCCAGGGCATGAAGTAGTCGCGGGCCCAGACGAGATCGCCCACCCGCGCCTGGCGCCAGCTGCGGCCTGGCAGCTCCTTCGGGGCCAGCGGCAGCAGCGAGTGCGGCACATTGAGCGTCTCCAGGAACATGGCGGCAATGGCATGGTGGCCCAGGGAAGAGGGGTGGAGACGGTCCGGGCTCCACAGACGGGAGTCCTGCAGCTCGGTCATGGCCCAAAGGTCCGCGACGACGGCGTCGTGGTGCTCGGCGATGCTGCGCATGTTCTCATTGAACACCGCAATCTTGCTGCGGAACTGGCCCATCACGGTGGACCGCCCGGAGTCGGGGCCCGCGAAAATCACCACCGTAATGTCCTGCAAGCGGAGGCGCACCACTGCCTCCTCCAGGAGCCCGGCCAGCTTGTCAGGGTCTGCGCCGGGATGCAGGAGGTCGTTGCCGCCGGCTTGGATGGACACAAGGTCCGGCCTCAGTGCCAGGGCCGGGCCCATCTGCGTTTCCACCACCTGGTGGATCAGCAGGCCCCGGACGGCAAGGTTGGCATAGGAGAAGTCGGGCACGCCAACGCTCAGCTCCTCCGCCGCACGGTCCGCCCAGCCGCGGTATCCGCCGGGATTGCGCGGTTCCGGATCGTCCAGGCCTTCAGTGAAGGAATCGCCGAGGGCCACGAAGCGCCGCCACGGGTGGGGCAGGCGGGGCAGCTGCCCGCTGTCTGCTCCGGTGCCCGCGTCGAATCCCATAACCCCATGGTGCACCTTTTTCAGGCGCTTTGGCAGGGCCGGGCGGTTCGGGGCCCGGCCGCCGCACGTTGAAACAGCAGCAGCTGCGATCCCCCAGACGCCAGGCACGTTGAAACAGCAGCACCTGCGATAAATCGACGGATTTATCGCAGGTGCTGCTGACTCAATCTCGGAAATCGCATGATGTGCTGTTTCAACTTCGTGAACCGCATCAGCTGCAGTTTCAAGTGACGCTGCCCGGACCAGTCGGCCCGGCATCACCGGCTTCAGCACACTACTGGTGGAGAACGCATAAGTGCCAGGCGGCCGGAAGAAATTCGGACGCCTGGCGGCAGCGAGACAGCGGACCCCCGATGGCCGGGACGAGGTTCGGGATGAAGGCGGGGACGAGGGCGGACCCCCGATGGCCGGGATGAAGCCCCGGACGAAGGCCGGGGACGAGGGCCCGGGTCCGGGTCCGAGCCCGGGTCCGGGTCCGGGTCCGGGTCCGAAGAAAGCTAGCGGGGCAACGGCTGATCGGCCGGCTGCCATGGCGAGAGCCTGACTTCGCTGTCGTCAATGATGTTTGTCGTGACGAAAATTTCCGATGCCCTGGTGAACCCTGTTCCGGCCACCGCTTCGACCGCCATCGTGGACGGCAGCCGCGAATAGCCGTCCACTTGGTTGGTCCGCCACTGCACGGCTGCCACCGCCTGCTCACCGGCACCGATCACGACACGCACCGGAACAGCATTGCCCCGCGCTTCAAGAAAACCCTGTGCCAAGACCACGGGAATCGCGTCACCGTCGGAGTCGGCAAATTCCAGCGCCGGGTACCCGTCCAGCGAGCAGGGAGCCATGCCGATGTTTGAGAGAAAGACGCCCATCCCGGTGAATCCCATGCTGGGTGCCGGCATCTGTTGGGCCGTCCATTCAAGCTGGTCCGGCGCGCACAGCGGCGCATCCGCCACCACTGCGGGTTCCCGTTCCGGGGCCGCGGGCACGGCATCACCGGCAGGGAGTGGCGTTGCGTGGTTCAGTTTCCCGGAGAGGGAATCCCGGCGGGGCTTGCCGTAGCCGCTGTCAACGGGCTCGCCGTAGGGAATGTGGTAGCTGCGCACCGCCGCATCGCCCGCTACGTATTCCAGCTCGGCGGCCAGGATGGCCTTCTCCACGTCCTGGGCCTCCTCCTTGGTTTCTGCTGAGACCAAGAGATAAAAGTTCGACGGCGCTGCACCGCCACCCGCCGCCGGTGCCGAGTTCTCGTCGGGCAGCACGGCCATGGACTGCAGCGGCTGGGTAGTGCCCAACTGTTCCATGAGGGCCAGCAGCCCGGCACCAGGACGGTATCCGCCTGTCCGGAATTCCACACTGCTGCCCGGCAGCTTCAGCACCGAGCTGTCGAATCCGCCGTCGTGCAGGGCGGCGGCCAACGCGGGCAAATACGTGTAGTCGGCCACCCCGGCCGCCGCCTGTCCCACGGTGTCAATGGAGACGCTGCCCACTCCGGCCACTGCAGCCAGCGACCGCGCATCACCAAAGTAGCGGACCGTTCCTGCGCGGAGCACCCCGGCTTCCTCCGATATCTGGGTCTCAGACACTTTTGCCGAGACAGCCTTGGCGCAACATTCATTCAGCTCCACCACCCAGCCGAATCCGGTTTCCCACCGGGACACGTAGTTGGCCACCCGCCGTGCGGCGGCCACCGCGGTGGCCGTGGCGGTACCCGGCAGCAGGTTCAGGCGCACCGTCGCCTGCCAGCGCGGGCTGCCTTGCAGGATGGCCGCGCTTCCACGCTGGCCCCCGGCGGGTGCGGCATACAAGACGTCAACGCTTGCCACGCCGCCAACGGAGCGGGCGAATGCGGACACTGCCTGGCCCGCCTCGGCGAGCGTGGCCGGAGCCTGGCCCTCCGCCCCGGGACGCGGGGCGGTGCACGCCGAGAGCACAGCCGCCAGGAGCAGTGCCAGGCACGCCGCCGTGAATGTCCGCCAGGCGGCCACAGCGCCGGCCTCAGGCCGAGCGGACGGAGGCACCGGCGTCGTCCTCTCCAAGGTCACCGGCCTCACCGGCCAGGACCGCGCGGCGGCCCAGAACCAGCGTGTAGGTCCAGTACCCGGCCAGGACCAGGGCGCCGATGGTGATCTTGGCCCACACGGGCAGCGCGCTCGGGGTGACGTAGGCTTCCACGAGGCCGGAGACGAACAGGACCAGGACCAGGCCGGCTGCGACAGTGATGAGGGAGCGGCCCTCGTGCGCCAGGGAGTCGAGGCGGGTGCGCGGGCCGGGGCTCACCCAGGCCCAGAAGATGCGCAGGCCGGCCGCGGCGGCGATGAAGATCGCGGTCAGCTCCATCAGTCCGTGCGGGAGGATGTAGCTGAAGAAGACGTCGCCGCGGTCGTAGGCGAACATGACGCCGGCGGTCATGCCGATGCCCTGGGCGTTGGAGAACACGGCGTACGGGACAAAGACGCCGGTGACTCCGAACGCCACGCACTGGGCGGCGATCCAGGCGTTGTTGGTCCAGACAGCGCCGGCAAAGGAGGCGGCCGGGTTCTCGGAGTAGTAGTTGACGAAGTCGTGCTCCACGAGCTGCTGCAACCGGGCGTCGCTGCCCATGGCCGCCAGCACCTGCGGGTTGCCTGCGGTCCACACGGCGAACAGGGTGCCCAGGACCACAAACACGGCGCCCACGACGACCGTCAGCCAGCGGATCCGGTAGAACGCCGCCGGCAGCGAGATGGCGAAGAAGCGCGCCACGTCAACGAAAAAGTTGGACCGTGCGCCCGTGAACCGGGTCCGGGCGTTGGCCAGCGTTGCCGACAGCGACGCCGAAAGCGTGCTCTCCCCCTCGACCGAGCGGATCAAGGACAGCTGCGCCGACACGCGCTGGTACAGGTCCAAGAGTTCGTCGGCTTCGGCCCCGGTGAGGCGGCGTCTGCGGGCCAGGACGGCCAGCCGCGACCATTCGGGTGCGTGCACTGAGGTAAAGGCGTCCATGTCCATCGCCCCTTAGCATAGCGGCCCGCGCGCCCTCTCCGTGGATAGACTGAAACAATGTCCGCGATCATCACCGGCGAAGCCGTCGTCCTTGAACTCCGCCCCGCCTCTTTCGCCGCCCGCTCGCTGGGCACGGCCATCGACGTGCTGGCCACCGTGGCCGTGGCGGTGGGCCTGCTGTTCCTCCTCGGCGCGGCTCCCCTGGCGCTGGATTCGGCCGCCATCGGTGCCATCCTGGTCGCCGCGCTGGTGCTGCTGCTGGTGGTTGTGCCCATCACGGTGGAGACGCTCAGCCGCGGAAAATCGCTGGGCAAGCTGGTCATGGGGCTGCGGGTTGTGAGGGACGACGGCGGTTCGATCCGCTTCCGGCATGCAACAGTCCGCGCGTTGCTGGGTGTGCTGGAGATTTACATGACGCTGGGTTCGCTGGCCTGCCTGGTCTCGCTGTTCAATGAGAAGTCCAAGCGGCTCGGGGACATGATGGCCGGCACCTATGCCATCCGCGAGCGTGCGCCGAAGATCGCCCCGCTGCAGGTGGCGGTTGACCCGCAGCTGGCACCGTGGGCGGCGCTGGCCGACATCGGCCGGCTGCCCGACGGCCTGGCCCGGCGCATTTCCATGTTCCTGCGCCAGGGCCACGCAATGGCGCTGGCATCGCGTCACGCGCTCGGAATGGAGTTGGCGAACGAGGCCAGCCAGTACGTGGCACCCCTGCCGCCGGCCGGCACAGACCCTTCCGTGTTCCTGTCCTCGCTGATCGCCGAGCGCCGGCAGCGCGAGTTCAACCGGCTGCTCCGTTCACAGGAACAGGCCGAGCGGCTCCGTGCCCGGCTTGAAAGCCACGGCGTTTCCGGGCAGTAGCCGGCCGCTCCAAACGGGGCGCCCGGCCGGCCTGGCTGGCTGCCGGCTCTCTTTTGGGCCGTTGCCCGGGGACTTAGCGTGAGGCGTATTCCTCGAAGGCGAAGTTCCAGTCGCCGAAGCCGTCCGTGGGGGCGATGGTCTCATTGGGGGTGCCTACCGTGTGGACGATGTCGCCGGGGCCCATATTGGAGAACACCCAGGCGGCGGCGTCCGGGCCGAGCCCGATGCAACCGTGGGACAGGTTGGCGACGCCGAGGTACGGCTGGGCCGAGGCCGTGGCCTGGTGGATGAAGATGCCGCTGTTGGAGAGGCGGATGGCGTACTCGACGTCGACGGAGCCGTAGTCGCCGGGGTCGCCCGGGTTCAGGCCGATGCTGGAGGCCTTAAACGTGGCGTTGCGCTGGAAGTCATTGGTGAGCACCATGTAGCCGGAGGCGGAGGGGAACTGCTCGTCGCCCAGCGTTGCCGGATAGCTCTGCACGACCTGGTCGTTGACCAGAATGTTGACGGTGTGGCCGGCGGCGTCTGCCTCCATGACGACCTTGTTGCCAATGTTGACGTTGTAGTTCTTGTTGAAGTTGCCGATCATGCCGTTGCCGAAGTCAAGGCCGAATAGCTGCATGTCCACGTTGAGCTGCGTGTTGGCGGGCCAGTAGTCGGCGGCCCGGTAGCGCAGCAGGGTGTCTGAGTACCAGCGGAAGGCACCGACCTGGCCGGTGGCGGTGGTGACCTTGATGGCATTCTCCACGGCCTCCTTATTAAGGACGGGCTCGCTGAAGGACCACTGCAGCGGTTGCGCCACGCCCACCTGCGCGTCGGCGCTGGGGTACAGCACGGCGTTGGCCTCGTGCGAGGGCGGCACCGTGGTGAAGGTGGTTACCTTGCTGGTCTGGGTGCCGCCGGCGTCAACCGCCGTGACGTTGAAGGTGTACTTCATGTCAAACTTCAGCGGCGCGCCAGCCACCCACTTGCTGTCGCTGGCGGAGAGTTCCCCGTCGGTGACAACACCGCTGTCAGTTTCCGACAAAATGGCGGTGACTACGGTGCCGTCGGTGACCTGGGCGGTGATCTCGCTGACCGGGTTGACGAAATCGGCACCGTTCTCCGGGCTGACGACGATGGTGGCCGGCTTGGCGGCGGGCTTGGTGGTGGCGGCCTGCGACGGTGCGTCGGTGGAGGCCGAGGGGCTGCCGGGGTTGGTGGATGTCTGGCCGACCACGGAACAGGCCGCGATCGTGGCGGTCATGCCAACTGCCAGCAGCGACATCATGGTGTTCCGCCAGCCCTTGCGGGCCCCGCCGGTCACATTACCCACAGCCATGCAATCTCCCCATTCAGTGGACTTTCACCACAATGATCAACAGTGGCGGATGTTACGCCAAATAGTCATTTTACGCCATCATTGTTGCGCAATGATCTGAAGCCTGTCACGACCGCGTCACGTTTCCATAACCAAGTTCAGCGGCGGCGAGCCAAGCGGCGGGGAGGGGACCCCGACGCCGGCGAGGTGGCCTAGCGCTGTGCGTACTGGGCGAAGGGGATGTTCCAGTCGCCGAAGCCGTCGGTGGGTGCGATGGTTTCGTTGGGGCTGCCCACCACGTGGACGAGGTCGCCGGTGCCCATGTTGGCGAACACCCAGCTGGCACCCTCGGCCGACATGCCGATGCAGCCGTGCGAGAGGTTGACCTGGCCAAGGTACGGGGCGGCGCTGTCGGTGGCCTGGTGGATGAATTCGCCGCTGGGCGTGAGCCGGGTGGCGTATTCGACGTCGACTTCGCCATAGTTGGCGGGGTCGCCGGGTTTGAGGCCGATGGTGGAGGCGACAAAGTGGGCGTAGCGCTGCTTGTCGGAGAGCACCACGAGATAGCCGGAGGCGGAGGGGAACCGCTCATCGCCCATCGTCACGGGGTACTGCTTCACGAGCGCGCCGTTGATGTAAATGCTGGCCTGCAGGTTGGCGGCGTCGGCCACCATTTCCACGCGGTTGCCGATCTGGACAACGTTGGTCTTGTTGAAATTGCCGATCTGCCCGTTGCCAAAGTCGACGCCGAAGAGCTTCATGTCCACTGTCAGCTTGGTGTTGGCCACCCAGAAATCCTCGGCCCGGTAGCGAAGCAGGGTGTCCGAGTACCAGCGGAAGGCACCCTTCTGTCCCGAGGAGGCCGTGATGGAGATGGCCTTTTCCACGGCTTCCTTGTTGGTCACCGGCTCGCTGAAGGTGAACTGCAGCGGCTGCGCAACGCCAACCGTGGCGTCGGCCGCCGGGAACATGGCCAGGTCCGCCTCGTTCGACGCCGGCACCGTGCTGAAGGTGCTGACCGTAGTGTCCAATTTCCCGGCTTCGTCCTGGGTGGTCACGGAGAAGGTGTAGTCGGTGGCAAATTTCAGGGGTGCGCTGCTGACCCATTTGCGTCCGCTGACGAACAGCTCGCCGTTGGTGGTCTCCCCCGTGGCAGTCTCCTTCAACACGGCGTTGTAGACAGTGCCGTTGTCGGCCAGGGCACTCACCTCGGCAGCCGGGTTGACGAACGTTGCCCCGGATTTCGGAGCCATGGCCACCGTCACGGGCTTGGCCGCGGCCGTGGTGGGTGCTGCCGACGCCGGGACCGACGCAGGCTGGGAGGCCGTGGATGATGCCGGGGGCAGCCAGGAGTGTGCTGTTGCCGCGCCGACGCCGCCGGCGGCAATTGCCACGGCAACGACCGCGAACAACGCGATCTTCAGGCCCCGGCGGGGCTTCCTGGTCTGGTCGGGCTGGGTCATCAATTACTCCCGTGAGGTGCACTGGTCCACAAGATCGGCACGTGCGCCAAGCTGCGATAACGTACAAATACTACGCCCGTCAAACGCACCGGCCAGGGCATTGCGGCAGCACACGGAAATTGCAACCCAGCTGTGACCGAGCACGGAGCGCCAGTTTCGGTGCCGTGACCACCCCGGGCGGAGGCGCCGTCGGCGGTCATGCCCTTTGTTTCAAGGCGAGAATGCGGGGCAACGCGGCGCCGGGATCGGCCCCGGCCAGCCACCGCTGACCGGCACACTTGCCGGCCAGCTCGCCTCCAAGGTCTCTACGGAACAGCTCAGCCGCGAAGGTAGTGCAGTTGCGCGGTGACCGAGAGTTGAGCCGCCCCCTGCAGGTTTTCCGGTATGTCGCCGTACACCGCAGCCGTGACAGCTTCCACTGATGGGTGGTCGCCGCTGCCGCCGCGCAGATGTTCGACGGCGGCCTTCACCTGGGCGATCCGCTCCGCCCTGTGCTTCTGGTAGCCTTCCGCTACCTGCGCGAGATCCGCCAGCACCGGACCGTGCCCGGGCAGCGCCGCCGTCGGAGCCTCACTGCCCCTCCGGCGCAGCAGTTCGAGGGAGTCAAGGTAGTCGCCGAGCGTGCCGTCGGGATGGCAGATCACGGTGGTGCCGGCGCCGAGGATGGTGTCCCCCGTCAAGACGATCCGCTCGACCCCGTCGGGGCCCGCCACGGCAAAGCACAGCGAGTCGCTCGTGTGCCCCGGGGTGGCGAGCACCTCGATGGCGAGCCCGCCCGCATGGATGAGTTCGCCGTCGGACAGGGAATTTCCGGCATGGCAGAATTCCGGAAGCGCGGCACGCACGGGCGCGCCCGTCAGCTCGTGCAGCCGGGCGCTGCCGTCGGTGTGGTCTCCGTGCCGGTGGGTGATGAGGATGAGCTCCACGGTGCCGGCGGCGGCAAGTTCGGCAAGGTGGCCGTCCAGGAGCGGGCCCGGGTCAACCACCACCACACCGGCGGCACCGGGGGCGGAGAGGACGTAGCTGTTGGTCCCGTCGAGGGTCATGGGGCCGGGATTGTCCGCCCGCCTGCGCCGTACCATGGTGCCGATGTTTTCCCATGCCGTGTTCACTGTGCTCCCCTTTGTGGACGTCTAGTAGCGGTAGTGGCCGGGCTTGTAGGGCCCTGCCGGGTCGAGGTCGAGATAGGCGGCCTGCTGCGCGGTCAGCTCGGTGAGCTCGACGCCGAGGGCGCCCAGGTGGAGCCGCGCCACCTTTTCGTCGAGGATCTTGGGCAGCACATGCACGCCGGTGCCGTAGTCCCCCGTGCCCGGCTGCCCCCTGCCCGACTTGGTGAAGAGCTCGATCTGGGCGATGACCTGGTTGGTGAAGGAGTTGGACATGACGAATGACGGGTGGCCCGTGGCGTTGCCCAGGTTCAGCAGGCGCCCCTCCGACAGCACGATGACGGAACGCTCCTGCGCGGTGCCGCTGTCAAACACCCACTCGTCAACCTGCGGCTTGATGGCCACCTTGGCGGCGTTGGCGAGACGGGCGAGCCCGGCCATGTCGATCTCGTTGTCGAAGTGGCCGATGTTGCCCACGATCGCCTTGTTCTTCATCGCGAGCATGTGCGCGGCGGTGATGATGCGCGTGCCGCCGGTGGCGGTGATGAAGATGTCGCCCTGGCCGACGACGGATTCCAGGCGTGCCACCTGGTAGCCGTCCATGGCGGCCTGCAGCGCGCAGATGGGGTCGATTTCGGTGATGATGACGCGGGCTCCCTGGCCGCGCAGCGCCTCCGCCGCGCCCTTGCCGACGTCGCCGTAGCCGCAGACGACGGCGGTTTTCCCACCAATGAGCACGTCCGTGGCCCGCATGATGCCGTCCGGGAGCGAGTGGCGGATGCCGTACCTGTTGTCGAACTTGGATTTCGTGACGGAGTCGTTGACGTTGATGGCGGGGACGAGCAGCTTGCCGGCAGCCTCCAGCTGGTACAGGCGGTGGACGCCGGTGGTGGTTTCCTCCGTGACGCCGCGGATGCGGGCTGCCGTGCGGGTCCACTTCTTCGGGTCGTGGTTGAGGGAGTCGCGGAGGGCGGCCAGGAATACGGCGCGTTCCGCGGAGTCTTCATCCGTGGTGTCGGGGACGCGTCCGGCAGCCTCAAACTCGGCACCCGCGTGGACCAGCATGGTGGCGTCACCGCCGTCGTCAAGGATCATGTTGGCGCCCTTGGCGGGGTGCCTTGCCGAACCGGGCCAGGCGAAAATCTGCTGGGCGGTCCACCAGTATTCCTCCAGGGACTCGCCCTTCCAGGCGAATACCGGCACGCCGGAGGGATGCTCTCGGGTGCCGCTGCCGACCACCACGGCGGCGGCTGCCTCGTCCTGTGTGGAGAAGATGTTGCAGGAGGCCCAGCGGACCTCGGCGCCGAGAGTGGTCAGGGTTTCGATGAGGACGGCCGTCTGGACTGTCATGTGGAGCGAGCCGGCAATGCGGGCGCCCTTCAGCGGCAGGCTGTCCCCATATTCCGCACGCAGGCTCATGAGTCCCGGCATTTCAAACTCGGCCAGGCGGATCTGGTGGCGTCCGGCCTCCGCGAAGCCGATGTCGGCCACCTTGTAGCCGGCCGGGACCTGGGGTGCTGCTGCGTGCCTCATGAAACGTCCTTCGAATGCAAGTAAGAGGAAGTTGCGAATTGAGTTGTGCGGCACGGTCCGGTGGTTGTCCGGGGCCTGGCAGGGCCGGGCAGGGCCGGGTGCAGCCGGATCAGGCCGTGATTTGCTCCGGGCGCAGCAGCAGCGCGATGCCCTCGTCAATCGTGTAGCGCAGCGGCTCGCCCTCGGGCCCGTTGGCGGTGCTCAGCAGGCTCTGGCCGTCCTGGACCAGCGCGGATCGGGTGACGGGGCACCGCAGGATTGCCAGCAATTCTTCGCTGATGTTCGCCATGGTCTTCTTCCTTCAGTGGTCTCCCGCCGCTGCCCAGTGGCGCGGGGCTTTACAGTCTAGTCTCGCAGGGCCCTTTTGTTCAGGCCTTCCGTTGGCGGGCCCGGACCCGGAGGCCCGGCTGGTTGGACCTAGTCGCGCAAAATGCGCAGGTGGCCTCGCCGCCCAGGTTCGCCCGCAGAGGCGCCCGCCGGCGGTTCAAGAGTGGTGCGGGTGCGGCGCATGGCGGCGGGAGCACCGACGTCGTCCGGCACGGCATTGGCGGCCTCGCGCACGGCGTCGGCCAGCGCCAACAGGTCGTCTGGACCGGGCGCCGGGGGCTTGTCCGACCGGGCCAAATGAATGACTTCCCAGCCCAGCGGGGCGGTCAACCGGGCCGAATGCTTGGCACAAAGGTCGTAACAATGAGGTTCGGCGAAAGTGGCCAACGGACCCAGAACCGCCGTCGAATCTGCGTACACGTACGTCAAAGTGGCCACGGCCGGTTCACGGCAGGCGGATCGGGTGCATTGACGAAGGGTTCCCACGGTTCCCTAGACTACCCCCACCGCGCCAATATTTCCCGCCGTGCCCCATTTCCCCTTAGCTGGCGCGGGGGCCTACAGTGAATTGATGGAGTCCACGGAGATTTGATGCAGTTCAATACCAGCCGCGGCGAACAATCGTTGCGCATCTCGCTTGTCCCGGACGCCCCCGACGGCGGGCCGGCCGCCCCTGCTGCGCCCCGCAGCTTCGCCGCCCGCCGGCGCGACCGCCACGGGCGGGGCCTTCGCGGGCCGCTGCTGCCGCAGGAAGTGCCGGGGTCCCGCACCCGGGGCGAAAAGTTTGAGGACCTGGTGGTTGATTCCGCCGAACGGCTGCGCGAACTGTGGCCGGCCGCGCTCGGCAACGTGGGCTGGCTGGTGGAGGAAATCCCCGGTGACCTGGAGGCGCTCGTGGCTTCCGGCGAGCCTGCGCCACTGGGCAAGTACACGAGGGGAACACCGGCCATGGGCGGGCAGCCCGAGCAACTGCCCGTCGTCGCCATCTACCGGCACCCGGTGGAGGCCCTTTGCGACACCCCTGGACAAGTCCGGGAACTGGTCCACGAGGTCATGATTGACCAGGTGGCCGGGCTGCTCAACATCGACCCCGACACCGTGGACCCGCTGTTCCGCCGCCACCGCGGCCACTGACACTCCCGCTGCTTGGCCGCCGGCGCGGCGAGTGTTCGGACAGCTCTCGTCAGGTGAACTTATGCGCACAACTCGCGACGAGTCCTGCGCACCCTCTACGTCAGGCTGGTTGTGAGTCATTCAATTCTTTTGAAGGAGCCGGCCATGTCATCCATTACGAAGGGCT
>NZ_JADHDY010000010.1 GCF_016820535.1 Sporosarcina beigongshangi | reverse complement strand
AGAACCATGCCGGGACCGACAGGCCAACAACCCCAATTCTTACTCAATTAGAGGGGCTACTAAAAAGGTAACGGGGCAACGGCAACGTCGGAGAACGGGCCACGAACTCCTCGATGAGGCGCCGCGTGATTGACGGCGCCAGCAGCGCATCCCCGGCATGGACAGTCCGGATTGCTTCCGTCAGCTGGCCGCTGCGCACGTCCTTGAGCAGGAAGCCGCTGGCCCCTGCCTTCAGCGCCTCATACACCCAGTCGTTCCGGTCAAAGGTTGTCAGCACCAGGACCTTGGGCGGCTCGGGCAGCGCCAGCACCTGGCGGGTGGCACTGAGCCCGTCCAGCAGCGGCATCCTGATGTTCATGAGCACCACGTCGGGCCGAAGGGACCGGCTCAGGGCCACAGCTGCCACGCCGTCGCCAGACTCGGCAACCACCTGCAGTCCCGCGTCGCGCTCAATGATGGCCCGGAAACCCTCGCGCACCAGGTCCTGGTCGTCAGCCAGCAGCACGCTGATCATCGGGCACCCCCGGGCGGGAGGGCCGACGGCGGGCTGGCCGGCTGTGCGTGCCCGGCCGGCGCCTTCCCCGCCTGCGCGCCGAGGGGCAGCACGGCCAGCACGTGGAACCCGCCGCCGGCCAGGCGCCCGGCCTCCAGCGTCCCGCCATAAGCGGCCACACGCTCGCGCATGCCCAGAAGTCCCCGCCCGCCCAGGGTGGGGGTGCCGGGGGAGGCAGGGCCGCCGTCGTCCGTCACCTCAACGCGAAGGCTGGCCCCATGCCGGGCGAGCCGCACCGCCACCGGCGAGCCGGGCGCGTACTTGATGGCGTTGGTCAGCGCCTCCTGCACTATCCGGTACGCCGTGAGCTCCAGCGTGGCGGGCAGGCCGGCGGGCGCATCCACCCCGGAGTCGTCCACATCTGCCCCGGCCTGGCGGGCACGGTTGGCGAGCTCGCCCAGGTCACTCAGCTGCGGGACGGGGGCGGGGCCGTCGGTGCGCGGCCGGTCGCCGGTTTCCAGCAGGCCCAGCATGCGGCGCATGTCAGAGGGGGCGTCCCGTGCGGCTTCTTCCACGCAATTCAGGTGTCTGTCGATCTCCCCGGGCCCGCCGGGAGCAAGGTCTGCAAGCAAGGTGCGGGGGGCGACAGTCTGCAGGACCACCACGGTGAGGCCGTGGCTGACCACGTCGTGCAGCTCGCGGGCGATCCTGGCACGCTCATCACCCAGGTCCCGCATGCGTTCCAGCTCGGAAAGCTCGAGGCGCATGGCCATCAGCTCGGCCTGGCGGGTGCGCCGGCTCAGCAGCAGCCCCGCGACCCACATGACGGTGCACAGGCCCAGGGTCAGGGCGAAATCCGCCGCTGCTGCAGGAGGGGCGGAGACCCAGACGGAAAGGGCAATGAGGACGGTGCCGGCCAACCAGCAAACCACGGCCTTGCGGACAGTGTTGATGGCAGCGATGATCACGAAAGTTGACAGCAGGCCGAAGAACACCAAGGTTGGGGCGTCTCCGAGGAGGGAGAGGCAGGCGCCGTTGGCAGCCAGCGCGGCCAGGCTTGCCACCAAGGGGTTCAGCCGGCGCATCAACAAGGCTGCCACTGCCGCCACCGCCAGGGCTGCCGCGGCGAATCGCGCACTGCCCGCGGTGAGCAGGATGGCGGTGCCCTGGCCTGCAGCCAGCGCCACAAGGAAAATATCGAGCCCGTGGCGGCCCAAGAACTTCATGAGCCCAATGGTAGGCCTGCCGGGGCGGGCCTGTCGTCCATCCTGCGATTGACCATCCCGGGGAGGATGCGGCGGGCGGAGGTGCCATCCGGAGGTGGACGCTTTTGCTGCACACAAATCCTAGTTTTGATGGCAGGTGGAAGGTCTCCGCCGCATCGATCTCCAAGGAGTCACCATGTTTTCCATGAAGCAGCCCGTAGCCAGGTCCGCCGCAGCCCTGGGCATTGCCGCCCTGCTGGCAAGCGGCATCGCCGGATGTTCGACGACGTCCCCCGCCTCCGCTGGAATCGGCGGCACCGCCGTGGTTCAGCCGGCGTCGAACAAGACCACCACGCTCACCTTCGATGCCAGCGACATCGACGGCAACATGGCGATGGTGGACCTGGGCGGCAAGAGTGCCGACGGTCCCGACATCGGCGACATGGTCTCCTTCACCCAGAACCTGTCCCAAGACGGCAAGGTGGTGGGCCAGGTCCATGTCAGTTCCGTCGTGGTGGACCACGAGAAGAAGCTCAGCGAGTCCAACGGCACCATGGTCCTGGACGGCGGCACCATCCAGCTGTCCGGACTGGTCAGCATGGACCCGACATTCACGCTGGCCATCACGGGCGGCACCGGCAAGTACCTGGGCGCCACAGGCGTCATGGACTTCGACGGATCCGGCCCCACCCAGGTCATGAAGGTGACTCTGTCAGGAAAGTAGGGCAGGCGGCAGCGCCGTGCACCTTGATCCGGGACCCGGGGCGTCAGCCCCAGAACCCGGCCAGGTGCACGGCCGCGGCGCGGCCCTGTTCGAATCCGGCACGTGCGGCGGCGGGGCGCGTGGACAGGTCCATCATGTTGGTCCCGAAGGCCGCCAAGGAGCCTTCATCCGGGAGGATTGATTCGACCCTGCTCCCGGAGGCGGCGAGGTCGTCGATCTGGGCATCAAGCTGCATGCCCCACTCCACCGGGTGGCGCGTCCGCCCGCCCAACGGCGAGAGCACCAAAACCCGGCCGTATCCCGCTGCCAGGTCGGCGTTCTCGCTGTTGCGCCGGTAACCGCCGTCGATGTAGGGCACGCCGTCAATAATGTAGGCAAAGCTGCCGGCGCAGCTGGCCGCAACGGCATCCGCCAGGGCCACCCCGCTGGTGCGCTCAAACAGGACGGGATCGCCGGTGCGGGCGTTGACCGCCGTCAACAGCATCCATGAATGCGGCCACGTGGTGCCTGGAAGTCTCGAATCAACGGTCGCCCGCCAGCGGGCCTGTGCCTCACGATCGTGCGAGGCGCCCAGTGAGAGGGCGGATGCGCCCATGCGCCGGCGCATGTCGACCGGATCTGCTGAGGCGGCAATGACGTCGCCCGTACGGCGCATGGCCTCTAGCGCCGAACCTCGGCCGCCTGGTCCGGCGCCGGGCATGCCGTCTACCGGCCGGGGCAGCGCGGGCGCCGCAAGGATGTCGGCAAACAACTGTTGCGGGCTGGCACCGGTGAGCTGTGCCGCAGCCGTCGCCCCCGCCGATGTGCCGACGACGAGGTCGGCCGCAGCTGTGTCCACTCCGGCGTCCGAAAGGCCGGCGATGACGCCTATGAGCCAGGCGTTGCCGGCGGCACCACCGCCGCCGAGCACAAGTGCCCGGCGCGATGCCGCCTCGGGGTCAACCGAAAGTGTTGGATAAAATGATGAATGCATGGGAGTCGCCCTTCGCGATGTGCCGTTTCAGGCGCTCCCGGTGACGGCTAGGCCAGCCGCGCATTCGTGGACTGCGGGGGAGCGCCCACTGTTGATGCTCCAAACATGGGTCTCACCTCCCTCAAGTACGTCACGACCACGCAGAAAATATCACGCCTGTGGTGCAGTCCGCAACGGTTTCTGCCTGCCGTCTTGTCGAACACATGGGCGGAAGGTGCGGCTACCTTGCGCCGCGGGCCACCTGCTCCAACTGCTCCCGGTACTGTGCCCACCAAGCCCCGTCCCGGGGAGGGAGGTTCTCGTTGCCACTGACCAGCCCGGCGGATCCGTCGACCTGCTCACGGAGGATGTCTGCATGCCCGGCGTGCCGGTGCGCCTCGGCAATCATGTGGACCAGGATCTGGTGCAGCGTGACGTCCTGCCGTCCCGGCATCCACCACGGGACGCGGCCGCGGGCGTCCAGCGGCAGTGCCTCGAGCGTGGCCGCGGTGTCTTCGCGCACCTGGCCGGCGAAGGCCGTCACGGACGCAACCGACTCATCGGCGGCCGCCCACATGTCCCAGTTGTCCTCGCCGTCGTCCTCTTCGAAAGGCGGAACCAGGCTCGACTGCCGGCCAAAAACCTCGCCAAAGTACCCGGCCTGGGTGATGGCCACATGCTTCACCAGACCCAGCAGGTTGGTGCCCGTGGGTGTGAGGGGGCGGCGGGCATCGTACTCATCCAGGCCCTCCAGTTTCCACAGCAGTGCGTCCAGGGCGACGTCAAGGTAGCGTTTCAGGGTGGTTTTCATGTCCGTTTCAGTCATGCGGGAAGCCTATCCGGCGGCGCCCTCCAGCCGATAGGCCTGCCACACAAGGCCGGATCCCGGGGCCGGGAATCCGCAGCCGCCCGGACGCGTTACCTTGAAAACAGACACGACGGGAAACCCATGCAGCCTGCACTCTTTACACCCATCACGATTCGCGGCACCACTGTCCGAAACCGCCTGTGGGTGTCGCCCATGTGCCAGTACTCCGCCGAAAACCAGGACGGCATGCCCTCCGACTGGCATCTGGTCCACCTGGGCGGACTCGCCCGGGGCGGCGCCGGTGCCGTATTCGCCGAGGCCACGGCGGTGGTGCCGGAAGGGCGGATCTCCCCGCAGGACCTTGGAATCTGGAACGACTCACAGCGCCTTGCCTTTGCCGGCATCGTGGAGTTCATCCACAGCCAGGGCGCCGCCGCCGGGATCCAGCTGGCCCACGCCGGCCGGAAGGCCTCCACCTTTCGGCCCTGGGATGAGCGGACCGGCACTGTTCCCATGGCCGACGGCGGCTGGCCCACCGTTGCGCCGAGCCCCGTCGCCTATCCGGGGTATGCCGAGCCGCGGGAAATGCCGGCGGCTGACATCAGGGCAGTGTCCGCGGCCTTTGCCGCAGCCGCCCGCCGTGCCCTCGACGCCGGCTTTGACCTCATTGAAATCCACGCCGCCCACGGCTACCTACTGCACGAGTTTCTCTCGCCGCTGTCCAACCGGCGCAGCGACGGCTATGGCGGGAGCCTGGAAAACCGGGCGCGGGCGCTGCTGGAGACCATCGACGCCGTCCGGGCCGAAGCAGGCCCGGAGGTCCCGCTGCTGGTCCGGTTCTCAGCGACAGACTGGGTGGAAGGCGGATGGACGCCTGGGGACACCGCCATTGTGGCGGGCTGGGCACGGGAACACGGCGCCGACATGGCCGATGTGTCCTCCGGAGGGAACGTTCCGGCCCGCATCACTGTCGGGCCCGGCTACCAGGTCCCGTTCGCCACCTCCGTCCGCACCCGTGCACACATCCCTAGCATCGCCGTCGGACTCATAGAGGAGCCGCGGCAGGCGGAACAGATTGTGGCAACCGGATTGGCCGATGTGGTCATGATGGGCCGCGCCCTGCTCCGGGACCCCAACCTCCCGCTCCGTGCCGCCGCAACCCTCGGTGCGGACATCGACTACGCGCCGCAGCAGTACCATCGGGCACCGATCCAGCAGTAGCCCCCCGACGGCGTTCCCGCCTGGGCGGCGATCGGCGGCCTGGGCTATTTGCCGGCCGGGCGGAGGAACTGGCAGGTGGCGGGCTTGCGCTCCGTGGCGGACGCGGCGGAGGCTTCTTCTCCGTCCACCGTGATCGAGCAGCTGAGCGTGCCCGAGGCGCCATCGGAATACTTTGCAACGACCAGGATCTTGGTGAACGCCTGGCCCTCAACGATGGTCAGCTCATGCGTGTAGGGCAGCTTCTGCTCCTGCATGGGTCCGCCGGATTCCTTGCCCGATGCGGTGGTGACCACGGTTTTCACCATGGCCCGCGGGTGTTTGCCCGTGACCTGGACCGTGACCAGGTGTTCGGCCGGTTCGCCGGGGGCGCCCGTGGCGGCAACCGGTTCAACAACAGCTGCGTCGGCGGCGGCGGCTGGCTCGGCGGCCGTCGGCAGGGAAGCTCCGGCGGCGACACCGGTGGCGGCGGGGGAGCAGCCCGCGAGGGCGATCGCCAGCACTGCGGCGGCAGCCGCCAGCGGGAGTTTGAGACTACGGATCAATGCATTTCGTTCACTAGGCACCGAATGATCATGGCAAACATCCATTAGTTCGACCGAATCGAGTGATGCATGACACTGACTTCTATGTTGTGGCTACCGACCGACATAATGGCGGGTTGTATGCCAGCTTGCCCCCGTTGTGCCGAAGACACCGCGGAAACGGCGGCACCACCTGCCATGAAGTCAGCAATACCAGAACCGGCCAGGTCCTTGGAACTGTCCGCGCCAACTACCGCCACACCCAAGCGCCCGGACGGGCCTGCGAACGGTGCGGTAGCTGGGGGAGATGTCCGCCAAGATCCCCATCGCCGGATCCGTCCAGACCTATGCAACTCGCTTTGTATCGCCGTCGTTCGGTTTCGCCATCGGCTCGAACTACTGGTTTAACTGGGCCATCACCGTGGCTGCGGAACTCGTGGCCGCCGGCATCATCATGGACTTTTAGCTCCCCGGCGTGCCCGGCTTGGTCTGGGCGGGCGCATTCCTCCTCCTGCTGACGGGCGTGAATGCACACTCGGCCAAGGCGTTCGGGGTGAACGAATTCTGACCCTCCCTCATCAAGGTGGGGCTGAAGAGGATCGCACGGAAATTCACGCTAATGACGTCCCGGTGTCGGTCCTGGCGTGGATAGGGCCTGTGAAAAAGGCGAAATGCCCGACGCGAATTTTACGCGGTGTCGGGCAACGGTGAGAGCCGCCCGTCATCTTTTGGTGGTGACCGGAAGAGGTCATGCAGTGATTGTGCCGGTTTTCTTGCGTTGCCCCCGGTCAACGGCCCGGTAGATGGTGGATCGGCTCATGGAGACTAGTTCTGCCATTCCGGCCATGGTGTGTTTGCCGGGGTCGTTCAGTCCGAGGAGGTGTGCTTCCTGTTTCACGGTTGGACTTGGCTGCTTACCCCGGAGCCGGCTGTTGGCCGTGGCGACTTTCATGCCTTCGCGTGTGCGCATGCTGATGAGGTCGGCTTCGATCTCGGCGATCGTTGCCAAGACGTTGAACAGCAGTTTGCCCATGGGGTCGCCGGCGTCATGAATGCAGCTGCTGACGCTGAGTTTAATTTCACGGCCGGCGAGGTCGCCGGCTGTCTCGTGGGCGTCTCGGACTGACCGGGCCAAGTGGTCGAGCTTGGTTACGACGAAGGCATCTCGTGTCCGGCAGGCGGCAGGGGCTTCGCGAAGTCCGGTGCGGTTCTTGTTCTTGCCGCTAAAGCCACGGTCAGCATAGACGCATTCGGGTTCAACGCCGAGGGATGCCGGGGCATCTCGCTGGGCGGTGAGGTCTTGCTCGTCCGTGGACACGCGCGAAACCGACCATGATCTTAGACATGTAGATCAGTGTGTCACTTAGGGATCGCGGGACAGTTCACCGTACACCCTATACGGACACTTCAGAGGTCACCATTGGCAAAGCAGCAGGTCAGCGGCTGACATGGCCGTTGGAGTTCCTTCCGATGCTGCCGGAGACTTTGGGAAACTCAACTAGCGTCCGAGAGCGAGCATAACCTTCGGAAAGTGGGAGATCTCCATCTATGCTGGACCGTCCCGTAGTGCGTTCGATAAGTGACAGACCAAGAAGAGCGCGTCTTGGGGTTATGCGCCGATGCCGAAGCCGTCGTCCCGCATCGTCTCGCGTGGGCGCAGGCTGGCCTCGGGCCAGAGCTGGATCAGGTAGTGCTCAACTGGGAGTGAAGCGAGCCTGTATTCGCCGTAGTCATCACCACGGCCCCGGGCACTGACCCGGACCCGGTGCGGTCCGGGTTTTCTGGGTTCCAGGACCCATGGACCGCCATCATCTCGTCGGGGGAAGTCAACAGTGGGTCCCCAAATATAGAGGGGAGTGTCGATGGCGATGCTCACTGACTCCTGCGCCTCCCACGAGCCATCCGCCGGAGGAGACGCATCCTCCAGGGAGGTCGTCAGATGAAGGGTTCCATCGGTGCAGCCTGTGTACACGATGAGGGCCGTGCCGCCCTCGACGACGCCGGCCACCGGGCCGGTGTCCCGTCCGTCGTAGACCGGGGTGGTGTCAAGCGGGGCCAGAAAGAACTGGTGGTAGGCAGCCTGCGCCTCCAACTCTCCCTGACCCCGGTTTGGCACATCATGGCAACGGCCTCCGTTCCGTCGATCCCCTCACAGTAAATCCCTCATGGCACGAACCTACTTGCAATACGACACCCCATCCAGTTCGCCACCGCTGAGTTCGTAGACAGGGTCCTTGGCTCGTCCTTCTGGTCCTACATGTTGCAGCGCTTGCTGGCAGGCGGCCTGCCATTGTGTGCGGTTCAGATTCCGGATGGATCCGCCGGCCACGTCCAGGTTGGCCTGGATGCTGCCGTTTTCAATGAGGGCACTGTTCTGGAGCAGGTAGCCGAGGGTGTCGCGTCGGAAGGTGCGGCGCTGCCGACGATGATGCCTACTGCGGTGAGTGGCTCCAGCAGGCCGAGGCAGTTCAGGAGTGTGGACTTGCCGGATCCGCTCCGGCTGCGGACTGCCATCATTTCACCTTTGTTGATGGTGGTCTCAAGATCGTTCCAGAGCATATGGTGACCAATGGTCTTGGTGATTCCGTGGGTTGTGATCATCTTTGGGTTCCATCAGGCGTCCGCTGCGTGTGAGTGAATGAGCGAGTTATTGCAGCCTCGAAGTGCGAGCAAGGTGAAGCTGATACTGAGGGGTGCGATGACGACTGCGATGGCCGCGGCAGCCTCAACGGCCAACAGCCGGGCGTTCACTCGCCAAGACTGCCAACCGTGGATGTAGCTGCCAAATATTTCTGTGAGTCCGACCGGGCATAAATGATCGCAACTCCCAAAGAGGTGACGACCAGGACCGCTATCGCAGCAACGGCGCTGAAGAGTTGGTTGCGCAGGGCAGAGGCATCCTTTTGGAAAATCGCGCTGGCGCCAAGAGCAGCGGGGTGGAACCCCGTCACAAACCTCGGGGCCTGCCCCGTCCGTTCATCCAATCGACCACTGCAGAACCAGCCAGCAGGACAGCGTTGGAGTACCCTGTGTCGGCTTGAATGCCGTTATGCGAACCGAAGGCCCGATCCTCGCTTTTGCCGTGCTCATACTGGTGATTGCCGGTCAGAATTACGTGGCGGTCCGTGGCGGTCGCGGCGTCGAGGTGCTCTCCTCATACATCGGCATCCCGATCTTTCTTGGCCTGTTGCCGGCCCACCAGATTTCCAGCAGGTCCAAGCTGGTCAAGCTCAAGGACATGGATCTCAGCAGCCCCGGCGGCGCCTGAACCTGGCCGGTTTGCGGCGCTAGCCGCGGGCGAAGAGTACCTTGTCGTTGGGGGAGATGCGCCGCGCGTCGGGCAGGGCGTCCACGGGGGCGATGGCCGCCCGGCGCCCGCCGCCCACCCTCCGCTGCGGTGCTGCCGGAGGACTTTCCGGAGGCGCGGTGACGTCGGCGGGACTGGCGGCCCGTCGCGATGCGGCCGAACTCGTGGTGATGTCCACTGCCGGTGAACGCTTCATGGCGGCCGGCGGAGTCCAGTCACGGGGCGTCTGGTCACGTGAGGTGTCGCCGGTGGCTCCGCTGCGCCGGGCCGTGCGGCTGCGCAACTGGGCCGCAAGCTGCGGAAGCTCGAAGACCTCGCGCAGGATCAGTTCCATGAGCTGGACACAGTCGCGCGCCTCGCTCCAGGTGACCGAGGCCGTCAGGTCCCCGTGTGCCATGTCGTTGCCGATGATCCGGATCGCCTCGGCAGCAGACTTCGTGGAGGCCAGGATCATGTGCCGGCCGTGCATTTCGGCGATCTTGTCCAACAATGTTCCAGCCGTAATGTTGTTGGCCTTCGCGCAGGCCTCGATCGTGCTGCGCGCCATGATGATGGCGGCGCGGAACTGGCCCGATTTGAAGCACCTGAAAGCCTCCGCGGACGCGGACTCCACGGCCAGCGGCAGGTTGGAAATCGAGGGTCCGTCATTCTCCGGCAGGCACTTGTCGATGCCGATCTGCTCCCAGTACCGCTCCTCGTGGCCGGCCGTGCGCTCATAGTCCCATTCGGACGTGCCCGCATAAACTTCGGTCATCGCCAGGCTGAGGAAGCCGCACGCGGCGCAGGAGAACGTGGCCTGGACATAGGCGATGGTCCGGTGGGTGTCGTTGTCAAGCGTGATGGTCGTCTCGCCCTTGAGTGCAAAGTGGGCGTGGACACCGCAATATCCACATACGCGCGAAGCCATCATGTTCCCTTCCAAGTGGCGGGCCGATCCCGCACATCCATACCGTTGCAACCACCGCGTCCGCACCTGCCGGCGCCGTTGAACGCCCGTTGTCCGGACGCGCCGGATTCAGGCAAGCCCATGCGCCGTGAGTCCGCCACCATTGGCAGTTGGTTTGGAAGTTGGTTGCTTTCCACCGAAGGGCCGGTCCCCGCACAGCCCGTGGTGTACCAGTCAGTAGTCTAACAAGATTAGACAACGCCCATGACCCGGGTCACGGAGTCCGCGTAACGAAGAAGTGCATGTGGTAAGGGCTTCCGCGCGCCGTCCCACCGGCCTGTTCCCGAGTCCGGTCTGCGGCAACCAGGCACGACGGCGCACGGCCCGCCTAGCTGCCAGTCGCCGTCGAAAGCGTGATCTCGCTCCACAGCCCGCCCGGGCCGATTGCCACCGTGCTTCCTGCCTGCGGCTCGTCGGCCCTGACCAGGACGGTGTTGTTGTCCGCCAGGGCCGCCAGCAGCGCGGCATTGGGTATGTCCGTCCACTGTTTGACGTTGCCGTAGGGAAGCATGGCGTAGTTGCCCGCCCGGCCGAGGTCCTGGGCCACGTAGCCGCGCGGCGTGGCATTGTGTGAGCCGTGGTGGCCAACCTTGTAAAACGCGGGGTTGGAGACCAGCGCACGGGAGGCCGGATCGTTCAGGACGTGCTCCCACGCGCCCTGCTGGGAGTCGCCCACGAACACCAGGCGGGTCCCTGCGACGTCCAGAACAAAAAATACGCTGGTGTTGTTGACGGAACGCTCCAGAATGGAGGCTGCGGCCATCAGCTCGCCCGAGTCGTCGAGCAGCTTGTCCAGGTCAAGGGAGTCGAGGCCGGCAAGGATTTCGGCGCCGATATACTCCCCGCATTCGTCCGGCTCCACGCGGTAGATGTCGTCAAAGATGGGTTCCGCAGCGTCTGGCTCCGGCCGCAGACCCCGGGCTTCGAAGGCCTGCTGCTTCGTCATCCAGTGGGCCGATTTCGGCGGGTCCATCCGTTTCAGTTCACTGGGGTCCCGGGACGGGCCCAGCACATGGATGACCACGCCCTCAAGGCCCGTTGCCACCACATTTGACGCCGCATCCTTGTACGGCAGGAAACGCACCGTCGGCTTGTTGCGGAAGTGCTTTCCGTTCCGGCCCAGCAGGCGCTCCATCGCGGCCGCATTGCCCAGTGAATTGACGGCCAGTGCGCCGGCCAGGCCGAGGGCCCTCAGCGGCGCGGCACCCGGCTGGTGCGTGGCGGCACCCAGGCCGGCAAGCGCGCTCAATGCGGTGGCAGCCCGGTCCAGCCCCGACTTGAGGGCAACGGCGTCCTCATCACCGGGGTCTTCGACGAAGGGCACCCAGACCTCACCCACCTGGACGGCCTCCCAGTTGTCGTAGGCGAAGCCGGAGATGTGGTCTGCGTGGTGATGTGTGGCGACAATGACGTCGAGGGTCGGCGGGGATCCCGGGGCGGCGGCTTGGAGGTCGGCGATGATGGCCTGGACCACGTCAATCAGTGGCCGGGCCTTGCCCAGGCTGTGGACGCCGCAATCCACCAGCATGCGCCACGAAGTGGAGCCCTGGACCAGGGTGACCAGAAAGGAGTCGCCGAAACCGACGTCGTACATGCGAATGCTGATATGTGTGGGGGACATGGTCAGTACCCTTCGGCGTCGGCGTGCAGGGAGGCAAATGTCAGCCTCAGCGCCGCAGGTTCGGAGGTCCATGCAGACATGGCATCCCGGTCCTCCACGTCCTCGAGCCAGCGGCGCATGTCCGCCAGGCGGGCGGTCCCGGCCCGGTGGTACTGCTGCACGCACGGCCGAAGCGGTTCCGGCAGCCGGTCGATGTGCGAAGGACGGGACAGCGGCAGCGGCTTGGCCACAAGGTATTCCACCGTTCCGTCCGCCCTCCCCAAGACTGTGGTTCCCGCCCGGATGGCGGCGCGCCGGGCCCGCGGCAGCTGCTGCCCGTCCTTTCCCGTCCGCTGGTCTTCCAGGTCGTCCCTCCGCTGGGCAAACTGGATGGCCACCATCGGCCGGGGCTGCCGGTCCGAGGCCTGGACGTAAACCACCTGGGCGTTGACCATCTCAATGTCTCCGGCCTCGCCGTCAAGCCCCAGCTCGTAGGCGTGCGCCAGGCCCCACGCGTGGATGCTGCGGCGCAGGTGCTGGACAGTTTCGGTGCTTGCAGTGCGGCTGGGGGTGCCGGTGTCCAGGTCCAGCGTGGCCTGCAGGATCAGCGGTGACAGGTCGATGGGCGCGTCGTCGCGGGTCAGGCTCAGCGGCAGCGGCGGCTTGGGCCACAGGAGGGCCTCGTCAGCCAGGGAGCTCACGCCCGGCGGGTAGATCCCGCGCCTCCGGAACGCCTCCACCAGCGTGGAGCGAAGGTGGGCGCCGTCGTCCGGGTAAAGTGCCTGGTCGGAGGTGACGATGGCGCGGACAACATCGCCAAAAGTTACGTCGACCACCGGCAGGAACTCAAAACAGCGCACCACCATGCCCAAAAAGACGTCGGCGGTGGTGGCTGCCGCGGCGCTGACGCGCCGCACCAGGTCCACCGGGAGGGCTCCGGGCGGCAGGACCCCTGTCCCGGTGCTGGCGATGCGGCGGAGGTCGGCAATTTGCGCCCGGTAGCTGTCCAGGAAGGCGTCAAAGACTGCGGCCACGAAACAGGCTCCGCGCTCGTGCGGTTCCACGGCCTGCAGGAACGCGTCAGGCGTCCGCAACGCGTTGATGGCGGTCCTGAGCGCGGCACCGCGTCCTGTGGATGCGCCGAACTCCGTGGCCAGGTCAAGAAGCGCCGAGCCGGCTTCCAAGGTTCCCAGCGAGGTTGCCACTGCTTCGGAGACAACCTCCGGATAGGCAAAGTGGTTGAACAGGGCCACGAGGTCGGCGAAGGCTTCATGCCAGGCAAACACGTCGGGGTGGGTGGGCTCGGAGAAGTACTTGCGCATTCTATGGACGACGGCGTGGGTCACCTCGTGTGCCACAACGTCCACGGACAGGCAGGTGAACATCATCTGGCCCGGCAGGTTCGCGCCGGGGTCACGGTCGTCGGCACGGAAATAGCCGAACAGGACGGCCCGGCGGTTCTTGTCGAAGTAGGCATTGCGGCCCTCGAACGCATGCGGGACAAGACGGAGCTTTTCATCGCCGCGCCAGCTGAAGCGGTAGCCGCAGAACCGTTCAAACTGCTCAATGACGCTCATGGCCACGGCGTACACCACCTGCTGGTGCGTCCGGGGGTCGCTTTCGGCCGGCCGCATGCCCTGCTGGGCCAGCACGGCGGCATCGTCCAGGTTGACCGGCAAGTACCAGCACTTCCTGGCGGCGTCGTAGTCGACCACCTGGACCAGCCGGCCGGAGGGGCCTGGCCGCAGCGCAGGTTCGTGGGGGATGTCGATCGTCAGGAACTTGCCGGACAGCCTGGTGGTCATGGGGTCGAAGGCGAACGCCCGCAACCGCCGCCGGCTGGGCAGGGCAGGCTCCGGCCGGCCGTGCTGGAGCGGGCTCATGGCGCCGCGTCCCCCAAGGCCGGGGCGGGCGCACCGCCCGGAGCCGCCTGTGGTGCGGCCGTGCTGTCCGGCATGCCCAGTGCATCCGGCGGGGCCAAGACTGGACTCCCGGCCCAGTTTGGATCCGCCCACACCGTGTTGGGCGGAGCCTTGTAGCCGGGATCAGCCTGCGTGCGCGACCGCACGCTGCTGTGGACGAAGGCCTGCGCCGGCACCTTCCGGTTGTACGTTCCCAGGAGCACCCAGGCCCACCCGCGGCGGTGGATGGTGGCTGCCGCATCGGCTTCACCGACTGTGCAGGCTGCAGCGGCGGCGCGGGTGCGCACCAGCATGCCCTCGCGGACTGCACCCTCCAACATCCATTTCAAGGTGATGGCCGACAGCTTGGTGCCCGTGGCCCTGCGTTTTGGCTGGGCACCGCTTCCACCTGCTCCCGGCGGGACCGGATCCACGAACGTGCCCCCGACGTCGGTGTGGACGCCGGCGAACCAGACTTCTTCCAGCGTTCCGTCGGTGCGGGCGTCCACGAGGGATTCCCTAAACGGTGCGCGCTTCTCATCGATAGAGACTGCATGCCGGATGGTGGCGGCGTTGGGCAGTTGTCGGGTGTAGGGCCAACGGATTTCCCAGCGCAGGAATCCGGCCGCCTTGACGGTGTCCCACAACCCCAGGAATTGGACCGGCACGGTGGAGCGCCCCTGCATGTGCTGTGCGAATACCTCCGACGTCAGGTGCACCTCAGCCCAATCGATGCGTTCCTCGCCGCCCTTCCTGGCATAGGTTGCGATGACGTACGGGACAAGGTTTTCCGAGCCCGGCCGCAGGATGCCGATGGCGCGCAGCAGGCCCACGAGTGCCCGCGCCGTGTAGGCGCCGCGGCTGAAGCCGAGGATGAAAATCCGGTCGCCGGGTGACCAATTCTGCATCAGCCACGTGTACGCCAGCCCCAGATTCTGCCGTAGCCCGATCCCAAATGCCATGCCGCCCATCCGGGACACCCATCGGGCCGCGGGGGTCCAGGCGCCCGCGGCGGCAAACGTGCCCACCCCGGGTTCGTAGTAGGCGATCTGCCGGCTGGGATCTGAATGGTCCAAAAGTCCGTAAAGCAGCACCACATTGCTGTTGCCGCTGGCGCGCAACTGGGCACCGGTACCGTCCAAACAGAGAACCAGATTTCTGGGCATGTCGCACCTCACATCTTGCCCGCAGCGGCTGCTAAGGAGAATCATTCTCCTGTCCGCGCCTCATGGGAAGGGACTTGCGAAAAGTGGTCCCCGCCAGGCAATGGATGCGGGCAATATTTGCCGGGGCCTTGTTTGGCCAGCCACGTGAAGGCGAGGATGGAACGCATGAGCGAATCAATTCCGCGATGGAGCAAGGCCAGCATCTACCCGGACATGTGGGCCGATCCCCAGGACGATCCCAGGGACACCGGGGGAGTGAGTCCCGACGGCGAGTTCGCAACGCTGCAGGATTACCTGCGCAGCTACCGGCTGACCCTGCTGATGAAATGTGAAGGCCTGGACGCAGATCAACTGGCCCGCCGGTCGGTTCCGCCGTCGACCATGTCGTTGCTCGGCCTGCTCCGGCACCTGGCCGAAGTGGAGCGGGACTGGCGGAACTGGATCACCGACGGCGACAAGGAGCCAAAGATCTACGGTGCCGGTGACGCAGACTTTGACGGCGCGGCCGCTGAACAGGCCCAAGTGGACTTCGCCTACGCAGCCCTTGCCGCCGAGCAGGCCGCAAGCGATGCGGCCCTGGCCGGCCACCACGATCTGGGCGATCGGCTGGGCGAGGACAAGATCTCCGTTCGGGAACTGTACGTCCACAGGATTGAGGAATATGCCCGGCATTGCGGCCATGCCGACCTGCTGCGAGAGTGCATCGACGGCAGGGTGGGGCAGTAGCCAGCGGCCGGCCGGCCCAACATCAGCCCCTCAGCGATCCGGGTCAACGTCAAGCTGAACCTCGACCTCGTCGCCGGCGCCGCGATTCGTGTTCTTGCGGGTATTGGCGTTGAACGAGACCAGAAACCGGCCTCCCATGACTCCGGTCGTTGTCTTGTAGGTATACCCGTCGTCGATCGTGACGATGACCGGCACGCGTTTGCCGCGGTTGAACCCAACGACGATTTCCTCGGGCACGACAATGCCCACATTGTTGCCGCCGGTGGAGGCCAGGATGGTTCTGAACCGTGGCATCATGCCTCCGCTGGGGTTGGCCGGTGGGCGGCCACCGGATGCGGAACAACTGTATAGAGGTGCGCGGAAGCGAGCGCCAGCCAGAGCCACCCAGCCACAACGGCGATCCAGAGCAGGGCAATGCCGACCGCCGACTGCGCCAGGATAGCGCCTCCAATGAATCCAAGGATGACCACAATGGCGCACGCCAGGCCAAAGCGCGCCTGACCGGCCTCCCCGCGCCGGGCCGTCCACCGCGCATAGGTGAATGCCGCAATGGACAGGCAGATGAAACCGACCGCGCCAAACACCAAGTGCAGAATGCCGCCTGTCGAGACCGCGCCTCCGGCGGACCCGGGAGGGAATCCGGGAACAGGGTCGGGCAGGAAAATGGCGCTGAACACCATGCCGATCCCATAGATGCCAACGAGAGTGCCGATCGCCAGACCGCGTCCGTTCCGGATGGCGCGGAGCACTCCATAGGCGGCCGCCAGCACCATGAGGCCCGACAAGATTAGATTGGCGCGCTGCATCCAGCCGAAGTCACCCAGGGTGAGCAGGCTCAGTGCGTGGACGCCAATGTTGAATCCGGGTCTGGTGAGCGCGAGTGCGACTCCGACGACCAAGTAGAAAGGGCCGGCAACCACACCCCAGCCCAGCAGGCTGCGGGTGACAGCGGCGGACCGGTCGAAGGTGGATGCGTCACGTGACATAACCCAATAATAACATCCAGTACTGGACTGTCCAGTACCGGATGATAGATTGGTCGCCATGAATCCGATGCCCGCAGAACCCGCCCAAGGCCGTACGGCGCAAAAGCGCCAGGCCATCCTTGTCGAGGCCACCACGCTGTTTCTTCGGAAGGGCTACGGCGACACTCGCATGGATGAAATCGCGCAAGCGGCCGGCGTCTCGAAACAGACTGTTTACAAGCAGTTCACCGACAAGGAGCAGCTGTTCCGGGTGATTGTCGAGGGAGTGACCCGGAACTCTGACGCGATCGTCGGCCAGATCACGGCAGCGTTCGGCGCGGCGCCAGTTGGCGCACTTGACCAACTCGAAGCGACGCTTCGCAAAGTGGCCCGGGTTTATCTCGACGCGGTGCTCGAGCCCCAGGTGCTGTCTCTTCGGCGGCTCATTATCGCGGAGGCGGAGAGGTTTCCCGACCTCGCCGAAAGCTACTATGACCAAGCGCCGGCACGGGGAGTCAGTCTCATCGCCGAATGCTTGAAGCCGTACGAAGCTTCCGGGCTGCTCGCGAGCGACGAGCTTAGCCTGGCTGCTGCCCAATTCGCGCACCTCGCCCTGTCAATTGCACAGGACCGCGCCATGTTTATGCCGGCGCAACTTCCGTCTCCAAGAGACCGGGACCGGCTCGCGAAGTCGGCGGCCCGAATGATTATCAAGACCTACGGCGCAAGCGGCTCCTGAGCCCCGGGTCCCGCCCATTGACCAACCTGCATGCCCAGGTGCCCGTGCAGAAACGCCGGTGTCACAAAGTGAACGCCACCCAAACAAATGTTCACCTTGAGGTGCCCCCCCTGTTGGTCAACCGTTGGCAGGTGATCCGTAACGTCTTTCAAGGCCGGGCAGGGAAAATCCCTCCGGCATGCAGATCTTGAAAGGCTCCATCACCTCATGAAACTCTCACGCCGCCCTGTCTCCGCAGTCCTGCTGGGCATGGCGCTCCTCACCGGTTCACTGGCCGGCTGCTCCACGTCCGCAGACAGTGCCGGCGCCGACCTCAATGCAGCCGGGGCATCTGATGGAAAGTTTGCCGTCGATTCAAACACCCTGGTCTTCGGCGTCGTTCCGGATTCCGTGGACACGGAAACCAACTACACGCCGCTGATGGACTACATCGGCCAGAAGACCGGCAAGAAGGTTGAATACCACGAGTCGACCGACTATGCGGCACTGATTGAGGCTGCCAACGCCGGCAAGATCGACGTCGCCTCCTTCTCAGGCTTCACCTACGTCACCGCCACCAACCAGGGCGCCAAGCTGACCCCGATCTCCTCGATCGTCACCAAGGAAGGCGCCGAGCCCGGCTACTACTCCCAGGCGATCGTCCCGAAGGGCAGCAGCGTCAAGTCCTACGCCGACATGAAGGGCAAGAAGATCTGCTTCGTTGACCCCTCATCCACCTCCGGCTACCTGTTCCCCAGTTACAACCTGATCAAGGCAGGGATCGACCCCACCAAGGATGTGGAGGCCGTTTTCGCCGGCAAGCATGACGTCAGCGTCACCAAGACCGGCGAAGGCAAGGAATGCGAGGCAGGCTTCGCCGAGGACAGCGAAGTGGTCAAGAGCGACAAGGTGGATGTCATCGGCGAAACCAAGGTCCCCGGCGCCCCCATGGTCATGTCCTCGGTGCTGCCCAAGGACGTGCAGAACACCTTGGCCGAGACGCTGAAGGAAGTAACGATCAACGACATCATCGCGGCCGGCATCAAGAACGCCGACTCGGACGCCTTCCGCGCCGTGTTCTTCCAAACCAAGCCCGTGGACGACGCCTACTACAACACCATCCGCGACATCTGCAAGACCACCAACGCCACGCAGTGCCAGGCCAAGTAAGCGCCTGAAACACGCCTGGACATAAGGAGCAACACGATGGGCCCCACCCACAGCCTGCCAACACCAGCCACTGTCGGCATGGAACGCGAGCGGACAGTACACGTAGCCGACATCATCAAGCGTTTTGGGGACACCACGGCCCTTGACGGTGTCAGCTTCGAGGCACGCCGCGGGGAGCTCGTGGTGCTCCTGGGCCGTTCCGGCTCCGGCAAGTCCACCCTCCTGCGGCACCTGAACGGGCTGGAAGTTCCCACTTCCGGGACCGTCCAGGTGCTGGGGGAGGACCTGGACGCCCAAAACGGCGCGGCCCTTCGACGCCTGCGCAGCCGCGTGGGTTTCATCTTCCAGCAATTCGAACTGGTCCCCAGCCTCACGGTCCTGGAGAACGTGTTGACCGGCTCCCTAGCGGTGGTCCGCGGGCCGCGGCTGGGCATCTTCGGCTACGGAAAGGCCCGCCGGCTCCGCGCCCTTGAACACCTTGAAACCGTGGGCTTGCTCCAGCTCGCCTACCAGCGCGCCGACACCCTCTCCGGCGGCCAGCAGCAGCGGGTGGCCATCGCCCGCGCCCTCATGCAGGAACCGGACATCCTCCTCGCCGACGAACCCGTCGCCTCACTTGACCCCGAGTCAAGCGGCCAGGTCATGAACCTCATCCGCGACATCGCCCGCGAGAAGGGCCTGACCGTGGTGTGCAGCCTCCACCAGGTGGATCTTGCACTGTCCTGGGCCGACCGGATCGTGGGCCTGCGCCACGGCCGGGTTGTCCTGGACACCGCCACCGACGGCATGACCCGCGAAGAAGCCATGGCCATCTACGGCCAGGTGGAACCGGCCTCGATCACCAGCGAGTTCCAGGCCATCGCCGAGGGCCTTGACACTCCCGGCCACCGCGAACGGATCGCCCGGGACCTCGCCGCCGCCGAGGCCGCCGCAGCATCCGCTGGCGCAGGGGCGTCCGTGGCCGGAACGGGTGGCGAATCCCAGTGAGCGCCACCCTGCTGACCCAAGGTCCGCCGTCGTCCATGAAGGGCGGCATCGAGGCCCGCGCCCCGCGCCGCAATGCCTCCCCCGAACGCATCAGCGCCACAATCACCCTCGTGGTCCTGTTCGTGCTGGCACTGCAGGCGCTGAACGGGATCGGCATCTCGGCGTCGTCGATGTTCGAAAGCCCGGACAACGCCGAACGGTTCTTCGCCCGCGTTGGCGGCATCACGTTCCCGCCGCTAGGCGAGCTGGCCTACCTGACCGCACTTACTGTGGGGTTGGTGTTGTGCGGGACGCTGCTGGCCGCCGTGCTGTCAGTGCCCGTGGCCATCCTGGCGGCCTCCAACACGACGCCCGGCCCGGCGTGGCGCTGGGTGGGCCGCTTCACCGGTGTGCTCACCCGCGCCGTGCCTGACGTGGTACTGGCCATGGTGTTCGTCCTCATGTTCTCCCTCGGCGCCCTGCCTGGCATCCTGGCCATCGGCATCCACTCGATCGGCATGATCTCGAAAATGTTCGCCGACGCCATCGAGCAGGTTGACGAGGGCCCGCGCCTGGCCATCCGCGCCGCCGGCGGCACCCGCACGCAAGAGTTCGTATCCGGCATCCTCCCGCAGGTCCTGCCCTCCTGGGTGGCCACCGTGCTGCACCGCAACGACATCAACCTGCGCGGCTCCGTCATCCTCGGCTACGTGGGAATTGTGGGCCTGGGGCGGGAAATGTCGTACGCGTTCAAGGCCATGGACTACTCGCTGGGCATGGGCTATGCCATCGTCATCTTTGCCCTGTGCGTGCTCATGGAGGTCGTCTCCAGCTCCGTCCGCTCCGCCATGCTGGGCCACGCACCCAGCGGCCGCGGCCTGGGTGACCGGCTCGTCCGCCGCTTTGGCCGCCACGGCGGTTCGGCACGGCAGGGCACCCAGGGCGGGCCGGGCGACGTCGTCCGCTTTGCCAATCCGGAGAAGGCGCTGCACCGCCCCTGGAACCATGCCCGACGGCGCAATGCGGTCTGGGGGTCGGCCGCGGTTCTGGTGGTGCTCGGCAGCGTATGGATCAGCGAGATCCAGTGGAGCGACTTTCTCACGATGTGGGCCAAGATACCCGCCGTGGCCGTGCAGTTCTGGCCGCCGAGCTTTGGCAACTACGACTACACGACCATGCTCTCGGCCATGTGGGCCACCATTTCCATTGCGCTGGCCGCGACGCTGCTGACGCTGCTGGCTTCCGTGGTGCTCGGTTCGCTCGCGGCGCGGAATGTAGCGCCCAACGGGCTGGTGCGCGGCGGATCCCGGCTGCTGCTGGTCATCATCCGCGGCATCCCGGAGATCATTCTGGCCATTGTGCTGATCGTGATCACCGGGCTCGGGGCCCAGGCGGGCACACTCGCCCTGGCGATTTGCGGCGTCGGCCTGCTGGGCAAGCTCATCGCCGACTCCTTTGAGGAGGTTCCTGCCGGACCCGAGCGTGCCCTGGCCGCCACCGGTGCCACACGGCTGCAGGTGTTCTTCGGTGCAACGCTTCCGCAGGGCGCGCAGTCGCTGGTGGGGCACAGCTTTTACATGCTGGACACGAACATCCGGGCCGCAACGCTGCTGGGGATCGTGGGCGGTGGCGGCATCGGCTACTACCTCCTGAACGCCGGCCAGGGGTCAAAGTACGGCGTGGTCACGGCCATTGTTCTGATGATCCTGGTGACAGTGCTGGCGGTCGAGGCCCTGGCCATGTGGATGCGCAAGGTGTTCAAGTGACGGCGGCGGCGGCCGGGACTGCCCCGCTGGCCGGGCCCGTTGAAACCAGGATGGTGCTGGCCAAGAAGCGGGTGGCAGGCAGGGCGCACCTGACGCTCACGCCGCCACCCACCGCCATGGCGTGGATGAAGGTCGGTGTGCCGCACGAGCGCATGGCCGTGCCGGAGGTGTATCTGGCGCCGGGTGACGCCCTTGTGGAGGTTGAGTTCGCCACGGTGTGCGGCTCCGACCTGCATACCGTCTCCGGCAGGCGCTCCGCACCGGTTCCCGTGGTACTGGGCCATGAACAGGTGGGGCGCGTCGTGGCCCTGGGCGACGGCGCCGTCCATGCCGATGGTTCGCCGCTGCGCGTTGGTGAACGGGTGGTCTGGTCCGTCATGGTCTCGTGCGGCGCCTGCGACCGCTGCCTGAACGGTGTCCCGCAAAAATGCCGGACCCTTGCGAAATACGGGCATGAGCAGGTCCGGCACGGCTGGGAGCTGTGCGGCGGATTCGCCACGCACGTGCAGCTGCGCGCCGGAACGGCCACCGTGGTTGTTGGTGAGTCCATGCCGCGGGAGATTGCGGCACCGCTGTCGTGCGCGTCGGCAACGGCGATGGCCGCCGTCGCTGCGGCGGCGGCCTCCGTCCGGCTCGACGGTGCCAGCATGCTGGTGACCGGCGCCGGACTGGTCGGGCTCACCGCCGCTGCAATCGCCACCGACCGGGGCGCCCGCATTGTCGTCTCCGATCCCGATCCCGCACGGCGGGCGGCAGCACTGCGCTTCGGGGCGGTGGCCACCGCTGACCCGCTCGCCGCCGACGGATCGCCGGACTCCCTGCAAGCGGTCCTGTCGCGGCTGGGGTTGCAGGACGGCCTCGCGGTTGCCATCGAAGCATCAGGCTCTTCGCCAGCCGTGGCCCAGGCCATCGGCGCCCTGGATGTCGGGGGAGCGGCCATTCTTGTCGGCAGTGTCCACCCTGCCGGACGGGTGCCGCTGGACCCCGAGTCCATCGTGCGCCGGCTGGTGACCATCCGGGGCGTGCACAACTACACGCCCCGACACCTGATCGACGCCGTGGCCTACCTGGAGCGGCGCCACTGCGCCTACCCCTTTGCGGAACTGGTGGGCGCGACGTTCGGCCTTGCCGACCTTGACGCCGCCATTGACGAGGCCGCCACCGGCAGGCATGTCCGCGTGGGCATCACGCCATAGCCTGTGCGCGGTCGGCGCCCGAATGGGCGCCCGGCGCCACCTCGGAACTGCCTGAAAACTTCCTGTTGACGCAGACTGTGAGAAGCGTCACAATCATGACTAAAGGTGATTCTTGGAGTGGCAGTGCAGGCCTGCAGGAGCCGCCGATGGTCTTGGGATGGGGCAAGCGGCCTGGTGGGGACCGGGTCACGGGACGTTGGCACGGGTGCCGGGCGCCGGGCGGATGAAACCGTCGGACGCGTGGGCGGCAGCCGGGCACCGGCAGCCGGACTGCTGCACAAATATCGACGCTTGACCTGACAAAGCGGGCGCACCATGGTCGCTGCAACACCTGACACCCTTGGCACAGTCGTCAGCCAAATCCTCGCGGCCGCATCACAGCTGGCCGATCAAGGCACCCAGGAATTTACCGACGTCATGGACTCCGCGCGCCAGCAGGCCGGACAATTGGTTGACGAGGCGACGCAACTGCCCGACGAGCTGCTGACCCGCCTGAAGGACTTCGCCAAGGACCCGGACTGGAATTCGCTCCTTGTCTTTGTCTTCCTGAAAATAGCCGAGCTCGACGACAAATTCAGTGTTGGCACCTTGCAGGCTCCCGGCTTCGCACCCGCAGTCGCCCTCATCTACAGCGACCCCGCCCTGGCAGACATGAAACTGGCCCTGGGCGTTTCACTGGGCAGGGCCTCCACCCCGGGACAGCACGGCCTGCACCTTCGCTGCACCGGCGCCCCCACGTTGGCACTGGGCGACCCTTCAGGCATCTCGCTGAACATCAACAGTGATGGCAAGGCCAGCTGGGACTGGGAGTTCGGAAAAACACCACAGGCCCCGGCGGATTCCGCACGGGTGAATGCCAGCATCGCCTGGCACATTCCGATACCTGCCAGCAACAATGACACCTTCGAATTTTCCGTTGGCCCGGCAATGCTTTCCGCCGTCGTCGGCCATGGTCCTCAGCCGGAGGACATCAGTTACGAGGCCACCATCAGCCTGGGGGATCCCAGGGTCGACGGCCGGCACGGCGTCCATGCATCGATCAAGCTGGGGCAGATCCTGGGCGACTTCTCCCAGCTGGTGGACCTGTCGCTGCCGGAGATCGACTACTCGCCGCACCTGACGCTCAAGAAGGGCGCCGCACCGGAATTCAGCTTGACCTGATACCAGCGGGCCGCCGGCCCGCGCAGACAACGACCCAGTGAGGACCTGGCCATGGGCAACAGCTTCAACGTCGGTTTGGATATGGCCGGCAACCCCAACGGACCAAACAGTTCAATCAGCGTCGGCGTATGGGTCAAGGGGAGCCTGGACCTTCCCGGGCTGCTCCTCTCCGTGGACAACATGCGGATCAGCTACAACCTCGCCATGGCCCTGGACAACGGCCGCCTGGGCCTGCGCCTGGACGGCCCCACGCTCTCCGGGCCCGACGGCGCCCGGGCGGAACTGACGCTGCCCGGCTTCACCGGCGGCGGCTACCTGAAGAAGGAAGGGGAGTCCTGGCAGGGCGCATTCACCGCCAAGATGGGGCCGGTCGCGGTCAACGGCTTCGCCATCCTGAACACCGCACAACAGTCACTGCTGCTCCTGCTCTCCGCTGACCTGCCAGTTCCCATCCAGCTCTCCTTTGGATTCACCCTCGCCGGCATCGGCGGCATGGTCGGCATCAACCGCCGGGCCGACAGCAACGGGCTGTTTGCTGCGCTGCAGTCCGGGACACTGGCCGAATTCATGTTTCCGCGCAACGCCGTCGCCGATGCCCCGCGCATCCTGCCAGCGCTGGCGAAGTCCTTCCCGGAAAAGGACGGCGGTTTCATCGTGGGCCCCATGCTCAAACTTGGCTGGGGCACGCCCACCCTCGCATCGGCGGCGCTGGGGGTGTTTGTCAGCGACGAAGGCGTTGTCCTCCTCGGCAGGTTCGCCATCGTCCTGCCCTTCGAGGACGCCCCGCTCATCAAGCTGCAGGCCATGATGCTGGGCACCATCAATGCCGACGGCCTCACCATCGGCGCCTCCCTGACCGGCTCAAGCATCGTCGGGCTGCCCATCACGGGGGACATCATGCTGCGCACCCGCGGCGGCAGCGACCCGCTGTTCGCCTTCAGCGCCGGCGGATTCCACCCGTCGTTCACCCCTCCCGAAGGCATGGGCGGACTCAAGCGCATCGGCACCGAAGTCTCGCCCGGCGGATTCCTCCGGGCGAGACTCGGCGCCTACCTGGCCGTCACCACGAACACGGTGCAATTCGGGGCGGCAGCTGAGCTGGAGGCCAAGGTTGCCGGTTTCGGCATCAGCGGCGGCTTCGCGTTCGATGCGCTGATCATGTTCGACCCCTTCGGCTTTATGGCAGACTTTTCCGCCCACGTCAGCGTGGAATGTGCGGACTTCAGTGTTGGCAGCATCCGGCTCTCCGGCCACTTCTCCGGCCCCACGCCCTGGCGCATCCGTGGCCACGCCAGCATCTCAATACTCTGGTTTGACGTGGACGTTGACGTCCCCGAAATTACGTGGGGCGAAAGCAACGCCCCCGGGCTGCCCGCCGGGCGGGTTCCGGCTGTGGTGCTGGCCGCGGCACTGAAGGATCCCGCCAACTGGGTGCAGGCGGCAGGCGAGCTGCCCGCCGTCGTGCAGCTGTCCCCGGCAGCGGCCACCGGCACCGCTGCGCTGCACCCGCTGGCGGCAGTCTCCTTCACCCAAGGCAGCGTGCCGCTGCACCTGGAGCTCCAGCGCATGGACGGGCGGCCACTGCCGCAGCCGGTCACCCTCTCACTCCTCAGCCCGGACAACCCGGCACTGGCCAGCACCACGGCGAAGTTCCCGCCGTCGCAGTTTCGGTCCATGGACTCCCAAGCCAAGCTGGCGGCAGGAGGGTATGTCAGCGCCGACGCCGGCGTGCTCGTGGCCAGCAATCCCGACGTCGGAACCGTCGCCGCCGTCCGCAACCCCGACGACCCGGAAACCAAGATCATGTCCACGCAGTCGCCCGTGCGGCGTATCAGGCTGGCCGAGGGCATCTATTCGCTGGCGGAAAAGAGCCGGCTGCGGGTGCCTGAAATTCCGCGGCTGGTCACTGCAGTGAGGGACCCGGGCAACGTGGCACTGACGCGGGCGGGCACACTGGCCGATGCAGGGGTGTTGACCTTGGGCTCGTCGCCGGGGACCAATGCCGGCATGGCCCAAAGCCTGTTGGCCGGCCAGGGGGCAGCGTTGCAAGGCGCAGGTGTGCTCAATGACGTTCTTGTAGCCAAGACGTGGGAGATGGCCTGATGAATCCGCTGCTGCTCCACTTCCTGCCATACTCTCGGAGAGGCGCGGGTGCCGGCCCCGCGGCGGCACTTGAAAACGGGCGGAGGAAGGTTCCCCTGCCGCTCACCCTTGAGGCAAGCCCAACACCGCCGCCAGAGGGACCGGCACCGGCAGTGCAGTCAACGTCCGTGGAGTCGGCGCCCCTGGCGGTGTTGGGCCCCGCCGACGTCCGCGGCCTGTCCGACAGCCAAATCGTGCGCCGCATACCCCGCACCGGCGACCAGGCAATGGAGCCCAACTACCTGGCAGGACTTGAACTGGCCCACCCGGACTTGCCCTGGATGTTCACGCTGGGCGGGGCCTCAAATGCAACGATCCAGCCGTGGATCATGCTCATCGTGCTGCCCGCGGACGGCGGCAATCCGGTCGGCTACCTGCCCAATTCTCCGTGCCCCGTCCTGACGCTGCCCAATGCCGAATGCGTCCCGCACCCGGCCAACGCCTGGGCTTATGCGCATGTCCAGGTGCACGGCGCACCCACCGGCGCGGAGGCGCAGAACTGGGCCAGGGACCCCGGCGCGCACGCCCCAGCGCTCCGTTCCAGGCTGTTGTGCCCCACAAGGCTGTCGCCGGAGACCAACTATGCGGCCGCCGTCGTGCCCACCTACGAAATCGGCAGGCTGGCCGGCCTGGGCCTTGACCCGCAGGCGGCGACCAACGGCGATCGTCTGTGGACCCCGGCCGCCGGGCTGCAACTGCCGGTCTACGATTCGTGGACCTTCCGGACGGGCCCCTCAGGAGATTTCGAGGAGCTGGCCACCCTCCTCCATCCCTGCAATCCGGAGGCACTGGCCCAGCTGGGGTCGCGCGCGGTCGTGGTGGAACCCAAGGGGTCGATGCTGCCGGAGCACCTCCTGCAGGACGGATTCGGCGGTTCCGCCGTTCCGGGGGCGTTCCGCGTCCCCACCGCCATCATGCGCATCGACCATTCCGGCGAACCCGGCAGCACCGATGGAGTCGGACCGCTGGCGCCCGACTATGCCGGACCCGGCGGGCGGGCTGGCGGGCTGCACGCGATGCTCAAGCAGTTGCTGGACCCCGTGGCCCTGGCCGGTGACGGGGACCCGCTGGTGGGCCCGCCGCTCTACGGACAGTGGCCGGCGCGGGTCGAGAACCTCGACGGGGACCTCGCCAACACCGGTGTGCTGGCCGACGTCGACAGCGGTCCGGACAGCCGGCAGGGGTGGATCGAGCAGCTCAACGCCGACCCCTTCCACCGCGTCGCCGCCGGCCTGGGTGCGGCGGTGGTGCGCCGCGACCAGGAAGAGCTCATGCGTGAGGCGTGGGAACAGCTCGCCGAGCTGGAGCGGGCAAACCGCCGGATCCGCTGGTCGGCCCTGCACATGGCCGTGGCCGGAACTGTGCACGGCCGTGTGCTGCAGGCTGATCCAGGGTCGCAGCTGCGTTTTCTTGCTCCGGCACTGGGCAGGCTGCGAAGCGGTCCCGGGCAGTCCTTTTTCGGAAAGGTCGTCGCCTCCGTTGTATCCCCGGACGTGTTGACGACGGCGTTCACGCGCCAGGCGCGCGCGGCAAGTCTCGCGGTCCGGCGCGGCCTCGGGCCAGGGGCGGGCGGTGTGAACCAGCCGGTTCCGGCCGTCACCGCCGTGGTGTCGGACGCGGTGCGGATCCTGCAGGAGGAACCCGAGCGGTTCCAGCCGGGCCGTTTCACTGCCGGCACCATGGATGGGCGCCTCCTCGAGGATGTGCTGACGGAACCGCGCTTCGCCGTCAACGTCAAGGCGGTACTGGGCGTGGACGGGCCCGCCTACCTTGAGCGGATCAAGTCGCTGCCCGACTTTCTGGGCAGGCTCGCCGCCGCAGCAGTCACCCCGGATGTGGTGGTGCCAGACCACGGCGGGCAGGGCGGGGGAGGCGGACGCGGGGTCCTCCCCGGCGGCGGGATCGGCGAAGCCGGCGGGATCGGCGAGCCCAGGCCCAACCGGGGAGGGGGAATCGGTGGGCCCGGCGGGATCAACATTAACCGCGGCCAAGGCATCGGCGGCCTGCGGCTCAACCGCGGCGAAGGCATCGGCGGCGTCCGGCTGCCCGCAGACGGCCCGGTGTTCCGGGAGGAACTCAGGCGCCGGGAGGCCGGCCAGGGCATCGAAGGCCGTCGCATCGACGAACAGGCCGTTACCAACCTCGCCAACCTGGCGGTCCGCCGCCGGTGGAGCTACCAGGACATGACGGAGCTCAAAAACACGGCCGCCGCAGACGTGGCCAGGCTGAGCAAGGCCCAGGCGAGGGACCTGCTGGACCCGCACCTTCTGTCAGAACGCCTGCAGGTGGCTCCGGCCAGACTGGATGTCGGGGCAATCCTGGCGGCCGGCGCCAACGTCGATGCTGCACTGCGCCAAAAGCTCTCGGACACCGGCGTCGCGGCCACGGGACTGCGGGAAGCCGCAGCCGGACTGCTGGGCACCACCACACTCCAGGGCTCGTGGCTGGAGGGCGCCGTCAAGAACAACCACCTCAAGGCCGTCACCGACGCCATTGCCGCCGACTGGGCCCATGTCATCCCCGTTGATGTCGAGGTCGCCTTTCCCGCAGCGCAGGCCTGGACGGCCGAAGCCGGCACCCTGCTTGCGGCCGCCGTGGAACCCGTCGGCGCCTACAGCAAGATGCTGGCCTACGCCACGGAATTCGACCCCCGCCTGGTCCGCAAGCGTCCCGACGCCGCCTTCAGCCCGGCCATGGCAGCGCCCACGTTCACAAAGCCCGTTGTTGAACGACTCAAGACCATCGACGAAAAGTGGGTCCTCGGCGGCGTTGACAAGCTTGAGCCCAACAGCGTGTGCCTGCTGGAAGTGAACTGGAAGTTCGTGGAGTCGCTTCTGGCCGGCGCCAACCACGAGATGGCCCGGGAAATGCTGTGGCGCAGATACCCCACCGACCTCCGGGGCAGCAGTTTCAGGCGCTTCTGGGACAAGAACACCGAGGACATCGCGGCCATGGACGCCTGGCGCGGACCCCTCGGAACGCACCCGCCGGCCCCGGCAGCCACGCGCGCGGACATCACCTTGCTGGTGCTCAAGGGAGACCTGCTGCGCCGCTACCCCAACACCAACATCAACGCGGTGCAGGGCGTGGAGAACCCGGCCGGAACCTTCACCCCAACGGGGCTAATGGGCGAAGAGCTCTTCCGGGGCACCCTCAACCCCGACGTCAGCTACGTAGGACTGGACATCACACCGGACACGCTGCGGCAGGTTGGCCCGGGGGACCCGCCGGCACGCTGGTACATCCAGCTGGCGGAACCCCACGGTGAACCCCGCTTCGGCATGGACGAGTCCCCGGGCGCACAGCCGGGAAGCAACCGCGCCCCCGCAGGACTGGACGAAGCGGACCTCCTTCCCGCCGACGCCTGGTCGTGGGAAGGCCTGAACCCGCCTCCGGCCAACCCGGCCGCAACTCTCCACCTGACCCCGCAGCAGTGCATCGGCCAGGACGCCGTGCTGCCGGCCCACAGCGCCGTCGCAGCCCAGCGGCTCTGCCAAAAACCGTTCCGCCTGCTCATGCTCGCCACCGACTACATCTAACCGCACGGAACCTGAACGGAGCCTGCCATGCAACCCCAGCCACCCCCGGACAACCTACTCAACGGGCTGTTGACCACGGTTCCCGTTGCCCTCCTGCCCGTCCGGCTGGAGACCCGGTTCGGCACGCGGCGCGACACCGCCGACGGACCCGAAGTTGCCACCCTGCGCGTCCGCATCTATCCCGACGACCTCTCCGTTGACCACGGCAGCCCTGCCTACAGCGAGGCGGAGATTGCTGCTGCAGCGGCCTTCTGGCAGGCCCAGCAGGCGCACGCGGGAGCAGGGGCCGAGGATGCCGCCCGGCGAGCATCCGCCTGGGAGTTGTACGTCCGCCACGTTGGCGGTGCCAAGTCCGTCCGTCTGGCCCTGCAAACACGGGACGGGGCAGTTCCCGCCGCTGCGGGGGACGTGCCGCAGGCCGTGCTGCTGCCGCCGTCCTGGGTGCTTGTCGGCGAGAACGACGGCGGGGGGCTGGCTTTTGTGCACCACGTCGAGGGGGTGCCGGCAACCCTCCCGCTTGCCCCGGCGGATCCAGACCATGCGATGGACCCCGCCGACGCCCAGTTGGTGCCGAAGGGCGACCCGTCCCGCTGGGTCAGTGACTTTGACGCGGCAGTTGCGTGCGGCATGGCCGCTGAAATCGACCTTGAAACTGTTGACCAGGCGGCCTCCGGGAACCGGTCCCCGGCTGCTCTGCACGGCCTGCAGGCCCTGTACGCCTTTGGCGTGGGCAACACAGACTCTGACAGCACCGCCGCATCACTGGCCAGGCTGCTGGCAGGCCACGCCGCCGTCGCACCCCTGGGCTTCGTGGCCCAGGGAGCCCCCACGAACAACCTGGGCGGCGCGCCCAGCGGCTTCACGGCCGAACGGGACGACTTCGACGGGTTCCGATTCGTCACGGGAACCGCGGCGGCACCGGCACCCTTCGACCCGGCCGTGTCTGCCTTGGCGGGCGGCTCCGCCGACGGCGCAGTCTTTGAGGCGGCGCTCGGACTGCCGCAAGGGACCGCGGCTGGCTATGACGGCGCGTCCGGCAGGGAGGCATGGCTCTCACGCAACTTCACCGGGGCGTTCTTTCCCGTCACCTTGGGGCAGGCCCTGGGCGACCTGGCACGGCGCACCTTTGAAGACCCCGAACCCGGCAATGCCCGTGCCCGCCTCAGGCAGGAGACCCTGCTGTTCGCCCGCACCCACGCCACGTCCTTTGTGCGCAGCAACGGCCCCGTCCAACCGCTGCGGATCGGCAGCAACCCCTACGGAATCCTGCCCGTCATGGCCACCACCGGCTGGGCTCCCTTGGCCGGGGAGGACACGATGCAGGGCAGTCTGCTGGACACCTTGAATGAGCTGCGGTGGTATTTCTCCCGCGCCGCCGGATCCGTCCCGACCCTGGCCGGCGGCACCGAGGACGCCGCGGCCGCCATGTTCAAAATCTTTGGCCGCTCGGCGGTGCCGCACGAGGCCGGCTGGTGGCTCCACGACGTCGTCGGGCCCATGGTGGGCATGATGACCAGGAACATCGCCCTCAGCGCCGCGGACGCCGGGGCATTTGAACCGCTGGCATATCTCAACGGACTTCTCGCCAACGACTCATCGCTGGTCAAGGGACTGGGCATCGATGCCGTGCGGCGGGTCCTCTCCGCAACCCTGGGCGGCTACTTCGACGGTTCGCTGCTGGTTGAAATGTCCCTCAAGGGGCAGCTGCCCGTGCTCAGGGCCGTGGCACAAACAGTGACGAAGGCCGGGAAGGCGGTGTCGCCGTCGGACTATCTGGATGCGCTGCTGAGGCGCAGCACTTGGCGCCACCGGTTCGGGGCACAGCCACCCGCCGACCCCCACCCGCCGGATGACCTCCTGTACGTCGTGGCCGAGCGGGCCCTGGAGGCAGCCGGGGAACTTGATGCCAAGCTGCTGCTCAGCCTCGTCAACGAAGTCGAATTCAAGTCTGTGATGCTCCAGCCCCCCGAAGCCGACAACAGCCCGGTCCCGGCGGCCGTCAACGTCGGAGCCGTGTACAACACCAAACTGTCGCAGGTGGCCACGGCCGCCGGCCTGGTCACTGCGGCCGGTGCGGGCACGACCATCCACGACGCCGTCTGGAACGATGCCATCGAAATCCACGGCGGCATCCTCGCCTCGGACGCGTTCCTGCACCCGTGGCAGGAAGTCAACACCCTGGCCGGAACCCGCCGGGCGCTGTGGACCCTGGCCGAAGCGAAGCTCAGCGACGCCGACTACACCCGCATGACGTCGGAAACCCTCGCCGCCTCCAGCCACCGGCTCGACGCGTGGTACACATCCATGGCCACCAGCCGGCTTGCGACGCTCCGCAAGGGCACGCCGCTGGGACTGCATGCGGGTTCGTGGGGCGTGCTGGTCAACGTCCGGCCGCAAAGCACCGCTGCACGCGCCCAGGCGGCAGCCGGCAGCACCGGGCCCGCCCCTGACGAGTGGGTGCAGCACCTGAGGGCGCACGGCGTGCAGGAGGCACCCGCGCTGCGCATTCCGGCGGATCCACTGGGCTACGTCCATGCCCCGTCCCTGCCGCAGGCAGTGACAGCCGGCGTGCTGCGCGCCGCGGAAGCCGCCCACGCGGGCGGGGGCACGTCGCTGGCCGGCATTGACCTGACCTCCAAGAGGGTCCGCGCAGCCCTGGACATCGTGGCCGCCATGCAGCACGGGCAGCCCTTGGGCGCCCTGCTGGGACAACAGCTCGAACGCACGCTCAACCGGGACGGCCTGCAAACAGCCGTCGGCATCCTCCGCAGGCATTTCCCGCAGCGTCGGACGTCGGGGATGGCCGGTGAACCGGTGCCGGGGGATGACGCCGTCGTGCCCGCTGAGGTTGTGGACGGCCTTGACGTCTGGACCGGACGTGCCGGCCTGTCGGCGATTCCCGGGCTCGACGGCATCGGGTCCGCGCTGTTGGAACTCGACGATGCGGTCGAGTCGGTGGCCGACCTCCTCGTGGCCGACGGCGTGCACCAGCTGGCATCCGGCCGGCTGGAACACGCAGGCGCCTCCTTCGCCGCAGCTGCCGACGGCGCACCGCTGCCGGACATCACAGTCGCGGCGGAACCGCGAAGCGGCATCACCATCACCCACCGGCTCATGCTTTCGGTGGACGGTGCCCCCGGGCAGCCGGACGGCAGCGGCTGGAACGATGCGGCGCCGCGCGCACGGCTGGCACGTGGCGCCGAGCAGTGGGCGCGGGGGTTGCTGGGCCCGGCCTCCGGCTGGTCGGTGGTGCCCGCCGGGTCGACCGACGGCGCAACGGCCACCCTGGATGCCCTCGGACTCTGTGCACTGGACGTAGTCGCCGAGTCTGTGCCGGCGCCCAACGGCGGATGCGCCCTGGACGCACGGTGCACCGTGGAAGCGGCGCTGCTGCACACGGCACGGTCGGCCGCATCGGTGCTGGCACAGGCCCGGCCCGCGGTGCCGGCCGACCTGGACTATCCAGACCCGGAAGCCACCCTGCAGTCCGGGCGGAGCTGGACCGCACCGGCCCCTGGCCCCACCGAACTTGCCGGGCTCGCAGGGGACGTGAAGGAGCAGCTGGGGGCAGTTGTTGGCGGCATTGCCGACGTGCTGGCGGCTGCGGCAACGCCGTCCGACGGCACCACGGTTCCCGTGCCCCTGCCAGGGGTTGACCTGCCGGCGGCACTGCTTGCGCCGCTGGCAGCCTGGGGCTTTCCGGGGTGCGTGGCGGCCGGTGCAACCGTGGGCAGCAGCCAGGCGTTGGCGGCAGCGTCCTCGGCGGGGGCCGTCGCCAGGGACGTGTTTTTGCTGCTGGCCCAGGGACAGCCAAACCGGGCCACATCCACCCTCCCGGACGGCGGGGCCGGTGACGCAGCCCCGGCAGTGGTCGGCATCGACAACTGGGAGGCTGCAGTGGACCGGCTCCTGCAGTCGAAGACCGCAATCGACACCTTGGTGAAGATCGTCCGCCGCCTTGGCGGGGACGCTGTGGTTCCCACACTGGCGCTTGCACTGGACGGGGCCGCCGCCGTTGCCGTGGAACAGGTGGATTTGCAGCGGTGGCTCGTGCGCACCTCAAGGGTCAGGCCGGCCATGGCGGACTATGTTGACCTGCTCAGCTTTGCGGAAGCGGCGGGTCAGGCCGCGCCCGGGATGACGGCCATGCACCTGCCTCCCACGCCCGCGCTGGCCTGGCTGGGAGGGCCGCTGGGGCCTGCGGACCCGCCCGCGCCGGGCATCGAGCCCAACACGGTCAGGCGCTGGAAACGGCCCGCCCAGCCTCACGTGCACGCCGTCGTCAGTGGGTTGCCGGTGCCGAACGGCGGCCCCGCCCACCTGCTGGTGCTGGACGAGGTGGCCGAGGTGCTGCCGGCACCCACGGCGGCAACCGGGCTGGCGCTGAACTACAACGCCCCCAACGCGAGGGCCCCGCAAAGCATCCTGCTCGCGGTGCACCCCAATCCGGCGGCGCCGTGGACGTGGCGGCTCATGCTGGACACCGTGCGGGAGGCGGTTGAGCTGGCGAAGATCCGCGGCGTCGACCTTGACGACCTGCAGCAGACGGGGCTGGGCGAGTTCCTGCCGCTGATCTACCTGCCGGACCCGCCCACGTCGGTTCTCCCGCTCACGCCGCTGGCGAAGCTGACGGAGGCACGGCTCCTGCGGCTGCTGACAACGAAGGCCTACAAGAATGTGATCAGGTTGGCGCGATGAACAACTACACGATGTGGAAGAGACTCGAACCCCACACCCAGACCCAGGACCTGGAGCCGGGCCTGTCCGCAGGCATGGCCGACCCCCTCTGGATGCTGCTGCGGCAGTGGCAGATGGGGGAGCTGACCGGCGACGACGGCGGATCGCCCATCGCCGTGGACATCGCATCCAGCTGGACCCGGTTCACCCACTACCTGCCCGGCGGAACAGTCCCTGGCGGTGGCGCGGATCCTGGGGCCCTGGCGCAGGTCGCACCGATAGGCGCGTCGTCAAAGCCGCTGGAGGCCGTGGTGGAAGCCGAACCGGTGCTGCGGCCCGGCGCCGCCGGGGGGCGGGAGACTCCGTGGTTCGCCGCGGTACAGGCCGGGCGCTCCCTGCGACGGCACCTCGAGAGGCACCAGCTCGCATCCGTGGCCGACACGCTTGCGGAGCACTTCCCGGACGTGCTGTTCCAGCCGCCTCCGCCCTCGGAGGGAATCGTGGAAGGCCCGGTGGAGTCAAGGTACCGGGCCCTGCTGGCCGGCAAGGTGCTGGACGGGGCGAAGGTCCTCTCCATCCTGGACGCCGCGGGGGCACTGCCGGCGCCGGCGCTGGACGGGGCCGGGCCGGCCGCCGTCCAGGCAGCCGTGGACGCGTGGAAACTGGAAATGGAGGAGGACTGGGGCATCACCGGCAACACCGTCCCTGCATGGTCGGACCCGGCACTGGCATACTCATTCCAGGTCGCCGCCCCGCCGCTGCCTCCCGACAGCTTTGCCGCCGAAATCCACCCAGCCCAGGCCACCGGACAGGTGCTGATGCAGGCGCCTGGATACAACGGCACCGGCATGACGTGGAGCTCGCTGGACATCGCCGAGGACGCAGGGGAAACGCTGGCTGCACGGTTCCAGCGGGAGCAGGCCATACCCGCACCGCCGCCCGATCCCCACGACGGGGACGGCTTCTCCGAAGGCGACACGGGCCATCATGTTCGCACCGTCCTGCCGGCGCCCCTGGTGTTTGAGGGGATGCCCTCCAACAGGTTCTGGGAGTTTGAGGATTCGCAGCTGTCGCTGGGCCGCGGCAGTGCCGGACCCACGGACCTGGTGCGCATGGCGGCCGTGGACTTCGCCACGGTGTTCAGCCCGGACTGGTTCCTGGCCCCGGTTGAACTGCCCGTTGGCGGTGTCGCGCGCATCGACTGGGTCATCGTCCGGGACAACTTCGGGGCGGCCACCCTGGTCGGGACCAGCGCGTGGCAGGCTTTGGACAATGTGGGCCGGATGTTCCAGCCGTCGGCAACGCTGGGCCGCGGGCTGGAGGACGTGCCGCTGCTGGCCGTCCTGCCGTCGGCGTTCGCCGCCATCGAGTCGCCCCCGCTGGAGCAGATTGCACTGCAGCGCGACGAGGGCGCCAACATGGCGTGGTGCATTGAGCGCCGCATCATGGGCCCCGCCGGCCGCGGCATGGACAGGCCCTGGCTGGACCAGGAGTTCGGGCTGCCAGCGCCTGACACGGCAGATGCCCACGAGCTTGTGTGGCGGCTGTCCACTCCGGTGGCGCAGGCGTGGACACCGCTCGTCGCGGTCAAACAGGACGGAAACACCCGCCCCATCCTGCGCAAGGCCCGCATCCTGGCGACGGAGAAGGACGCCGTGCGCGGCGCCCAGGGCTTCATCATGGCCGGGGTGCGCGACGTCAACGACGAGGAGGTTACCCGCAGCGGCATCGAGGTGCGGATCACCGACCAGCTGGCCCGCGGCTATGACGGCAAGACGTACGTGTGGCGCGGACGCAGCAAACGCCCGTGGCTCGGTGAAGTCTCCTCCGGGCTGCGCTACGACGCCACAACGCCCTGAAACCGGCGCCCTCCGGCCTGCCGGCACACCACCCCCGGCCGGGCGCCGTGCGGTGCTGGTAGCGTTCTACGTGCTGCGGCAATCCACACGGGGTCCGCACCGCGAACGTTGTGAACTGCACGAGGGGGGAATCCGAACATGAACAAGCACCTCAAGGTGGCCCTGGCCATGCCCGCAGACGTGGCTGCCGGCATTTTCCCGGAGAGGGTCCTTGACGCCCTGGAATCAGGCGCCACCCTCCTGAGCCGAGAGCCCATGTCCGAGTTCACCAGCCCGCAGTCCCTGGCCCTGCTGGCTGAGGCCGACGCCCTCATCACCGGCTGGGGCACCGCCATGATTGACGGTTCCGTGCTGGATTCGGCGCCCAAGCTGCGCTACATCCTGCACTCCGCCGGCACGGTCAGGCACCACGTTGGCGGCGCCTGCTGGGACCGCGGGATCCAGGTCAGCACGGCCGCCGACGCCAACGCCGTACCCGTCGCCGAGTACACGGTGGCCATGATTGTGCTGGCCAACAAGCGGATCCTTCAGGTGGCCCGGGAGGTCCGCGAGCAGCGCTCCATGCTCCCGGCCCACGAGATATTCCCGGACCTCGGCAACTACAACAAGCGGGTCGGCATCATCGGCGCCTCCAAGATTGGCCGCCACGTGCTGCGCCTGCTCCAGTGCTATGAGCTTGAACTGGTGGTTGCGGATCCCTTCCTGTCCGACGCCGAGGCAACAGCCTTGGGGGCATCGAAGGCCACGCTTGAGGAACTGTGCGCCACGTCGGACGTTGTGAGCCTGCACGCCCCCTCCCTGCCGTCCACCCGCAACATGATCAATGACGGGCTGATCGCCAGCTTCAAGCCCGGTGCCACGTTCATCAACACAGCCCGCGGCGAGCTCGTTGACCAGGATGCACTGCTTGCCCGGATCCAGCAGGACGACCTCCATGCCGTGTTGGATGTCACCACGCCGTGGGAACTGCCGGCGGAATCGCCGCTGTACACCCACCGCAACGTGCTGCTCACCCCGCACATGGCGGGCTCGCTTGGCAGCGAGCTGGAACGCATGGCCATGAGCACGGTGGCAGAAGCCCACCGCCTGGCCAGGGGAGAAGCGTTGAAGTTCAGGCTGCCACCGGAACAGCGCGGGCTGTCAGCGTAGGCTGCCGGCCGCCGTCGGCCTTCAATAAGTCCCGGAACCGGGGGCTTTCCCGGGGTGAAACCGGGGGTTTCCCCCATGGTGGCGCGCCCGGGCGGAACGTAGCGTTGAATCCATGATCCTTCTGACACTCCCGCCCGCGGGCCACGCCCATGATTGATTTCCTACAAGAGGCGTCCGGGCAGCCTTGGGCCTATGCGATAGTTGCCGTATTTGCCTTGCTGGACGGGTTCTTCCCGCCAGTCCCCAGCGAAGTGCTGGTGGTTGCCATGGCGTCGCTGCTGGCCTCCCACGGATGGTCAGGGTTGTGGCTGCTGGCACCGGCGGCGGTCCTGGGGGCGTTTGCCGGCGACAACCTTGCCTATGCCATGGGGCGGGCCCTTGGCACCAGCCGGTTTCGCTGGATGCGCCGGCCGATCATGCAGAAGTCGTTTGCCTCAGCTGGGAATCAGCTCGAGACCCGGGGCGCGGCCATGCTGCTGGCGGCGCGGTTCCTGCCGGTGGCCCGGGTTGCCGCCAACCTGACGGCCGGCGCCACGGGCTTCCCGCGCGGTAAGTTTGTGGGCATCTCCGCGGTCTCGGCATCGTTGTGGGCGGGGTATTGCATTGGGCTCGGGGCACTTGCGGGGTCGTGGTTTGCGGCGAATCCCGTGCTGGCACTCTCGGCGGCTGTTGCTGCGGCGTGCCTGTTGGGCATTCTGCTGGACCGGGTCTCTGCCGCCGTGCGCAGGCGCAGGACTGTTCCTGCAATGGATGGCCAAGAATCCGCACGCGGCACGGACGGAGGGCCGGGGCGGGACGTCCGGGCGTCTGAAGGGGCGGGTGCCGGCGTCAGGTAGGGCTGGCGCCGCCGCCACGGCGCGTCCGCTGTGCAGGACACCCGCTCCGGTTCGTCCAGCAACCCTGAGTGGGAAATCAGGGTGTTTCCTTCTGGTGGCTCCCAGCTTCTATCCGTAATGTAGTGGTTATGATGATCACCACATCCGCGACCGAGACTGTGAGCCGGGCCCATGACTGATATTTTGCTGGCGGCAGCGGGAGAACCTTGGGTTTACGCAGTGGTCGGACTGTTTTGTTTGATCGACGGCTTCTTCCCACCCGTCCCCAGCGAAACACTGGTGGTCGCGTTGGCGTCGCTGGCCGCAACTCAGGGCTGGTGGGGAATATGGCTGCTGCTGCCGGCCGCCGTCATCGGCGCTTTCCTGGGAGACAACATTGCCTACGCCATGGGCCGCAAGCTGGGCATTGACCGCTTCAAGTGGATGCGCCGCCCCGTCATGCAAAAGGCATTTGCCAAGGTGGAAAACCAACTGGAGAAGCGTGCCATTGCACTGCTCCTCGTGGCCCGGTTCATCCCGGTGGGCCGCGTGGCCGTCAATCTCACGGCAGGTGCCAGCGGCTACCCGGCCCGAAAGTTCCTCATGGTCTCCGGGCTCTCGGCCACCATTTGGGGCATCTACTCCGTTGCCATTGGCGCCGTCGCCGGTGCGTGGCTTCACCACCACCCGGTCTTGGGGCTGATCGTTGCCGTGTTGGTGGCCGGGGCGCTGGGCGTGGTTCTGGACAAGGTCCTGGGCCGCTGGCAGGAACGCCGCCATCACAAGATTGCCGCCGAAACCGAGTACTCCGAAGAGAAGGTCCTCGAGACCGCCGACGCCGCTTGATTGCAGAGCCCGTGGCAACGGCGCCTCCGCTTGCCCGTTGCTGCCTCGCTCCGCCGGCTAGAGGGTGATGCGCTGCGCGCCCACCACCTTGACGATGAAGATGTGGAATTCCTGCAGCCAGTTGCGGAGGAAGTCCACGGTGCGCTGGTCGGCGACGTTGCCGTCGTCGTCGATCATGTTCTCCGTGAAGTGCACGTAGGCTTCGGGCTGGGCCAGCTCCGGCGAGTTCACAAAGGAGAGGATGCTGCGAAGGTGCTGCTGGGCGACGGCTGTGCTGATCTGTCCCATCGACGTCCCCGTCACCGCCGACGGCTTCTTGGCAAATGAGTTGCTGCCCCACGGCCTCGAACCCCAGTCAATCGCATTCTTGAGCGCGCCCGGGATGCTGCGGTTGTACTCCGGCGTCACAAATATCAGCGCATCCACAGCCGCGACGGCTTCCTTGAACGCGCGGGCCTCCGGTGGGAAGTCGGCATCAAAGTCGCGGTTGTACAGGGGCAGCTTCCCGATGGGGATTTCCATGAGTTTCAGCTCCGGCGGCGCCAGCTTGAACAGCGCCTTGGCCAGCTTCCGGTTGATGGAATCGGAGGCCAGGCTTCCAACAAAAACGCCGACTGTGTAGCTCATTGCAGTTCCCCTCGGCTTGCGCGGCTGCGGGCGGACGCCCACGGTTTTAGGGTAGTCCCATGAAGCGCCTCTGGCCATGGGTGCGTTCCGGTGGTGGACTTGGACCATGGCTGGCTCTGTTGCGGGAAGCAGCCGGGATGGTGGCATCCCGGCACGGGACGCTGCGACTGTTTCAACGCCGGCACCCGAGCTGTTGCGCCACTCCCTGCCCTGGGTGCTGGTCCTCTTCATCACGGCTGGCTTCCATTTTTACCGCGGAGTTCCCGCGGACGGCTGGATCTTTCTGGCGGCGGGGCTGGCCCTTGGCGCAGACACGGCCCTGCGCCACGTGCGGCACAGGGGGTCTGCCGGACCCAGCAGACCGGCCGCGGCGCAGAGCCGGCAGGCGCGGCTGTCCGGCCGGGTCCTGGTGTGGGCCCTGCCGGCGCTGGGCGCAGGTGCCGCCGTGGTGGTGGTACTGGCGCCTCCTGACAGCCTGGGCGTTCCTGCCGCGGTGGGACTGGCCGGGGCAGGGATGCTGGTCGTTGCCTGGCCGCAAAGACCGTCCCCGGCGCAGCTGCCCGGGGTGGAACCGTCCCGGCCGCGTACGGGGCGCGCCTCGCAGCGGCCGGGGGACTCCTCACGCCCCCGGGCGCCAAAACCTCTGCGTCGGTCGGCGTGGTGGTGGGCGTCAGTCCTGCTTTTCCTGGCCCTGTGGGAGTTGGGAAACTACTTCATCGACGTGCTCGATCCAGCCGGTGCATGGGCGTACCCTCCGCTGACGGACTTGCTTCAGCCGCTGTTCGACAATCAGGACAGCCGCTGGCTCATGATGCTTGTCTGGCTGGCGGGGTGTGCCGGACTGGTCCGGTCGGCGGTGAAACCGTGACCTTGGTCCTGGTGGTGGCGGGCTATGCGCTGGTTCCCTTGGCCGGCATCACGCTGGTTCTTGTGGCCCGAGCCCGGCCGGAGGTGCTTGCGCCGTTGGGAGTCCTTCTGGAGAACGTGTTTGCGCACCGTGCAGCCCGCATCACCCTGCTGCTGTTTGCATGGTGGCTGGGCTGGCATTTCCTCGTCCCCGACTGAGCCAGGGTCTTCCCGGAAACCCCAAGGGCCCGCCACCGTGACGGTGGCGGGCCCTTGGCGGCAGGGGAGCGGGAGGGAGCTAGTGTGCCTCTTTGGCGAGCACCGCGTCGGCGGGATCGGACGCCGAGGAGGGCTCGGCGTCGGACTTGCCCATGAAGAGCGCAATCACCACAATGCCCAGGGAGACGATTGCGGCGACCAGGAAGCCGCTGCTGAAACCGGCGGTCTGCGCCGCAATCTCACCCTTTCCTGCGGCCGCCGCGGCCACCGTCCCGGCTGACATGATGCCCACCAGGAGCGCCGTTCCCGCCGCGCCGCCCAGCTGCTGGAGCGTGGAGAGGACAGCGGATCCGTGCGAGTGCAGCGAATGCGGCAGCGGGTTCAGCCCCGCCGTGAAGGCAGGGGTGAAGATGAACGCCAGCGCCGTGGACATGAGCAGGTGCAGGCCGATGATCAGCGGCAGCGGCGTGGTTTCGCTGAGCTGGGTGAAGGTGAACAGGACCGCTGCCAGGAGGAGGCCTCCGGGGACCAGGAGCGGGCGGGCGCCGACCTTGTCGAACAGCTTGCCCACGAACGGCGCCAGCAGTCCCATGAGGACGCCGCCGGGAAGCATGGTCAGACCCGTGGCGAGCACGTCCAGGCCGCGCACATTCTGCAGGTACATGGGCAGGAGGATGATCACCCCGAACATGGACAGCATGGCCATGACCATGAGCGCCAGTGCCAGCGTGAACTGGCGGTACTTGAAGGGGCGCATGTCCAGGAGCGCGGAGTCCGTCCGCTGCAGGCGCAGCTGCAGAAGGACGAAGCCGGCCAGGAACACCAGCGACACAGCGAGGGAGATCAGGGCAATCTGGTGTGTCTGCGCGTCGGGCGAGCCGATCCCGCTCAGGCCGTAAACGAGCCCGCCGAAGGCCGGGATGGACATCAGGAGCGAGGGCAGGGACAGCTTCGACTTGCTGCGTTCGCCGCCAGTGGGCAGCAGCCGGGCGCCGAGGACCAGGGCGATCAGCGCGATGGGCAGCACCAGCAGGAACATGAAACGCCACGACAGCGAGTGCAGTATCAGCCCGGACAGGGTGGGCCCGATGGCCGGGGCCACGGAAATGACGATGGAGACGTTGCCCATGACGGCGCCGCGGCGGTGTGTCGGCACCAGGTCCAGGATGGTGGTCATGAGCAGCGGCATCATGATGGCCGTGCCGGAGGCCTGGACCACGCGCGCGGCAAGCAGCACCTCAAAGCCCGGGGCGAGCCCGGCCAGCAGCGTGCCCGCCGAGAACAGGCCCATGGCCAGCAGAAAAACGGTGCGGATGGGCAGCCGCTGGAGCAGGTAGCCGGTGGTGGGGATGACCACGGCCATGGTGAGCATAAACGCCGTCGCAAGCCACTGGATGGCCGAGGGTGAGACGGCAAACTCGTGCATGAGCTTCGGCAGGGCCACGTTCATGATGGTTTCGTTGAGGATTACAACGAAGGCGGACACGAGGAGCACCGCAATGGTGGTCCGGTCCCTGGCCGATAGCTTGTCCGGCACTTGAACACTTGTTGTAGACATAGGAATCCTGAACTCGATAAAGATGGAAAATCATGGGCTGCCGGGTTGTTTGCCTGAGAAACGGCCGCACCGCGGGGCAGGTCAACAAGTGTAAGGCCTGCCGGGCACGAATTATTCCTTTTTCACGGACACCGGTTGGAAACTCTTTTGCACCAGCTCGGGCAGCCGAATTTTGGCCGTCCGCCGGGGGAGCGCCGCGGAACACCTTGCGGGCGCGCAAAAGCCGGGCACCCTCGGCATGGGTGCCCGGCTCTTGGTTAGCGGTCGTACCTGGTGCATGCGCCGGCGTCGGAAATTGCCCGCCGGTGCATGGTCTGTGGAGGTCCCGTTCCGGGGTCAGCCGGCGATGCGGCAGGGAACGTGGGCCGGCGGGTTTCCGGCGGGTCGGACACAGCTGCCTTCGGGCGCCGACGTCCAGTCAACCCCTGCAGTCTTGAAGAAGTTGATGCCCTGGAGGTCCATGCGCCCGCCAAGCTGCCCCAGCCGCTTGGTGAAGTCGGCGTAGTTGCGGTCCGCCTGCTGTGACCAGCCCACCTCGGCCGTGGCCAGGGTGCGCGGGTACTGGAGGGACTCCACCTGGTCCATGCCGCGGATCCACTCGCCCCACTGGACGGTCTCAACGCCCAGTACGCGGTCATCACCGATGCCCGGCAGGTAGTTGGCGGGATTCCAGTCGTAGTGGGTCGCCAGGGTGCAGGGTCCGCCGCAGCCCCACGTGCCGCCGGCGGTCTCGGAGGCGTCCTGCTTCTGTGGGATGTAGGTGCGTTCGACGGGGGAGAGGATGGCTTTGGAGTTGTTGGCCTTGATCTGGTCAGCCACGGCCTGGCGGTTGCCGGCCCAATATTGCACGACGGCACCTTCAGGCAGTGCTGCCGAGGAATACTCGTTCCAGCCGATGACCTGCTTTCCGGTGTCCAAGACCTGGCCGGCAAATGCTTCAACCATCTTGGTGTACTTGTCGTGCGGGGTTACGTGGGACTCGTCGCCGCCAATGTGCAGGTACGGGCCGGGCGTCATGGCCGCGAGCTGGGTCAGGACTTCCTTCGTGAACTCGTACGTGGCGGCGCTGTCGGCGTCGAAGGTGGAGCTGCCCACATTGCCGGAGCCCTGGGCCGGTGCGGTGGCCTCCCCGGTTTTGGGCTTTGGCGCGGATCCGGCCGAGTTCAGCTGCGGAATGGCGTGGAGTGCCGCTGTTGTGTGTCCCGGCATGTCGATTTCAGGCACCACCACCATGCCGTTTTCTCCGGCGTAGCGCACGATCTCCCGATAGTCGGCCTTGGTGTAGAAGCCGGTGTGGCCCAGTTCGGTGCCCTGGAGGACCCCGGCATCGTTGTACGTCATGGCCGTCGCGCCGGAAATGTCGGTCAGGTCGGTGTACTTGATGCCGGAGGGGTTCTCCGCGGGCTGGTCCATGGCGATGCGCCAGCCCTGGTCGTCCGTGAGGTGGAGGTGGAGCCGGTTGAACTTGAATTGCGCCGCGTTGTCGATGTGCTCCTTCATCTCATCCACTGTGTAGAAGGACCGGGCAACGTCGATCTGGATGCCTCGGTACTCGTAGCGGGGGTGGTCGCTGATGACGACGCCGTCAATGGTCCAGTCCGCGCGCACGGGGGTTGCGGATTCGATCCACTGCGGGAACAGCTGGCGCAGGGTTTGCACCCCGTTCAGGGCGCCGGCAGCGGTGTTGGCCTCGACTCGCACACCGTCCGCGCCGGCCTGGAGGGCGTAGCTCTCCGGACTTTCCTGCGAACTTCCGGGCGCAACGGTCACGGCAATGTCCATTTTTCTGGCCTTGCCCTGGACCACGGGAAGCTTGTAGCCGGTGCTCCTGCGGGCCTTTTCCGCAAAATAGTTGGCGGCGGCCATGGCATCGTCGCCGTTGGCGACGATGTGGCTCGATGGCAGCAGCTTGAAGGTGCCGTCGGCGGTTTCTGCGTACGACGCCGGAAGGGGCACCAAGGGCAGGTTGTCCGGCGCCGGCGGCGCGGGCCGGTCGTAGATTTCAAACTCCGATATCGAGTAGCCGAAGCTTGACCACCGTGCGGCACCCATCATCCGCACAAACTTGGCTTCGGAGGCGCCAACCTGGATCTCGTCGACTCGGCCAGGCCCGGTGGTGGAGGTGATGGTTTCGACGTCGGTCCAAGTGGTCCCGTCCATGGAGGTTTGCAGCGTGTACTTGCGGGCTGCGGCATTGGGCCAGGTGATCTTGACGTTGTCAACGGGACCGGCCTGGGCCAGTTCCACCTGCAGCCACGTGGCGTCCACGTAGGCGGAGGACCAGCGCGTGCTGCTGTCGCCGTCGACGGCCAGCTTTGCCGTGTTGCCGGGCAACGCCGGCTCGACGCTGGAGGCCGTCGCCGTCCCGGTCAGCGCCAGGTTGACCGGCATCTGGACGGGGGCCGGCGGCGGCACCACGATGGGGGCGGACTCGGCAGGCGCCGCGGTTGCCGCCGAGGGCAGCATGGCCGCAAACAGGCCAAGGGCGGCGGCACAGGCCAGCCCGGCCGTGGTGGTTTTTCTTATAGCCTTCAATCTATTCCTCGCCTTGTTTCTTATGGGACCACAAGAGGCATCCGGTGTCGGGTGGAGCTATTGAGTGATGAAACGTTCGACGGCGGTGACGGGGCGGACCCGTTCGTCGTCGGGAATGTCGCCGGCAAATGCCAGCCACTGGGCAAACTTGTCACCGCGTTCAACCAGCTGCCGGTACATGGTCCGGCGCATGTGGCTGACGCGTTCGCGGTAGACGGGAACGTCGATGACGTTCACCAATTCGTCGGGGTCGGCGTTCATGTCGTAGAACTCGTCGATCCCTTCCGGGTTGGCAATGTACTTCACGTCCTTGTTCCGGATCATGCGCTGGGCGTAGGGGAAGTGGTGTCCGTGGAATTCACACAGAATGTCCTCGCGCCACCCTTCCACATCCTCGCCGCGTGCCAGGGGCAGCAGGCTTCGCCCGTGCACGCCGGAGGCGTCGGCCCCGGAGATCTCGTGGAATGTTGCGGTGAAGTCCAGCAGGCTAATGAAGCGGTCGTTGCGCCGTTCCGTTTCGCCGGGCAGGGCCACGATGGCCGGTATGCGGTAAATGTCCTCATACATGGCCGGGCCTTTGTCGTTGAGCCGGTGTGCGCCCGTGAATTCCCCGTGGTCGGCGGTGAACATGACGGCAGTGTTTTCCGTCAGCCCCAGTTCGTCCAGGACGTCCAGGATGCGGCCAATTTCATGGTCGATCATGGACACGTAGCCCCAGTAGACGGCTGTGAGCTTCTTCCACTCTTCCACCGAGAAGCAGTCTGTTGACCAGTACTCGGCGTATGCCTGCTGCACCATGGGCTTTCCGTTGAAGGTCTCGGCGAAGGAGCCCGGCAGCTCAACGGTGGCGGGGTCGACCATGTCGTACCACTGCTGCGGGATCAGGTAGGGCAGGTGCGGTCCGAAGATGTGGCAGGACAGGAAGAACGGCGTGCCGTCCCCGGGTTCCAGAGCGCCTGCCGCGAACTCCCTCAACTTGGCAATGGTCTGGTCGGCCAGGAACGCCTCGAACGTGGCCTCCGTGGGCTGGTCGGTGACTCCGGCGATCAGGTGGCCCTGGCTGCCGTCGGCGCGGGTGGTGTAGACGGGGTTGGAGATACGAAAGTCCGGGTGGCCGTTGGCCTTGAGCCAGTCCTCGTAGCCGGGATCGTCGAAGACGTTCAGGGCGCCGGGGAGGTGGATGCCCTCAAATCCGTAGTGCTCAGGTCCGCGGTCCCTGCCAACATGCCACTTGCCCACGTGGCCCAGCCGGTAGCCCTGTTCCGTGAGGGCCGCAGAGAATGTTGGCAGGCCGTCGGGGAGTTCCTCTCGGTGGCCGGAGTTCCATTCGTAGTTGGCCAGCAGCCCGTGTTCAAAGGGCTGCAGGCCGGTGAGAAGGCTGGCGCGCGCCGGCGTGCAGATGGCGGTGGGCGTGTAGGCCCGGTCAAAGGTGGTGCCGCGCGCTGCCAGCTTGTCCAGGTTTGGTGTGTGCCGGGAGGTGTTGCCGTAGCAGCCGAGGGTGTCGATGCGCTGCTGGTCCGTCATGAGGAACAACATGTTGCGGCGTTTTTCGGTGTGGGTCACAGAGGTCATTGCGTCCTAGACCGCCGGGGTGCTGATGTACAGCTCGGCGTTGTAGAACGTCTTCGGATCCACGACTTCGGTGATCTTTCCGTCAGCCTTGAACTGCTTCTGCAGCCCCTCCAGCCAGGTGTTGACGGTGCCCTCTGAGGAGAGCGTCTCCAGTTCCTTGGATGTGAAGAGCTTGGCGACGCCGGCCTGGGCGGCCATGTCTTCCTCCTTCAGCTTGAGGAACTTGGCGGTCAGTGCCACGGTGTCTTCCTGGTTGCTGTGCCGGAAGTCGTTGGCTGCCTTGATTACGGAAATGAAGCTGGCGGCCAGCGCCCCGTCCTTGGCGGCCCGTCCGGGGGCGGCCACGAAGGTGGACGGGAAGGTCAAGGTGTCGATGAAGTCCTCGTTGGAGTAGATCTCCACGAGGTCCGGTTGGCCCTTTTTGGCACTGTCGATCAACGGGTACCACAGTGCTGCACCGTCGACCTGCTTGGAGGCAAACGCGGCGACGATGGCCGGCGGTTCCATGGCCGTGACATCGAAGTCCTCACGGTTGAGCCCTTCCTTGTCCAGTGCCAGGCTGAAGAGCTGGTCGCCGGAGGTTCCCGTGGGCACGGCAACCTTCTTGCCCTTGAGCGCAGACAGTGTCGTGATGCCGGGCTGGGCGATGATGCGGTCGGCGTTGGAGACGGAGTTGACGGCCCAGATTTCCGCCTTGCCTGAGGCCGGCAGCCACAGGGCGCCGGAGCCGATGTAGACGACGTCCACGTTGTTGGTCCCCAGTGCCTGGATGGCGAGCGGGCCGTTGGTGAAGGGCAGGTACTTGGGCTTGAGGCCCGCCTTTGCCCAGTGGCCTTCCTGGTCGGCGACGGCCATCAGGGCAGCCCCGTTGTAGTCGGCGATGTAGCCGACCTTGATCTCAACTGTTTCCTTGGCCCCGCCCGAGGCGGAGCCGTTGTCCTCGGTCTTGGCGCCGCATGCGGCCAGGAGTGAAACTGCGGCTGCGCCCATGGACAGCTGGAGGACGTTGCGGCGGGTAAGGGACGTTGTCATGACTTCTCCTGAAGGTTTTGCCCGGATTGAGGGCAGGGGGTACGAGGGATGCGCTGCAAAAAGGATGAGGTTACTGGTGTGCCTCGGCGACGCCGGGCTGGTGGTATACGGCAGCCCAGACCTCTGCGCGAAGTTTGGCGAACTCGTCGGAGAGCCGCATCTCTTCTGTGCGCGGGTAGGGCAGGCCAACCTTGATCTCCTTGTAGATGCGTCCTGGCCGGGCGGCCATGACGATCACGCGGGAGGCGAGAAAGACGGATTCGTCGACGTCGTGGGTCACAAACATGACTGTGCGACGCTCCTTGGTCCACGTTTCCAGGAGTTGTTCCTGCATGTGGACCCGGGTCAGTGCGTCCAGTGCCCCGAACGGTTCGTCCATGAGCAGGATCTCGGGGTTCACGGCGTAGGCGCGGGCAATGGCGCAACGTTGCTTCATGCCGCCGGAGAGTTCCTTGGGCAGCGCGTCTGCGAAGCGGGACAGACCCACCAATTCCAGGTAGTGGTCCACGACCGTGCGGCGTTCCTTCGCCGGAACCTTCTTTAGTTCCAAACCAAACTCCACGTTCTTGCGGACGGTGAGCCAGGGGAACAGCGCGTATTGCTGGAAGATGACGCCGGTGCGGGGGCTGGGGCCGTCAACTTCACGGTCATCGACCATGACGCGGCCAGCGGTGGGGTCCAGGAGTCCGGCAGCCGCGTTGAGCATTGTGGACTTGCCGCAGCCGGAGGGGCCCACGACGGTGACAAATTCGCCGTCGGCAATGTCCAGGTTGACACCGTCCAGGGCGGTGAAGGTGGTGCCGGTGAGCGTGAACTCCTGGCGCAGGTCCTCGAAGCGGATCATGGTTTTTTGCGTTGTGGTTGTCATGGTGCTCCTTAGCGGCGTTCTTGCCAGCGGGTCAGGTGGGCCTCGATCATCAGCAGCAGGCGGTCCATGAGGAGGCCGAGGATGCCGATGACGATCACATTCACCAAGATGGTGGGCATGTCGTAGAACTGTTGTGCCTGCTGCATGCGCATGCCGAGCCCGTTGGGTGCGGCGATGAGTTCGGCGGCCACAACTGTTGCCCAGCCAGCACCGAGACCGATCCGCATGCCGACCAGGATGAAGGGTGAGGATGCCGGGATGACAACACGGCCGAAGATGACCATGCTGTTTGCGCCCAGGACACGGGCGGCGTTGATGAGGGTCTTGTCCACGCTGACGACGCCCTGGTAGGTGGAGATTACGCACGAGAGGAATGCTGCCAGGAAAATGACAAAGATCTTCGGCATTTCGCCGATGCCCATGGTGACCATGACCAGCGGCAGAAGTGCCAGCGGGGGAATGGTGCGGAAGAACTGCACCCAGGGTTCGATGATGGCCCGGCCCACCTGATACCAGCCCATGAGGAAGCCCACCGGGATGGCCAGCAGGCTGCCAACGAGAAATCCGCTCAGGACTCGCGCGAGGGAGGCGGCTGTGTCCTCTGCCAGGGTCCCGTCGGCCAGGAGTTCTCCGCCGCGGACAAGCACCTCGTCGGGACCAGGCAGTCCCACGATGCCGGTAGCCGCAACGAGGTACCAGGCCAACAGGCCTGCTGCCACCGAAGTGATATTGATTGCCAGCAGTGTCCTGCGGCTGAGCTTGCGCCGCAGGGGGCTGCTCTTTCTGGCTGTTGCGGGTGGACGGTCGTTGGGGCTCTTGCCGCTTTGGGTGGTGCCGGCAGGTGCCGGGGCCGCCAGGGCGTTGATCGAGTCTGTTGGTGCCATGCGAAACAATCTATGGCATGCATCACACGGTGTCAACACTCTTTACATAAAGAGTCTTGACACATGTCTGTGCGACAAAGTTTCGCCTAGGATGCCCCTTCCGGCGGCACGGCGTGGCTGGCCGCCGGTGCCGCCATCAGGCGGGATCGGAGAGAATCAAGTGGTTTAGCGCCATGCGGGCGGCGCCGTCGCTTCCGGCTGTGGGCAGGTACGGGGCCGACTCAACAGTGGTGGTTCGCGGTCCCAGTCCAAGCTGCTGGGCCGCCAGGTCCCTGCGGGAAGGCGCCAGCAGGCGGTCGCCAAATTGCGAGAGTTCGCCGGCGATGACCACCCGTGCCGGGTCGAGCAGCACGCAGGCGTCCACGATGGCCCTTGCGAGGAGTTCGCCGGCCCAGTCCACGATGTTTCCGGCGATGCCGTCGCCGGCCTGCGCGGCCTTGGCCAGTTCCGCCACAGTGGGAAAGGCCTGTCCCCGGTGGGCAGCCTCGCGCAACACGTTGTCCTCGTTGAGGTAGCTCTCCAGGCAGCCCCGGCGCCCGCACCAACAGGGGGTTCCGGCAAAGTCAACGCTCATGTGGCCCAGTTCCCCTGCGATGCCGTTGCCTCCCCGCAGGAGCTTGCCCTGCGTGACTATTGCGGAGCTGATGCCGGCTGACAGGACGACGTAGAGCAATTCCTCGCCGTCCAGTCCGTAGTTCATGGCGGCCAGGCGGATGTTGTTGTCCCACATCAACGGGGCGGGCAGGAGCTGCCGCAGGGGCGCCAGGGATGCCCCGCGCGGGTCGGGTTGCAGTTCCGCGCCGTCAGCCAGTGCCCTGGGATCGGCATGGCGGCTGGCGATGCCGACCCCGACCCCGCCAACGGCGTTCGGCATGATCCGGCCGTCGGCAATCATTCCCTTGACGATGTCCGCCGCCGCCTGAACCTTGGCATCGAGCCCCAGCGTCCCCGGGATGCTGCGTTGCTCGTGGGCCACCGTTGAACCGTTGAACCCGCACAGGGAGACGCTGATGCGGTGGCGCCCCAGTTCAATACCGACGGCGGCGCCGGCCGACGGGTTTAGTGACAGGTGCTTGGTGGGGCGTCCGTTGCGTCCCGTGACGGCAGTCGGCGGGTCGATCTCGGCGAGTACTCCGCGGTCGCGCAAGTCGCCAACAATCGTCGACAGGGTCGTGCGGGAGAGCTTGGTGTCCGCCTCCAGGTCCCGCCGTGTTCTGGTCCCGTGCGCAACGAGGGTCTCAATGACCCTCAGCTCATGCCGGCGCCGGACTGACTGCAGAGCACTGGCATCAGGTGTAAGCATTGCCCCAACTTCCTTTCAAACCACTGACTTGGGCCCGGATGCCGCGTTGATGATCAATAGTGGGGCAGCCTGGGCAGGTTATGTAAAGTCTATGGCCTTTAATCGGATCGCGGGACGTTTGCCGTAAATGCGGGGCCGCGCGCCGGAGCCTGGAGAAGTTGGGCGACGCAATTCGGCGGCCCGACGGTGATTCCCACCCGTGACCTGGCAATTCCTGCCCCTCAGACATAACCAATAGGGGCACAAATCGTCAGTTCGCAGAGGAAAGTTGAGGGTGGAGGGTCGGAAGCGGCCGTCAGACCCGTGCGGCGCTGACAAACGCCCGGATGAGTGCCACATCCTTGACGCCTCGGCTCGATTCGACGCCGCTGGACACATCCACCCCGCCAGCCTTCATGGAAGCGGCCAGCCCCGCCACGTTCCCGGGCGTCAGCCCGCCTGCCAGCAGCCAGAAACCTGAAGGAACCGCGTGCAGCACCGAGGCATCAAATGTCACGCCGGCGCCCGGCTCGACGGCGTCAAGCAGCAGGCGTTCGGCGTCCCAGGCTTCCCTGTCCGCCGCCGTGAGTGCGTTGTAGGCCTCCGCGGAAAAAGCGCGGAGGGTGCGGAACCCGGCGGCCCGGGCCAGTTCGATGTCATCCAGGGGTTCGTCCCCGTGCAGCTGCACGGTGGTCAGCCCTGCCCGGCGGGCCGTGTCCAGCACCTCCGCCAAGGGCTGGTTGCGGAAGACGCCCACCGTTTCCACACCGGCCGGCACGGACGCGACAAGTTCGGCGGCCAGTTCGGCGGTCACGGTGCGGGGGCTGCCCGGGGCAAACACAAAGCCGACGGCGTCTGCACCCGCCTCCACCGCGGCAGCCACCGTCTCGGTGGTTTGCAAGCCACAGATCTTTACGTACATGCCCAGCCACAACCTTGTCCAACGATCGACAGCGAAGGAGGGACCGCCGTCGTGCATCCCACTGGCCATGTTAACAGCTGCGGGGTGCCGCCGCCGGGACGGGGCGCGCGTCAACGAAACGGCAAAGTTTTGGGCGTTCGCATATGGAAATCGTCAAGGGTCCGTCCGCGGAGCCGGTGTGGTGGTTTTCTGGAGTGGGGGTGGTGCGACGGGCGGATGCGGAGGACGGAGATGGCGGGAACAGCACCGATGGCCGCCGGCCCGGCGTGGCCGGCCGGGGGATATGTTGCGATCGACGACGGCGGGCACTTCAGCCACCATCCAGACAGCGCCGGCGTTGTGGCCCACTTCGAGTATCCGGACGAGGCCGTGTGCGTCCTGGACCGTGGCGGGAATTGCCACCGCCTGGTTGCCGGGGAGAGAGGGATGGTGCTCACCAGGCCCCACGGGACGGTGGATTTCCACTGGCTCAGACACGAGTGGCTGCTGGCCATGCGGCGGTTCCCGGAAGACCACCGGATACGCCGCGTCCACCCGCACACGTTGGCGACCCTGCTGGCCGACATCTTCGAAACCATGCAGCTTGCGCCCATGCTCACCGGAATCGGCGGGGCGGCCCACGTCACGGACGCCTACGGGCACCGCTACCGGGTGGTCCGCCACGGCAGGCTCACCAGCACGGCGAAGCCCCGGCTGTGGCTGGTGGAAGTCGGCGGGTCCGGGTAGCCCTAGGAGAAGGCGGCGGCCGCAATGGCCCAGATGACATAGCCGCTGACCGGCACCAGCAGCAGCCACTCGCGGACGGAGCCGGCGTTACCCAGGATGGGCACGGCTACATGTCCTCCCGGGCGCCAGAATTTCCTGGCGAAGGGCATGCGGCGGAGCCAGCGTGGCGGCTTGATGCGGATTGGCCACATCAGGTTGCAGCCGCCGGTGGTCAGCATGTCGCCGGCGATGTGGGCGACCACGCCGATGCCCATCGCCATGGGGAACCAGTAGTCCTCCTGCGGGGCAAACAAGGTGACGTAAAGGCCGACGGAGATACCCAGGATCCAGGGGAATTTCTGCATGGTGTCGGGGATGAACTTCAGCGCCTTGGCGGCGAAAGAGGCCAGGAGGACGGCCAGCAGGCCGGCGCCGGGGAAGATGGTGCCAAACGGCAGCTCGATCCGCCACATCCCCGCAAGGGCGGCGATCAAGACGAAAACGGCCAGGCCGAGGATGGAGTGGGTGCCCTGCCGGTGCCCGCCGGACATCCGCCCGATCTGGATGCACAGGGCGTTGGAAAGCGGCGGCAGCGAGTTGGCGATCGTGGCGTGCCGGTGGTCGGCGTCGGGTACGAGCGCGGCACCGGCAGCCACCACGGCACCGGCCACGACGGCCGTGGGAGTCATCTGCATCAGGCCCATCCCCACAGTCACGGATTCCGGCACTGCAGGCAGCATCTGGTGCAGCCCGCCCAGACCCACTTCGAACTGGGTGGTCAGGGCCAGCCAAACGGCGGCGCCGCTGGCTGCGTGGTGGGCTCCCATCATGAGGGCACGTCCTTAGCTTGCTCGGGTCGATGTTCTGATCCCGCAAACACGTGGACAAAACCTGCTGGATCAAGCCTACGGGCAGGCACCGACACTGTTCGACGGCGTGCGGCATCCGTCACAGTCCTGCCGGACATTTGTTCGGATTTCACACAAATTATCCGGCGTTGACATGTGCCCAGGGCAGCTCCACGATGGAGGCAGCCCGCCAACCCATCGGCAAGGGAAGCACAATGAACGCTGCACCGGCCATGCTCACCCCCATGGGTGCCGCCGCGCCGGACGGCGCGTTGCTCGCCGACATTGCCGCACGCGCCCTCCACTCTGAGGGGGCCACGGTCATCGCGGCGGAAGCTGCCCCGATTCCCATGCCGGTGCTGAACCTGACAACCGGCGGAGTGTGGCGCATCCACGGTACCGCCGCCACGCCTGTGGACCTGGGGGAACCGGCGCCGTTTACCGCCGTCGCGAAGCTCATTCAGACGCCCCGGTTGTGGCCCGGTATTGGCCAAGTTCCACCCCAGATGCGTGATGAGATGGCCCGGCGCTACCCCTGGCGCACCGAGGCGCAGGTGTACGGTTCCCGATTGGCCCAGGTGGTGCCCGACGGCGCCCGGCTTCCGGAGGTTTACGGCCTGCACGAGGTGGACCACGAGCGCACCGTCATCTGGATGGAGGATGTCCGCCAGCAGCCCGGCGCGGCATGGTCGGAGCAGGAGTTTGGCCGGGCTGCCCTCTGGCTTGGGCGCCTTGCCGGAAGCACCGCCGTCCGCACAGGCGGGCCCGAACTGGACGCGGCACGCGATGCCGACAGGCTTCGGTATTTCGTTGAGGGCGTGGTTGCCCATGTACACGCACCCGCATTGCAGGGGCCGGAGCTGTGGCGCATCCCTGCTGTGGCCGATGCCGCCACACCGGAGCTGGTGTCCGGACTGCGCGCCTTGGCCGCGGGGGCCGGCGACATGGTGCAGGAGATGCTCGACATGGAACAATTTCCCTCACATGGCGACGCGAGCCCGCAAAACCTGCTGATGCCGGAGGCCGGGGGACCCGACGGAGGGACAGGAGGAGATGGCGCCGAGCCGTTTGTGGTCATTGACTGGGGCCTGTACGGGGCCGCCTGTCCCGGGTTTGACCTGAGCCAGTTGCTGTCCGGGTTGGTCAACGACGGCGCCATGCCGGCGGAAACGCTCGCCTCACTCGAAGCTGTGTGCCTCCCCGCCTATTGCGCAGGCCTCGCGCAATCGGGGGCGGACATTCCAGCGGCTGTGGTGCGGCGCGGGCACGCACTGTCCATGGCATTGTTCACGGGACTGGTTGTGGCCAACAGCCCCCGTCTCGCCGAGCCTGATTCACAGGTTCTGCGCCAATACATGGCCAACCGGCTGGCCATGGCACAGTTTGCAGTGGACCTGTTGGCGGACACCGGATGAAGCGCGACCGCGCTGCCGCACCCACCGCCGTGCAAGAATATGGGCATGAGCGATCCAGGGATTCAGGAAGGGACCGAATTTCCGCGCGAAACCGGCAACCCGGGCGCTGGCCAGGGAAGGCATCACCCGCTTTGACCAGTTGGCCGCCCACAGCGCCGGGCAGCTTCTCGAACTGCACGGGGTGGGACCCAAGGCAATCAGGATTCTGGGTGGCGAACTTGCCCGTCGCGGGCTGGCCTTCGCCGACACCTGACACTTGACAGGCTGAACCACGGGCCAATCACCAGTCGGCCGGTTGCCTGGAACCGGGCTACTTGACCAGGGTCAGCAGCATCTCCACGGTCCCGGAGTTCTCCACTTTAACGAAACCCAGGTTCGGGGCGCCTATGCCAAAGTCGGAGAAGGTGATGGGAATCGAGCCCGTCACCTGCACGCCGCCGCCCGTTGACTGTGCCTGGAGGCTGGCGGTGACTGCGCGGCTGACACCGGCAATGTTCAGCTCGCCCTTTGCCGTAACTGATGCCGCGCCGCCTGCCACCCCGGCAATGTCCACGGGTTCCGTCAGCGTAAATGTAGATGTGGGGAATTCCTGCGTCTTCACGATGCTTTGGAATTGCCGGTCCCGGCTGTCGCTGTCCGTGACGAGCCCGTTCATGTCCACCACCACCTTCGCCGAGGTGAGGCTGGTGCCGTCGATGGCCACCTCGCCCTGGACCGCGCTGGTACGCCCCACCACAGTTGCATTCTGGCCGTTCAACACCTCGTCCACCCTGTATCCGGCCTGCGAACCTTCAGCAATCTTCCACGTCCCGGACAACCCTTCCGGGGCAAGGGCCGCCGGAGTGCCCCCACTGGGTGCGCCGGTTCCCGGCGTTTGGGGCGTGAGCGTGAATTCCCCGCTCGCCCGGCTGTTCTGCACGTTGGCGTAGATGACACTGCCGCCCCACACGGCCGCGATGGCCACCACCAGCAGGATCCCGGCCACGATCAGTTTTTTGCGCATGTTTGACTCCTGGTTCAGCTTTGTATGGATACAAACTATGCCAGTGCATGCTGCGTCTTGTCTGTGATTCCGCGCCGGACTATTTGCTGGAGCGGTCGACGGCGGCCTGCCGCCAAAAGTATTCCCCCGCCCTTACCCGCGGCGTACCGTTGGCATATGACTCAGGAACCAGCCGCGCAAAGCATCCCGGACCCCGGCGGACCGCCCCGCCATCCCGATCCCACGCAGCCGCCCGACCCCTCCGCGCCCCCGGACCCGCACCGGCCGCCGCAGCCAAACGAACCCTACCCGCACCCTGAACCACCGGAACCGGTGTTTCCCCCGGACCCCGACGCGCCGCCGAATTTTCCCCCGCAGGCCGGCGTCGCCTAGCCGGCAGGCCCTCAAGCGCACATCCGGCCCCGGGCGACGCGGCGAAAAATCGCGTGACGGTGGAGAGTGCTGCCTCAATCATCGGTGCTGCCTTCCTGTTCCCGTGCGAGGTGCCGGTCCAAGGCGTCGGAACTCCCGTCCCGGAACAGGCGGTAGTCGTCGATCCAGTCGGCTGAGGGTGCAAGCTGTGCGGCATTCAGTTTTGCCACCGCCAATGGACGGACAAACAACGTTGAAAACAGGCGGTAAATGCACCCGCCGAGAACCGGCGTTGTGTCGCCCATGGCCCGAGGGATCACTTAATTAATGGACATTTTGGGACCGGCCCCGACAACTGGCATAGATGGGTCAAATGCCCCATGTCTGCTCCGTCCGGCGGACCTACGCTTTTTCACACAACGTGAAGGAGCACATCATGTCTGCAACAACACCACGGGACTGGGCGGAATTGGCCGAGACCGCCGCCGACCTGCCTCCCGGACACTGCGAGCGATTGCATGGCTACGCCCTCATGGGCCTGCCGTTCAGCTCGGGACACTACCTTGCATTCCGGCGGTTCCCCGCCAGTTCCATCGGCCCGGCCTACACCGCCGTGTGGCTATTCCGCCCCAACGCCGGATGGACCATCTACGCCGACGCCCCACCCGAGCAAAGCTGCGCCCGCTACTTCGGCGCCGCCGTCGCCGAAACCCGCCTCACCCCGGTGGAAAGCCGCTGGGAGGGCCCCAACGCACTCACGGTGGGCGTGCCCGGCGTCGTGCGCTGGAGCCTTGAGCTCAAGGAAACGCGCACGACGGCGGCCCTCACCGCCGCAGCCGGCCTCCTTCCCGCCGGGCTCTGGGGACGGCCCACGGTTCTTGCCGGGATGGGCCGGTTCATGGGCCCTGCCCTGCATGCAGGAAGGCTGCGGCTGGCCGGGACTGTGCCGAACGGTCAGTCCTACCAGGCGCGCCCGCTGCGCGTGTGGGCGGTCGCGGACAGCCGCGCCGCCATTGACGGAGAAAGCGCGGGGCAGCCCGCACCGCTGGCCGGGCAATTGCGCCTCGCCGATTTTTGGCTGCCGCAACAGGGCCTTTTTGTGGCCGACATGGACCTGCACTTCCCTTCAACGGCACCCGCAGCCGTCGAAGGGAAGGCGGGCCGCCGGTCGGCCGAACAGGTGTCGCCGCGCCGGGCAGGGGGTGCATCATGAACAAGGCAGTCATCAGCCTCTGCACGGGGCTGGAGGACCCGGAACGCGTCACCGTGGCGTTCCTCGTGGCCGTCGGTGCTGCTGAACAAGGACGGGAAACGCTCATGTTCCTGACGAAGGAGGCGGTCCGCATTGCCCTCAGCGGTTTTGCCAGCGTGGTTGCGTGCGACGGCTGCCCGCCGCTGCCCGGCCTGCTCTCCCGGTACGAGGCCGCAGGCGGGAGGTTCCTGGTCTGTCCCATCTGCCTCGATGCCCGCAAGGTGGACCGGACGGGCTTCGCCGCCAATGCCGAAGCCGGTGGGACCGTGCAGATGTGGGAGTGGATCGGTGAAGGGAATGTTGTTTCGTTCAGCTACTGAGCCCGTGCAGGCGAATATCCACACGTGCCGTGTGCACGGAACGAACCTAGAATTAACGGGTGGCTGACCGCAGCTCGCGCATTGCCAAGGGACAGCCCTCCGGGCCCGTGCCGGAGGGCGCCTTGGCGCGCAACGGCCTCCCCGGAGCGGGCGCGGCACGCTCGGCGGAACCTGCCGCCCGCCGCGGCGAAATGCTGGCGGCGCTGTCCCTGGCAATTGACCTCGGGTTGGGCCAGCCCATGGAGCACATGCTGCGGTCCACCCTGTTGGGCCTGCGCATCGCCGCGGCACTGGGAATCCCTGAGCAGGGACGGGGCCGGATCTACTACGCAAACCTGCTCGCCTGGATTGGCTGCCATGCGGACTCCCATGAACTCGCTGCCCTGTTTGGGGACGACATCGCCTTCCGGGCCGATTATTACTTCATCGACGCCCACGGGCTGCCCATGCTCTCGTTGATGTTGCGCCACACGGGGACGGGGCTTCCGCGGGTGCAACGCACCGTGCGCCGCACGCAGTTTGCGGCCACGGCAACCTCGGCGGTGCGGGCGTTGATCTCCTCGCACTGCCTCTCGGCCGGGCGCCTGGCCGACAGGGTGGGGCTCGACGCAGGCCTGCCGGGCATCCTGCGCCACACCTTTGAACGCTGGGACGGGCGGGGCCTGCCCGCGGGGGTTTCCGGCGTCGATATTCCGGTGGAGATGCGCATAGCCCAACTGGCCGACACGGTGGAGGTCTTCCTGCGCACCGCGGGCCTGGACGCGGCCACGGGAATTGTCCGGGAGCGCCGGGGAACCCAGTTCGACCCGGCGCTGGCCGACATGTTCTGTGCCCGTGCCGAGGAGCTGACGGAGGGGCTGCTTGACCTGGATCCCTGGCCTGCCGCCCTGGCTGCGGTTCCGGCGGAGGCGGGCCTCACGGGTGCGGAGCTGGATGCCGTACTGGCGGCCATGGGCGACTTTGCCGACCTGAAGTCGCCGTGGACGGCAGGGCATTCGCGCCAGGTGTCCAAGCTCGCCGCCCAGGCTGCTGTCCATGCTGGCTGCAGCGGTGCCGAGGTGCTGGCGATCCGGCGTGCCGGCTGGGTCCACGACCTCGGCCGGATGGGCGTCTCGAACAGCATCTGGGACAAGCCTGGCACGCTCTCCGCCATGGAACGCGAGCGCCTGCAGCTGTACCCGTTCCTGAGCTGGCGCATCCTGGGCAGGGTTCCGGGCATGCGCCGGGTGGCCGAGCTGGCCGGAGCGCACCGCGAGCGCCTGGACGGATCGGGCTATCCTCGCGGCCTGGGTGCAGGCGAGCTGGATCCGGGGCAGTGCATCCTGGCCACGGCCGACGCCTACCAAAGCCTGCTCGAGCCGCGCCCGCACCGGGCGGCACTGCTGCCGGCGCAGGGTGCCTCGCGACTGCGTGGGGAGGTGGTGGCCGGCAGGTTGTCGGGCGCCGCCGTCGACGCCGTCCTGCAGGCTGCCGGGTTCAAGGAGGCACGACGGCGTTCCCTGCCTTCTCCGCTGACGGCCAGGGAGCTTGAGGTGCTGCGGCTGTTGTGCCGGGGGCTGGACAACAAGTCGATCGCCGCGGCGCTGGTCATTGCGCCCAAGACCGCCAGGAACCATGTGGAGCACATCTATGTGAAGACGGGTGCGAGCAACAGGGTCACCGCCACGTTGTACGCGTTGGATGCGGGGTTGTGGGACCGGTCCTCCGAATGACCGGGGCTGCATGCTGCCATTGCGAACAGCGGCATCCGGCTGCCTGCACGGCGCACGCCGTCGTGACCGCCACCGACCGGTCACGGCCGATCGCCGAGCCCACCGGCGCCGAGAAGGTCAAAGGGGAACGTGGCGCGCATTTTCTCGAATGTTGACGCGGTGCCGGCCGACGGCGTCGCGGATGGCACTGCGGAGCGTGTCCAGGTCAGGGTTGCCGCGCAGGCCGGCCGGCGTGGGGTAGACACGGCAGGTCACGGCCGGTTCACTGCTGGACGGGAACAGGTCGGTTCCCGAGACCGTGAACGTCGGTGAGCCGTGGAAATTCAGTTGTGCGGCCTCGTCGTCGCTGAGCACCTCCCGGACGGCCATCGCGTCGGGGTCGAGTCCCTCCAACGTGAGTGCCTCGGTGAAGAGGGCCTTGGCAGCGGCATCGTTCGGGCACCCCGCTATGGTGCGCAGTTCAAAGTCCATGCTTCCAGTATCGGCCCGCGCGCCCTACGCGGTGTCGACGGGCCGGTTCTTGGTGTCGGAGAAGACGGAGTGGGGACGGGGGAGTCGCACGCCGTCGACCGCGATGTCAACGGACTCGTTGTAGAACGCAATCCTGTCCCTGATGCGACCCACTGCAGGGTAGGGGGCGGGGTAGGACCAGGCCACGGAAGGGGACCCCGGCGCGTCCCAATAGTCCTCCGCATAACCCTTGTAGGGGCAGTGGCTGCGGTTCTGTGCCGGGCTGAGCCGGTCCAGGAAAACGTCCGCGCGGGGCAGGTAGTAGCGGGTGGGCAGGGACGTCTCGAAAAGCAGCACCGGGTCGGCACTGTCCGCCAGCAGCACGCCGTCGAGCGAGACCGTGATGTGACGGGAGCTGGGGAGGGCCTCGACACGCTTGTGGGGATCGCGAGGGTGGCTGTGGACTTCTTCCTCTTCCTCAAGCCAGCGGTCGAAGGCATCCGGGGCCCAAGTGAAGGTAATCCGGCCCTCAAGTTCGGGGGAGTCCCGCCGCCACGCCGCATGGGGCAGGACCCTGCCGTCCGCGTGCACGTCGTACCATTGGGCCACTGGCCCCTTGGGTCCGAAGAACGTGGGACCGCCGTGCGGAGGCGCACCTGAGGGCATGAGCAGGTCCATGCGGATGTCCACTGCATCAAAGGCATACGAGGGGATGGGGAAGTCCTGCTCCCAGAACAGCATCGGTGCCCGGCTGTCGACCACGGTTGTGCCGCCAACCATGGCGCGAACCCACTTGTCACTGAATTCCGTGTGCACGCGAACCACCTGTTTCTGCATGGCGTCGGATGCGGAAGATTCTACGCCCGGGGGCCGCGCCGCGACAGGGTCAGTTGGAGAATTGAGGCCCGTCCTGGTCGGGGGCTGCCTTTGAGGGGCGAAGCAGCACCACGGACGCGGCCGCCGTGATGGCCAGCAGGAGTGCCACCATTCCCAGCCCGGCAGCCAGGCTTGCGGCGGTGGCAATGGCGCCGACCAACAGCGGCCCGCCGGCGTCGCCCACCTCCCGCCCGATCTCCGCGGCTCCCATGGTTCGACCTATCCGTTCCGGCGGCGTCGTGGCTGCAAGTTGCGCGAACCCCAGGGGCGTGGTGATGCCAATGCCCAGCCCGGCGACGGCGGCTGCCAAATACAAGGTGGCGGGGCCCGGCACGACTGCCAGCCCTCCGATGCCTGAAGCAACCAGGGCCAGTCCCAGCGCCATGCCGGCCGGGGCGGGAATGGCGCCGTTGTCGCGCAGCCGACCGGCGAGAGGCTGTGTGAGTGTTGAGGCCAGCGCAAGGACGGCCACCACTGCCATGGCGGCGAAGACATTGAAGCCCAGCCGGCTTCCCAGCAACGGCAGGAAACCCACGGCGACGCCGAGCGCACCGGTGGCTGCAGCCAGCGCCATGGTGGGAACGAGGAAGCTGCGCCGGGTGCTTTGGCGGACCAGGTCGGCCAATGTATAGCGTGGGCGCGGCAAAACGGGAAGGGCGGGCATGGCCAGCCACACCCACACGGCTGCCGCTGCGGCCAGGACAGACATGGACAGGAATAGCGTCTGGAAGCCACCTATCCAGATCAGCCCGGCACCCAGCAGGGGACCCAGGACGTAGCCGAGCCCCTTCCAAGATCCGTACTTGCCAAAGTGGCGTCCCGCCGCTGCGGGACCGGCCATGCGGGCAACAGCCCCCGAGGATGCGGGGGAGAAGGCGGACGCTGCGGCCCCCTGGCCCAGCCGGGCGATACCGATCAGCAGCGGTGCGGTGCCGAGGGTGCCAATGAGGGATGCGAGCGCAAAAGCAACCAGCCCGGCGACGATGACAGGCTTGGCGCCGATCCTGTCGCTGAGGGATCCAAAGACGGGCTTGAGGATGACCTCGGCGGCGTCGTAAACGGCCAGGAGCACCCCGAACGTCATCAGGCCCAGCCCAATGCCGCCGCCTTCCGCGCCCAGCCCGGCCGCGATGCTGTGGGCTCCGAACGCGGTGGTGAACCCTGCCGCGTAGAGCGGTGCAAGGGTGCGGGCCTTTGGTCCACCGGAGCGCCCCGGGCCGACCGTCATGCGCTGTCCTCCCCGGCGGCTGCACCACCGCCTGCTGCGCCGTGGACGGCGGCGTAGACCTGTTCCGCGTAACCCTCCAGCACTTCCGTGCAGCCCCGAAGCCGCTCCTCGGCGGACCCGGCTTCCGGCAGTTCCAGGACGTCGCGCCTTTTCAGGTCCCGATACCAGCGGCGCAGCCGGTCGAGGCTCTGCTCCTCTTCCTCCAGCTCGGCAAACGTGAACTTCGACTTGCCGATCTCCTTGGCAATTTCCTCCTCAAACTTCCCGCAGTCAGCCATGAACTCAGCCCACTCGTCAAGGCGCACCGTGGCAAAGGCCTGGTAGATCACGGCAGCCGAGTCTTCATCCCTGGGGGAGGCGTCAATCACTGCCAGGGCCCCGCCGCCCTTGCGGCACAACTCCCCGGCCCGGTCCACATCGTCTTGAAAGGCGGGTCCCGCCGGGAGGGCCCAGACTCCCGTGGAAACCGGAACGGCGCCGGCCTTGCGCAGTTGCCGCCAGACGGCAACCCGGTGTCTGGAAGGTTCTGAAGGAATTTGCGGGAGCAGCAGCACCCAATCAATTTTCTGTGTCACAATTTGAAGTGTAACAGGCGTTACTTGCTACGGGAGCGTCAAGCATGGTTCATGCCGCAAACTCCACGGCGGCACCGACGCTGTTGGACAATACGTTCAAGGTGAGCCTAGTCCTGAAGGGGCTGGACGGCAGGCTGGAGCTGGTGGGCGGGTTCCTCCTGGTGTTCATCGCCTACCAGTGTTACCACATGGTCGTCGCCCCACCTGGGCCATGGCGGCACTGACGGCGTTCGACATATTCATGGCCTGGCTCACCCTTCATGAGTACAGGGCGCGCAAGACGCTGAGGGCCGCATCGGCCGAACCATGATCCCACCTGCGCGCCGCGCGGCGGATCCCATTGCGCAGCATCCTGCCAGTGTTCGAATGTATCTTCGATCGCCGTGATCGTGCCCCAGTTCACCCCCTTGAAGCTGCGGCCGCGCTCACTCAGGGCGCCAGTATCCACCCCTCAGACACCTGCGATATTCCCTGAGTCAACAATGTCCGGGAAAATCGCCGCTCCCCGGCATCAGGTGCTGCATCGATGTGCCAACCCGGCAGGCGGTGCGGGCCCGGCGGGTACGGATGCTGATGGGTGCGGCGGCATTGCCGCTTACGCGTCCCGTGCCGCGAAAGTGGCTGCCGCGGCAGCCCATGTCGCCACGACCCAGCCAAGCAGGACCGCGGCGCCGGTCGCCACCGAAAGTACCGCGTCCGTGTCGGGAAGGTAGAGCAATCCGCCTGCACGGTCGGGCAGCCAGCGGGCATGCTCAGAGGCCGCTCCAACCAGCGGAGAAGCTATCAGGACGAGCACCAGCATCACCACGAGCGCAGGCGCAAGGTGCCGCACAAGGATGGCCACTGCGAACGCCAGCAGCCCGATCAAGGCCAGGTAGAGCACCGCACCGACCAGCATCGACGGGACTGCCCCGCCGCTGGCCGCCATGGCGGACTGGGACGGTCTTGTGATTGCAGCGACCATGAGGCCCGCACCTACAGTGAGAGTTGAGACGAACGAGACGACCAGCGCCACTGCAGCACTCTTCGCAGCCAGAAACCGCATCCTGTTGGGAGCCGCAGCGAGCGACGTGTGAATCTGGCCGCCGGCATATTCGTGCGCAGCCGACAGGATCCCCAGCAGGATGATCCCCAGCTGGACAAAGGGCACAGAGGCCAACACCGCATCCACTGGCCCGGCGTAGGCGTTTCGGTCATTGGCCGCGAGGGCTGCGGCGATGGTCGAACCTAGCAGGACAGTGGCGACGGCGGCAATTGCGGCCTCGGGCAGGCTACGCAGCTTTGAGAGCTCCGCCAACACAAGGCTTCGCATGGTTGGGCCCATCTCAGGCATCCCTTCGGTGAAAAACAATGCCCGAGACAACCAGCATCACCACCGTCCAGCCGGCCATGACGATAGCACCGGGCACTGGAGCCAGTCCGCCCTCGACAACGAGTTCGCTGGGGAAGCCGAACAACTGGCGGCCGGCCATGTCGGGAAGCCAGTGGGCCAGGGGAGTGACCAGCGTCAGGAGCAGCGAGAACGACACAACCGAGCCGTTTGCGATGAGGACGATGAGCGGGACGACGCCACTGCGTGCCAGGGCAGTGATGGAGAAGGCAAGCAGCCCCATCAGTACCCAGTACAACGTTGTGCCCAGAGATCGGCCGACGGCATCTGCCGTGCTGACCGTCTCCGTCCCCACATCCCCGATAATGGCCTGGGACAGCGCGATGTTGCCCGGAATAGCCACCGCCGCGGCCACCACGATGAAGCAGATGACTACCAGGGCCTTCGCGGAGAACATGGACAAGCGGTGCGGAGCCGCCGCCAATGAGGCGGTGATTTGTCGTGCACCGCCGGATTCGGCCCGGTCCGCAGTGTATTCACTGCCGATAGTTGTCACGCCGATAACGACGGCTGCAACGACGCCGACGATCGGCATGGCGGCAAACCCCGCCTCGAAGGCAGAAGTGCCCGCCACCATCTCGGGCGTGCCGTCCACCGCGGCATGGCGGACAGCGAAGGCATTGAGCACTGTGATGGCCAGCGAACCCAGCAGTGCCACGGCCATTCCGGCCCACCCCGCCGGGAGCGTGGCCGACTTGCCCACTTCCGCCAGAAAGTAATTTCCGATCCTCATCTCCGGGCCTCCTCCCCGCCAGTAAGGCCGAAGAAGGCATCCTCAAGCGAGGAATAGCCGCCCGTGACCTGTGGAATCGTTCCGGCCGCGACGACGTGTCCGGCCGCAATGACGACCAGGTCGTCCGCAATCTCGGCCACTTCGGCCATCAAGTGGCTCGACAACAGGACGGTGCCACCGGCATCCGCATGGCCACGCAGCAGACTCCGAATCCAGCGAATGCCCTCCGGATCAAGCCCGTTGACAGGCTCATCCAGCACCAGCGCTTCCGGTTCGCCCAGGAGGGCTGCAGCGAGTCCCAGCCGCTGGCCCATGCCCAATGAGAACTTTCCAACCCGGGTGCGTCCGGCGCCGGCGAGTCCCACTTGCTCCAGGACTTCGTTGACCCGCCGTTGCGGAATCCCGCCGGCCCGCGCCACCCAGTCCAGGTGGTGGCGGGCAGTGCGCGAGCGGTGGGCTCCCGAACCGTCCAGCATGGACCCGACGAAGCGGAGCGGTTCACGCAACCTGTTGTAGGGCTGCCCGTTGACGAGTGCTGTCCCCGTGGTGGGGCGGTCGAGGCCGAGCAGAATCCTCAGGGATGTCGACTTGCCTGCCCCGTTCGGCCCGAGGAATGCCGTCACCCGGCCTGGCATGGCCTGAAATGTGACATCGGAGAGTACGGATTGGGAGCCACGGCGTTTGCTAAGGGAGTTGAATTGAATCATGGTTCCATTCCATCCTGCGGCGCTGTCGCGGTCACCGGACCGGGGGCTGCATTTCACCCGTCACCATGGGGCCCCGGTCCCTCAGACCCTGGTCCGATGTCCGGCCGCGTCCGGCCCGCTAGCATGGTGGGATGGAAAATGACCGGCCGATGTGGCGTTCACACACAGGGTTGGTGGCGGGGACAGTCCTGTTCGCGCTGGCATTGTTCATTCTGACCGTCGGCATCGAGAATCCAACGGCGGCAGCGGCGGTACTTGGCGCCGCCGCCGCGGCCGCACTTGCCACCCTTGTTTGGACGCAGTTGCGGATCCGGACAGAGCGCAGGGTCCATGAAGACGCCCTCGCCGCGTGGGCAACCGAGCGCGCAACACACGCCGAGCGCCTGCGCATTGCCGCTGAGCTGCATGATCTCGTCTCGCATGGGCTGGGATTGATCACTGTCCGCGCAGCCGCTGCCCGCAGCGTCCAGGGACCCGCGGGCGACGCTGAACAGTCTGATGCGCTGGCCGACATTGAACATGCCGGGCGGGAGACCACCACCGAATTGCGCCGCATGCTGAACCTGCTTCGCGAACCGGGTGCGGCGCCCCTGAACCCTGCCGAAACACTGTCGGACCTGCCAGGGATCATCCGGGCAGCTGAAGGCAGGGGGCTCATGGCCTGCATGACCTTGGGAAAACTGGGGGACGTATCTCCGGGGGTGCAACTTACGATATGCGCCGTTGTCCGGGAAAGTCTCAACAATTGCCTTCGGCATGCCGGCCCTACACGCGCCCACGTCAAGATTTGGCGCAAAGGCGGGTCTGTCGCGGTCGTCGTTCACGATGACGGCCCCCTGGGAGACTGGCAACCGCAGCCCGGCGCCGGCCATGGCCTCGACAACCTGCGTGAACGGCTCGCCCATCTTGGCGGCTGTCTCGAAACGTCAACCAACGGACGCGGCTTCACACTGACTGCTCGGATTTCCGACCAGGAGAAGCCATGACCGGTTGTCAGGCCGCACCCGGGATCCGGGTGGTGATCGCCGACGACCAGGCCCTGCTGCGGCACAGCCTGGCGCTGCTCATTGGCGGTGCGCCGGGCTTCGCCGTTGTCGGTGAAGCAGGAACCGGGGCGGAGGCGGCACGGGTTGCACGGGACCTGGTGCCGGACGTGGTCATCATGGACATTCGCATGCCCGGCGGCGACGGGATCCAGGCGACAAGGGAGATCACCTCGGACCCGGCGCTCGCAGGCTGCCGCGTGCTCGTGCTGTCCATGTTTGAACTCGATGAGTATGTCTACGGTGCGCTGCGGGCGGGCGCCAGCGGTTTCCTGCTCAAGGATGCCCACCCCGACCAGCTGCGGGACGCGATCCGCCGCACGCACGCGGGGGAATCGCTGTTTGCACCGGCAATTCTTACCAGACTCGTGGAGCACTACGTCAGCCGGCCCTCGGCCCCTGCACCTGGTCCAGGCCGGCTGACGGCCCGTGAAACCGAGGTGCTCACGCTGGTGGCGCGGGGCCGCTCCAACGACGAGCTCGCCGCCGAATTGTTCATTTCAATCAAGACCGTCAAGACGCACATCGGCAACCTCCTCGCCAAGCTTCATGCACGGGACCGCGCCGGTCTGGTCATCGCCGCCTACGAAGCCGGGGTTGTCACGGCGAGCCGTCCCCTCCCATGACGCGATCCGGGCGGCCGGCTCAGCCGCGCGGCTGCGGCGGCTCGCTTGTGGCGGTCTCATCCAGAACGGCGGGGAAGGCATGTTCAATCAGCTCACTGGTGGGCTCCCGGCCAACAAGCAACTGCTGGTAGCTTTCAGCTGCGCCGGCGGCCGGGCCAAGTCCCGAACGCAACCGCCGGCCCTTCGGTGCACGAATGAATCGAAGGGCGACGCCTATGCCTACTGCCAGCGTCAGGCCCACGGCGATGCCCGCACTCAACCATTCGGGGTGTGTTGCCAGCAACAGCACGAACACGCCCACGGCCGCAACGCACGCCACGGCCCGGCCGATCCGCCGAATAGTGTCAGTCCTGTTGGTCATCGCACCCCCTCCGAGCGACCCTTTACCAAACCATAGACGGGAATGGAGGCCGCTGTCAGCCCGCCCATGCGGTCCCCGCTCCTTGGACGGTGGATAATTGTTGACGATTGCCGCGAGGCACGCATACACCGACTCTTAGGGGACCCATGTCTACGCTGAAGCAAAAACTCAAGACCGACGTCGTCGCACACATGAAGGCCGGCGACAAGGTTGCCCTGACCACGGTCCGCAACGTCCTGGGCGAGATCGAGACCCGGGAAAAGGGCGGCAAGACGCCCGTGGAGTTCGACGACGCCCAGGTCACCACGCTGCTGCAAAAAGAAGCCGCAAAGCGTCGCGAGACGGCCGCGATCTACACCGAGGCCGGCGAAACAGACCGTGCAGCGGCTGAGCTTGCCGAGGCCGAGGTCATCGAGGCCTACCTGCCCAAGCCGCTCACGGCCGAGGAAGCGGCTGGGATTGTTGACCGGATCATCACGGGGTTGGAAGCGGAGCAGGGCGCACTGTCCATGAAGCAGATGGGCCAAGCCATGAAGCCAATCACCGCCGAAATTGCCGGCCGTTTCGACGGCAAGGCCGTCTCCGACATGGTCCGCAAGCGCCTGGCGTAACAACCGGCGCCATCCCGCCGGCCCAATTGCGGGGCCGGCGGGAGTTGTGGCTATACTCGCTTGCAGTGACACGGGGTGCCCCGCAAGGGGCTGAGAAAACACCCGTTGAACCTGATCTAGTTAGCACTAGCGAAGGGATGTCCTGCGGGCCTTTGCGCGCTTGCGCTGCCATGCAACCCATCTCTTTGCCTTCTTGAAGGTGGAGACACATGCTCATTTCTGAACAAATCGTCCTTGTCACAGGCTCATCACGAGGACTCGGCGCGGCCCTGGCCAGGGCGTTCCTGGATGCCGGGGCCCGGGTGGTGGTGAACTACCTCAACAGTGCCGGGCCGGCGCACGACCTGGCTGCAGCGGAGGGGGCGGACCGGGCCGTTGCACTGCAGGCCGACGTCACCGATCCCGGCCAGGTGGCCGCCATGGTTGCCGCCGCGCGGGACCATTTCGGCTCCCCCGTCACAACCGTCGTCAACAATGCCCTGGCGGACTTCTCCTTCAACGGGGACGCCCGCAGCAAGGCTGGAGAGCTGTCGTGGGAGGACCTGCACTCCCAGTTTTCCGGCACCGTCCGCGGTGCACTCAACACGGTCCAGCAGGCGCTGCCCGGCATGCGCCAGGCCGGGTTTGGCCGGGTGGTCAACATCGGTACCAACCTGTTTCAGAATCCGGTGGTGCCGTACCACGACTACACGGCAGCGAAGGCAGCACTGCTGTCGCTGACCCGCACGCTGGCGGTGGACCTTGGCCCTGACAACATCACCGTCAACATGGTCTCCGGCGGGCTGCTGCGCACCACCGACGCCAGCTCGGCCACGCCGGAAGAGGTGTTTGACCTCATTGCAGCAAGCACCCCGTTGCGGCGCATCACCACGCCGGCCGAATTGGCCGATGCCGCGCTCTTCTTTGCCTCGCCCTGGGCCCGCTGCACCACCGGCCAGAACCTGGTGGTCGACGGCGGCCTGGTGATGAACTGATGGCCGGGACGCAGCCAAGGCAGCTGCACCTGAACGCCTTCGTCCACGGCTGCGGGCACCACAACGCCGCGTGGCGCAGCCCCCGGGCAAAGCCTGCGGAGCTTTTGGACCCCGGCTACTGGACCGGCCTGGCACAGACGGCGGAACGCGGGTATTTCGATGCCGTGTTCCTCGCGGACGGCCAGTCCCAGGGCGACATCAGCCACGGACCCCTGTGGAACCTGGAACCGCTGACCCTCTTGTCGGCCATGGCGGTAGGGACGGACCGGATCGGCCTGGTGTGCACCGTCCCGGCGTCGTTCTACCAACCATTCCCGGCGGCCCGGATGCTGGCCTCGCTCGACCACATCAGCCGGGGCCGGGCGGGGTGGAATGTGGTGACCTCCATGTTCGACGCGGAAGCGCAGAACTACGGAATGGACGCGCTGCCTGTCCACGCCGAACGGTATGGGCGGGCGGCAGAATTCGTTCAGGCGGCGCTGGCACTGTGGGAATCCTGGGACACCGATGCCGTTGGCGCAGAGCCGGGCGGCAGCTACGCGGACATGTCCAAGATCCGGCCTGTCCACCATGATGGCCGCAACTTCCGGGTGGCCGGGCCGCTCAACGTTCCGCGATCCCCGCAAGGGAGCCCCGTCCTGTTCCAGGCTGGAGCCTCGGACGACGGGCGAAATTTGGCGGCCCAATATGCCGAGGGCGTGTACTCGGTTGCCGCGGACCTGCCCAGCGCCCAGGACTACTACCGGGACGTGAAGGCACGTGTCGTCCGCGCCGGCCGCAACCCTGGCCAGGTGGTGGTCATGCCCGGATTGGTCAGCTACATAGGCGGCACTGCCAAGGAGGCCGCGGCCGCCCGGGCCGAACTGGACGGTCTGGTGCCCGTGTCCCAGTCACTGGCGCAGCTGGGGAAGTTTATTCAGCATGACTGCAGCGGCTGGGAACTGGATGCTCCCGTCCCGCGGCTCGCACCGGCGTCGGACTTTACCGGGCCGGCAGGCAGGTACGCCACCATCCTGCGCCTGATCGAGACGGAGCAGCCCACCGTGCGCCAGTTGCTGGATCGGCTGGCGGCAGGAGGCGGCCACTGCACCATGGCCGGCACTCCGGAACAGGTGGCCGACCAAATCCAGCATTGGTTTGAGAACGGGGGAGCAGACGGTTTCAACCTCATGCCTCCCGTGCTGCCCGGGTCCCTGGAGGAATTTGTGGACCGCGTGGTCCCACTCCTTCAGCGCCGTGGACTGTTCCGCACCGGATATAAAACCCGGACCTTGCGGGGTCACCTGCTGGGCTCCGACTAGCGGGTCCCGGCCAGCAGCATCTCCAGTCCGAAGTTGAAAGCTGCGGTGTCGCCGCCTGGATCGGCTTCGCCGGGCAGCAGTCCCGCAGCCACCAAACCGCTGCGGGTCTGCTCCTGGCTGACGGCCCCCAGGATGTAGTTGACCACGGCCTTGCCCGCCCAGTTCGCCTGGTCCCGGGCCAGCCCGGCCGCGGCAAACAGCGGCTCAAGTTCGTTCAGAGTGGGCAGGGCGTCGGGGTCGAGGGCATGAGTCAACGCCACGACCTCGGCCCCGTCACGCACGCCCAGCAGCGCGTTCCTGATGTCCAGGGCGCGACGCCGGATGGCCGCGGGTGCGTCGTCGGCCGCCACCGCAGGCAGCGCGGTCTGGGGGACGTCGCCCATGGCCGGGGCAGCACCGCCGCCGGGATCTTCCACTGGCGCCAGAATCATGACCGACAGGACGCCCAGCAATTCCTGTTTGTTCTTCACGTGCCAATAGAGTGCCCCAACCTGTACGCCGAGGTCGCGGGCCAGCCGCCGCATGGAAAGGTCGGCCAGGCCATAGTCGCGCAGGATGCCAAACGCCGTGTCGACAAGCTGCTCGCGGGTCAATGCCATGGATGTGGGGTCCCTTCGGATAGGCGGCCCCTCCATTTTGCCCCATGGCGGGGGATCGGGTGCGCACAGCCGCAGCCGACGCCGGTGCCCGGCAGTGCCCGGGCACCGTGTCACCATGCGAAACACGACGTAACCGTTTGACCCAGCGCGTCCCAACCCGCACACTTGAACAGTGTTCAATTCATTTCATGCCCTCGCCGACCGCCAACTATCCGGTGCCACGCTGTCCCGCGACGACGCCTTCGCCATCCTCGAGTCCAGCGACGAGCAGTTGCTGGACCTCGTCGCCGCAGCTGCCCGCCTGCGCCGCGCGCACTTCGGCAACACCGTCAAGGTCAACTACCTGGTCAACCTCAAATCCGGGTTGTGCCCGGAAGACTGCACCTACTGTTCCCAGCGCCTTGGCTCCGCGGCACAGATCATGAAATACACGTGGCTGAAACCGGAGGAGGCCCTGGCACAAGCCGGCAGCGGCATTGCCGCCGGAGCCTCCCGCATCTGCCTCGTCGCCAGCGGAAAGGGGCCCACGGACCGCGACGTCGACCGCGTCGCCACGATGGTGGAAGGCCTCAAGGAAGAGCATCCGGGCGTGGAAGTCTGCGCCTGCCTCGGCATCCTCAAGGAAGGCCAGGCCGAACGCCTCAAGGCCTGCGGCGCGGACGCGTACAACCACAACCTCAATACCAGCGAGGCCATGTACGGGGACATCTGCACCACCCACGACTTCGCCGACCGCATCCGCACCGTGGAGCACGCCAAGTCCGCCGGACTCTCGCCATGCTCGGGTCTGATCGTTGGCATGGGGGAGGGGAACGGCGACCTCGTCGACGCCGTGTTCGCCCTCCGCGACCTGGCCAGCGACTCCATCCCCGTCAACTTCCTCATGCCCTTCGACGGCACGCCACTGGAGGGCACCTGGTTGCTCACGCCGGCCCACTGCATCCGCATCCTTGCGCTGGTCCGATTCGCCTGCCCCTCGGCAGAACTGCGCATGGCCGGCGGGCGCGAGATGCACCTGCGCACTCTCCAGCCGCTCGCACTGCACATCGCCAATTCGCTGTTCCTCGGCGACTACCTCACCAGCGAGGGCCAGCCCGGCCAGGCCGACCTCGACATGATCGCCGACGCCGGCTTCACCGTCCTGGGACGGCGGGACCCCAGCCCCGAAACAGCCGGCCCGGGTGCCCTCCCGGCCATCCGGATGCGCGGCGCCGGCACCGCCGTTGCGCCGAACGCCTGAGCCTGCACTACCGTTGGACACTCAGCACCGCGGATTAACAGCACCGCGGAACACCACCACACCACCACACAAGAGGCACCAACCCCATGATCCACCTGACGCAGGACAATGACGGATACGTCCGGATGAGCCGGCACTTTCCGGCCGCAACAACCGTGTCCATCACCTTCAACGACGGAACCAGTGCCGAGTACTCGGGCAAGCGCATGAACGGGATCTACGATGAGGCACTCGCCGCGTTCCGGCTGGGCAACAATCTCGACGCCAAGGGTTTTGACCGCAACGCAAAGAAGATCCACCGGCGCAACGCCGTCGACCATGTCCCGGTCCAGGCGGGAATGGAACCCTAGGCCGAGCCCCGCCGGGCGGGCGCCGTAACCTTTTCTCCTTCATGTGGAGAAAATGACCGCCGTCCGTAGGATGGGATGACTCAGGCGGTTCGCGAGGTCTCCGCACAGCCGCCGCAAGTTCTGAAAGGTCTCATCTTGAACTTCTTGCTTCTCATTCCGCTGCTCATCGGCCTGGGGGTGGTGGTGCTGGTGGTCGTCATCGGCCTCATCATCTCCCGCATGGCGCTGCACATCGCCAGCCCGGACCAGGCACTCGTCATCTCGTCCAAGGACAACAAGTCCCAGCCGGACCCCAACAGCCAGCGCGTCGTATTCGGGCGCATCTTCATCAACCCGTTCACGCAGCGCGCCTACCCGCTCTCGCTCGCCTCACGGCAGGTGGCCCTGAAAATTGAGGCCATCTCGCAGAACGGCATCAAGCTCCACCTGACCGGCGTGGCCCAGGTCAAGGTTGGCGGAGACGCCGATTCGGTCCGCAAGGCCGCCCAGCGCTTCCTCAACCAGCAGGACGCCATCGACCACTACACGCAGGAGACCCTGTCAGGTTCGCTGCGTTCCATCGTGGGCACGCTGACGGTGGAGTCGATCATCAAGGACCGCGCCACCTTCGCCAAGAGCGTGAAGGAGGAAGCGGAGCACTCCATGCACAACCAGGGCCTGGAGATCGACACCTTCCAGATCCAGTCGGTGGATGACGAGACCGGCTACCTGCGCAACCTTGGCCGTCCGGAGGCCGCACTGGCGGAGAAGAACGCCAAGATCGCCGAGGCCCAGTTCCTGCAGGAGGCCGAGCAGGCCAAGGCCATCGCCGACGAGCAGGTCGCCCTGGCCCAGCAGCAGCTGATCATCAAGCGTGCTGAGCTGAAGGAAGAGGCCGATGCACGTCAGGCCCGCGCCGACGCCGCCGGTCCGCTGGCCGCCGCCGAACAGCAGGAGCAGGTCATCATCCGCGACCAGCAGGTTGCCCTGCGCCGCGCGGAACTGCGCGAACGGGAGCTCGACACCGAGGTACGCAAGCCGGCCGACGCTGAGAAGTACCGGTTGATCCAGCAGGCGGATGCCAAGCTGGAGGAACGACGCCGGTCATCGGCTGCCGCCGAAATCGAGGCCACCGTTGAGCTTGCCAAGCGCAAACTCACTGCTGAGGGCGACAGGGTGGCTGCCGAGGCTGACGCTGCCGCCAACACCGCGCGAGGCAACGCCGACGCGGCAGTCATCGAGGCCCGCGGCCGCGCGGATGCCGCCGTCATCAAGTCCATGGGCCAGGCTGAGGCCGAGTCCACGGAGGCGAAGGGCGTGGCCGAGGCGGCAGGCATTGCCGCCCAGGCGGAGGCCTATGAGAAATTCAACGAGGCCGCCATCCTGAGCAAGGTCCTGGAGGTCCTGCCGGCCATGGCCCGCGAGGTGGCAGCACCGATGTCCGCCATCAAGGACATGACCGTCATCTCCAACGACGGGGCCAGCCAACTGAGCAGGAACGTCTCCAGCGGCGTCCAGGAAACAACGCAGCTGATCAAGGACACCACTGGCCTGGACATCATCAGCCTGCTGCAGGGCATGGTGGGCGAAAAGGCCGGCGGCAAGACCGGCGGATCCATCACCGAGTCGCTCGCCAGCACCAACCACAAGGTGGCCGAACCGGTGGACTAGCAGTCTCACCTGCAACACCAACCGCACGACGGCGGCTGCCCACCTGAGGTGGGCAGCCGCCGCCATAATTTGCTCACCCGGGAGGTACAGGCGGCTCCCACTGTGACTGGTCCTCCTGCCAAGCGGCGATGGCAGCACGCGAGGGCAGCGCCAGCTTGCGCAGTGCATTGCCCACATGGTTCTCAACCATGCGTTCGGAGAGGAACAACGCCTACGCGATCTCGCAGTTCCCGGTGCGAGGGTTCACCAAGAAGACTTCAACCAAATCCTCGGAGCCACCGGGAACCAGAAGTACCAGGTGTACGGCGGCATCGTGAATCTGAAGCGCATCGCTGACGTGCTCAGAAGTCACGGTGAGGCAGACGATATGCGGCAACTTGCCGTCATGACAACCCTCGGCGTCGCCATCTCAAACCTCGACATGCACGCGGCCATCACCAAGGATGATCTCGTCAGCGAGCTCAGTTCGTGGGGACTTCACGGCGCTGAAGGCATCGTCAACGACACGCTCGAACAAGTGCAAGTTATTGCTGCCAGGGAGGAGCCTGTTGCCCAGGCTGCGGCAGGGTTGGCCGAGAATGCGAGGGCCACCGTGCAGAATCTGCTCGCCGGACGTGCAGCCGGCAATGGGAATAAGGGTAATGACGACCGACGGCGCCAGATGGATGCGCACGCTACAGCACGTGGCCACCAAACAGCCGACCGCGTGTCCCGACGAGCGCTCCTCCCCATACGGAACAGTGCTTGGGGGCGAAAGCGCACCATGCGCCGCCAGCTTGGCGAGTTGAGGGTCGCACCCGAAAAATCCCTGCCTTTTCAGGTCACGTCGGACCGTTCCGGCGTAACCTGAAGCTATGTGTTTGCCAATGAGTGCGAGGATGTCATGAGCCGCCGCTGGGTGCGTTGGATGCCGGCAGCCGCCATGCCGGCCGTGGTCGCCGGAATCGTCCTGGCCGCGCCGCTGAAGGCTGCCGCACCGCCCGAGCTGCCCGCCAAAACGGCTGCGCAACTGCTTGACATGGTTGCGGCCAGCCATGCCACGGCATTTTCGGGCACTGTCAACCAAACCGTGGACCTCGGGCTGCCCCAGCTTCCCGACGGCGCCATGGGCTCCGGGGAGTCAAGCGGCTCCCCGTCCGCGGGCGTGGCGCCTTCCGCGGGTTCGGGCGGCGGCAGTTCCGACAGTTCCAACGTGCTCAGCCCGGCCAACATCGCCTCGCTCGTGTCCGCCCTGACCACCCCGCACACAGCCCGCGTATATGTCGCCGGCGCCACCAAGGTGCGCATCCAGGTGCTGGACAGGCTCGCCGAACGCGACTTCATCCGCAATGGCGACATCGCGTGGAGCTACGACTCCGCCAGCGACGCCGTCAACCGTTGGGAACTGCCGCAGAAAACAGCGGCCACGGAGCCCGCTCCCGAAGCGCCCGTGCAGACACCCGCCGACCTCGCCGCCAAGCTCCTGAAAAACGTGGATCCAAGCACACAGGTGGCGGTCGGCGACAACACGCGCGTGGCCGGACGCGACGCCTACGTCCTTGACCTGACCCCACGCGTGTCCGGGACGCTGGTGGGCAGGATCTCTGTCGCCGTCGATGCAGAAACGGGGCTGGCGCTGAAGTTCACCGTCGAATCCCGGCAAAGCGGCAGGACGGCGTTTGAGGTGGGCTTCAGCCAGATCTCCCTGCAGGCCCCGGCGGCCTCCGTGTTTGCCTTCACCCCGCCGGCCGGAGCCACCGTGACGCAGCATTCCCTCCCGGCGAAGCCCGCCGCCACGGGCCCGCATGCCACGACGCCGGACGGCACGGGGCCTTCCGCTGAACCGCCCAACACGGCGAAGCCGGGCATCACGGGAACCGGCTGGGCCGCCATCGTCGAATCACCGGCCGGCACCGTGCCTGCCAGCCTGGCCGCAAACCCGGCATTGGGGATGCTCCTCCACCAGGTCAGCGGCGGCCAGGCCCTGGAAACAACGCTCTTCAGCATCCTGGTCACCCCCGACGGCCGGGCACTCGCCGGCGCGGTGCCGCTGGCCTCCCTCCAAGCCGCCGCGGCCACCAAGTGAGCATCCCCGGCCCCGCCGCCCCGTCCGGTCCCGCCATTGAAACCCGGGGCCTGACCAAGACGTTTGGCGCGCAGACCGCCGTCGGAAACCTGGACCTGAGCGTCCCCGCGGGTTCCGTGTTTGGCTTTCTGGGCCCCAACGGATCGGGCAAGACCACCACGATCCGCATGCTGCTGGGGTTGATCACTGCCAGCAGCGGGGAGGCGTCGGTGCTTGGCCGGGAGATGCCAGCCCGGCTCGATTCGGTGCTGCCGCGCGTGGGCACGCTCGTGGAAGGCCCGGCGTTCTATCCCTTCCTGTCCGGCCGCGCAAACCTGGCCCGGCTCGACAGTGCCGACAGGCACGCGTCGCCGTCCACCCGCAAGTCACGCGTGCAGGTGGCACTCGAACGCGTGGGCCTGGAAGCTGCCGCCCGCAAGAAGGTCAAGGCCTATTCGCTCGGCATGAAGCAACGGCTGGGCCTGGCCAATGCGCTCCTGCAGCCCCGCGAACTCTTGATCCTCGACGAACCCACCAACGGCCTCGACCCGCAGGGCACCCGCGAGGTCCGCAGCCTTGTCCAGTCCCTCGCGGCAGGGGGCACCACCATCTTCGTCTCCAGCCACCTGCTCGCAGAGGTGGAACAGATCTGCACACACGCCGCCATCATGCGGAACGGTTCGCTGGTCGCCCAGGGAACACTGGGGGAGCTGCGCGCCGGGGGCCGCGCCCGCGCCACCGTCCTGACGCCCGACGCCGGTGCCGCCCTCGCCGTCCTGTCCCACCTGGGCCTGGTCCCCGACACGGGCCATCCTGTGCCGGGACCTTCCGGCGCACAGCACCTCAACGCGTGGCTGCCCGAGGTAGCTGCGCCCGAGCCGGAGGAGATCGTGGCCGCCCTGGTGTCCGCCCGCGTCCGGGTGCGCGGGTTCTCCGTGGACGCCGAAAGCCTCGAGAACCGCTTCGTCGAACTGACGGGGAGTGGCTTCAATGTCGCCCAATGACCCCGTCCCGGCACCGCCCGGACCAAAGTTCCGGCCCTCCACCGGCCCGCTCCTGCGCAGCGAACTGGCCATCATGTTCCGGCGCCGCCGGACGTGGGCCATGCTGCTGGCGCTGGCCGCGATCCCCGTGCTCATTGCCATCGCCGTGAAACTCGAGTCCAAGGACAACCACGGCAGCGGCCCCGCATTCCTGGACAGGATCACCCAGAACGGCCTGTTTGTGGTCCTCACCGCCATGGTCCTGTGCGTGCCTGTGTTCCTGCCCCTGACGGTGGGCGTTGCCGCGGGCGACACCATTGCCGGCGAGGCCAACATGGGCACCCTGCGCTACCTGCTCGCGGCACCCGCCGGCCGTTTTCGTCTCCTGGCCGTGAAATATCTGGGAGCCGCCGCCTTCTGCGCGGCCGCAACGGCCGCCGTCGTGCTGGCCGGGACCATTGTTGGGCTCATTCTCTTCCCGGTGGGGCCCGTGCCGCTGCTGTCCGGCACCACTGTCAACGGCTGGGAGGCCGAGGGCCGCATCCTCATGGTGGGTGCTTATGTGGTGCTGTCGCTGCTGGGGTTCGCGGCCATTGGGCTGTTCATTTCCACGCTCACTGACATGCCTGTCGGGGCCATGGCGGCCACGGTGGTCATGGCCATTGCCTCGCAGGTCCTGGGAGCACTTCCGCAGCTCAGCTGGCTGCACCCGTGGCTGTTCACCCATTATTGGATGGGTTTCGCCGACCTGCTGCGCGATCCCATCGTCTGGGGTTCCTTCGGCAGCAACGCCCTCCTGCAATTGGGCTACATCGCCGTGTTCGGTGCCCTGGCGTACGGCCGTTTCGCCACGAAGGACGTGTTGTCCTAGGGTCCTGCCCGCGCCGCCGCGGCCGCACGTTCAACACGCCACGTTGGACACTGTAAATCCGCCGCCGCGTTCGGGAGCTATAACCCGGCGGGATCCGTGTTTGCCCCGCACAGGATGACTGCCACGCGTTCGCCCCCACGCGGAACGTAGGCACCGGAGTGCAGGGCCGCGTAGGCGGCAGCGGCACCGTGTTCCAGCACAATCCGGTAGTTTTCCCACAGGAACGTGCGGGCCGCTGCGATCTGGGTGTCACCGACCAGCACGCTGCCAACGCCGGTGCGGACGGCTACGTTGAAGCCGATGCCGCCAATGCGCCTGGCGCCGAGGGAATCCGCCGCGATTCCGGAAACTTCCACGTCGACCGGTTCACCCGCAGCCAGTGCGGCGTGCAGGGTCGGCGCGTTTTCCGGCTCCACGCCAACCACCTGGGCGTGACCCTCCAGCGCCGCGGCCAGGCCGGCCATCAACCCGCCCCCGCCCACGGCAACGAGGACGGTGTTCACGCTGCCGAGCTGTTCGAGCAGTTCCAGGCCGATGGTCCCGGCACCGGCGGCAATTTCCGGCTGGTCGTAGGCGTGGCAGTAGGCTGCGCCGGTCTCCTCAACACGGGCCCTCGCCAGCGCATGCGCGTCGGCATACTCTGCGCCCTCCTGCACGACGGCGGCCCCCGCCGCCCGCAGTTTGGCCACCTTCACGGCCGGTGCGGTCAGCGGCACGAAGACGGTGGCTGGGACGCCAACGGCCGAGGCGGCGTAGGCGTTGGCCAGTCCGGCATTGCCGCCCGAGGCCACCACTATGCCCACCTCCGGGTCGAGCTCGCCGCGTCCGAGGCAGCCGAGAACGCGGTTGAACGCGCCGCGGGCCTTGAAGGAGCCGGTGTGCTGCAGGAACTCGCACTTGAGCCAGACCTCACCGGGGGAGTGGGCCGCGTCCAATTTCACGACCGGTGTGCGCCTGATCCGGCCCGCAATCAGCCGGTCGGCCTGCTCAACATCGGCGCGGGAGATGCTCGTTGCGGGGTTCATGGCTCGGTCCTCACGGAATCGGGGATGGCGGCATGGGGCGGACCATGGTTTTTATGGCCTGTGACGGCCCCGCCACCCACACTATGGCCACGGGGCCCGCGGCGTCGAGGCGACCCGGCGTCCAGCCGCTTCGTGGGACGCAGCAGGAACCGGCAGCATGCCCAACCAAGCACTTGCCCGCAGATGCACCGTGGGCCACTACCCTTGAACCATGAGCCATGAATCTTCCCTGATCCACGACCTGCCCCACCACACGGTGCGGCGCGCCATTGTTTCCGAGATGCAAAACAACGTGTACCTGGTCACCGCGAAGGAGACCGGCCAGCAAATTCTCATCGACGCCGCCGACGACCTCCCGGCCATTACCACCCTGTTGGCAGAAGCAGGCAGTGACTCGCAGGCTCCGGCCCGGCTGTCGCTCATTGCCACCACGCACCAGCACTGGGACCACGTCCGGGCCCTGGCCGGCCTCGTGGCCGACACCGGCGCGCCGACTGCCGCCGGGGCAGCCGACGCCGAGGGGATCGCAGCCGAGTGCGGCGTCACCACCAGCCGGCCCCTGGAACACGGGGACACGGTGTCAGTCGACGGCGTTGAGCTTGCCGCCATCCACCTGCGTGGGCACACGCCGGGATCCATCGCCTACGTCCTGGAGACGGGGGACGGTTCCGCGCCCATCATCTTCAGCGGCGACTCGCTGTTTCCCGGAGGCGTGGGCAACACCGGGCAGGTCCCTGCACGCTTCACGCAACTGCTCGACGACGTCGAGGCGCGCCTCTTCGACGTGTACCCGGACGCCATTGTCCTGCCGGGCCACGGCAACCCGACGACGCTGGCGGCCGAGCGGGGCTCCCTGACGGAGTGGCGTGCACGCGGCTGGTGACTTCACCAACATTCGGCGGAGGTTTCTTGGGCACGCGCTTCGGCACCGATAGCATGTCAAGCATGTACTTCATCGTTGTGAAATTCCAGGTCAAGCCCGAATCCGCCGGGCAGTTCATCGACATCGTGACGCCGTTCACGCAGGCCACCCGCGCCGAGGCCGGCAACCTGTGGTTCGACTGGTCACGCAGTGTGGAGGACCCCAACGAATTCGTCCTCGTTGAGGCCTTCCTCGACGACGAGGCCGCCGGCCTGCACGTCAACAGTGACCACTTCAAGGCAGGCCTGGAGTCCATGCGCCCCGCCCTGGTCTCGACTCCGAAGATCGTCTCACGCAAGGTTGACGGCGACTCCTGGGGCGAAATGGGCGAGCTGCAGATCGGCTGATCCCCATGCCACAACCCGCTGCGGCAGAACTCCCCGGCGGCACTTTTGACCTGAACCGGCTCGGGCAGGGACTTGTGTTCGCACAGTCCCTGCCCGAGCTTTCGGCGTTGCTTGTCGGCGCCAACGGTGCCGCCGCCGTGGTCCAGGCCCCTCCCGGCACGGGCAAGACGACGCTCGTGCCGCCGCTGGTGGCCAATGCGCTCAACGCGGGCCCTGCCCGGAGAATCGTGGTGACCCAGCCCCGCCGGGTCGCCGTCCGCTCAGCCGCCCGCCGCCTCGCAAGCCTCGACGGCACCGCACTCGGCACAAGGGTGGGCTACACGGTCCGCGGTGAAAGCCACTCCGGCCCGGACACCATTGTCGAATTCCTCACCCCCGGCATCCTGCTGCGCCGGCTCCTGCGCGACCCGGGGCTGGAAGGCACGGCCGCCGTCGTGCTTGACGAAGTGCACGAACGCGGCCTCGACACCGACCTCCTGCTCGGCATGCTCGGCGAAGTCCGCCAGCTGCGCAGCGACCTCACTCTCATCGCCATGTCCGCCACCCTGGATGCCCGGCGCTTTGCTGCGCTGCTGGGCGCGGACGACGGCGCGTCCCCGGCGCCCGTGGTCGACTGCCCCTCGGCACTGCACTCCCTGGAGATCCGGTGGGCGCCCTTTGCCGGGCTGCGCACGGACCAGCGCGGCATCACGCGGGCGTTCCTTGACCATGTCGCGGACACTGCAGCCTCCGCGCACGCCGCCGCCGTGGCTGAAAACCCCGCTGTGGATGCCCTGGTGTTCGCGCCCGGGGCGCGGGAGGTGTCGCACATTGCCGCACGGCTGCGCACCAACACGTCCGGCACCGAGGTTCTCGAGCTCCACGGCCAGGTGCCCGCCCGCGAACAGGACCGGGCCGTGTCCGGCCGGGATCCTGGCGGGGCGCCCCGCATCATTGTCTCCACCTCGCTGGCCGAATCGTCCCTGACCGTGCCGGGTGTGCGGCTGGTTGTGGACTCCGGCCTTTCCCGTGAACCTCGCCGCGATTCGGCCCGCGGCATGACCGGACTCGTCACGGTGGCCACGTCCCGGGCATCCGCCGAACAGCGTGCCGGACGCGCCGCACGCCTCGGGCCCGGCACGGTTGTCCGCTGCTACGACCAAAAGACGTTCGCCGCGGCCGCGGCGGCACCCATGCCGGAAATCGCCGTGGCCGACCTCAGCCAGGCCGCCCTGACCCTGGCCTGCTGGGGCGCACCCGGCGGTGCGGGACTGCTGCTGCCCGACCCGCCGCCGGCACCAGCCCTGGCCGCGGCCATCGAGGTCCTGCAGGGCATCGGCGCCGTGGATGCCGCCAGCCACGCCACGGCACTCGGAAAGACGTTGGCCGGGATCCCCGCAGACCCCCGGCTTGCCCGTGCCCTGCTCGACGGCGCCGCATCAGTGGGTGCCTCGGCGGCGGCCGACGTGGTTGCTCTGGTGTCGGGCGACTCACGCGCGCCCGGCGGCGACCTCACGGCACTGCTGGCCGACCTGCGCTCCGGACGCGATCCCGGCAGCCGGCGCTGGAAGCAGGAGGCCGCGCGCCTGGCAAGAATGGCGGTCAGGGGAGGGCCGCTCGGTGCGTCGAACGGCGCGGGACCGTCCGCCGGCCGCACCCCAGATGCGAGGGGCCAGGAGGCGGTGGGCTTTGTCGTGGGCCTGGCCTTTCCCGACCGGGTTGCCCGGCTGGTTCCCGGGGCTGCCGGCCAGCAGTACCTGCTCGCCTACGGGAGCCGTGCCGGACTGCCCGCCGGCAGCCCCCTGACCGGCCACGAATGGCTGGCCGTCGCGGAGGTGTCCCGCGCCGAAGGCCGTGATGCCGCCGGGACGGGCGCCGTGATTCGGGCCGCGGCACCGCTGAACCGGGATCTCGCCGAGTACGTCGCAGTGCCGCTGCTCACGGATTCGGTGCAGGCCCATTTCAACAACGGCAAGGTGGCGGCCCGGCGCGAACAACGCATCGGCGCGATCCTGCTGGCATCCACACCCGTGAAGCCCACCGCCGGACAGGGCCGTGACGCCGTGGCCCGGGCACTCGCCGCAGACGGACTCGGCCTGCTCAGCTGGTCGGCTGGCGCCGATGCCCTGCGCCGGCGCATGGCCTTTCTGCACCGGGAGCTGGGCGCCCCGTGGCCGAGCGTCTCCGATGCAGACCTGCTGTCCCGGCTCCCCGAATGGCTGGGCCCTGAACTGGAATCCGTCGCGTCGGGCAAGGCGCTGTCCACACTTCCGCTCACCGAGCCGCTGCGCCGCCTGCTGCCGTGGCCCGACGCATCTCGACTGGGGGAGCTGGCACCGGAAACCCTGCCCGTCCCCAGCGGCTCCAGCATTCGCATCGACTATCCGGACGTGCACGACGGCGGTGCTCCCGTTGCCGCGGTCAAACTCCAGGAGTGCTTTGGGCTGGCGCAGTCGCCGCGCCTGGCCGGCGGCCGCGTACCCGTTCTGTTCCACCTGTTGTCGCCGGCACGCCGCCCCCTCGCCGTGACCGACGACCTGCAGTCCTTCTGGAACGGCCCCTACGCGCAGGTTCGCGCCGAGATGCGCGGACGCTACCCCAAACACCCGTGGCCGGAAGACCCCTGGAGCGCCCCGGCCACGGCAAAGGTCAAGAAGCGCATGTAGCAGGGCAGCGGCAGCCCGCCGTTTGAGCGTCAGAGTCCGACCACTACCGTTTCTCCAGGCTTGTGCCCTTGGTGGTGGCCGCGCGCCAGTCGTTGTTTGGCAGGTGGGAACTTCCCTGGGCACCCACGGGACCCATGCCGCCGTCGACCTCCCAGCTGGCTCCGGTGACGTAGCTGGCCGCCGCGGAAGCGAGGAAGGCGATGACATCGGCAATTTCCCGGGCCGTGCCGGCATGCCCCAGGGGAATTCCGGGGCGCGGGATGTCGTGCGGGTGGCGGGTCTCGGAATCCGGCAGGTGGGTGGCGATCTCGCCGGGCGCCACCGCATTGACGGTGATGGCGTGTTCGGACAGTTCCACGGCAAGGGTCTTGACCAGCCCGTCCAGCCCAAACTTGGAGGCACAGTACGCCCCGTAGCCGAAGCGCGGCTGGCTGGCATGGATGCTCGTGACCGCCACGATCCGGCCGCCGGCACCGCCTGCCACCATCAACCGGGCCGCAGCCTGCAGGCACAGGAATGCGCCGTTGAGGTTTGTGTCCAGGATCCGCTGCCAATCGGCGTACGGCGTGTCGATGACGGAACGGTTGAGGCCAACGCCCACGTTGTTTACGAACACGCCGAGCGACCCCAGCCGTTCCGCCAGGGACTGGACGGCGGGGCCGCACGTGGCAGTCTCCGAGGTGTCGAGCCAGACATAAAATGCCCGCCTGCCCAGCGCCTCAATGGCCGCGGCCGTCTCCTGCGCCCCGACCTCGGTGTCATGCCAGGTGAAGCCAACGTCGAAGCCGTCGCGAGCCAGGGCCAGGGCGGCCGCCTGGCCGATCCCGCGGTCGGCACCGGTCACGACGGCGGTCCGGGGGTACCCGGCTCCGTGTGCCGCAGGACAGCCCGACGCCGTGTTCACTTGGCCTTGTTGGCGGCCGAACGTTCGGTCTTGGCGCCCGCATTGGCAAGGTCGCCCTCGTCGTCCTCCAGGTGGGCGCGCATGAACCATTGGAACAATTCCAGCTGGGCGCACTGGTTGATGACCATGTCCTCGGTGATCGGGTCCAGTTCGCCCACCTCCGCGAGGGTCTTGCGGTGGCTCTTGAGGAACCCGGTGTAGACCACGTCCAGCGCGGCCAAATGTGCGGAGGTGTGGGCGCGGCCTATCGAGTAGTCGTCCCAGGAGCGTGCCGCGACGAGTGCACCGGGCAGGCCGTTGGGGGAGACACCCAGGGTGGCGATGCGTTCGGCGGTTTCATCCACCATGGCCCGGACCAGCTCGATCTGCGGGTCCAGCATCTCGTGGACGCTGATGAAGTCCCTGCCCACCACGTTCCAGTGCGCATGCTTGAGCGTGAGCGCAAGGTCGTTCAGTGCGTGCAGCCGCGATTGCAGCAGCACCGCAACCTTGTGGCCATCCTGCAGGGAAATCCCCGGGACCGTGTAGCCGGTGTGGGCGGTTCTCTTCGTTACCATGTGAAACTCCTTTGTTTCCAGTTGGCGCGGCCTCCCTGTGGCGGACCGCAGTGAAAATCGGAACAGGCCTTATTCGAAGCGGCTGGGATCTCCCATGCCGCGCCGGACCACTTCGGCGTAGCCGCTGGAGTAGTCCACCACTGTGGTGGGTTCGGAACCGACGTCGCCGGACTCGATCACCGCATCAACCACGTGGTCCAGTGTCTCCTTGATCTCCCAGCCCTGTGTCAGAGGTTCCTCCTCATCCGGCAGCAGCAGCGTGCTGGAGAGCATGGGCTCGCCCAGTTCGTCGAGGATGGCGTGGATCAGCCGGCTGTCGGGGATGCGCACGCCCACGGTCTTCTTCTTGGGATGGGCCAGCCGCTTGGGCACCTCCTTGGTGGCGGGGAGGATGAAGGTGTACGGCCCGGGCGTGACGGCCTTGATCGACCGGAAGATGTCGTTGTCCACCATGACAAACTGCCCCAGCTGCGCAAAGTCCTTGCATACCAGCGTGAAGTGGTGCTTGTTGTCCAGATGGCGGATTTGGCGGATCCGGTCCAGCGCGTCCCGGTTTCCCAGCTGCGCGCCCAGTGCATAACAGGAATCCGTGGGGTACGCGATCAGCCCGCCGGACTTCAGGATGTCCACGATCTGGCCCACTGAGCGGGGCTGCGGATCGTGCGGATGGACGTCGAAGAATTTAGCCATGCCCCGAGCATACGACCCCCGGGCCCGCACCGCCGGCATTGTCCGCCTATTTCTCGTCCGCGGGCCGGTAATGGCTGTCCGGCAGCACCGGGGGAGTCAACATCGCCGGCCCACACGCTCCCCAAGGACACGGCGCCGAAGCACCCCGGCACTGAATTGTTCAGCCGGTTTTCAGCAAATACCCATCTAGCGGGTGCAGACTGGCTGAGTGCGCTGCCATGCCTGCAGGGTGGTGCAGCACGGCATGACGGCGTTGGACAGAACCGCGTTGGACAGGAAAACACCGAGGGGAAGTTGGGCGATGGCCAAGGCAAGAACACGTGATGGCGAACTGGGACTGGGTGCAACATCCAGCAGTTGGCTGCGTTTGCTCGTGGTGTGCGGCGTGTCCGGAGTGCTCATTGCGGCCCTCATGGCACCGCTGGGCATTGCGGCCACAGCGGCCGTGAGCGGGGCAGACAAATTCCTCTCCGTTGTCCCCGAGGGACTTGACTTCAGCGCACCCGCGCAAAGCAGCACCATCCTTGCGGCGGACGGCTCCACCATTGCCACCCTCTATGCCCAGGACCGCCAAGTGGTGAAGCTGGACGACATGTCCAAGTTCGTCCGCGACGGCGTGGTCGCAGTTGAGGATGCCAGGTTCTACGAACACGGCGGCGTCGACGCGAAGGGCATCATCCGCGCAGCACTGGCCACGCTGAACGGCAGCCGCCAGGGCGCGTCCACCATCACCCAGCAGTACGTGAACAACATGCTGATCGAGCAGCTTGTGGCCAACGGCAAGACCGACGAGGCCAAGCTGGGAACGGAAAAGACCCTGGCCGACAAGGTCAAGGAAATTCAGATGTCGATCGGCCTGGAGAAGAAGATGTCCAAGGACGACATCCTGGCCGGCTACCTCAACATCATCTACTTCGGCAACGGTGCGTACGGCATCGAATCCGCCGCGAAACTGTACTTTGGCACGAGCGCCAAGGACCTGACCCTGCCGCAGGCCGCGGCACTGGCGGGCGTTGTCAACCGCCCCAGCTACTACGACCCCATCACCGCACCCGACAAGGTGGTGGACCGGCGCAATGACGTGCTGGACAGGATGCTGGCGCAAAAGATGATCAACAAGGCTGACCATGACGCGGCCGTCGCCACACCCCTGGAACTGCACCTCACGGAGACCCGCCAAGGCTGCGCAGCAGCCGCCTCGGCACCGTACTTCTGCGACTACGTCCAACAGCTGATCCTCAACGACCCCGCCTTCGGCGCCACCGCCGAGGAACGTGCCAAGGTGCTGTTCCAGGGCGGACTGACCATCAAGACCACGCTGGACCCGGCCCTGCAAAAGGTGGCCCAGGAACAAGCCACCGCCACGATGGCCCCCACCGACCCGCTGCAGCGCGGAGCCGCCGTCGTCAGCGTCCAACCCAACACGGGCAAGGTGCTGGCCATGGCACAGAACACTGTCTACAACCCGGCGGAGGCGCCCGGCAACTACATGGGCAACTTTGCCCTGCCGATCAATGACGCCAACGGGGAGGCTCTCCACGGTGCCGGCGGCTTCCCGATCGGGTCCACGTTCAAGCCATTTGTGTTTGCCGAATGGCTCAACAGCGGGCACTCCATGATGACGTCCATCAACGGTGCACAGCGCCTGTATCCCGAGGGCTACAACTGGAAGAACAGTTGCGGCACCACCGGCGGCTACTACGACCCCAGCGTGGCGGGAAGCTTCCTGCTGCCCAACGACGACCCCAACCATTACTACCCAATGTCGGCTGAAGAGGGCCTGTACCGCTCCATCAACACCGTCACATTCCAGACGGCCGCCGCCCTTGACCTGTGCAACATCCAGAAGATGGCCACCGCGGCCGGCGTGAAGGACGGCCACACCAACCAGCCTTACTCCCTGGAATACATCCCCAACCTGATCGGCACCCAGAACGTGGCGCCGATCGACATGGCCACCGCCTTTGCCACCTTTGCCAGCGGAGGGATCCGCTGCAACCCGATTGCGCTGGAGTCCATCACGGACGCCGCCGGCAAGACCTACCAGGTCCCGGGGGCCGACTGCCAACGGACCATGACAGAGGAAGTGGCGGCAGGCGTCACCTACACACTGAAGAACGTGCTGACCAAGGGGTCGGGCTGGTACATCCCGCTCAACGACAAGACCAACGCCTTCGCCAAGACAGGCACCACCGACGGCAACACCGACACCTGGACCGTCGGCGGCACGAGCAGCATCTCCACGGCAGCCTGGTTTGGCAGCTACCAGGGCACCGGCGAAAAATGGGCCAACCAGGACATCATGATCAACGGCAAGTATTACTACGGGGTTGACGGAGCGGACCTCGCCGGCTCGATGTGGGCCGCCGTCAACAACGAGGCTGCCAACAACCCTGCGTATGCGGCCGTGCCGTTTGCCCAGCCGCCGGCGTCCATGCTGGCAACGACAGCCCCGCTGGTGGTGGGCGTCAATGATCCCAAGCCCGGGGACTATGTGCCCCCGGTGGAGCCTGTCCAGCCGCAGCAGACCGAGGCTCCCGTCGAGCCTGAGCCCCAGGCAACCGAGTCGCCGGCCGCACCGGCCCAGCCCGAGGCCACCCCCGCCGCTGAAGCACCGGGGCAGGTCAAGAAGGACGAGCCGGCAGCCACGGGCCAGCCGGTGCAGCCCGGCAATTAGGCCGGCCGAGGACTCGGGCAAACTTCGTGGTTTCGGCTTTGTACGGGAGAATGGCGGCAACGGGAAGGGCCCGTGGTAACGAAGGAGTGTCTCGTGTCTGAAGCTGCATCTGGGGTTCGCATTGTTGTTGGCGTTGACGGTTCCGCCGCGTCGGTCAACGCGCTGGTGGAGGGGGCCAGACTGGCATCCGAGCTTGGCGGCACCGTCGATGCAGTGGCTGTCTGGGAGCCGCCCACCAAGCTGGCGAGCTACGCCGCCGTCGGCATTGGCAGCTTTGAGGAGGGCGCCGCGCAGGTTCTGAAGGACGCACTGTTCCAAGCGTTTGGCGAGGACGTGCCCGCGAGCGTCTCGGCCCGCCTGATCAAGGGTGTTCCCGCCGCGGCCCTGGCTGCAGCCGCTGACGGTGCCCGCATGATGGTCGTGGGCCGCCGCGGCCACGGCGGCATCATGGGCCTGCTGCTCGGCTCCGTCAGCGCGGCGGTCGTCAACCAGTCCCCGGTCCCGGTGCTCGTGGTCCAGTAGCCCGGCCGCGCCCAGCTCCCACCGCTTCCGTCAGCGCAATGTCAGTACCTGGCCGCGGCGTCCTCCGCCGTCGCCAGGGCCTGCCCCAGCTCCGTGACGGACTGCTGGTAGGAGGCGACGCCGTCGTGCGTCAGGGGAGGGGTGGGCGAGAGCTGCTCCGTGGCGGCCAGCAGGCGGACCAATGCGGCGGTCTCGGGGCGCCTGATGTTGGTCATGGCAGGGAGCCTGCTTGCCGTTTCCGGATCCAGCACGTAGCAGGCCCAGCGGTCGAGCGCCGCCTGGTGCTCGGTGGCGGCGGCCGTCAGCGCGGCCTGCAGCAGACCCTGCCGGGAAGCCTCGGCCGCAAGCGCGCGGCGGTGCCGCACGGCAAAATGCGTGGCGACGGCGGTTGCACCCGACAGGACAAGCAGCACCAGCGACGCGGCGCTGCTCTCGAACGCGGGAACCAGGACGGTCGGGGCCAGCACGCACAAGCCCGTGAAGGTGTACCAGAAGGCGGAGTCGGGGTCGTTCTCCCTGGCCGGGCGCGTTTCGGCGAGCCAGACGGTGCCGGCCGCGGTGAAAGCGGCCAGGACGGCCAAAATAAGGAGAGTCATGGCGCCACCTCCCTGGTGAATGCCCGGCCGGCGGGGGCCGGACGCTGCGTGCAGGCCCATTGCTGGAACCTACTTCCATTGCATGCCGAAAACCGCGGAAGGTCAAGGGGTGCGGGGCGCCGCCCGCCGCTGCACCAAGCCGCTCGCCGCCCATCCCCGGGAGGAAATGTGTCCGGACACGTTGGAGGAAGTCCTCCAGCGAAACCCACTGGATGCCATGGGCCGGGCTCTGGCTGCGGCATCGCGGGTAACGGGGGCTTGGGCCGCCTGACCAGAAATCCGTAACGCTTGTCGTGTTGGAGGGGTCCAGCCTCACCGCCGCGGCAGTGGTTTTGGAGCTGACGCCGTCGGCTGTCAAGACCCGGACGCACCGGGCCAGGCAGCGCCTGAAGGGCTGCATCGCATCTCCCGAACTGACCTGGCCTCGCCCGAGACAGAAACTCATGCCGATCCTTCCGCCTTCAACCTCAGCGAAGTCTCCGAAGGCGTCACCGTTTATGGGTCCGACGGAACCACGGTGGTCGGCACCTTCGTCATCGGCGGGCCGTAACCGGGAGGTCAGGCGCCGGGGCGGTCCACAGACATCGAGTAGTCGCGCTTGATGCCCGCCGTTGCGCGGCCCCACTCACTGGCCTTGACGCGCTGCTGGTGCATTTCAAACGCGGCTGCATCCACGAACCGCTCAGCCACCTCCCACACCAGCGGGTCCTCCGTCTGGACTACGTCAAAGAATAGGCAGCCCGGTTCGGCGCGCGTCAGTTCCAGGTGGCGGGGGAGGTGCGCCACGACTGCGGCCATTTGCTCCTCTCCGTCGCAGATCAGCAGTCCGGCCAGCACAGTGTTTCCCATGGCTCGATCTTGCCACGGATGAACCGGACGCCCCGCCATTTCGTGTGCTGGGCATGGAGCCGCCCGGGCTCCACCCGTCCAAGGGGAGAACCACCATGAAAAGCAGCACCAGACTTTGGCTCGCCAGCAGCGCGCTGGCGCTGGCCGCACTCACCGCATGCGGCGGCACCGCCGGATCCGGAGGCATCTACGGAGCCCCCGCCGGCACATCCCAGTCTCAGTCCGCGGCCGGCGCACTCCACACGGCCGACACTCCGCTGGGCACGATCCTCGTCAACGGCGCCGGCATGACCGTCTACTACTACGACCATGACACGGCAAACGAAACCGCAAGCGCCTGCACCGGCCCCTGCATCAGCCTCTGGCCGGCGGTGACCTCGACGGCGGCCGCGCCCACCATCGAGGGTGTCACGGGAACGGTGGGAACCATCACCGGCACCGACGGCGCCAAGCAAGTCACCCTCAACGGCATGCCGCTGTACACCTTTGCCGGAGACAAGAATCCCGGCGACACCACGGGCCAAGGCTACGACGGCATTTGGTGGGCGGTCGGCCCGGACGGTGCCCGGATCACCTCGGTCTCGCCCATGCCGACGACCTCGTCCTACGGCGGAAGCGGCTACTGAACTGCCCGGCGCGCCGCACGGGCGGCATCACGGGGCCGCGCTGAGAAGCACGGCCCCTGTGCTGTCCCGGATGTCGAGACGGGCGATGGCCGAGACCGGGGTTGCCGTGGTTGCCGTGGGCGAGACCTCGCTGCCCGGCCCGGCACTCCAGCTGGCCAGGGTGGTCTCCGTCCCGGACGTGGACACCATGACGAGCACAAAGTCGCTGCCTGCCGCGCCGCCCGCATAGGCGCCGGCAGGGTAGGTGCAGTGCCAGTCGACCTGTGTGCCCCAGGCGTGGCCGGCCAGTGTCCCGGTCGCCGTCATGCCGCGGGATTGCGCGCCGGAAAAGGTGAGCGGCACACCGGCGGGGGAATTCGTGGCGGCCAGGGGCGGGGGAGCCGTGACGGACTCGAGCGCGGAAGTGAGCCCCGCCGTCGTGCCTGCCAGGACAAGCGCGGCGGCCGCGGCGGCCAGCATCCACCGGCGACGGCGGGCGGCAACTTTTGCGGCAAGCCCGGCGTACAGCGGGACCGCCGGGACGCCCGCAGTTTCCGGGGCTGGCACCCCGCCGTCGTCCCCGGCCAGTGCCAGCAGGCCCGGCAGGCCGGAGAGCTCGGACACCCGGCGGCGGCAGGCGTCGCAGCCTGGCAGGTGGCCCTCGAACTCGCGACGCTGGACGGCCGACAGTGAGCCCAGGACATAGGCGGCGTCCCACAAGGCGTAAGGATCAGAGGTCATCGCCCGCTCACCCCTCTCTCTTCCAGGGCCAGGCGAAGCGCCCGCAGGCCGTAGTGAAGGCGCGACTTCACGGTGCCTTCCGGGATGTCCAGCTCCGCCGCGATCGACGCCGTGTCCCGGCCGCCGTAGTAGGCCAGCCGGATGACGTCACGGTGGTCGGCGCTGAGGCTCTCCATGGCGTCGCCGACCAGCCAGGCGTCCAGGACGCGTTCCGTGGCATCGTCGGCGGGCGTCTCGGGAAGCTGGTCGGTGCCGAATTCATGGCGGTGCCGGGCGCTGCGCCATTCGTCGATGACCAGGTTCCGGGCAACGGTGAACAGCCACGCCCGCAGCGCCGCGGGGTCGCGGGTGAGGACCTCGGGATGCTGCCACGCCCGCATCAATGTCTCCTGCACCACGTCCTGTGCCTGCGCGCGGTCGTGGACCAGCCGCATGGCAAACCGCCAGAGCAGCTGCGCGTAGTCACCGTGCAGCTCCCGCAGTGCCGCCTGCTCGTCCTGGCGCATGCCCACCTCCTGACGTTTATACGCAGTATGGACCCGGACGGTTCACCGCGGCTAGGGATTCCCCGACCGCGGAGGACGGGGCTCTGGCCCCTTCCTGAAAAGTCCGACGGCGGCCAGCACGGCACCCCCTGCTTCCGCCACTGCGCTGAGCGACTTTTCGAAGAACCAGACCGGCTCGTACATCGACGGGAACGGCCCGAAGGCAGGGACGTCAACGTAGCGGTACAGCAGCACGGCTGCCACCCCGCCCGCCGCAACAGCGAAGGCCGCTGCAAACGCCGGGCGGCTGCCGCGGAGCAAGACGTACAGCCCGGCAAGGGCAGCAGCTACCGACTCGATCCGGAACAGCATTCCCTGCCCGATTCCTCCCGGCGCCGCTATTTGGTAGTAGAAGGCAAGTCGCCAGTGAACGACGGCGTCAACGGCCAGCGCCGCTGCAACCAGCAGCCGCAGTGCACCGTCGAGAAAGTCCCTGGGAAATATCATGGCTGTCCACCTGCCCCACCGGCCCCGCGTCCGGTGCATTAGTGTTGGCTGTTCTCCCTGTAAACGAGGGGCAGGCGCTGTTGGTTCAATGCCCGGGGCGTTCGCCAGTTCAGTCAGCTGCGAGGTACGCGCCGTAGCGTCGTTGCCATGGTGTTGCACCCGCGTTCGGGTTGTAGTGCTCCCGCACGAATCCCACAGCCTAGGATGGAGGGATGCCGTCGAGCACGGCGATACATGCCAGCGCCGTCCCGGTACGTCCCCGGCCTCCGCCGGAGGCCACCTCCACCCGTTCAGTTTGGAGCGGAGCCAGGCTTCGCTGTAGGTTCCGGAGCTACGTGTCACTAATCCGGATTTGGTGTCACCAGTCTGGATTTCATGACACCAGACGATGGCTGGATTGCTGTTGCTAGCAAGGCTCTGGCTTGCCGGCTTGGAATTGTTGGTGTGTCCCGTTAGGGGACCCCTCTATGGGAAAGCTCGTCGGACGTTGCGGGGTCCCATTCATTGTGTGGCTAGACACTCATGCGGTAGCGTCAAGTGAAATCGATCTTTGGGGGATTTAATGAAAGGGTCATCGGTTTCGCTAGTTACTGCTTCGGGCCTTGCGCTTATTCTGCTGAGTGGCTGTTCTGGGCCGACAGGAATCAAGGCACTCGACCGTGACGCCACACCCGAAGATGCTTTGCCTTCCTTCGTCACCGTCCCCGATCCTGCCAATCGTGAAACCGCGCGGCTACTGGCAACCCGTGATGGAGTCCGCTATTTCGTTGCGGAAAGCGATGATTCTAAGACAGCCTGCCTTGCCGTGGTTCCACCTGGCGAGCTCCCGAATTGGTTTGTGGGATGTGGCTCGAATACCGGCCCTGGGGAGATTCTCGAGTCAAGCGGAGCAGGCGTGTCATCGGCAAGACTCCTTGCGGATGATTCTGACACGGGAAAACTAGAACCTGGCTGGACCAAGGTTACAGAGAACATTCTCGTCCTAGATCCGTAAAGCCCGTCTGCTGCGGTAACCTTACACACGAGGACTTTAGAGCGATTGTCGCGCCGCAAACCGAACGCTATCTGGGACGGTTGCTGTGAGTGCAAGCCCATGGCGAGGGAAACACTGTTTTCGTTTGGAATATTCACTATTGCACGTGCCGGTCCGACAAGTATCGTGAGCACATGGACGAAACCGCCGCCAATATGAAGCTTGTGCCAAGCCCGGAGAAGCTCATGGCTTTGATCGACGAAATCGTGGCATCGGGTTGGCCTGGGAGAGACGATGATCAAGCCGACTATCTTCTCCGGCTGGGATTTCACCAGAGTGAAGGCCAAGAGGGGTTCCGCAAGGGGTACGGCTACTCGCCGGGCCCTGATTCTGCGGCAGACCTGGGAGGCGAACTCCTCAGTGCTGGCTTGGCTGTCAACGACGCGTCTTGGTCGTCGTACAAAGGCGAGCTTTTCTCCATTGGCTTCTTCGTGTACGACGGCCGAGATAGCCATGACACGAGTGCGGTCCTCGGATATCGCTCCATCTACTCCCAGCTCCTCTCTCGATATGGACAGCCAACGGACGCGACAGTCCGTCCATACGACGAGGCGACCTCATATTGGGCAGTAGACGGAACGGGTATTCAGATGTACTGCTACACCAAACCATTCCCTCTCCTGCAGCTCGGTTTCAGCCATGTATCACGGAATGCAGCTTACGAAGCACGCCTGACAGAGTAGCGCCGGTGTTCGCACCGACCCTGGATCTCAGTAGCTGCCAAGTCTGCCCGTAGGCCCAACGTCGTACGACGCCTCCGTGGGCTTGACCGCTATCGGTTCCACTGGCAGAGTCCTCGGCATGATATTCGATGAGTTCGTAGGGGGCGCTCCGTGGTGATCGACCTTCGCGATGTGGCCGCACCACCGTGGGAAGAAGACCTGCTGGTCACCGCCCAGCCCAAGGGAGTCGTGGACGTGTGGTCGCTGGTGCGCGGTGCGCGTTGCGCCACGTTCGAGACGGTCTGGGGCTCCGGTGGCTGGCGGGGGGCACTGGTGCCCGGTGAGCACCCCGTGGTGGTGGCTGGCGCGTGGGAGCGCCACGGCGTGTGCGGGTACGACCTGACAGGACAGCGGCTGTGGCAGGACCGCAGCCGCACGAACGTAGAGGCCGTGACCGCGCTGACTGGAGGACGTGTGGTTGTCACTCACCTCCGCAGGGCCACCCGCGTGCTGGAGGCAGCGACCGGGGAGGAAGTGCGTTCCCTGCGCGGGGTGTTGAGGTTGATCGCGCTGACTTCGGACCTCTCGCTTGCAGTGGGTGGCGGCTGGTGCCGCCTGCTGGATCGTTCGCTGGATCCGCTGGGGTCCCGAATTTCGACCGGACTGAACATGGCTTGGTGCGCGGCCAGCGACGGGGAGCATCTGGTGGTCACCGAGGTAGGCGGACCCTTACGCATTGTCGACTCCGACGGGCGAGAACGAGCGAGGATAGCTGAGAACTTCCGACATGTCCTCCACGACCCGGTGACGAACACCTGGGTCGCGGTCCACGAGCCACCCGAGGGGAAGAACTCCCTGCTCCGGTTCAGCAACAACGGGGAGGTTCTAGAGCGACGTCCCTGGGACCTCCGCGTCAGCGGTACGGCGACGATGCGCGGCGGCAAGACGTTGATCCTGATCACGGCTGAAGGCGGGCAGGTCGTGAACTGCGCGGACTGGAGCGTGCACGGGCTTGAGACGACGTAAGCCTGTGCGCCGAGTAGCCCGTAGCATTGCCACGGGCTAACGGCTGTGCCCGCCATCACCAGCAGCCAGCTCGCCACCAGCACATCGCTCGCTTTTCGATATCACCGAACGTTCCTCCCTGACATGGGCCAGCATTTCGAGCGGCCGCCGATCTCGGCGAGTGTCATTTTCAGAAGACGTTTGCACAGAGCTCCCCATGCCCGCCGGGGGAACCCTCAGCGGGACGATTGTATGATGGCCATTGGCTTTGGATTGGGCATTGCTAGTTCCCAGGGACTCGAAGGTCTAGTGAGTGGCAAAGTTCTTCCGGAGTCAGTGTGATTCCTGCAGTTCCGGTCAGGGGGAAGACGGCAAGGACATCATTGGGTTGACGGCACGCGCCCAATGGCGGTGCGGTGGTGATTGGGCCCTGGTTTCCGGCAGGCATAACCCTTTTGCCTAGGGTCATATAGCCATAGGCCCAGCTTGCACCGCAGCTCTGTATCGCTCGGGCAGAATCCATGGTGGGTTCACCATCGACTAGTGCCATGTCCGTGAACTCGGAAGTGGTGGACTGGTCGCTGTAGCAGCGGGCAGTCGAGTCCAGCTGCACTTGAGTTGCAGGAATTATGAACGCCCCTGCTGTGATGCCTAGGGCCGCGATACCGGCCCCCGCTATGAGGGAAACCTTGCGGCGGTGGGCGCCGCGGGCTTCTCGGGTGATGGCTAATTGCGTGGATTCCCAAACACGGTTCATGTCGGTGTCTGTGGGCCACTGAGGTTCTGTCAGGTCGGGCATGATTCCTCCTTCGGTGGTGTCAGGCGAGAAGAGTGCGGAGTTTCAATTTCAAGCGAGAGAGCCTGTTCCGCAGGGCTGAGTGGGTGATCCCCAGACTTTCGGCGGCCTGCTCGTAGCTGTAGCCCTCAATCAGGCAGAGCCGAAATATTTCACGGTCAATAATCGACATTTTCGATATCTCACCCTCCAGGCTACGGATCAGGGCGGCGTCGATGGCTTGGTCTTCGAGCGACTTGTCGCCAGATTGAAGGTGAGGGAAACCCTCAAGGGGCCTGTGCGCCCGCTTCCATTCCTTCTTCTGGATGTTGCGGCATTGCAGTCTGCATACCGTGGCCAACCAGGGCATGAGCGAGGAGTCCGCGAGCACTATCTCCTTGGACTTCTGCCACAGAACGATGAAGGTTGCCTGCGTGGCGTCTTCACTGAGGTCCCGGGTCCCCAGGAATCTCAGGGCAATCCATGCCACAGCCTTGAAATGACGGGCGTAGATCTTCTGAAATGCCTGGTCGTCCCCGGCTTCAATCAAGGCCAGCAGATCGATGTCCGGAACCATGTCCAGTGCTGTCTCGACGTTTAGACCGTCCCGCATGATTCCCCCAATTCCGTATCGAGCTGCTGCCCTTTGCCTACTTATGTCCCGGGCACAGGAAACGTCTCAAACATCTTTGAAAAAGGGACTCCTCAAATGCCTCCGCCGCCGATTACGCGAGCAGGGCCACCCACAATCTTGCCAAAGAGGGAATCATTCGCTCCTTCGCGCGCCCCGCTGTAGGGCAGGCAACGAAGACCAGAATCCTCGACAATAGCCATTCCTGGCACGGCCAAACAGCTCACGTCCCGAAAGGTGCCCCATATTGACGCCGCCAACATCTCGACACACTGTCACAGGTCGGGCACCCAATTTCTTCCTCGAAGCATGCGGATGCACCGCACGCTTGTCCGAAAGCGGAACCCTGCGCGGAACAGCAATTATTGCCGATGGTGACGAGCTAGTGCGTATAGCCGCTTACGGCGACGTAACGATCCCATGTTGTGAGACTCAGGCTGTCGAAACCGGCAACGTTGGCTTCAGTTTGACTCGTGCTTGTCCGTTCCGCAGGGACCATCTTGAGGGTACGAAGTAGGGCAAAAGTTCCAAGGAAACGGAACAAGCCCCTGCAGAATCATCCCTGGGTTGGGCGCGTTACCCTTCACCAACTGAGAGGCTAGGAGAATGAGCCCTATTTACCTGCTGCCCCTTTGCGTCGGCATTTTCTGGTTGCTGCATGCCTGCTTGCGTCTTCTCGGCCACAAGATAGCAAAGTACACCGTTTGGCTACTGCTGGCGGGCCTCCCCGTCATGGCAACCGTCTTCTTCCTGTCCTCAATGGCTGCGAAGGAACCTGACCCGTCAATTTTATTGGGGAATGGGTTCTTACCAATGTTGTTTGCTATGGAGTGCCTCTTCCTGTGGAGCGTTGCGGGCCTCGCGGAGACTATTCTCTTCCTCATCTCTTCCTCACGGCGCAATAAATCTACAACCAAAGAAGCCATGAGCCTCGACAGTCCGTGACGATACCGACGACATTATCTGCCCCGGTTCAACTTCCAGCTGAGAGATGGTCAGCTATTCCAGGGAACTGGGCCATTCCTCCGGTGGGACTGCCCTGCCAAGGAAGCACATTCATTTCTTATGCTCGTCCGTACTACGGTGGTGCGACCGTAAACGGAACCCTTACCGGACATTTCTGCAATCCTTGGCGTTGGATCCTGTCTGGCTGTAGAGCGAATCTGGCGGGGACCGCACCCGGTCTAGCCGAAGATATGGCCCCAAAGCCAACACTGCGAGCCCGGATTTCGAGTGGTACGTGGATCGGACTGTCCCACAGGAGTCTTGGTCCGCGAGCCAATCCGCCTCGGCATCAGTGGCAGTTGACCGGTTTCCGATCAAATGGTTCCGGATCGTACAAATTGTCGATGCTGAGCTCTCCACTATCGATGCGCGGCTGCAACGCCTTGTGCCTTGCGATGCTTTGCGTGCGTGTCCTGAAAACATAAGCGTCGGCGATGGTAAGTTCCCCGCCGGATGCAGTCCACCCCAGTGTGTACTCGCCCGCACTGATTGGCCGGTATACATCATAGGTATGCCATTTTCCTGCCGACCTGCCGACTCCCATGATGCCGACGGCGTAGGCCTCCCCTTGACTACCACCCCACATATCGGTCTGCCGTACGACCGCTCGACAGCCCTCCGGTCCATGGGGATCCAGGATGAAGTTACTCGTACCCAAATCGAAAAACGCCACCATCGCGCTGCCCGCCCCAACAACGCCAACCAGCGTAAAGAAGGTAAGGGAACGCATCAGCCCCCAGCGCCCCTCATCCCTTCTCGGGCCCGGCCTCCTGCTGCCACGGACGATCCAAAGGACCCAGAACACCAGCGAAGCCAGCAAAAGGGCACTGCTTAGTATCCAAGCGCGGATGACATGCGAGCCAACTACCAGGATCCACCCGTCGAAGAACCCAATGACCACCCCGAAGCCGAGCAACAGACAAACGATGCTGGCCAAATACACTCGTGACCTGACTGGCAGGTAGTACTTCTTGTCTGTCCCCATCGAAGGATTCTATCTGGAGTGGAAACTGATGATGATTGGAATGGTTGTGGACGGCCAGAACCAAAAAGAGAAAACATGCACGCCGTTTGCAAAGTGAGACTACATCGGACTGTCACAAATGGAACCCGCAAGCGTTTTCCTTCGCACCTGGAACAGTTGCGTCGTCCCGTAAGGGGTATGTCCGGAACGCCATATTTGAGTGTCCCGTAAGCCGGTCCCTCACCGGACAATCAGGCCGCTGACATGCGCCGCTATCAATTCGCGTCCCAGGACGTCCCGTATAGGGTGTCCGGTGATCTGTCCGGTGACCGGGCGTTATACGGGACAGGATTTCAGGCCAACATGAGCCCATTGATTTGGCTCTGACAATGCCAGGACAACGATCGCTAGCGCTCTCCTGATCCCAGGCAGATTGGTCGTCTCGCTGGGAAACTTGAGCCGCCATTTTCATCGACGACGATGCGTGTAGTGGGAAAGTGACACGAAACGGGGAATTTCGGTGATCCGGGACGGAGTATCACCGCAGGTCAGGGCATCTCGTTGATGACAGGCAGCTTGGGATCATACATTCGCGAACGCCTCAACTGCCGCGCCTGCAACCCATTGAGATCTCGCAACTCAAATATAGGCCGGGTCGGTGTGACGCCACCCGTGCCGAATCGTACGGACGGCGCCCGCGGCCACACCATTGGAGAGGTGAACGCCGTCGTGTCTTGGTGCAACGGAGCGTTCAGCTGCCTACCAGTCCAGGCCCGCAGCATGCAGGACCGAGTCGATCTTCCGGGCGTGTTCCGCCTCCCACTCATCGAGAGTTTGTGCCTGTTCCGCCTTGGATTTCCTGGAAACCGCCTCCATGACCGTGACTATGTCTGCGACCGGCACGGCCACGATCCCTTCCTCATCGGCCACCACAAAATCGCCGGGGTGCACCAGGACGCCGCCGCACGTGACAGGCTCCTGCAGGGGCAGCGGCATCCCCTTCACGCCCGGCTTGGGGACTACCGCGCGGGCAAACACAGGGAAGCCGAGCTCCCTGATCTCCGCCACATCCCGGATGGCCCCGTCGATGACCATACCGGCAATTCCACGCCGGTGGGCCACGGCACACACGTTTCCGCCGGCCACCGCATGGGTGGCGTCGCCGCCGTCGACCACCAGGACGGAGCCGGCGGGTGCCCGGTGGATGGCCGCGTGCAGCATCAGGTTGTCGCCGGGCGCGCAGCGGACGGTGTACGCCGGGCCGCTCAGCTTGGCTCCTGCCCACAGCGGTTGGATGGCGGGGGAGAGGACCTGGGACCGGGCCACCTGGTCGGCAGCATCGGTGGGGGATACGAATTCCGGCAGCGTTTTCATGGATCTCCTGTGATCGTTGGTGGCGGCATACCCTGTCGATCATACGGTCTGGGCCCGTATGCGGGATGGATTAGGCTTTCCAAGATGACCACAGAAGAATTCTCGATTCGCCGCACCGCTGAATCCGACTGGAGTGAGGTGCGTGCGCTGCGCCTGCAGATGATTCAGGACACGCCCGATGCATGCGCAGAGACCCTGGCCGAGGCGCTGGCTCATGATGAAGCCGAATGGCGGCTGAGGGGCGCCCGGGGCACCGGCGAGCACAGCATCCAGCTCGCCGCAGTCTCCGGCACTGGCAGCTGGGTGGGCACCATGGGCGGGTACATCCCGGATTCTGGCACCGGTCCGCTGCTGGTGGGGGTGTTTGTGGTGCCGAAGTGGCGCGGGAAGCGCGTGGGCCTGGCCGACGCCCTGCTCGAATCAGTGGAGGAATGGGCGCGCGATGACAGCGGTCGGCTGTCGCTGCACGTCCATGAGGACAATGCGCGCGCCATCAACTTCTACGAACGCCGTGGATATGCCGCGACGGGCCACAGCATGGCCTACAACGTCAATCCGGCGAGGCGTGAATTGGAGATGCTCAAGGAGTTCTCATAGGGACAGCTCAGCTGTCCAGGTTTTCCTGCTGGAAGCGGGGTGAGGCATGGATGCACACCATCCGCAGCCTGTCCTCGCCCACGGCCCGGAAACAATGTGGCGTTCCCGCTTCGACCACAAGTATGTCGCCTGCGGCGGCCGGCACGTCTTCCCCGCCTGCCGTGACCACCGCCTGGCCCTCGAGTACCACCCACGTTTCGCTGTAGGGGTGGCGGTGGAGCCCGGGACCTTGGCCGGGGCTATTGTCGACCAAGTAAAACGAGACGCCGGACCCATGCCCCTCGCCCTCAAAGCGAATCGTGCGTCCAGCTCCGATGACCAGCCCGGATCCCTTGACCTTGTTTATCATGTCACTGCCCCCTTGGTTCGGGCCGGTAGGCGGAAACGAATGCCGCCACGCCCTGGTCGATGATCGTGGACAATTCCGCCGTACCGGGGGCCTGTTCCGGGCCGCAGAACATGACACGGTTGCTTGGGATCCACAGCAGCATCCCAGTCAGGTGCTGGGCTGCCATGTCGGGATGTGCGATGGAGAGGAGGCCGCGCCCGTCCAGGACTTCCAGGCAAGCCGCCACCGACCCCAGGACACGCTCGAACCCGCGTTGCCAGTAGAGGCGTCCCAGTTCCGGAAATCGGGGAGCCTCGGCAATCATCAACCTGCGGATCTCCTGGACCCGCGGATTCATGATGGACGCAGTGAACTCCTCGGCCAGGAGTTTGACCGCCGGCACCGCCTCGGATGCGGTGCCCATTGCAAGGCACAGCTCGTCGAAGGGGTTGTGAATGCGGTCGCCCACGTCGGTGATGATGGCTGTGAAGAGCCCATTCTTGTCCGAAAAATACTTGTAGATCGTCTGTTTGGACACGGATGCGGCGGCAGCTATCTGGTCGGTGCTTGTGCCCACATAGCCGTGGGCCACAAAGACGGCGAGGGCCGCGTCCAGGATCTGTTTCCGTTTGGCACTGCTGCGTCGGGCTGCCGATTCAATGGCACTGTCTGCCTGCATTTCATCACCCCTAAGTACTAGACGGTACCGTACCACCCGTTTAGACTGATCGCCACCATCAAAAAGTGACACAAGGCACGGAGAGGTAAAAATGTCATTTCAGGCGTACCTGGACACCATCGAAGAAAAGACCGGACTCACCCCGCGGGCAATTCTCACGCTTGCCCACGATCGCGGCCTGGACGCGGAACCCGTTAAGGCCGGAGCCATCATCGACTGGCTCAAGGAGGACTTCGGACTTGGACGCGGCCATGCCATGGCCATCGTCCACGTCGTCAAAAACGGCCCAACCATCAGCAGCAAGCATGTCGGCACCGGCGGCGTGCACCAGGACGATTCCACGGAGCTGTGGCTTGACGGCAAGGCCAGCAAGCCTTGAGGGACATGCCGGCCAGCCGCGCACCCGTATCGGTCGCGCGGAGTGGTCCTGCAGCGCAGTCGCCAACCGTCGCGGAGGCATGGTGATTGGCGCCGGTTCCCTTGTCTGGCAACCGCCATACTCAAGATCCGGGGGAGCCGCAGGTGAACTTGCCCGCTCGACGCCGGAGTCGAGCAGATAGCAGTACCTTTCGCATCCATTTCTCTTGCGAACAGAAAGTGCTTCAAGCCCTGAGATCGAGAACCTGTCGGGCGGAGCCCGCCAAATTGCACTGGCCGAACTGGGTGTCATGCCTCGCAGAATGCGCAGCTCATCGTGGGCAACGTTCGCGCCATGCAGGCAGCCCTTTCCTTGTCTGAAACCGCCGATGGCGACGCAATCCTGGAAATGCATCGGGCACTGCTGTGGGAAGGCAACCCAAGCATTGCTGGCCGCTGGCGAGACCAGCAGCTATGGATTGGCGGAGGGAGCCTGGCCCCACGCGGCGCAGTTTGTGCCCCCACACCACAACCAGGCTCTTGCCCTGATGGACGACCTCACCACTTTTGCCAACCGCCTCGACCTTGCCGCTCTCGTCCAAATCGCAGTTGCGCATGCGCAGTTTGAGACCATCCATCCATTCCCGGACGGCAATGGCAGGGTTGGTCGGGCACTCATTCCGGTGATGCTGCGCGGCGGGCGGCTGACCCGCAATGTCGCCGCTCCGGTGTCCACAGGGCTGCCGCATGGCACCGGGCACTATTGTGAGGCGCTGGGCGCCTGTAGGGGAGAGGGCATCGCTCCGATAGTCCAGTCCTTCGCGGGAGCGTCATTTGCGGCTGTGTACAACGGCCGCATGCTCGCCGGCGACTTGGATGCCGTCAACAGTGAGTGGCGTGAGCGCGTCAAGGCAAGGAGAGACTCTTCGGCGCACCGGCTCCTAGGCATCCTGAACCAAATCTCAACGGGAAAACGAAACCGCATTTGGCTGGCGAAGGATGTCGTCCGGGTCCTGGACGACATCGGTGCGCGGGCCAGAAGGCGAACATAGGGGAGCGCTGGGCGTCACAGCCGCGGGTGAGTGGGCAGAAGGCTATCAGACAGCTTAGGGATTCGGGGTCTCGATGCCGGCGTGGATTCTGAGCTCCAAGTCAATGAACGCTTCAATCATCGAACGCCAGATCCGTTCGGCCACGTCAGGATCCAGGCCAGCCTCATCGGCTGCGGCACGGCGGGAGCTGATGACGGATTCAACACGGGCAGGCGCCCGAACGGCGCGGACATCCTTGCCACGCTTGAGTTCTCCGGCACGTTCAACAAGATGTTGTCGCTTGGCCAGCAGCGCAACCATGTCCCGATCAATTTCGTCGATGGCAGCACGGACCTCCGGCATTGATGTCAATTCGCCCATCCAACGAGTATAGAAGTGAAAACCGCGAAATCAGCCGGGTCACCCCGATCGGGGAGGTCCGTTTTCACTTTACTTTACATAATGTAGATTATCGGTGCTGTAAAACAGTTGCTGAAAGTGGCTGTTCTGAGTCAAATCCGAATGCTTCCATAGCCCCCATAACTCGATCCACCCGCAAGCCTCTCACCTCATTTTGGACACTGGCAGCCTGGTTGACAGTCCCCGAGAGGATCGCCTACCGCCATGGGCGATGTTCACAGCCCAGGACAGTGGCGGGTGAAGCAATTTGAATTTCAACCATCGTGTACATTGTGTACACGCAATACACCCCTCTTCGGTGTGAACTGTGTACACACCGCCAAGCCCTGCCCCGCACCAATTGTGTACACGAAATCTGACGGCGGCTTCGCGAGACGCGTGTACACAATATATGCTTCAGGCATGACAACTGTTACTACATCTGTGTCCATCCGCGAGCTTCGCAGCGAGCTGTCCGATGTCATCGGACGCGCAAGCTACGGACGGGAACGCGTGCAGATTAACAAAAACGGCAAGCCCGCCGCTTTCCTCATTGGCCCCGAGGACTTCGAACTGTTGGAGGCGCTGGAGCTAATTCGCAACTATGCCGACTTTCAGACTAAAACGCCTGAGCAAGGGAACGCTGACTGAGCCTGCACCGCGATTCGAAGGTGGTCACTCGACCAGCCACTCCCCCTGGCAGCGTCACCTTCACAGCCGCCGGAGCCCGGTCAGCCAGCGCTGCACGGGTCAGGATTCAAACCGAGTGCAATTCAGGGTGCCACGCGGCGACCGGCCCTGTCGGCGAAGGCATCCAGCGCTTTGAGCATGTCCGGTGCGCGCCAAAAGCGCCCCTGTTTAAACTTGTTGACACCGACGACGATTCCCGCGGCTTCCAAATCATCCATGGCCCGCTTGGCCCGTCTGTAGTCCAGGCCGACCTTTTCCTGCAGGGACAAGGCATTTACCACGGGCTGCCTCGCCAGTAGATCGAGGACCTTCCACACAGCCGCATCCTTTCGGGCAACTATCTTGGACTTCCAGGACTCCGCGATTGCGGCAACATCTGCGGCCAGCATGGTTCCATTGTCAATGGCGAGAAATGATGCTTCTGCACATAGCGCAATAATGACGTCCGGTTCGCCTTCACGAAACGCCGTCAACGCGTCATGGTAGCCCTGTACGTTGGCGAGCAGGCCAGAGGAAACCGGTACGGTCACCCTGGAAGCGGTGCCGCGGCGTTTGAGCATGGCATGCATCAGGGCCCGGCCGGTGCGGCCGTTGCCGTCAGTGAATGGGTGGATGGTTTCAAATTGTGCGTGGGCGATGGCGGCCTGAACCATGACCGGAATATCACTCCGGCGGGCATAGGCCATGACGTCCTCCATGAGTTCAGGTACGCGTTCATGCGCTGGCGCAATGTAGGTGGCCCCGATCGGTGAAACGACACTGGAGCCAATCCATACCTGCTGTCGGCGCCACTGGCCGGAAACGTCCTGGTCCGGGGTTCCTGCCATCAACGCCTCGTGCATGCGCAGCACGGATTCGCTGTCCATGTTGTCGTCAGCTGCCAACGCCGTTTCCATGGTCTTCACATTGCGAACCACTTGGGCTGCATTCGCTTTGTCGGTGGCGCCGAGCTCGGCCTCCCCCAAGTTCCGGGCACTGGCCGTGAGGTTCTCAATGCGTGAAGAAGCTGCCGACTCGCTCCTCAGGAGCAAGGTTGAGAAGGGTGCCAGGTGCTCTCCGTATCGCTCGTCAAAGCGGGCAATGGCGATGGCTGATTCCTCAGCCAGGGCTGTTGCCTGACCAGACGGTTGGTACGTGGTTTCGGCGATGAACGGCGGGACGAAGGCCTTGTAGCTCTGGCCGCTGAGGTCGCGATAACTCATGCTTTGTTGCATGATCTCGGCACGCCCATTCCAGGTCAGCGTGTCAGACCCGGCTTCCGGCCATGATGTGGACTGCGGCGCGCCGCCGGTTTCCCGAGATCCCGCTAGGTCCGGGCCTTGCTCATTGGTATGGGGTTGAGAATCCACAGCAGCCTTATCTGTCACAATCAGAAACTTCTACTGACAGTTATACAGTTATCTGTCAGAATCCACCAGTGATTCTGACAGATGACCCCGCAGTGCATCCACCCACGGCCCAAACTGGTCAAGGTGTGCGTCGTGGCTGGCATCGGCCAAGTCAATCCGTGACGTTCCAGGCCGGTGCCCGACAAATGCCAGCTTCTGCGCCGCCGAGAACACGCCCTTCTCCGCGTACACAAGCAAGGTTGGGGTCAGGACGGCATCCCATTCGTCCCAGCGCGGCTCCATCACGTTGCGGATGCAGGCTTCCATGACGTCCGCGTCAAACCGGGGCCACAGCCCGCCATCCCGGCGTTCGAGGGCTGAAACCCATGCGCCGGCAATGGGCGACTCCCCCAAAAAATCCCGGGCGGCCGCCTCGTCGGCAAACGGCACCGGCCAGCCGGCAAAATACCGGCCCAATGCGGCGGCATCCTCGGACGAACCCGAGCCGGCATCGGCCTCCAGCATGACCAGAGACTTAACGAGGTCCGGACGGGCCGCAGCCGCGAGCATGGCCGTGTGGGCGCCCATCGACTGACCCACCAGGTGCACCGGCTGCCCGGGACTCACGTGGTCGATCAGTGCAACAGCATCCTGGACAAACGCCTCACGCGAAACATCGGCCGGCCGCCGGGTGCTGCGGCCATGCCCGCGCTGGTCGAGTGCAACGACCCGAAAGTCGGCAGCAAGTGCGTTCATCGTGGGGACAAACTCCCCCGACTCCCCCGCCAGCCCGTGCAGGAGCAACACGACGGGTCCCGCGCCGCCCACCACATAGGACAGCTCAACGGAGTCGCGAACCATCGAACACCGTTCGAACATCAGGCGCCGACGTACGCGGCCAGATGCTGGCCCGTCAGCGTCTCCCGGCCGGCCACAAGCTGCGCCGGTGTTCCCTCGAAAACGATCGTTCCGCCGTCGTGCCCGGCACCGGGGCCAATGTCAATGATCCAGTCGGCATGCGCCATGACTGCCTGGTGGTGCTCGATCACAATGACCGACTTACCCGACTCCACGAGACGGTCCAGCAGGCCAAGAAGCTTCTCGACGTCGGCCAGGTGCAGGCCCGTGGTGGGTTCGTCGAGGACGTAGGTCCCGCCCTTCTCCCCCAGGTGCGTGGCGAGCTTGATGCGCTGGCGCTCACCGCCGGAGAGCGTGGTGAGGGGCTGGCCGAGCTTGAGGTAGCCAAGTCCGACGTCGGACAGGCGGCTGACGATCTTGTGAGCGGCCGGCAGTTTGGCCTCGCCTTCGGCAAAGTACTCGACGGACTGGTCCACCGACATGGAGAGGACCTCGCTGATGTTCTTCCCGCCCAGGTGGTATTCGAGGACGGCGGCCTGGAAGCGGCGGCCCTCGCACTCCTCGCAGACCGTGGAGACGCCAGCCATCATGCCGAGATCGGTGTAGATGACGCCGGCACCGTTGCAGGTGGGGCAGGCGCCCTCGGAGTTGGCGCTGAACAGTGCGGGCTTGACGCCGTTGGCCTTCGCGAACGCCTTGCGGATGGGGTCCAGCAGTCCCGTGTAGGTGGCGGGGTTGCTGCGCCGGGAGCCGCGGATGGCGCCCTGGTCCACGGTGACGACGCCCTCGCGGCCGGAAACGGAACCGTGGATGAGCGAGCTCTTGCCGGATCCGGCCACGCCCGTCACGACTGTGAGCACGCCGAGAGGGATGTCGACGTCGACGTTCTTCAGGTTGTTTTCCGTGGCGCCGCGGACCTCCAGGGCGCCCCGGGATTTCCGGAACGACGCCTTGAGCGACATGCGGTCATCGAGGTGCCTGCCCGTGAGGGTGCCGCTGGCGCGCAGTCCCTCAATGGAACCTTCGTAGACCACCTCTCCCCCGGCGGATCCGGCCAGCGGGCCCAGGTCCACCACATGGTCCGCGATGGCGATGGCCTCGGGTTTGTGCTCGACGACGAGGACAGTGTTGCCCTTGTCGCGCAGCTGCAGCAGGAGCTGGTTCATGCGGGCGATGTCGTGCGGGTGCAGGCCGATGGTCGGTTCGTCAAAGACATAGGTGATGTCGGTCAGGGACGAGCCCAGGTGGCGGATCATCTTGGTGCGCTGCGACTCGCCGCCGGAGAGCGTGCCTGAGGGGCGGTCCAGGGACAGGTAGCCGAGGCCGATGTCCACGAACGAGTCCAGGGTCTCCCCCAGGGATTCAAGCAGGGGCGCCACGGACGGTTCGTCGAGGGAACGGACCCAGGCGGCCAGGTCGCTGATCTGCATGCTGCAGGCGTCGGCGATGCTGACGCCGTCGATCCTGGAATTGCGGGCATGCTCCGCGAGGCGGGTGCCGGCGCAATCTGGGCAGGTGGTGAAGACGACGGCGCGCTCCACGAAGGCGCGGATGTGCGGCTGCATGGCGTCCACGTCCTTGGCCAGCATGGACTTTTGCATCTTCGGGATGATGCCCTCGTAGGTTAGGTTGATGCCCTCGACCTTGATCTTGACGGGTTCCTTGTAAAGGAGGTCGTGGAGCTCCTTCTTGGTGAACTTTCCGAGCTTTTTGTCCATGTCGAAGAAGCCGGAGCCGGCGAAGATGCGCCCGTACCAGCCGTCCATACTGTAGTTCGGGACCAGGACGGCGCCCTCACTCAGTGACTTGTCGGCGTCAAAGATGGCTTCCAGGTTGAAGTCGTTGACCTTGCCCATCCCCTCACAGCGCGGGCACATGCCGCCGGTGACGGAGAAGCTGCGTCGCTCCTTGACCTTCTCGCCGCCCTTCTCGATGGTGACGGCGCCGGCGCCGGAGATGGACGCAACGTTGAAGGAGTACGCCTGCGGGGAGCCAATGTGCGGCTGGGCCAGGCGGCTGAACACGATGCGCAGCATGGCATTTGCGTCGGTCACGGTGCCCACGGTGGAGCGCGGGTTGGCGCCCATCCGCTCCTGGTCAACCAGGATCGCCGTCGTCAGCCCTTCAAGGACGTCGACGTCGGGGCGCGCCAGTGTGGGCATGAAGCCCTGCACGAACGCACTGTACGTCTCATTGATCATGCGCTGGGATTCGGCGGCGATGGTGCCGAACACCAGCGAGCTCTTGCCCGAACCGGAAACGCCGGTGAAGACCGTCAGGCGCCGCTTGGGGATCTCGACGCTGATGTCCTTGAGGTTGTTCACGCGCGCACCCTGCACGCGGATCAAGTCGTGGCCGTCAGCTGTGTGCCGTTCCGCACTCGTGGCCTGTGTTGTTGTCTCCGTGCCCATGGTGCCTCTTTCCCTCGTCTCGTCGCAGTCCACTTTAGTGCCAGCGGCCCGCTCAGGCGGCAGGAAAGGTTATCCGTTCCTGCCCGATGTGCACCAGACCGGCCGCCGCGCAGGGGAGGAATCAGTTGAAGCGTACGAAGGTCCTCAGTGCCCCCGTTGGAACTTCTCCCGTTTCCACGAAGCCAAGGGACTCATAGAACGCTTTCTGCGCAACTTCATCGTCCGTCAGCAGCACTTTTTGACGCACTTCCCCGTACCCGTCCATCGCCCGCGTTACCAACTGGCGGCCAATGCCGTGACGGTGGAAATCGGGCCGGACCAGAATGTCCTGCAGGTACCAGATGGTCGCCCCATCGGTTATTACCCTCGCAAGGCCAACGAGCAATTCCCCCGACCAGGCGCAGACCACCCTGGACGATCCGGCAATGGCTGCAAGCAAAGTTTCCGGGGAATCCGTGTAGGCGCTCCAGCCAACAGAGCCGTAAAGGTCCACGAGCGCCGCAACATCGGGCATTGTGGCGTCCTCATACGATATCTCCTGCATTGGCGGCACCTCCTTGCCCAGTGGATCAGACTTCTCCCGGCTGTCCCCCTGCGGCGACAACCCAACAGCCCGGCGGACTTCGTTGACCTCTTCGATGCTGACCTTCTCCTGCGCATGGCATGAAACTACGCGATCGCACATTCCGGGGACCCTCCCTCATGAGGATACGGCGCATCTTTCCCACAGGTGCAGGGAAACGCATTCACTGTGTTCACAAGTGCATTGCGGGCTGTGCCATGGGCCGTGAGCAGCCGGGAGACTCTCGATTGATGGCCATGAGAAGGTCCCCAATCGGAAGCTGCCAGAGTCTGCGGCCCACCGCTCCCGTAGCGGCCCCGCATCCCGTCGAGCACCTCGACTCATTGCCGCGCCACGTGCTGGCTGAAACTTCAAGCATTGGGCGGTATGCAGCTTACGGCGGGCAGACCCGTTCGGAAGCTAGGAATTCGGCGTCCCTCTCGTACATGTCCGCGTCCGCGTCCAGCTCGGGCTTGCCCAGCTCAACGGCCTTCGCCCGCGAGAAGTCGGCAAGGTCCCACAGCCGGATGATGGCAAGGCGCAGCACGTCATCCCAGCCGGCGTCGGAACCATAGGAGTCAAGGATCAGCTGCACCCGGGCGCGGGCATGCTCCATTCCCGGCGCGTTCGACGGCGTGTCCCGGGTCAGCGGGACCGCGCGCGTGGCGAAGTACGCCAGGTCCCACAACCTTGGCCCGGGCGAGCACATGTCAAAGTCGATGGCACCGGTCATGCACCCGTCACGGAAAACGAGGTTGTGGGGTGCGAAGTCGTTGTGGCAGATAACCTCGGCCGGCACCTTGGCCGGGGACTGCCACACTGCACCGTCCAAGCCGAAACCGATGCTGGCATCGTGCAGCCGGCGCAGGCGGCGGGCTCCGTCCACCAGAACGGATTCGTGCCATACCCAGTCCGGCAGCGGGTACACCGGCACGTCCCCGCCCACGAAACTTAACCGCTCCCGCCCAGCCGACTCGCCAAGTGGTTCCGGGATCCAGTCGACGCCGGCCCGCCGCAGGTATTCCAGGTACCTGTGCACAGTGGGTGTCCACGGGCCGGCGTTGCGCAGGACGGAATCGCCGTCGCGCTCCACGGAGTTCATGTTTCCGCCGGACAACAATTCAGTCATGGCCCTCCTTTGGGACAAAAGATCCCGGGCCCGTTGCCGGGCCCGGGTTCTCATTGGCGCTATTCGGCGGCCAGCGCCGGATTGCTGATCACGAACAGTTCGCACTTGGCGTTGTAGTACTTTTTGGACTGTCCCTTGTGCTCCATGCCAAGGCGCCGGCACACGCTTTGCGAGGCCTCGTTGGCAGGGTTGGTCACAGCCACAACCTGTGGCAGTCCGCCGGCAAAGGCATGCTCGAGCACCGCCGTTGCCGCCTCCGAGGCAAAGCCGTTCCCCCAGTGGTCAGGGTGGAAGTGCCAGCCAATTTCGACGTCGGACGAGGGTTCCAGCGGCTCCTCGCCTGAGGCGGGGATGGGCTTGAGCAGGAGTGTGCCCACGGGCAGTCCGTCTTCCTTGCGGGTGACGGCCCAGATGCCGTGGACGGGGTGGTCAAGGGCCTTGAAGCGTTCCAGCCTGTCCACCGCTTCGGAGCGGCTTTCCATCACCGCCGGCTCATTGCCGATGAAGCGCTGAACCACCCACCGGGAGTACAAGTCAAAGACAAAATCAACGTCTGAGTCGTTCCACGGGCGCAGGGCAAGGCGTTCTGTGTTAATTACTTCAGTCATTGAATCATTATGCACGTTCCCCGGCAGCGTGCCCGTGGACTGCGGATTCCCGGGCAATTTCGGCCGTAACAAAGTCTTCCAGCGCTCCGCGGTCCACGCCTGCGCCCGCCAGCGTGCCCGCACCGTTCTCATTTTCCAGCAGCGCCAGCAGGAGGTGTTCGGTGCCGACATGGTTGTGCCCCAGGCGCAGCGCCTCACGGAAGGATAGCTTCAGCACTTTGCGCGCATCCGCGTCAAACGGCACCAGCTCCGGGGCCGCTCCGTCGGAGGGGGCCAGTCGGGCCGCAGCAGCGTCGCGCACTCCCCCGGCCGCGATCCCCTGCGCCGCCAGTCCACGGACCGCCAGCGACTCCGGCAGTTCCATCAGGCCCAACAGCAGGTGCTCGGGGGCGATCATGGCGTTGGCGCCGTCGTGGGCAGCCTTTTGGGACATCATCACCGCCTTGCGGGCATCCTCGTCGAAGCGGCTGAAGCCCTGACTCGCATCCAGGTCGGGCGCTTCCCCGCCGGCCTTGTCCACGAAGCGCTTCTGGGCTGCCTGCTTGGTCACTCCCATGCTCTGGCCAATCTCCGACCACGACGCGCCGGACCGGCGGGCCTGGTCCACGAAGTGGCCGATCAGATGGTCGGAGACCTCCCCCAGGTGCTCGGCCACCAGCATGGCTCCCGACAATTGCGCCAGGGGCCCCTCGTGGTTTTTCACCAGGGCCGAGATCAGCGTGTCCAGCGGAATGGGGTTTGTGATGTTGAATGATGTGCTCATGCGTCAACCTTAGGTTGACCCTTGAAACTCGTCAACTGAAGGTTGACGGGCGGTGGTGCTGCGGGGCCGCCCCGGGCACCACCGCCCGCGCCCCGGTCAGTCCTCCAGCAGCTGCCGGAGCACGTACTGCAGGATGCCGCCGTGCATGTAGTAGGCCTCCTCGGCAGGGGTGTCGATGCGCAGCGTCGTCACGATGTCCCGCGTGCCGCCGTCGCCGGTCACCCTGACGGTGACCTCGCGCGGCAGCGGGTTCGCCCCGGCCAGCCCCACAATGGAGTACGTCTCAAAGCCCGTCAGGCCCAGGGACGAGGCGGTGTCGCCGTCCTTGAACTGCAGCGGCAGCACGCCCATGCCGATCAGGTTGGACCGGTGGATCCGCTCGAACGAGGTCGCGATAACCGCCTTGACGCCCAGGAGCATGGTGCCCTTGGCCGCCCAGTCACGCGAAGAACCAGAGCCGTAGTCGGTACCGGCAATGACCACCAGGGGCGTGCCTGCCGCCAGGTAGGCGTTGGAGGCGTCAAAGATGGTCTCCACCTCCCCGTCCGCGGAACGCTTCGTGAAGCCGCCCTCCGTGCCGGGCACCAGCTGGTTGCGCAGCCGGATGTTGGCGAAGGTGCCGCGGATCATCACATTGTGGTTGCCGCGGCGGGAGCCGTAGGAGTTGAAGTCCGCCCGGGCCACGCCGTTCTCCTGCAGGTACAGCCCCGCCGGCGACGAAGCCCGGATGTTGCCGGCCGGGGAGATGTGGTCGGTGGTGACGGAGTCGCCCAGCAGCGCCAGCACGCGGGCGCCCACAATGTCCGTCACGGGGGCCGGCTCACGCTGCATGCCGTCAAAGTATGGCGGCTTGCGCACGTACGTCGACTCGTTGGACCAGGCGAACATGTCGCCCTCGGGCACGTCCATGCCGCGCCAGTTTTCGTCACCGTGGTACACATCCGCGTAGCCGTCCGTGAACATGTGCGCCGCCAGGTTGGCGTCCACCACGGACTTGATCTCCGCCGTCGTGGGCCAGATGTCCTTCAGGAACACCGGCTCTCCGGCGGCTGAGGTACCCAGCGGGTCGCGCAGCAGGTCCACGTGCATGGACCCGGCCAGCGCGTACGCGATGACCAGCGGCGGGGAGGCCAGGAAATTCATCTTGACCTCGGGGTGGATGCGGCCCTCGAAGTTGCGGTTGCCGGAGAGGACGGCGGAGACGTTGAGGTCCTTTTCCGTGACGGCAGCGCTGACCTCGGGGATGAGCGGGCCGGAGTTGCCGATGCAGGTGGTGCAGCCGTAGCCCACCAGCCCGAAGCCGAGCTTGTCCAGGTAGGGCGTCAGCCCGGCCCGGTCGAGGTAGTCGGTGACCACGCGCGAGCCCGGGGCGAGGGTGGTCTTGACCCAGGGCCGCCGGTCCAGTCCCAGCTGCACGGCCTTCTTGGCCAGCAGCCCCGCACCGATCATGACCGACGGGTTGGAGGTGTTGGTGCACGAGGTGATGGCGGCAATGACAATGTCGCCGTGGTCCAGGCTCAGCTGGGCGCCGTCAAGGATGAACGACGCCGGATCGCTGGGCCAGTCGAGCCCGTCACCTTCGCTGTCGCCCACCTCGTGCGGCGGCGCGTCCCGCGGGATGCGGGTGCTGATGGCCACGGGGTCGCTGGCGGGGAATGATTCATCCCCGGCGTCGTCGAGCCCGCCGGCCAGCACGGCCACGTCCTGCGTCTCCCCTGCGAGCAATCCGCGGACCGCACGGGAGGCGCTGCGCAGCGGGATCCGGTCCTGCGGCCGCTTGGGGCCTGCGATGGAACTCTCAACGGTGGACAGGTCCAGTTCCACGATCTGGCTGTAGTCCGGGGTGTGGTCGGGGTCGTGCCAGATGCCCTGCTCCCTGGCGTACGCCTCCACCAGGGCGATCTGGTGCTCGGAGCGTCCGGTGAGGCGCATGTAGTCGAGGGTTTCGCCGTCGATCGGGAAGATCGCACACGTGGAGCCGTACTCGGGGCTCATGTTGCCCAGGGTGGCCCGGTTGGCCAGCGGCACGTTCGCCACGCCGGGACCGAAGAAGTCCACGAACTTCCCCACCACGCGGGTCTTGCGCAGCAGCTCGGCCACGGTCAGCACCAGGTCGGTGGCGGTGGTGCCCTCCGGCAGCTCACCCATGAGCTTGAAGCCCACCACCTGGGGCACCAGCATGCTCATGGGCTGGCCCAGCATGGCGGCTTCCGCCTCGATGCCGCCCACGCCCCAGCCCAAAACGCCCAGGCCGTTCACCATCGGTGTGTGCGAGTCCGTGCCCACGAGGGTGTCGGGATAAGCCTGCTGCACGTCGTCGACCGTCCTGGTGAACACCACCCTGGAGAGGTACTCAAGGTTGACCTGGTGGCAGATGCCGGTGTCCGGCGGCACCACGAGGAAGTCCGCGAACGACTGCTGGGCCCACCGCAGCAGCTCATACCGCTCCTTGTTGCGGCGGAACTCCAGCTCGGAATTGCGGCGCGGGGCATCGGGCCGGTCAAACACGTCGGCGATGACGGAGTGGTCAATGACCAGCTCGCCGGGAATGAGCGGGTTGATCCTGGTGGGGTCCCCTCCCAGATCCGCCATGGCATCGCGCATGGCCACCAGGTCCACCACGCAGGGGACGCCGGTGAAGTCCTGCATCAGCACCCGAGCAGGGGTGTACTGGATCTCCTTGCTGGCCTCGGCCGCAGGGTCCCACTCCCCCACCGCCCGGACCTGGTCCGCCGTGACCAGCCGCCCGTCCTCGTTTCGCAGCAGGTTCTCCAGCAGGATCTTCAGACTGTATGGCAGCCTCGCCGATCCCGGCACCGCATCCAGCCGGTAGATTTCATAGTGTTCGCCGTCAACGGTGAGTTCACTTCGTGCATCAAAACTGTTGGCAGACATGCCCATCCCCTTCGTTGTCCGTATCCTTGGAAGCCCGGACGCGCGGCACCGCAAACCCGCCGCAGCCCTTGAGCCCACCATGTCCCCGATCCGCCAATATGGCAAGGGCAGGCGGTTACTTGGCAGAATGGAAGCACGCTGCGGCATCCGCCCGCGGCGCAGAGGAGGCCTGGATGAAATTCACAATGGACATAGACCTGGACGCGCTCGCAGGGGAACCGGAAGCCGAGCTGGGGCGGATCCTGCGGTACTGGGCGGGCAACCTGAAGCACTACGAGCTGGTCCCCGGCACGCACGAGACCGTCTCCGACAGCGCCTACACCCCCGTGGGCACCTGGAGCATTGAGGGCGGCAATGACTGAGCCGTCGCCCATTGAGCCCTCGCCCATTGACAACGCCTACCTGCGTGCCGCCGTCGACGCCGTGCTGTCCGCCTGCGATCCGAACTCCGGGGACTTGCCGGCCATCGTGCAGGCAGGGCACCCCGTGCTGCGCGCACGCGCCCTGCCATTCACGGGCCAACTCGCGCCCGACGAACTGGCACGGCTCATCGACATCATGACCGCCACCATGCGGGCCGCCCCGGGCGTGGGACTGGCCGCCCCGCAGATCGGCATCCCACTGCAGCTCGCCGTGCTCGAGGATCTGTACGAGGTCACCCCCGAAAATGCCGCCGCCCGCGCCCGCGAACCCCTGGAACTGTTAACCATCGTCAACCCCCGCTACACGCCGCTCGGCACCGAACTGGCATCTCACTACGAGGGTTGCCTGTCCATGTCCGGATGGCAGGCGGTGGTGGACCGTGCCGCGTCCGTCAAGTTGTCCTACGACGACGACCACGGCACCGCGCGCACCGCCACCTTCACCGGGTGGCAGGCAAGAATCGTCCAGCACGAGACCGACCATCTTTTCGGCACGCTCTACATCGACAAGGCCCACCCGCGGTCGCTGTGCGCCAATGCCGAATATGCCCGGTACTGGGCCAACCCGGACATCGCGGCGGCGAAGGCAGGCCTGAACTTTTAGCCCCACCAGCGGCCGCCACCCCTCCCTCCCTCCCTCCCTCCACTTTCCCGGATCTATGACGCAGTTGCTGTACTCAGAAAGCGCTTTCTGTTGCAATTCGGTACATCAACTGCGTCACAGACGGGATGGGGAGGGCGCCGGGGATGGGACCCGGACCGGGCCTGACGGATCTGTGGCGTCGGAACCCGGGCGGTCTGGAGCAGTCGGCCAGCCGCCGCTCTCCGGTCCGCAGCGCCACGGCCCCCTTCGGGCAGCCACTAGGCTTGTGGGATGGATACTGCCGCGCTGAACACCCTGCTCTGCCCGATCTGCGGCCTCGACTTTTCCTCCCTGCAGGACCGCTCGGTGTCCTGCGCCAACGGCCACAGCTTTGACATCGCCCGGCAGGGCTACCTGAACCTGCTGACTGGGCACGGCACCAAGTTCGTCCCGGATACCGCCGCCATGGTGGCCGCCCGCGATGCCTTTCTCGAGGCCGGACACTACCGCCCGCTGGCGGATGGCTTGGTCGAAACCGTAGGACCGCTGCTGCACGCTTCCGCCTCGCCCGTCGTGGTCGACGCCGGCACCGGCACCGGCTGGTACCTGCAGCAGCTGCTGGCCGGCCTGTCTCAGGACGGCCGGGTCGCACCGTCGGCCGTTGGGCTCGACATCTCCAAGTTCGCGCTGCGCCGCGCCGCCCGCCGCAACCCCGGCGCCGTGAACATCGCCTGGGACCTTTGGCGCGACCTGCCGCTGGGGGCCGGGACGGCCGACGTCGTGCTGGTCATCTTTGCGCCGCGCAACAGCACGGAGTTTGCCCGCATCCTCAAGCCAGGCGGACATCTCGTGGTGGTTACTCCCCTGCCCGGGCACCTCGCGGAGATCGCCGACGCCGCAGGGCTGCTCGGCATCCAGGAGGACAAGGAAGCCGCGCTGGGCGAATCCTTCGGGGCGGAGTTTGACCTAATCAACAGCCGTGAACTGGCCGCGCCTCTGCAACTGGCCCCGGCCGACGTCGGCAATGTTGCACTTATGGGTCCGGCCGGCCATCACCTGGACACCGTGGAGCTTGGCGACCGGCTCGCCGGATTGCCGGCTGTGACTGAGGCTACGGCGGCCTTCCGCATCTCAGTCTTTCAGGCGGCGCCCTCCCGCGCCGGCGCCTAAATCTCTCGCAGGCAGGCGCGCAGGCGGCTCCAAGCCGCCGGCTGAACAACGGCTGTCGGGCGGCAATCGGGCGGGCAGCCTTTACAGGGAGCAGACCGCACGCCATGGTTGAAGTGTCGGAAAGCCGACCCCTGGGACAGGTGGCACAGCATGGAACGCAGCGCATTCGAATCGCATCCTGCCGATGCCGCGGGCGGAATCTGTCCAATCGGGCGGGACGCGACGACAGCCGGTAGCCGGACGCTCCATCGTCGATCCGCCAGCCCCGCGCGGACTCTGGCCAGAGCCGTGCCCGGGACCGACGGGAACGGGGACGCCGGCAACACTGCCGTCAGGCGGTGGGACCGGCCTTGGCCTGCGACTCGGCACCAGCCACGAACACGCCGTCCAGGTCCTTCCCGTCCCCAACGGCAAGGTCCACCATGGTGGTCCGCCGGCCGTTGGCATGCAGGTCCACCTTCAGCCACCGCAGCGTCAACTGTGTCAGCGGACCCACGCCCAGGGCAAATGCAGCGGTTCCGACACCCACCACCCCGCCGAGGAAGAAGCCAACCACCACGACCGACAGTTCAATGGCCGTGCGGATGAGCCAGACGGGACGGCCGGTGACCCGGACCAGGCCAGTCATCAGCCCGTCGCGCGGGCCGGGACCAAGCCCGGCCCCAATATAGAGCGCCGTGGCGAAGGCCAGCAGGAACAGCCCGGAGGCAAAGGAGAGGATCTGCAGGCCCAGACCGGTGGCCTGCGGGATCAAGGCCAATCCAAGGTCGGCGAAGGCGCCAACCATTAGGGCGTTGGCGATGGTGCCAAAACCGGGGCGCTGTTTCAGCGGAATCCACAACAGCAGCACCACGCCGCTGATGATGATGGTGCACAACCCAAAGGAGATGCCGGTGCTGCGTGAAAGTCCTTGGGAAAACACATCCCACGGCGAGGCGCCAATGTTGCCACGGATCATCAGCGCAATGGCCACTCCGTAGAGTGCGAGGCCCACGAAGAGCCGGATGAGCCGGACGGCGAGGTTTTGGGTCGTGAAGAACGATTGCATGTGTCAAGCTTAGCCAAACTGGCCTTATGCAACAGTGCCAATTCCAGTATTGTGGCCTTATGAACACTTTTGTCACCGGCAGGCGCCTGGCACGGGAGCTCGGCGAATGGCGCAGCAGCGGCCCCGCCTACAAGGCACTGGCGGAACGCATCAGGGTGCTGCTGCTCGACGGGCGCCTGGCCAGCGGCGCGAAGCTGCCGGCGGAACGTGAACTCAGCCAGGCGCTTGAACTGAGCCGGACCACCGTGGCGGCCGCCTACTCCAAGCTGCGCGACGACGGCTTCCTGGACAGTGTGCGCGGTTCCGGCAGCACGCTGCGCCTTCCCGGCCGCGAACGCGGGGAGCATGCACTGCACCCCGGCCTCCCCCTGGACTTCACCAAGGCCACCGCGCCGGCCTATCCCGGCCTTCATGCGGCCTACTCCGCTGCCGTGGAGGAACTGCCGGGATATCTCTCCAACGACGGCTTTGACCTGGTGGGGCTGCCGGACCTGCGCGAGGCCATTGCCCAGCACTACCGCGACAGGGGCCTGCCCACCTCGGCAGACCAGGTCATGGTGACAGTCGGCGCCCAGCACGCCTTGAACCTGGTGACCCGGACCCTCTACTCCCCCGGTGAGCGTGTGCTGGTGGAGCAGCCCAGCTACCCCCACGCCCTCGACACTTTTTCCGCCGTCGGCGCGCGGGTGTTGGCCTTCCCCGTCCGGCAGGACACCGGCTGGGACCTGCCGGAGGCGCTGCTGCAAATCCGCAGGGCCGCCCCCAGCCTCGCGTTCCTGATGCCCGACTTCCACAACCCCACCGGCATGAGCATGTCCGTCCACGAACGCGAGTACCTGGCGGCCGCCGCGGCCCGTGAAGGGACGGTTCTGGTGGCGGATGAAACCACGGCCCACCTTGACATCGACCGCGGTCCCATGCCGCCGATGGCAGTCTTCAACCCGAACATCCTGACCTTGGGGTCGCTCGGCAAGGTGGCCTGGGGCGGCCTGCGGATCGGTTGGGTGCGCGGACCCCGGGAGGTGGTGGCCCAGCTCCTGCGCAACCGTCCCGCCGTCGACCTTGGAACGCCCCTGCTGGAGCAGTTGGCGGCAGTGCACCTCTTCCGGGAGTGGCCCACCATGGTGGCCAGCCGCAGTGCCGGGCTGCGGCGCGGGCGGGACACCGCCGTCGAACTGCTGCGGGAGCGGCTGCCGCAATGGCAGGTCCAGGTGCCCGACGGCGGACTCAACCTGTGGATCAACACCGAGACTGTCTCAAGCTCGGCCCTCGCACTGGCCGCACGTGCGCACGGGCTGGGGCTTGTTCCGGGGCCGCGCTTCGGCATTGACGGGGCCTTTGAGCGTTACCTGCGCCTGCCGTTCTGCTACGCCGGCGAAGAACTGCACGACGCCGTCGACATTCTGGCCGGGCTTGCCGGGGAGGTGGGCTCGGACCCGCTTCGAATGCCGCTGCAGGCCGTCATTTAGGCTGTTTTCCCAGCCTCTCGTAGTAGGCTCGTAGCTACGCAATACACGTCTCTAAGGGGGACTCAATGCTTGACTGGATTAATGAGTTCGGTTGGATCTTCTGGCTGACCGTGTTCCTGCTGTTGGCCGTGGCCGAAATGCTCACGCTTAACCTGTACTTCATCTTGATGTCGGTCGGTGCACTGGCCGCCCTTGTGGCGTTCCTGCTGGGAGCCGAGCTCTGGCTGCAGATTGTGATCTTCTGCGTGGTGGCACTCGCCACGACGGTGCTGATCCGCCCGCTCGCCCTGTCGCACCTCAAGCGTGGACCTGCCGACCAACTGTCCAACGTGGACCGGCTGATCGGGCACAAGGCCGTGGTGCTGGAGACCGTGGGCACGGGTGGCGGGCTCGTAAAGATTGGCGGAGACATTTGGACTGCGCGCATCACCGGCGGCGCGGAATTGCCCGTGGGCGCCTCAGTTGAGGTGGCCGCCATTGACGGGGCCACGGCCATTGTCAACGGGCCCGCAGCCCACAAGTCAACCGGAACGGCCGCAACTACTGCTTGACTGACGCCTCGGCCGCCGGGTCATGCCGGCGTGCCGCAATGAGGGTGCAGAGTGAAACATTTAAAGAGAAAAGAGGGGATTTCATGCCAGATGGAGCCGGCACCATTGTTTGGTTGTTTGTTGTTTTAGTCCTGCTGATATTTGTAGTGATCGTTCTTGTCCGGTCGGTGCGGATTATTCCGCAGGCCCGGGCAGGCGTCGTTGAACGGCTCGGCAAGTACCAGCGCACGCTCAACCCCGGCCTGACGGTGCTCATTCCATTCGTGGACCGCCTGCTGCCGCTGCTTGACCTGCGCGAACAGGTGGTGTCATTCCCGCCGCAGCCGGTGATCACGGAAGACAACCTGGTGGTCTCCATCGACACGGTTGTCTACTTCCAGGTCACCGATCCGCGTGCGGCAACGTATGAGATCGCCAACTACATCCAGGCCGTGGAGCAGTTGACCACCACCACGCTGCGCAACGTCGTTGGCGGGCTGAACCTTGAAGAGGCACTGACCTCGCGCGACCAGATCAACGGCCAGCTGCGCGGTGTCCTGGATGAAGCCACGGGCCGCTGGGGCATCCGCGTCAGCCGTGTTGAGCTCAAGGCCATCGACCCGCCACTGTCCATCCAGGATTCCATGGAGAAGCAGATGCGCGCCGAACGTGACCGCCGTGCCGCAATCCTGACCGCCGAGGGCACAAAGCAGTCGGCCATCCTGACCGCCGAGGGTGAGCGCCAGTCCTCCATCCTGAAGGCGGAGGGTGACGCCAAGGCTGCCATCCTCCGCGCCGACGGCGAGTCGCAGGCCATTCAAAAGGTGTTCGACGCCATTCACAAGGGCAATCCCACGCAGAAGCTGCTGGCCTATCAGTACCTGCAGACGCTGCCGAAGATCGCCGAAGGCACCTCCAACAAGCTGTGGATCATCCCCAGTGAAGTGGGCGATGCGCTGAAGGGCATCGGCAACGTACTGGGCAGCGCCGTCCAAGACGGACACGACGACAGCGAGCCCGCTGGAGATGCAGGGGCGAAGCCCCTGATCTGATTCAGAAACAGCAGGACAATGCCGCGCGGCCAAGCACGTATAATAGGTGTTTGGCCGCGCGGCATTTTGCCCGGCCACTATTTTTTGCGCAGACCGCACAGCGCACGGAACAAGTGGCGGCTGTGCAGCGTTGAACCTGTTGGGAACTACTTGAGGGAGAAATCATGAGCGATCGCAGCTTGCGTGGCATGCGCCTGGGCGCACAGAGCATGGAAACCGAGTCCGGTGTGGAGCCGGCACCCCGCCAGCGTGTGGAATACCGCTGCGCGGACGGAGAGCAGGTGTTTGTCATGTTCTCGGCTGAGGCTGAGATTCCGGCAACCTGGACGTCCAAGACCGGCAAGGAAGCGCTCCTGGTCAACGGCGAGGCCCCCGACACCTCCAACGACAAGCCGGTGCGCACCCACTGGGACATGCTGCTGGAACGCCGCACCATGCCCGAACTGGAAACGATCCTGGCCGACCGCCTGACCATCCTGCGCGAGAAGCGCGGCGAAAAGGTCTAGCATCCTTCGCAGCCAAAAACATGCGGCGCCCCTGGAATCACTCCAGGGGCGCCGCATGTTTTAATCGGGTGGCCAGTAGTCAGCCCTTTCGGCCGGCCAACCGCTTCCAGCGGGCGGCCAGTCCCCACTTGGTTACATTGACCATGGCTTCCTGGACTATGTTGCCGCTCATCTTGGAAGCGCCAAATTCACGCTCCACGAAGGTGATTGGCACCTCAACAACCTTCAGTCCCTTTTGGCAGACCCGCCACAGCATGTCAACCTGAAAGCCGTAGCCCACCGATTCGACGGAATCGAAGTCCAGCGCTTCCAGGGTGCTGCGCTTGAAGGCGCGGTAGCCGCCCGTGACGTCACGTATGGGAATGCCCAGCAGGACCCGGGAGTAGAGGCTGCCGCAGGTGGAGATCAGTTTGCGGTGCAGCGGCCAGTTGACGACCTTGCCGCCGGGAACCCAGCGCGAGCCCAGCACGAGGTCGGCGCCCTGCGCTATCCCGTCCAAAAGCAGGGGCAGCTGTTCGGGCTGGTGCGAGCCGTCGGCGTCCATTTCCACGAGTACGTCGTAGCCGGCTTCAAGCCCCCACATGAAGCCAGCCAGGTATGCGGCGCCCAGGCCTTCCTTGCCTGCCCGGTGGAGGACATGGACCTGGGAGTCATTGGCGGCGAATTCGTCGGCCAGCACCCCCGTGCCGTCAGGGCTGTTGTCATCGGCGATCAAAACGTCCGAGTCGGGAACGGCCGCGCGCAGGCGGGCCAGTGTCTTGGGCAGTGACTCAATCTCGTTATAGGTGGGGATGATGGTCAGGACACGCAACAATTGCTGCCTTTCAGTTCTGAAAGCGAAGGGGAGGCCGAGCACTACCTCCACCAGTGACAGCAAAAAAGGCGCCTGCTCACAGTGGTCGGGCAGACCAAGTCAAAGACCCAGTATAAGTGAGGAGTCTGGGGAAAAGATAAGTCCACGCGCCTTCGGACCAAATGGCAGCCGCGAGCGTGCACAGTTGTGCACACGGTGCCGATTTGTTTTCTACTGGCGCGTGAACTTATCTCCGTGTGTCGGTAAGACGGTTGCCCGCACCGACCGGGTCCCTCCCCAAGGGAGGTTATCCGCTCACCTAAAACTAATTGCCTGCTGTTCCGCTGTCAACACGGCCCTGACCTGCGCCGATGGCCATCACCGCAGGTCAGGCAGCGTGTCCCGGAACACAATTTCACTCACCTAATTTGGGTGAATTACGCACCGATCCGGATATCGCCGCTCGTGTGGAGTTCCCTGCCCAGGTGGACTGTCTGCAGGCACACCGGGTCGCTTCCCGTGTCCAGCGCGGGCAGCAGGGGCGTCCGGGCCCGGGGATCCGTGGACCACGACTGCACCCGCTCGTCCGCCACCTGCACCATGAGCTGCTCAACGTCCCAGACCGCAAAGCTTGCCGGGGCGCCTGCGCCGAGCTGCCCATGGAACGGGTTCTCCGACTTGGCCGCCCGCCAGCCGGCCCGCGTATGGCCGATGAAGGCGGCCCGTGCGGAGATGCGCGACGACGGCTCATGATGGTTCAACGCCGCCCGGACGCTCGCCCAGGGGTTGAGCGGGGTGACCGGTGAATCGGAGCCGAAGAACAGCGGCACGCCGGCCTCGTAGAAGCGCGCCAGCGGGTTCAGCCCCAGGGCCTTTTCCGCGCCGAGGCGCTGGGCATACATTCCTTCGGCACCGCCCCACAAGGCATCAAACATGGGCTGCACCGAGACACCCACGGAATACTTCGCAAGCGCCGCCATGGCCGCGGCGTCCACCATTTCGGAGTGCTCCAGCCGGTGCCCCGCGGCACGGATCGCGTCAATTCCCACGACTTTCTCGGCCTGTTCCAAGCCGGCAACCGCAATGTCCATGGCGCCTTCGCCAATGACGTGGAAGCCGCCCGTGAGCCCCAGCTCCGAGGTGGCGGCAAAGTGCGCGGCCACCTGCTCCACCGTGAGGTGGGCCGCGCCGGAGGTCCCCGGTTTATCCGCGTACGGCGCCCGCAGCAGTGCCGAGCGCGACCCCAGCGAGCCGTCAATGTTCAAGTCGCCGGCAAGCCCCAGCACGTCAACGCCCAGGCCAGCCAGCACCTCGCGCGCTTCTGCGGCGCTGGAAACGAGCTGGCCCCAGTAGGGCAGCACCTGCGGCAGGGCCTCGGGCGCGTTCGCGGCACTTAGTTCCATGAGGGCCCGCAGGTCCTCAACGCTCCCCACATGCGGGGCGCTCATTTCCGCCAGCGCCACGTAGCCGTTGGCCGCTGCATGGCGCAGCGCGCGTTCCTGCAGGGCACGACGGCGCGCGGGCGCCACACTGCGGGCGGCCCCGCGCGCCGTGGTGTGCGCCGCACCGGCGACCAGCCCGGTGCCGTCCCATCCGGGAAGTGCAGCCAATCCGGAACTTTGCGCCAAAGCACCCGATACCAGCGCCGAATGGACATCCACCCGAGCCAGGTAGACGCCACGGCCCCCTGCTGCATTATCCAGTTCCGAGGCAGTGGGCAGTGTGGGATCGGCCCAGGCGGAGTTGTCCCAACCGTGCCCCAGGAGCATGCCGTCCCCACCATCGACCGGCGGCGCGGCGGCTGCGGCGGCCGCCACCAGGTCCAGCACGCCGCGCGCGCTGCGTGCCCCGGACAGGTCCACGGATTCCAGTGCCAACCCGGTCTCGGTGACATGGACGTGCGAGTCGACAAATCCGGGGGCCACGAGCGCACCCTGCAGGTCAACCTCAGTCATGCGCGAATCCAGCAGCGAGGCCGCGGCATGTTCGGACCCCACCCACGCAATGACGTCGCCGTCCACCAGCATGGCGGTGGCGAAGGGGTCTGCGGCGCTGTAGACGGAACCGTTGCGGTACAGGGTCAGTGACATGGGAGGGACAGGTCCTTTCGAAAAGACAGCAACAAAAAATTGGGCAGCCCTGCACATGCGGCAGGGCCAGGCAGCAGGTACAACCCCGGCGGGGCCGGGAAAAGTCCCTACTCCACGACGGGATATCCACCAATTTCCAGCCCCGCAATGTCCGCGGGGCCGTCAACGACGGGCAGCTCATCCGGATCCGGTTCCTCATCGATAACAGTGGAGTAGGACACCACCCCGCGCCGCACCAGGTCCATGGCCTTGTGGCAGGCCACGGCAAAGCCGGCGGGCAGTGAGGGCACCTGCGAGAGCTGCCCCAGCAGGTCTATCACCTGCTTGGTCCAGCGCACAAAATCCCCGGCGGCGAGGTCGGTGCCGTTGAGCGCGTCGTGCAGGCTCCAGCCTTGCGCCCATTTGTACATGGGCCAGACCAGGCCCAGCTCGGGCTCTCCTGTCAGCGGCAGCCGGTGCGACTCCTCAGCATCCTGCAGCCGGGACCACAGCACAATGACATCCTCCACCGACTGTTCCAGGCTGACGCTGGGCATGCGCGGCCGGGCCCCCTCGGCGTCTCGCTTGGACTGGTACACCAGCGTGGTGGTGAAGGCCGCCAGCTCCTCCGGAGAGAGGTCGGTGAAGGATCCCTTGCGCAGGGCCAAGGCAATCAGCAGGTCCTTGTCGCCATACACCCGCCGCAGCCGCTGGCCGTCGGCGCTGGGACGCAGCACGCCGGCGTCGTCCGCAACAACAAATCCATAGCCCGCGAGCAGGTCAATGACGCGGTCAAAGGTGCGCGCAATCGTGTTGGTGCGCGACTGGATGGCCCGGACAATCCCGTCGGTCTCCTTGCGCAGCTTCCACCACCGCTCCGACCAGCGGGCGTGGTCCTCACGTTCGCTGCAGCCGTGGCAGGGGTGGGCGCGCAGCTGCCGCCGCAGCCGGGCGATGGCTTCCTCCTCGCCGGAGTCGGCAAAGCTGAACCCGGCGTTCCGGCCGGGGCGCTGCACGCCGGCATCCAACTTCGCCTGGACGGCGGCCAGCAGGTTCCGTTTGTCCTTGGGCACCTTGGGGTTGAAGCCCTTGGGCACGCGGACCTGCGCCAGCGCCTCGACGGGGCCGGTGAGGTCGTGCAGGCTCAGCCGCCGGTATTCCTTGTCCAGGCCGAGAATGCCGGGGCGGGGCGCGCGGGAATGCGGGTCGTCGTCAAGCACGACGGCGTAGCCCGCCTTGCGTCCGCCGCCCACCTCAATCACGTCCCCGGCACGGAGCGCGGCCACCGAATGCGTGATGGCGTCCCGGCGCTGCTTCGCCTTGGACTTGGACGCGCCGGATTCGTGGTCGGAGAGTTCGCGGCGCAATTTGGCGTACTCGTTGAAGTCGCCCAGGTGGCAGGTCATGGCCTTTTCGTAGCCAGCCAGGGATTCCTCGCGGGAGCGGACCTGTTTCGCCAGGTCCACCACCGAGCGGTCGGCCTGGAACTGGGCGAAGGAGGATTCCAGGATGGCACGCGTGCGGTCGCGGCCAAACTGGGCCACGAGGTTGATGCTCATGTTGTAGGTGGGGCGGAAGCTGGAGTTGAGCGGATAGGTCCGCCGGGAAGCCAGGCCGCCGACTGCGGCCGGGTCGGTGCCAGGCTGCCAGAGCACGACCGCGTGGCCTTCCACGTCAATGCCGCGCCGGCCGGCCCGGCCGGTCAGCTGGGTGTACTCCCCCGCCGTGATGCCCACGTGGGCCTCGCCGTTGTACTTTTCCAGCTTCTCCAGCACCACGGTCCGGGCCGGCATGTTGATGCCGAGGGCCAGGGTCTCCGTGGCGAACACGGCCCTGACCAGGCCGTCGGCGAACAGGTCCTCCACGATTTCCTTGAAGCTGGGCAGCATGCCGGCGTGGTGGGCAGCCAGGCCACGGAGCAGGCCGTCGCGCCAGCCCCAGAAGCCCAACACCTCCTTGTCGGAGTCGGGCAGCTCGGAGGTGGCGGCGTCAACACGACGGGCGATCTCGTCCTGTTCTTCCCGGGTGGTCAGCCACAGGCCAGCCGCGGCGCACTGCTGCACGGCTGCGTCGCAGGCGGCGCGGGAGAAAATGAAGGTGATGGCCGGGAGCAGGTTCTGGCTCTCCAGTGCGCGGATGACCTGTGGCCGGGTGGCCGGACGGGCCCAGCTTTGTCCGCCGCGGTCTCCCCCGCGGCTGTTGCGGCCGTCGTCCCGGCCGCGGTCGTCGCGGCTGCCGCGTCCGCCCCGGCGGCCGTAGCTGGAGCCCCTGCCGGTGGAGACCGACTCGCTGCGCGCCAGCTTGAGCAGCTCGCCGTTGATTTTCGGCGTCTTGCCGTTGCTGCGGGGCGAACCAGACGGGACGGCGTCCGGGGCGGCCTCGTCAAAGGCCACGTTCTCGGCGAAAAGATCGACGAGGTCGCGACGGACCATGACGTGCTGCCACAGCGGGACCGGGCGGTGCTCCGACACCACCACTGCGGTGTCGCCGCGCACGGTCCCCAGCCAGGCGCCGAATTCCTCGGCGTTGGAGACGGTGGCACTGAGCGAGATCACGGCAACTTCGCTGGGCAGGTGGATGATAACCTCCTCCCACACGGCGCCGCGGGTGCGGTCAGCCAGGTAGTGCACCTCATCCATGACCACATAGGCCAGGCCAGTGAGCGTGTCGGAGTCGGCGTAGAGCATGTTGCGCAGCACCTCCGTGGTCATGACCACCACGGGCGCCTCGGAGTTGATGCTGGTGTCGCCGGTCAGCAGTCCCACATTGTGGGCGCCGTATTTGGCGCTGAGTTCCTGGAACTTCTGGTTGCTCAGCGCCTTGATGGGCGTGGTGTAGAAGGCCTTGTGGCCGTTCTGCAGTGCAAGGTAGACGGCAAATTCGCCGACAATTGTTTTTCCCGCCCCGGTGGGCGCGGCAACCAAAACACCGCGGCCGGCCTCGACGGCCCGGCACGCGGTGTCTTGAAATGCATCCAGCTCGAAAGCCAGTGTTGCGGTGAAAGCGGCAAGTTCGCTGCTCTGGTCCTGGAAGCGCTGCTTGGCTTCCAGGTAGCGTTCGGAAGGACTGCGCATTTCAGAGTTCGGCATGCTTCCAGCCTACGTCAGTGGACGCACCGTTCCGGCCTATAGCTTCTCCAGGTCCGTTGAGGGTGTCGCCACGTCGGCGTTGGCCTCTGACTCCTCGGTTTTCTTTGCATCGCGGCGGTCGCGGCGCTTGTCATTGAGGATGCACAGGCCGATGGCGCCGAAGTAAAGAATCAGCAGCGGAGCGGCGAGGAAGAACATGCTCATGACGTCGGAGCCCGGGGCCGCCATCGCGGAGACGATGGTGACGCCCAGGATGGTGAAACGCCATGCCTTCAGGTATGTCTTTCCCCGCACCAGGCCGATGGCGTTCAAGGCAAACAGCAGCACCGGCACCAGGAAGGCTGCACCCATGAACAGCATCAACTGCATGGCGAACTGCAAATACTCCAACGCCGTGATGATGTTGGCGCTTTCGCTGTCCGCCGGCGTGAATGACGTCAGCGCCTTGACGATATTTGGCCAGATCATCCAGCCTGCATAGATGCCCGCCAGGAACAAGGGCACCGACGCGAACATGTAGGACAGCGTGTACCGCCGCTCCTTCTTGGTGAGCCCCGGAGTGATGAACGCCCACAGCTGGTAGATCCATACCGGTGAGGCAATGATCAGTCCGAGAATCAGCGAAATCTGGATTTTCAAGTCAAAGGACGTGGTGACACCCTGGAAATTCAGAGTGGCGACAATATTGCGATCATGGCTTATGTCACGCAACGGCTGGGTCAGGGCAACAAGGAGCGGATCATAGAGGATCCAGCCAATGACAACACCCGGAATCATGGCCAGGGCGCTCTTGAAGAGGCGGTTGCGTGCCTCTACAAGGTGCTCCTTGAGCGGCATCCGTCCTTCGGGGTTGGCCTTGCGGCCCTTTGTTTCGCTCACTGGTGCTGCGACAGCTTCTATGACTGAGCGCCGGTACCGGTTCCGGTACCTTCGCCCGTGGCCTTGCCCTGCGTCGGGTCATTGACGATCTTGCCTTCGAAGGGCACGTCCGAGGCGGCCGGTTCCGGTGAAGCCTTCGGGGCTGCCGAAGCGGTGTCTTCCTTGCCGTCGTTCTTCATTTCCTTGACCTCGGACTTGATGATCCGCATGGACTGGCCAAGGCTGCGGGCCATGCCCGGCAGCTTCGGGGCTGCAAAGAGCAGCAGAACAACGATGATGATGATGGTGATAGCCCAGGGGCTCTCAAAAAGTCTTCCCACGGTAACGCCTTTCCTTTTGGTTCATCCTACGTCCTGTATTGCTTCGATGTCGCGCAAGGATTGGAGCTGTCCGCGTTCTTTCCTGCGGGCGACGCGCCTCTGAAGACGGACGAATCGCCGTTCTTCCTTGGCAGCTAGGTAATCATCCTTCATTTTTTCAGGCGTTGCAAAAACCGCACTGCCCGGAACAGTTGTTCGCGGTTCTGTGACGTGCTCCACAGCCGCCTTTTTCAAGCTCTTGTCCCAGAAGGCACCGCGTTCGGCCGTGACCTCGTTAAAGGTGCGCACCAGCGCCACCACCTGCCGCCACAGCTTGAAGCCGCAGAAAACCAAGAACAAAAGGGACAGCGCTGAGAGCGCAACCCACATCAGAATCCATGACCACCAAGGCATGAATCGAGTCTATCCGTCCACGCTGGGAAGTTCCCCGGCAGTTAAGCCATAAGCGTGACTCCCGCCACGGCCCAGGTCCTCAGCAGCCCCGGCAAGCCAGGCGGCCGACTCCTCCCGCGCAGCCGCCGGCGACGCCACGGCCGCGTGCCCGCCCAGCCGCGCCATGAGCGCCGGCAGGATGGCGGTGCTGCCCACCAGCAGCCGCAGCCCCACACGTCCCTCTCCCAGGTCGAACAGCGCGGCACCGTAGGCGGGGCCCAGGCGGCGGGCAGTCAGCGTGTCAGCCACCAGTTCCACGGCCACATCGTCCGGGTTCGGCTGGTACAGGCCGCCCGCCTCCCCCGCCGGAAGGTTGGCCGGAGGGCTGAGCCGCTCCCCGGCGTCATGCATGGACTTGATCAGGTCAACCCGGAAACTGCGCAGCGCCGCCGATTCCCGGCACCAGGCTCGCACGTACCAGGCAGCATCCACGGAGAACAGCCGGAAAGGTTCGATGGTGCGCCGGCTGAGCTCGTCGCGGCTGCGCACCAGGTAGGTGATGTCCATGGCGCGGGTGCCGGTGATGGCGGCCTGCAGCGCAGTGACGGTGGCAGTGTCGGTGCCGTTCATGATTTCAAGGCCGACGGCGTCAGCCAGCCAGGCGTCCTGCCCCGCCACGGCCGCCACCGAATCGATGGCGGAGGCCAGTGCGGCCGCGGCCGCGGTGCCGGGCACCGCGGAGAGGGCCCGCAGGCCGATCAGCACCGAGCACGCCTCTTCCTGTGTCAGGCGCAGCGGGCTGGCCAGGGTTTCGGCGTCGCGGATGAACACCTGCCCGGCCTCCGTGGTCACGTCCATGAGGTCGCCGTGGAAGTAGCCGGGCAGGCCCGTGACGTTCAGCGTGTCCATGTCCTTGGACCACTCCGCCGCCGTGATCCCAAACTCCGCCAGCACCTCCGACTCGGCCACGCCGGGGTTCGCCACGAGGTAGGGCACCATCGACAGCAGGCGGATGAGTCGGTCGCGGGTGTCTTTTTTCCTGGCCAACGGGTCGGCGAGCCGCTTGCGCCACGGAGTGCCGGGAAGCGGCGCCACGGCGGCCTCCGCCGCGCGCTGCAGCCTCTCGGTCACGGCGTCCCGGAGTGCGGGAGGGGACAATACGTGCGCCCCGGCACCCATGGCGGCAACGTCGTCGGCCATCAGCTCCTGCTCGCGGTAGCCCGTTTCGATGATGTCCCAGCCGTCCCGGTGCCAGTTTGGGTCCGCCACGACGGTGGCACCCGGCCGGCTGCGCAGCCAATGCGTGGTGTTTGAGGGGACGGCGATGCGGGCCGTGAGTTCGTTGCCGGTGCCGAGCGTGGCGAGCACGGGCGCAATGGCGAAACCTTCCGGCCGAATGAAATTCTCGGGCAGGATGTGGACGTCGGAGGTGATGCGGGAGAGCCGGAAATTGCGCTCGGCGCCGCGGTCCAGGTCGAAGGCCGCGAGGTACCACTGGCCGTACTTGCTGCCCAGCCCCCACGGCTGGACGGTGCGCTGTGTGCTGGCACTCTCCCCGGCACGGCGGTAGCCGAACGTGACGGGGTGGTGGCCGCGCAGGGCCGACCACAGCGGCTCGAAGCCGGGTTCGGCGGTGCGGATGCGGGAGCGCGAGGTGGTGTCGTCGTCGTACCAGCCTGTGCCGGCGCGGGTGGCGATCTTGCGCAGGGCGGACTGTGCGGCGCCGCCCAGCGTGGCCTCAGCCCAGAGGTTCGCGGCAATGGAGAGCAGTGACATGGCGTCCTCGTCCAACCGGATCTGCGGGACCTGGTAGTCCTCCGGCTTGATCCGGTAGAGCACCTGCTCGTGGATGTCGCCCTCGTCGGGCTCCGTCTGGGAGATGGGGATGCCCAGTTCCATGAGCGTGTTCTTGTCGCGTTCAAACATGCGCTCGAAGGACTGTGACAGCGTGGCCTCGGCCGCGGCAGTGGCGGCTTCTGGGGCGTAGCCGTTGACCTTTTCGCGCAGCTGCTTCTTGCTGTAACCGCGGCGGGTGCCCAGCAGGGCGATCACGAGGTTGAGCAGGCGTTCGGTGGCATCAATTTTTGTGGGCACATGGCCACAGTACTAGGCGGGGCGATTTTTGCGCGGCCGACGCCGCCGTGCCCGTTAAAACAACAGGCCCGCACCAGAAGGCAAAAAACACGGGTTTTCCGTGTTTTTCACCGCCTGGTGCGGGCCGGTTGGCTGGGGCTTGCTAGCGCACTGCCACCAGGTCCACCACGAAGATCAACGCTTCGTTCGGGCCGATGGCTCCACCGGCGCCGCGTGCGCCGTAGGCCAGCTCCGAGGGGATCTCCAGGCGGCGGCGTCCGCCGACCTTCATGCCCAGCAGGCCCTGGTCCCAGCCCTGGATGACCTGGCCGATGCCGGCCTTGAAGTCCAGCGGCGTGCCGCGGCCCCAGGAGGAATCAAATTCTTCGCCGGTGGAAAACGCGACGCCGACGTAGTGCGTGGAGACGGTGCTGCCGCGGACCACTTCTGTGCCAGTGCCCTCGATCAGGTCTTCAATCACCAGTTCGGTGGGGACTCCGTGGTCCGGGAAGTCGATTTCAGGCTTGGTGCGGTCAAAGTTGCGGGCTCCAAAAGACATGATGCTCCTTGCAGGTTGGGGGTTGAAACGGGGTTACTGGACACCAAGGATATCAACAACAAACACGAGGTCGCCCTTGGCCTTGCCCTGGCCCGTTTCGCCGTAGGCCATGGCTGAGGGGATGACCAGCAGCACGCGGGAGCCCACGGTCTTGCCGGTCAGGCCCTTGGTCCAGCCCTGGATGACGCCCGTCAGGGGGAAGGTGGCAACCTTGCCGGCCTCGAAGCTGGAGTCGAAGATGTCCCCGCCCACAAAGTTCACGCCCACGTAGTTGGCCACGATGGTGTCGCTCTCCTTGAGCACGGCGCCGGTTCCCTTAATAAGGTCCTGGGCCACGAGTTCCGTGGGGGCCTTGGCGTCGCCGATGGTGATGGCGGGGACGCCCTTGGCGTCTTCTTTCACGGTGGGCAGGCCTGCCACCGGGGCAACGGTCTCGCCTTCGGGCTTGCTGAGGGGTGTGGCCACGTCAGTGGCTGATTCGATCAGGAACACGGTCATGACGGCCGGTTCCGTGCTGGCGGTGGCGCCGGCTGCGGCGGCCGGGTAGGCGTAGGCCACCCAGGAGCCGACCTTGGCGCCGACGAATGTGCTGTAGACCAGCGGGTTGCTGGCCTTGAAGGTGTCATCCATGACAATGCGCTGCCCGGCGGGGTCGGAGAAGCTGTCGCCGTTGGTCTTGCCGTCCTCGGCGTTGAAGCCGATGGCCTGGAGCGTCACGGCCTGGCCGGCCTTGACGGCCGCTCCCTTGCCTTCGGAGACCACGCCCATCGACTCGGCCGTGATGGCCAGGGGCGTCTTGAACGTGACGGTGGGCGCCTTGCCCTTGCCCTGGTCCACCACCTTGACGGAGGTAAACACTTCTGCGTTCGACGGCGGGACGCTCACCGATGCGCTGGGAGTGGGATCGGTGGATGCCGACTGGCCGCAGGCGGTCAGCAGCAGCATGAGAGGCAGGATGAGTGCAAGAATTCGGCGCACAGAAACACTTTCGATGGCGGGACAGTTTTGGGAAACATGCGGCTCTGGAGCAAGCCAGAGTTCAGCTTAGCGGCCCAAGCTGGATGTTCCCTTGTCCACCGGCTATGTGAAGCTGGGCAACCCCTGTGAGTTTCCGACTGGTGTTGCCCGGGGACCGCCGCCCGTACCGGCGTACCTCAGTAGTCAGCGCTGAGGGACGCGATCAGCTGGTCCACGCGTTCGTCGTCGTTCTTGAAGGGGTCCTTGCAGAGGATGGTCTGGTGCGAACGGTCGTTGAGCTTGAGGTGGACCCAGTCAACCGTGTAGTCGCGGCCGGAGTCCCGGGCCGCCGTGACGAAGCGGCCGCGCAGACTGGCCCGTGTGGTGGCCGGGGCGTCGTCGACGGCGGCCGCGATGTCGGCGTCTGCAACCAATCGGGCAGCCCCGCCGCGGCGTTCCAGCATGTTGAACAGGCCGCGTTCCGGGGAGATGTCATGGTAGCGCAGGTCAAGCTGCGCCACCTGGGGCGAACCCCATTCCAAACCGTGCCGGTCCGCATAGGCGCCAATCAGCTTCGCCTTGATCGCCCAGTCGATCTCGGTGTCGATGGTTGAATGGTTCCCCGACTCCACGGCGTCCAGGGTGCGCTCCCACAGGTCCATGATGCGCGGGACCAGGTCATTGTGGGCGCCGTTGGCCTGCACAAATGCTGCAACCTTGGCCAGGTAGTGGCGCTGGACCTCGACGGCGGTGAGCGTGCGTCCGTCCGCCATTTTCAGCGGATGCGCTCCGGTGATGTCGTGGGAGATCTCACGGATGCTGCGAATCGGGTTCTCCAGGCGCATGTCGCCCATGATGGTCCCGGCTTCCACCATGCGCAGGATCAGGTCCACCGTGCCGACCTTGAGCATCGTGGTGGTTTCGGACATGTTGGAGTCGCCCACAATGACGTGCAGGCGCCGGTACAGTTCGGCGTCGGCGTGGGGTTCGTCGCGGGTGTTGATGATGGGACGCGAGCGGGTGGTTGCCGAGGAGACCCCCTCCCAGATGTGGTCGGCACGCTGGGAGAATGCATACTTGCCGCCCTGCTGGGCGGGCAGCACCTTGCCGGCGCCGCACAGCAGCTGGCGGGTGACCAGGAACGGGATCAGGATGTCGGCCAGCCGGTTGAACTCGCCCTTGCGGGTGATGAGGTAGTTTTCGTGACTGCCGTAGGAGTTGCCGGCCGAATCGACGTTGTTCTTGAACAGGAACACCTGGCCGGCGTAGCCCTCGTGTTCCAGGCGCGTCTGCGCCTCCTGCACGAGGTCATGCAGGATCCGCTCCCCCGCCCGGTCATGGGCGACCAGCTGGGCGATCCCGTCACATTCCGCGGTGGCGTACTCGGGGTGGGACCCGACGTCCAGGTACAGCCGCGAGCCGTTGGGCAGGAACACATTGGAGGACCGGCCCCAGCTCACGACCTTCCGGAACAGGTACCGGGCCACTTCCTCGGGTGACAGCGGGCGATGTCCGGGTGCCGAGTAGGTGACGCCAAATTCTGTTTCAATGCCGAATATCCGCCGGTCCACCGGATGTGTCTCCTTTAGGGAAGGGTTGAAATGAAGGGTGGTTCTCTAACTGGAGGCGGCCAGCGCACTGGCCACCTCGTCGTCGCCCAGGCGCCGGAAGGCGCGGTGCGAGCCCCGCTCCGCCGCTGCGGTGCGTTCCAGCACTGCAACCTCCAGGGTGGCGGCCGGAAGGTGTGCTCCGCCTGCCACGGGCGGTTTAGCTGAACCCGACGCCGCAACGCCTGCAGCGGCCTGGGCGTGCGGGGACTCGAGTGCCGCCACGGCCCAGCGCAGCACCTGGCCGAGGCCGGCCCCGGGCTGCCACAGTGCAGCCAGGGCGGCCTGAACAATATCGGCCTGTCCGCCCATGGCGAGAAAGCCGCTCACATCCGCAATGGATCCGTCAAAGTTCAGCCGGAAAATATGGTCACCGGACTCGGTTTCCCCCACTTCGGCAACGGCCAGCTCCACCTCGAAGGGCTTTTGCTCGGCCGTGAACACAGTCCCCAGGCTCTGTGCGTAGACGCTCGCCAGGCCGCGGGCAGTGACGTCAACCCTGTCATAGGAGTAGCCGCGGACATCGGCGTAGCGCACACCCGCCTGGCGCAGGCTCTCAAATTCGTTGTACTTGCCGACGGCGGCAAAGGCGATCCGGTCGTAGATCTCGCCGATCTTGTGCAGCGTGGGAGAGGGGTTTTCCGCCACCAGGGCGATCCCGTCCCGGCAGCCGAGCACCACCACCGACTTGCCGCGGGCGATGCCCTTGCGGGCAAAGTCGGCACGGTCCTTCATGATCTGTTCCGGCGAGACATAAAATTGCTGGGCCATGCTACGCCTCCCTGCGCTCTGTCATGCGGCGGGCCACAATGGATTCCACCACGGCAGCCAGCGCGTCCTGCCCAACCCGGGCGGCACCGTCGGCCTTCACCAGGTACACCACCGGCCACAGCTGGCGCACCAGGTCCGGCCCGCCCGTGGCGGAATCGTCGTCGGAGGCGTCAATCAGCGCCTCGACGGCCACCGCAACGGCCTCGTCCGCCGTGAGTCCCGGACGCCACAGCTTCTTGAGCGCGCCCCGGGCAAACACGGATCCGGAGCCAACACTGTGGTGTTCCAGCTCCTCGTAGCGCCCGCCGGTGACGTCATAGGAAAACAGCCGGCCCGACGGATCCCCCGCCTCGACGCCCGCAAACAGCGGCACCACAGAGAGCCCCTGCAGAGCCATGGGCAGGTTTGCCCGGATCATCGCCCCGAGCCGGTTGGCCTTGCCCTCCAGGCTCAGCGAGGTGCCCTCGATCTTCTCGTAGTGCTCCAGCTCCACCTGGAAGAGGCGCACAATGTCGACGGCGATCCCGGCCGTCCCGGCAATGCCCAACACTGAATGCCGGTCCGCCGGGAACACCTTTTCAATGTGCCGGTTGGCGATCATGGAGCCCATGGTGGCGCGCCGGTCCCCCGCCATCAGCACGCCGCCGGCAAACGACAGCGCCACGATGGTGGTCCCGTGCGGTGTTGCGGGCAGCTGTCCGGCGGGCAGGCCGGCACGGAAGGGCAGCAGTTCGGGATTGCTGCGGCTCACATGGTCAAAGAACGACGACGAGGTGCCCCCGGCTTCCAGCGCCGGGAACCCCCGCCCCACCTGGCCGCCCACGGCGGCTACTGTCCGCCCTTCTGGACGAAGCCGCGCACAAACTCCTCGGCGTTGGTCTCCAGCACGCCGTCGATCTCGTCGAGGAGGTCGTCCACGCCGGACGTTGCGGCCTGCGCGGCCGCAGAGTCGGGGGACGGCGCGGGCAGCGGCACGTCCTCAACATGTTCCTCTTCGGTACGCGAAGAGACGTTTTTCTGTTCCTGTGATGCCATGATGCGTCCTTATGTGCGTGGTTCGTGGGCACCGGCACCGGTACCTACATTCCATCCTGCCACGGACACCCCGAGTTTGCCCGCGTTGGCGGGGTGCGGCTTGGACGCGGGCCGCGGCTACTTGGCCGCAACCGCCGCCAGGACCTTGTCGACCAGGGCGGAGAGCTCACTGATGCTGGGGGTTTCGGATCCGCCGGGGACCTGGGTGGCATTGACCGTCACGGCACCCTGGGTGGCTTCCACGACGGCCGTCTTTGTCACCGTGCCGGCGGCAAGCTCCTGGCTGATCATGAATGCGGCGTCCTCGTCGGCCGACGTGTCCGCTTTCTCCTCTGTGATGCTGGTCTTGATTGTCATGCCCGACACTTCCAGGGTGAACTCGCCGCATTCGGAACGGCGGTCATTGGTGGTGGATGCCAGTTCCTCCAGGGTCGCCGGCTCACCGGAGACGAGCGTGACAACAGTGGCCCCGGACGTCTCCAGGTCCACCCAGCTGCCGGCGGCCGAGACGGTGCCCTCAGGCAGGTCGAGGCTGGTCTGGTTGGCGTTCTTGCAGGATTCCGGGGTGACTTTCGCGTTTTCAAAGAGCTTCTTGGACAGCTCGCCGCTGCCTTCAAGTGCGGAAGCGGGCATGACCTCGGCCGGCTCCCCCGCGGCGTTGGTGAGCGAGCCGACAATCGCCTCGAGCTCAGCTGCCGTCAGGACCTTGGTCTTGACCTGCTCCTTCTTGGCTTCCTGGCTGCTGCCGTCGTCCGTCGCTGCGGGGCCGCCGCAGGCGGCGAGGGCGAGGACGGCGGCCGCGGCGGTGGCGGCGATGAAAGTTGTGCGTGTTGAAGACATGGTTCCCCCGGGAAGTAGATAGTAAAACGAATGGATGATTCGTACAACTTATCTTCAGAGGGAACCCGACACCAACTCGGCGAGGAAGTCTTCCAGATGCTGGTTGCGGTCAAACAGCGGCTTGGTCAGTGCCTCGTTGCCGCGCAGCGGCTCCTTGGTGGACACCCGCTGAAGGCGGCGCAGGGCCGGCAGCTCGAAGATGACCGAATCCCAGCTGGCACCAACTACGTGGGCACCGAACTGCTGGATGCAGCGGCCCCGGAAGTAGGCCCGGGTGTCCGACGGCGGCGCTTCGACGGCCGCCGCAATGGATTCGTCACTGACCAGCCGCTCCATTCGCCCGTGTTCCAGCAGCTTGTAATACAGGCCCTTTTCCGGCCGCACGTCAGACCATTGCAGGTCGATCAGTCCCAGCCGGGGGTCGTCCCAGCGCATGTTGTCGCGGGTCCGGTACTGCTGCAGGAGGTTGAGCTTGGCCACCCACTCCAGCTGCCCCGCCAGTGACATGGGATCGCGTCCCAGCCCGTCGAGGACTTCCTCCCACTTGGCCAGGACGGCGGCGGTGTGTCCGTCGCCCGTGCCCGGATGGCTGGATCCGTTGGCGGCGCAGTGTTCCTTGGCGGCGTTCAGGTAGCGCCACTGCACTTCGAGGGCGGTGACGGCGCTGCCGTCCTCCAGCAGGTGCTTGCCGCGCAGTTGCCAGTCGTGGCTGACGGCACGCAGCGTGGACACGGGATCGGCTAACTTGAGCTCGGGCGCCGTGCCGTTCTCGATCATGTCCAGGACCAGTGCCGTGGTGCCGAACTTGAGGTAGTTGGACACCTGGCTGAGGTTGGCGTCGCCGATGATGACATGGAGTCGCCGGTACTTGTCGGCCACGGCGTGGGGCTCGTCGCGGGTGTTGATGATGGGCCGGCGGATGGTGGTTTCCAGCCCCACCTCGGCCTCGAAGAAATCGGCCCGCTGGCTGATCTGGAAGCCCGCTGCCGAACCGTCCTGGCCCAGTCCCACCCTGCCGGCCCCGCACATGATGGCCCGTGTGGCGAAGAACGGGGTCAGCCCGGAGACGATCTCCTTGAACGGCACGCTGCGCGGCATCAGGTAGTTCTCATGGCTGCCGTAGGAGACGGCCTTGTTGTCTGTGTTGTTCTTGTACAGGTTCACCCCGGGCAGCCCGGGCGTTGCGGCGATCCGCCGGACGGCGGCAAGGGCAACCAGGTCCCCGGCCGCGTCCCAGCGGACAGCGTCCAGGGGGTTGGTGACCTCCGGCGATGAATACTCGGGGTGGGCGTGGTCCACATACAGTCGTGCCCCGTTGCCGAGGACCATGTTCATCATGAGCGGCATGGCCGGGTCCCCGGTTTCCCCACCCTCCAGGGCAATCTGGGCCGCGGTGAGCTCGGTGTCGGTCAGCTGGCTCGGATGCGCCGCTCCGCGGGCCATGGACCAGCCCCGGGCGTCGGCCAGCGGGTCTTCGTCTGTGTAGTCCCACCGGGTTTCCCCGCCGGCCGAGGCGCGGTGCGCCGTCGACTTCGAGTAGGCGTTGACCACCTGGGTGGACAGCCACGTGGCGTTGAACTGGCCAGCCCCGGGTGCGTGGATGCCGTATTCGGTTTCCGCGCCCATGACCCGCACAACGCTCACAGGTACTGCCCTGTGTTCGGGAGCGTCTCGAGGGTCTTTCCGGGAATCTGGCCCTCCTTGCTCTGGATGATGGTGCGGATGTAGGTGATCCGCTCGCCCTTTTTGCCGGAGATCCGGGCCCAGTCGTCGGGGTTGGTTGTGTTTGGCATGTCCTCGTGCTCGCGGAACTCGTCCACCACGGCGCGGAGCATGTGCTCGATCCGGATGCCCTTCTCGCCGATGGTCAGCAGGTCCTTGATGGCGTACTTCTTGGCCCTGTCCACCACATTTTGGATGACGGCACCGGAGTTGAAGTCCTTGAAGTAGAGCATCTCGGTGTCGCCGTTGGCGTAGGTGACTTCCAGGTACTCGTTGGACTTGTCCGTGGCATACATGGCCTCGACGGTGCGCTGGATCATGGCATCCACGGTCTCCTGCAGATCGCCGTGGTTGGCAGCCACGTCGTCGGGGTGGAACGGCAGCGACGTGGTGACGTACTTGGTGAAAATGTCCGCGGCGGCCTCAGCGTCGGGGCGCTGGATCTTGACCTTCACGTCCAGGCGGCCTGGCCGCAGGATGGCGGGGTCGATCATGTCTTCACGGTTGGAGGCGCCGATGACAATGACGTTGTCAAGGCGCTCGACGCCGTCGATCTCGCTCAGCAGCTGGGGCACGATGGTTGTCTCAACGTCCGAGGAGACACCCGTGCCGCGGGTGCGGAACAGTGAGTCCATCTCGTCAAAGAAGACCACGACGGCGCTGCCGTCCGACGCCTTCTCGCGGGCGCGGCTGAAGATGAGCCGGATCTGGCGTTCGGTCTCACCCACATACTTGTCCAGCAGCTCCGGACCCTTGATGTTGAGGAAATAGCTTTTTTGGTCCTTGAGCCCTGAACGCTCGGCGGCGCGCTGTGCCAGGGAGTTGGCAACGGCCTTGGCAATCAGGGTCTTGCCGCAGCCCGGAGGCCCGTACAGCAGGATCCCCTTGGGCGCCTTCAGGCCGTGCTCACGGTAGAGGTCCGGGTGCAGGAACGGCAGTTCCACGGCGTCGCGGATCTGTTCGATCTGGGAGGTGAGACCGCCAATGTCAGAGTAGGAGATGTCCGGGACCTCCTCCAGGATCAGGTTCTCCACCTCCGAACGCGGCACCTTTTCCAGGGCATAGCCGGTGCGGCCGTCAAGTGTCAGGGCGTCGCCCACCTTGACGGCGCCGTGCAGGGCCCCGGCCAGCCGCACCACGCGCTCTTCGTCGGCCCGCCCAACCACAAGGGCGCGGGTCTCCCCCAGCAGTTCCTTTACCGTGACGAGTTCACCCACCTGCTCGTACCCCAGGCCGGCTATCACAGTGAATGCCTCGTTGAGCAGCACTTCCTGGCCGACGCTCAGTTCGGAGAGCCGCAACAGCGGACTCAGGCCAACCCGCATCTTGCGCCCGGAGGCGTAGATGTCCAGGCTCTCGCGCGTGGCCGCCGCGTTGACGCCGGCGCCGTGGCGCGGGGCGTTGATGGCCAGGACAGTGCCGAAGCTGTAGGGCGGTTCGCCGTCGTTCTCCAGGGCGCTGCGCAACTTCAGGATCTCCGTCTTGGCGGTCTCCAGCATCGCCACGAGCCTGGCGTTGTTGGTGGTGGCCGAGGCGAGTTGGCGGTCAAGGTTGCGTGCCTTGTCCCGCAGCACGTTGAGCTGGCGTTCCAGCACAGCCTGCTGCCCAGGGCCCGCTGAATAGCTGGCACCGAGCGAGCCCGGTGCAGGGCTGCCTGCAGGGTTGGACGGGTCCGGGGTTGCAGGGGTGGTCTGGGTTGGGTCGCTCATGGCCGGGATACCTTTCGCAGTCGGCTGGTACTTCGAGTTTAGTGCCCTTGCCCCGGAGCCGCCGGAGCCTCGCCGCCCTTGGACTTGGTGCCCTTGGTCTGGACGGTGGAGGAGGCATCACGGGCGGCGCGGCGCAGCTTCCTGTCGGAGACGGCCGGCTCACCCACTGCCTCGGGCGTCCAGGCGTTGAGGTCCTCGGCGCTGAACTCGCCCTTGGACTTTTTCTTCAGGTTCAGGCCCGTCACGCCGTCGGCCAGCCGGCGGGTGACCATCAGGAAACCGGTGTGGGCCACCATGCGGTGGTCGGGGCGGACAGCCAGGCCCTCCAGGTGCCAGCCGCGGACCATGGATTCCCAGGCGTCGGGTTCGGTGAAGCGGCCGTCGGCGCGGATGGCCTCGGCCGTGCGGGAGAGCTGGGTGACGGTGGCGACGTAGTTGATCCACACACCTCCGGGGGCCAGCACGGTGGCAACCGCGTCAAGGCATTCCCAGGGTGCCAGCATGTCAAGGACCACGCGGTCAATGCTGCCGGGCTCTTCCTGGGCCACAACCTCGTCCTGGAAGTCGCCGAGCGAGATCTTCCAGGCCGGGTGCGGGCCGCCAAAAATGGTTTCGACGTTGCCGCGGGCAATGTCGGCAAATTCCTGCCGGCGCTCAAAGGAGTGCAGGTAGCCGTCGTCGCCCACGGCGCGCAGCAGTGAGATGGACAGTGCGCCGGAGCCCACGCCGGCCTCCACCACGCGTGCGCCCGGGTAGATGTCGCCCATGGTGATGATCTGACCGGCGTCCTTGGGATACACGACGGCTGCCCCGCGCGGCATGGACAGCACAAAGTCGGAGAGCAGTGGCCGCAGCGCCTGGTACTGCTGGCCCACGTTGCTCTCCACAATGCAGCCCTCGGGTGAACCGATCAGCAGGTCGTGGTTGAGGAAGCCCTTGTGCGTGTGGTAGGCCGTGCCGGGCGTCAGGGTGATGGTGTTCATGCGCCCGCGCTCGTCGGTCAGTTGAACGCGCTCACCTGCCCGGAAGGGTCCGCGGCGCTGGTCGGCACCGTGCGGGGCGGCTGCTGTGGAGTCTTGCTGCTTCATGGAAGTTCCTGTTCGTGATTATTGCTCGCAAAAATGAATGGGTGCCGGCGTGCCGCTGCGGGGCGGCTCCGGCGCAGGGGCGTCAGGCGGCCTTGCCCCTGATGGCCGCGACGACGCGTGCCTGGGTGAGCAGGCCCGTGACCCTGCCAAGGGGGTCGACCACCGCGTATTCGACGTCGGGCAGTTGCGACAGGTACGTCACGAGCTCCGCGCCGGATGCGGCCTCCGGGACGTAGGCGCCCGGTGAGAGCGCCCGCGCCACGGCCGTGGCCGGGGTGGCCGGGGCTACTTGTGGGGGAACGTGCGCCAGGGCGTATTCATCGACGACGGCGTTCGGCCGCCCGTCCGTGCCAAACAGCACGATCGGCGCGTCGGGGTGTTCCCCGCGCAGCGTCCACAGCTGGGCCACGCTGCACTGGGCGGAGGCGCCGGCCGCCGGGGCGGCCAGACCGGCCGCGGTGATGCCGGGCAGGCGCAGCCTGATCCCGGCGCCCTTGATGGAGGCCGAGGCGCCCATCCAAAGGAAGCCCGCCAGCAGGATCATGATGAAGGTGGTGGTCAGGTCGGGTTCACTGCCCGTCAGGTACGGCACCACCAGGACGCCCACGGCAAAGACGACCACGATGATCCGCCCGGCCCAGCCGGCGGCAATCGTGCCCCGCTCCTGGCTTCCGGTGCTCTTCCACACGATCGACTCCACCAGCCGGCCGCCGTCGAGCGGCAGTCCCGGCAGGATGTTGAAGGCTCCGATCAGCAGGTTTGCCCAGATAAAGATGTTGGTCAGCAGGAAGGCAATCAGGACTCCCATCGACGCGGGTTCCGGCAGCGCAAGCTTGACCAGCCAGCCCAGCCCGGCCAGGACAAAGTTGGCCACGGGGCCGGCAAATGCCACCACCAGTGCCTTGCCGGGGGTGGCGGTGCTGAAATCGAATTCGGTGTGCCCACCCCACAGGTTCAGCACGATCTTGTGCGTGGGCCAGCCGTACATCTTGGCCGCCACGGCATGGGCAAGCTCGTGGATGAGCACCGAGAACAGCAACAGCAGCGCGTATCCGAACGCCACCGGGTACGCCCAGCCGCCAAAGGGGCGTGCGAGCTGCGGGCCAAAGACCAGGACCGTGATCGCCGCGATCAGGAACCAGGAGTTGGCAAGGATGATGGGGGTGCCGCGGACCGAGCCCAGGACCAAACCCTCGCGGCGCGCCTTCGCGCCGGGTGCGGGACTGCTCACAAAGCAGCCCCGGCGGTGGCGGCGCGGGCAAGCACAACGGAAGCGACGTCGTCGGCCGTTTTACCGGCAAGGGTGTCCCAGGTGGTGCGGCTGGGGTCATCCGGCAGCGGCACGGCGTGCGGGATGGCAATGGTGGCCACACCGGACGCCAGTGCCGAGGCAACGCCGGGGATGGAATCCTCCAGCGCAGCGCAGTGGTCCAAGGTCAGGGAGGGGTCTGTGCCGCGCAGGCGCTCGACGGCCAGCAGGTACGGCTCCGGGTGAGGCTTGCCGTTCTCCACCTCTTCGCCCGTGATGAGGAACTCAAAGTAGGCCTTGTCGAGGGCGTTGACCACCTCGGTGGCCAGGGGGCGCTCGCTCATGGTGACAAGGGCGCAGCGCACACCGCTGGCGTGCAGGTCCTCCAGCAGTTCCCTGGCGCCCGGACGCCACGGCAGCTGGCGGCGGATGCCGGCGATGACGGAGTTGGAAAGGTGGTCGATGATCTCGCGCGACGACAGCGCCACCCCGGCGTTTTGCAGCACGACGGCGGTGGATTCCAGGGCGTTGCCCACCAGGGACATGGCGTCGGTTTCGGTCCACTGCCCGCCATGGGCGGCAACCAGCTCCATTTCGGCGGCAATCCAGTAGGGTTCGGTGTCCACCAGGGTCCCATCCATGTCCCACAGGACGGCTTTGAGTTCGGGTTCGGCGGGTGTGCTGGGGTACAGGGCATCGGCAGCGTGTGAAAGCATGCCCCCAGTCTACGTGGATTGCGCGGGCCCCCAGGTTCCTGTGCGGCGGGTGCCCGGCCCGGCACGCCGCGCGCCTGGTGTGGTGCACACAGGGCATGTGAGCCGTAGGGTGGAGTTGTGAGCAGAAATGAAGATGGAGCAATCAGGCGGCTGCTGGAGCCGCTGCCCGGCGAGGACCGCGTGACGGTCATGCTGGCCGCCTTTGAAGGCTGGAACGACGCCGGAGAGGCCGCCAGTGATGCGCTGGCCCACCTGCACCGCCTGTGGGGCGCCAAACGCGTTGCCGTCATTGAACCCGACGATTTTTACGACTTCCAGTTCACCCGGCCCGAGGTGCGCCTGACCTCCCGCGGCGGCCGCAAGATTAAGTGGCCGCTGACCAAAATCGCCAAGGCGTCCATTCCGGACAGCAACATCGATGTGGTGCTGGTCCACGGCATTGAACCGTCCTACCGGTGGCGCGCCTATACAGCCGAGCTGTTGGCCAAGGCCGCCGAGCTCCATGTGAACTACCTGGTGCTCGTGGGCGCCCTGCTGGCCGACGTGCCGCACACCCGCCCCATCCCGGTCACGGCCACGTGCGACGACGAGGAACTCGCCGAGAGCCTGGGCCTCGAACAGTCACAATACGAGGGGCCAGTGGGCATCGTGGGTGTCCTGAACGAGGTGGCGATGCTGGCAGGGATGCCCACCATCTCACTGTGGGCGGCAGTGCCGCACTATGTCGCCCAGGCGCCGTCTCCCAAGGCACAGCTGGCCCTGCTGAACCGGATAGAGGACTTCCTCCACACACCGCTGTCCACCCACGACCTCGGCGAGGACGCCCAGGCGTGGGAGCGCGGCGTCAACGAGCTGGCGGCCGCCGACCAGGAGATTGGCGCCTACGTCCAGCAGTTGGAAGAGGCCAAGGACACGGCCGAACTGCCCGAGGCAACCGGCGAATCCATCGCCAAGGAGTTTGAGCGGTACCTGCGCCGCCGGGGCCGCGACCAGCCATAGCCGCCGCCGGGCCGGCCGCGTGGACGCCTGTCCCCCACCCACGCCCATGTCCACCCCCCACTCACGCCCCACTTCCGTCCCCCACTTCCGTCTATGACGCGGTCGTTGCACCGTTTCGGGCATTTTCTGCCGGATTTGGTGCATCAACTGCGTCATAGACGGGAGGAAGGGGAAGGGAAATGGGACGGGACGGAGCGCGGAAGGCACCGGGGCGGGCAGCCTAGAGCTCGATGCCCAGCAGTGCCTCGACCGAGTCGGAAACCATGTCAGCGTCGTGTTCGGAGGCTGCGCTGCCGGCTTCTCCCGAACCGGCGGCCTGGCCCTGCAGCGCCTGGGCCGCCCAGGCGTCGACGGCGGCGAGGGCGCGCGGGGCGTCAAGATCCCTGCTCAGTGCCGCCCGCAGTTCGGACAGCAAAGGCTTGCCCGAGCCTTCGGGGGCCGCACGGAGTGCATCGCGCCAGTTGGCGAGCCGCAGTTCTGCTGCGTCCAGCAGCTCCTGCGTCCAGAACCAGTCGCTGCGGTAGTGGTTGGCAAGGATGGCCAGGCGGATGGCGGCCGGGTCGGTGCCGTCGGCGCGCAGTTTGGAGACCAGCACCAGGTTGCCCAGCGACTTGCTCATCTTCTCACCGTCCAGGCCCACCATGCCCGTGTGCGTGTAGTGCCGCGCCATGGGTTCGTGGGCCAGCGCGAAGGCGTGGCCGGCACCCATTTCGTGGTGCGGGAAGACCAGGTCGCTGCCGCCGCCCTGGACCGTGAACGGCTGGGGCAGGTAGCGCTGGGCGATGACGGTGCATTCAATGTGCCAGCCGGGCCGGCCATCACCCAGCGACGCGCCGGGCCAGTGCGGTTCGCCGTCGCGGGCAACGCGCCAGAGCAGGGCGTCGAGCGGGTGCCGCTTGCCGGGGCGGTCCGGGTCGCCGCCGCGTTCGGCGAAGACGGGCCGCATCTGCTCCTGGGTGAGCCCGGAAACCTGGCCGAGCCACCACGCGGCGTCCGGACCGCCTTCCCGGGTGGCAGCGGAGGCGGCCTCGACGGAGAAGTAGATGTCGCCGTCGGGCTCCCCGTTGGTGCCGGGGACCCGGTACGCCAGGCCGGCCGCGAGAAGCTCCTCAACCTTGGGCACGATCCACTCAATGGCCTCGACGGCGCCGATGTACCAGGTGGGTGCCAGGACGTTGAGGGCTTCCATGTCTTCATGGAACAGCGCCGTCTGGGAGGCGGCCAGTTCGCGCCAGTCGACGCCGTCTCGGGCGGCCCGCTCCAAAAGGGGGTCGTCAATGTCGGTGACGTTCTGCACGTAATTGACGGCACGGTCCTGGTCGCGCCAGGCGCGGTTCAGCAGGTCAAAGGCAACATACGTTGCTGCGTGCCCCATGTGCGTGGCGTCATACGGGGTGATGCCGCAGACATACAGGCTGGCGGGGTCGGTCTCTGGCATGGCAACCACACGCTGCTGCGTCGTTTCATGGAGCGCGATGGCCGGCATGCGGCCGGGGAGCTGGGGGAGGGCATGGGACTTCCAAGTTTTCACACCGTTCAGCTTAGCTGCTCAGGCAGCGGGCCGTGCTATGCGGTGATAATGCCCGTGCCCAGCATCAGGTACAGAGCCACGCCCAGGGCGATCCGGTACCAGACAAACGGGCGGAAGCTCTTGGTGGAGATGTATTTCAGGAACCAGCCAATGATCAGGTAGCCGACCACAAACGCAATGGCCGTGGCAAGGGCCGTCTGGGGGATGTTGAACGGCCCCTGGGCGCCCTCGTGTGCGCCGAAGATCTTGTACAGCTCATACAGCCCGCTGGCGAACACGGCCGGAATGGCCAGCAGGAACGCATACCGGGCGGCGGCTTCGCGGGTGTAGCCCATGAGCAGGCCGGCCGTGATGGTGCCGCCGGAACGGGAGACGCCGGGGATGAGCGCCAGCGCCTGGGCAAAGCCGTAGATGATGCCGTCCTTGTACGACAGGTCCTCGAGGGCCTTGCGCTGTGTGGCGATGTGGTCGGCGACGGCAAGCAGCAGGCCAAACACGATCAGCGTGGTGGCCACGAGCCACAGGTTCCTGAAGGTGGATTCGATATGCTTCTGGAACAGGACGCCCAGCAGTGCGATCGGCAGTGAACCGATGATGACCAGCCAGCCCATGCGGACGTCGGGCGCGTTGCGCGGCACCCGGCCCCGCAGGGAACCCCACCAGGCCTTGATGATGCGCACGATGTCGCGCCAAAAGAAGATCAGCACCGCCGTCTCGGTGCCCAGCTGTGTCACGGCGGTGAACGCCGCGCCGGGGTCCGACCCCGATGGCAGGAACTTCCCCACCACAAAAAGATGCGCGCTGGAGGAAATCGGAAGGAATTCTGTCAGTCCCTGCACAAGGCCCAGGAAGGCTGCTTCAAACCAGTTCACGGGTTTTAGCCTAGAGCATGGGCGGCTCCTTCCCCGGCCATGGACGACGCCGGGTGCCCCGCTCGGCGGGCAAACCACCGTAAGCTTGGCGCTATGGAACAAAGATTCATGGGCACCAGCGGTCTGCGCGTCTCGTCCCTTGCCTTGGGCACGATGACCTGGGGGCGGGAAACTGAGGCCGAAACAGCGGGAATGATGCTGCGCGACTTCCTGGATGCCGGGGGAACCACCCTTGACACGGCGGTCAGCTACGGCGAGGGCCGCAGCGAAGCAATCATCGGAGAATTGCTCGGGGACGTGGTTCCCCGCAGTGATGTTGTTCTCATTTCCAAGGCCGGCGTGAGCCACCGCAACGGCCTGCGGATGGTGGACACTTCACGCAGGGCGATGCTGGCAGGGCTTGACGCGTCGCTGGCCCGGCTCGGCACAGACCACCTGGACCTGTGGCTGGCCCACATCTGGGACGAGAACGTCCCCCTCGAGGAGACGTTGGGGGCACTGGATTTTGCCGTCTCCAGCGGCCGCGTCCGCTATGCCGGCGTGTCCAACTACAACGGCTGGCAGCTGGCACGCGCCGCCACCTTGTGTGAATCCCCGATCGTGGCCAACGAGGTGGAGTATTCGCTGCTGCAGCGCGGCGTGGAGCGCGAGGTCATCCCGGCGGCTGAACATGTGGGCGCGGGACTTCTTTGCTGGGCGCCGCTGGGCCGCGGGGCCCTGACTGGCAAGTACCGCGGCGGCGTGCCCGGCGATTCGCGGGCCGCCAGCGAGACCATGTCCTCGTATGTGGAGAAATACCTGGACGGGCGTCCGGCACGGATCACCGACGCACTTGTCACAGCCGCCCGCGGACTTGGCCGCACTCCCCTGGATGTTGCGCTGAGCTGGCTGCTCGACCACCAGGCGGTCTCGGCCGCCGTGGTGGGCCCGCGCACGCAGGAGCAGCTCAAGGACACGCTGAACTCTGAATTGATGCCGCTCCCGGACCAGATCGCAGGGGTGCTGAGGGAGATTTCCCGGCTCGGGTGAATGCCCGCCAGGTTCCTGCCCGGAGGGCTACTCGCTGAGCGGTTCCAACTCTTCGTCCCCGTCGGAGTCGTCGCCAAAGTCGTCGTCCTCGCCGTAGATCACCAGCGGGGTGACCTCGTCGAAGGCGTCGAAGAGGGCTTCTTCATAGGCCTCGAAGGCGTCGATGATGCCCAGGAAGGTGGCCTCAACAATGGGGTCCTCCTCACCGCGGCGGGCCGAGGCGGCCACAAGGTGTTCTTCCAGTGCTGTGGTCAAGGCACTCAGGGCGGCGCGGGGATCAATGCTCATGCGATTGACGCTACCAGTGCGCGGGTGAACTTGAAAGTCCTATTTCGCCTCTGCCGGACCCGGCCGCCCGACATGCACCTTTCCGTCCGCCGCAGGCGGCCTGCAGGGGGTAGCGTGGGTCATGAAAACACGGCCCGCCCGCCAGCTGCAGGAAGGAAAAGTGCATGAAGGAAGTCATCAAGCCCGTCGCCAAGGGCCGGGGTGCTCCCCTGCGCCAGTACGAATACCTCCTCATCACCGTCTCCTCCGGCGAGTCCGTTCCCACGGCCTACCAACGCCTGCGCGAGCACGCCGAATATGGCAAGTGGGAGCTCGAACGCAGCACCCTGTACATGGGCGGCGAACGCAAGTACCTGATGCGCCGCAAGGTGCTCCGGGTGGAGCGGACCCTGGAGGTTTACTAGGCCTGGGCCGCCGTGGCGCCACCGCGGTTGGGTGCATGCCATGCACGACGGCGCCCGGCCCGCCTAAGGTTCGATCGGGCCCAGCCAGGCGTTGGCCACCGTGTTGTGCGCCGATTCATCGTCTGAAGGGTGGAAGATTCCGGCCAGCACGTCCCTGTACAGCCGGCCCAGCTCGTTGCCGGCAAAGTAGGTGCCCCCTCCGCTGACCCGGATGGCCTTGTCCACCACGTCCCGCGCCGTCTCCGTGGCGCGGATTTTCAGGCCCACCATCTTCGGGAACCACAGCTTGCCGTGGTCCACCTGGTTGTCCACATCCCGAGCCACTGCCGCCAGCTGCGGGTACAGCCCGTCCATGGCCAGGGCGGCGTCGGCAACGCGCCAGCGGATGTCCGGATCCTGGGCGTAGCTCCTGCCCGTCTTCTGCGAGCGGCGCCGGTGCACCTGGGCCACGGCAATCTCCAGTGCCCGTTCCCCCACACCCGTGTACACGGCGGCGAGAAGCGTTTCAAAGCAGGCGAAGATGGCGAAAATCAGCGGGTCTGCGTTGGGTCCCACGGGCAGCTTGCGGAAGACACGGTGCGCCGGCGACACGGCACCTTCCAACACTGTGGTGCAGGACTGGCTGGCGCGCATGCCCAGTGTGTTCCAGTCGTCCTTGATGGTGTATCCGGGCGTCTCCCGGGTGATGAACCCGAAGACGAGCTCCGGCTCCTCCCCCGTGGCGTCCTTCCCGAAGATGCCCAGCCGGGTCCAGGCCGGGGACAGCGAGGTGAAAATCTTCGTCCCCGTGTACGCGTAGCTGCCGTCGCCCTGCGGCGCCGCCACCGTGTTGGAGTCAAACAGCACCGAATCGTTGCCGGCCTCCGAGATGCCAAAGGCAAACACCTCCCCCGCCACCGCCTCCTGCAGCACCCAGCGGAGGGAGTCGTCGCCGCGCTCCATGAGGAGGCGTGCGACGCCGGTCCACACCAGGTGCATGTTGACAGCCAGTGCGGTGGCCGGCGCAGCCGTTGCCAGCCTGCGCTGCGCAGCGGCCGCCGCTTCCAGCCCAAGCCCCAGTCCGCCGTCGGACGCGGGGGCAAAAAGCCTGAGGTAGCCCTGCTCCTTCAGCTCGGCGAGGTCCTCGTGGCAGAACTCGTTGCGTTCGTCATAGCCGCGGGCCCGCTCCCGGAAGCGTTCGAGCAGCTCGTCGGGCAGAATTTCTTCGGGTGTCATGATGGTGCCTTTCGCGGTTGGCGGCGGCCGGCCGGGCCGTTGTGTGGATCAGTAGTTGCTCAGCAGCCTGTCCAGGACACGGGCGCCGAATTTGAGCGAGTCAACGGGGACACGCTCGTCGACTCCGTGGAACATGCCTGTGAAGTCAAGTTCCGGCGGCAGCTGCAGCGGGGCGAAGCCGTAGCCGGTGATGCCCAGGCGGCTCAGCGACTTGTTGTCCGTGCCGCCGGAGAGCGTGTAGGGCAGGACGGTGGAGCCGGGGTCCTCGGCATGGAGGGAGTCGATCATGGCGTCCACGAGGTTGCCGGCGAAGGGGGTTTCGAGGGAGACGTCGTTGTGGATGGTGGAGATGTCGATGCCTTCGCCGGCCAGGCCGCGCACGATTTCCAGGACCTGTTCGTGCTGGCCGGGGAGCGTGCGGATGTCGATCATGGCTTCAGCGGTGCCCGGAATCACATTGGCCTTGTAGCCGCTCTTCAGGTACGTGGGGTTGGAGGTGTTTTGGAGCGTGGCCCCGACGAACCGGGAGACGGTGCCGAGCTGGCTGAGCAGCGTGTCCGGGTTGGACTCATCAAATTCGATGCCGGTCAGCTCGGAGACGCCTTCCAGGAAGGCCCGCGTGGTGTCGGTGTACTCGATGGGCCAGTTGTAGTCGCCGATCCGGGTCACGGCACGGGCCAGGCGTGTCACGGCGTTGTCCGTGTTGATGTGCGAGCCGTGGCCGGCGCGGCCGTGGGCGGTCAGGCGCAGCCAGGCCAGGCCCTTTTCTGCTGTCTGCAGCAGGTAGGCGCGCTTGCCGTTGATGTCTGTTGAAAAGCCGCCCACTTCCGAAATGGCTTCGGTGGCGCCTTCGAAGAGGTCGGGCCGGTTGTCCACGGACCAGCGGGCGCCGTAGGTGCCGCCTGCCTCTTCGTCGGCGAAGAAGGCAAACACGATGTCGCGCTTGGGCTTGCGCCCCTCGCGGCCCATGGACCGCATGACGCTGAGGATCATGGCGTCCATGTCCTTCATGTCCACGGCACCGCGGCCCCAGATCAGCCCGTCCTTTTCCTCGCCGGCGAACGGGTCCATGCTCCAGTCAGCGGCTTCGGCGGGGACGACGTCCAGGTGGCCGTGTACCACGAGTGCCGGGAGCGAGGAATCGGTGCCTTCAATGCGGGAGACCACGTTGGCCCGCCCGGGCGAGGACTCGTACAGCTCCGTCTCCAGCCCGGCATCGTTGATGAGTGCCGCCACGTGCTCGGCGATGGCCCGCTCCCCCGGGCCCTCGTTGTCGGCAAAGTTGCTGGTGTCGAAACGGATCAGGTCGGCGCAGATGCCGGCAACCTCGTCCTCGGGCCTGACGGTGTTCAAGGGGAAACTCCTTATGTTTGGTGCATTTACCCCAGCCTACCTTTTGCTCGGCTGCGGAGGGCCTGTGGGCACGGATTCGGGGGCCGCCGCTCCCGATTGTTGTTTCGGGCAAAAGTCGTGCTATTGTTTTCATCGCTGCTGCAGGGGACAACGATTCAAGCGAGAGCATGAAACGTGTTTCCTGTCATCACCTGCGCGGGTGGCGGAATGGCAGACGCGCTAGCTTGAGGTGCTAGTCCTGGAAACGGGGTGGGGGTTCAAGTCCCCCTCCGCGCACAAACGAACTCCCCAAGGAACGAAAGTTTCTTGGGGAGTTTTTTGTCTGTCACCCGGATCCAGCCCTCTGCCCGGCCAAAGATCCGGGTTGGCCGCCCAGAATGTCTGTGCCTGCCGCTACTGTCGAAAAGATCACAGTCCGGCAACCAGACAGGGCAGAAAGGCACAGGACAAGCACCGCGCGACCGGACACCGGCTGCAGCGACACAAGGGGTGAACCACCGTGGAGAACAATCCAGACGTCGCGTCACAGGCTGCCCGCAAGGCAGAGAAGACGCTAACGCTGATCATGAAACTGCTGGCCAAGGCGGAGAACACACCGTTCCCTGCCGAGGCCCAGACGTTCCAGGAACATGCCGAGCGCCTTATGGTGCGCTACGGCATTCAACAGGCCGCCATCGACGCCGAGGCCGGCAAGGCGGGCAGGCCGCGCGAGACAATGGTGGAGGAACGCTTTGAACTCGGGGGCGCCTACCGTGTCGGCCGCGCGCACGGCTTCATCTCCATCGCCACCGCGTTTGACACCGTCAGGGTGCTGCAGGCCACCACGCCGTCACAGAAGGTCATCTACCTGATCGGCGCCGAGTCCGACGTGGCGCAGATCCTGCGGCTCTTCTCTTCCCTGCTGCTGCAGCTGGAAGCCGCCATGGCCTCGTGGTGGGTGGCGTACCCGTACAAGCCATATCTGAGTCCGCATGAGAAGACGCTGGAACGGCGGCAGTTCCAGCTGGCGTTCCTGACCACGGTGGCACAGCGGCTGCGTGCCATCTACGCGGAGGAGATGGCGTCCGGGGAGCCCGGAAATGCGCTGGTGCTGGCCGGCCGAAAGGAACGGGCGGAGGAACATGCCCACCAGCTGTACCCGCAGGCCCGCACCGCGCGGCGTTCTTCCATCGCCTTCGGCTCCGCCAACGCGCATGCGGCCGGCCAGTCGGCTGGAAACCGCGCGTCCGTCAACGGCGAGATCCACTGACGGCACCCCAAAGTCCCGTCCCCGGCTAGGCTGGGGAAACACTTCGAGGCAGGACATCATCCATGGGCAGCATCCGAACAGCCTCCCTACTCGGCACCCTGGCGGGAGTCGCCACGGCCGGGCTGGCGCTCACGCCGTCGCTTGTCCCGCGGCCGGCCATGTTCCAGGGATTCCTTGCCGGACTCGCGTTTGTCCTGGGTTTTGTTGTTGCGGCATGGCTGTGCGCGGCTGCTCACAATTTACTCATCCGGCGGCGGCTTCCGGCCTGGCCTGCGGTACTGCACCTGCCTGTGTGGCTGCGGTGGGCGGTGGCAGCCGTCCTGCTGGTGTACGCGGCCGCGGCCGGCACCCTCGCCGTGGCGTGGCAAAACGACGTTCGCTTGCACGTGGAGATGCCGCCGGTAGACGGGCCGGACCTCGTGGGATTCCTTGTCGCGGCCTTGCTGACGGCGGGAGCCGCACTAGGCGTGCGATGGTGCCTTCACCGGGTCGCTGCGGCCGCCCGGCGGGCAGCCGGACGGGTGGGCATGCCGTCGAGGTACGCGGGTCCCGCCGGCGTGATGGCTGGGGCGCTGGCTGCTGCCCTGGCCGCCACCGTGCTTGTCTCGGCGGCGCTGTGGGGCACAGACCGGGTTTATCAGGCGCGTGACGCCACGACCCCCGCCGGGATCTCCGAGCCTGCCTCCGCCCACCGCTCCGCGGGTGCCGAGTCAGCCGCCAGCTGGGACGGGCTCGGCATGCAGGGGCGGGCTTTTGTTGGGGGCGGGCCAACCGCGTCAGCCATAGAAGCTGCCACGGGTCGTGCTGCCATGGAACCCGTACGGGTCTATGTGGGTGCCGGCCAGGAGGAAACCATGGCAGCGCGCGCCGCCATCGCAGTGGCAGAGCTTAAGCGCACCGGTGGTTTTGACCGCTCCGTCCTGATGGTGGCAACACCCACGGGCTCGGGCTGGTTGGAGCGGCAGGCGGTCGACTCCCTGGAGTACCTGCATTCAGGCGACACCGCCATTGTCTCCATGCAGTACTCCTATCAGCCCAGCTGGGTGTCGTTCCTGTTCCACCAGGACCTCCCCCGCGATTCCGCACAGGCCCTGTACTCTGCCGTGGCCGCAGAGCGCGATTCCATGCCGGCCGACAAGCGTCCGGCCTTGCTGGTTTATGGGCTCAGCCTGGGCGCCTCAGGGATGCAGTCGGCCTTTGCCGATGTGCAGGAACTCGTCGATACTGTCGACGGGGCCGTCTTTTCAGGTGCCCCCAACAATTCCCAGCCCTGGGGAACGCTCCAAGCCGCGAGGGATGCCGGCTCCCCCGTGTGGCAGCCCGTGTACCAGGAGGGGCGGACTGTGCGCTGGCTTTCCAACAACGGGGACTTCGATGCCCTGGCCGGGCCCTGGGACAAGGGCCGGGTGGCATATCTGCAGCATGGAACCGACGCCGTCACCTGGCTGTCGCCGCGACTCATCTGGGAGAAACCGGAATGGCTGGCCGGGGCCGCCGCCGGCGGTGGCCGTGCCCCCGATGTCAGCGACTCCATGCGCTGGGTTCCCCTGTTCACCTACCTGCAGGTGGCCGTGGACATGTTCATGGGCGAGGCCGTTCCTGCCAGCCACGGCCACAACTTTGGCGACGTTGCCGTTGGCGCATGGAATGCGGTGGCGCCCAGCGGCCTGGACGCGGCCGCAGTGGACCGCATCCAGAAGATCATCGCCGCCTACCCCTACGAGGACTCGGTGGACAACTGACCTTCCCCGCCGGACCATGCCGGCAGGGAAGCCAGTCCGTCAGGAAGCGGCCACGGAACCGCTGAAGAACTTCCGGGAACTGCGCGCGTTCCAGGCGGTGAAATCCGAGCCCAGCCATGCGCCGTCGTCCGCCCGGCGGTCGACCACCTCGAGTGAGACAGTGGCCGGCAGGAAGATCGGCGAGTCAAAGGCAATGTCCCAGCTGTACGCCGGCGGCTTGGCCAGCGGAACGGTGGCCAGCACCCGGGCAGCGGCGTACATGCCGTGGGCGATGGACCGGCGCATGCCCAGCATCTTGGCGCTCAGGATGCTGAGGTGGATGGGGTTGAAGTCTCCGGACACGGCCGCATAGGCACGGCCCGTGTCAACCCCCAGGCGCCACTGAGCCGTGGGGGCCGGCGGAACAAAGTCAACCCGTACCGCGGGCTCCACGGGTTTGTCCAGGCCGGGCAGGAACACGCCCTTCGCAAGGTAGGTTGAAACCCCGCGCCACAGCAGCTGCGTACCGTCGCCGCTGAGTACTTCCGCAACGATCTGCACTTGCGTGCCGCTGCGGTGGCCGGTGAGGTCCCGGGCCCAGGCGCGGACGGAGAGCTCGTCGTCGAAATGCACCGGGGCGAGGTGTTCGACCTGGTTGCGCAGATGGATCATGCCCAGCAGCGGCAGCGGGAAGTTGTCCGCAACCATGACGCTCATGGCCACGGGGAACGCGAAAGCGTGCAAATAGCCTGAGGGCAGCACATCGCGGGCAGGCTCGCCCATGAGGTGTGCGAACTCCGTAACCTTGGTCAGGTCGGGCCGGACGCCGCGCACCTCCACCGCCGTTGCCGGCAGGGCAACGACGGGGGCGGTGCGCAGCAAGCTGCTCTTGGCGGCAGTCGCGGCCGCATTGACGTACAGCTTGGACAGCGAGGGCATCTCGCTCAGCACTGTCTCGGCCATTACTGGCCCACCAGGTTCTGTCCACACACCCGCAGCACGTTGGCGGTGACTCCGGCCGAGCCGGGCTGGGCAAAGTAGGCGATGGCCTCGGCCACGTCTCCGGGCCGCCCGCCCTGCTGCAGGCTGTTCAGACGGCGCGCCACCTCGCGGGTGGCGAAGGGGATCTTGGCCGTCATGTCTGTTTCGATGAATCCGGGTGCGACGGCGTTGACCGTGCCTCCGCGCTCGGCCAGCAGCTTCGCGGTGGAACGGACCATCCCGATGACCCCCGCCTTGGAGGCGGCGTAGTTGCTCTGTCCGCGGTTGCCGGCGATGCCGCTAGTGGAGGAAACGCTGATGATGCGTGCGTTTCCGGCAAAGCTGCTGCTGGCCAGGAAGGCCTCGTTCATGCGCAGCTGCGAGGCGATGTTCACCGCGATGACGGAATCCCAGCGGCCCGCGTCCATGTTCGCCAGGAGCTTGTCCCGCGTAATGCCGGCATTGTGCACCACAATGTCCAGGCGCCCGTGGCGGCTGAGTGCGTGGTCGAGGATGCGTGCGCCCGCATCCGGGGCGGTGACGTCAAGCTGGAGTGCCGTGCCACGGATGGAATTGGCGACGGCGGCCAAGTGGTCGCCCGCTGCCGGGACATCCACGGCGATGACTGTGGCGCCGTCGCGTGCAAGGGTGCGCGCAATGGCGGCGCCGATGCCGCGGGCTGCGCCCGTGACCACGGCGACGCTGCCATCCAGCGGGCTGGCCCAATCCGCGTTGCCGGCCGTTCCCTCCGAGGATGCCGTCAGGAACTGGCCGTCCACAAACGCGGACCTGCCGGAGAGGAAGAAGCGCAGCGCCGACATGGCGCTGGGCGCATCAGCGGCGATGCCGTTGGCGAGCAGCACCCCGTTGGCAGTGGCCCCGGCCCGCAATTCCTTGGCAACGGAGCGGATGATCCCGTCCACGCCGTTGCGTGCCGCCGCCAGGGCCGGAGCGTCGTCGTCCAGGGCCGGCCGGGAGATGCTCACGATGCGGGCGTTCTTGTTGAGGTCGCGCAGCGCTGCACCGATGGCAAGCATGGGTTCCGACAGCTGTCCGGGGTGGTCCAGCCCGTCCAGCACCACAACAATGGCACCCAGTTTCTCCTTGGGCGTTGCATGGCGCCGGACGTCCAGGTGCCAATCGAGCAGCACCTGCGCCACGCCGTCGGCTCCGACCCCATGGCCCACGACCAGGATGGGGCCTTCGACCAGGGGCGCGTTGGGTCTGTAGCGGCGCAAAACGGCCGGCTGAGGCAGGCCCAGCCGCTTGGCCAGGTCGCGACCGAAGCCGCGGCTGACGAATTCGGTGTACTTGTCTGACTTCTCGCGCACGGCGGAGGCCTTGCTTGTCTGGCTCATCGGTGTCACCGTGCTTCCAGGATGGCGACAACGCCCTGGCCGCCGGCGGCGCAGACGGAAATCAGGCCGCGTGCCGGGCGCCCGTCAACGGTGCCGCGCTCGTGCAGCATCTTGGCAAGCGTGGCCACAAGCCGTCCGCCGGTCGCGGCGAAGGGGTGTCCGGCCGCGAGGGAGGAGCCGTTGACGTTGAGCTTGCTGCGGTCCACCGTGCCGAAGGCGCCATCGAGGCCCAGTCGGGTCTTGCCGAATTCCTCGTCCTCCCAGGCCGCCAGGGTGCTCAGCACCGTGCCGGCGAATGCCTCGTGGATTTCAAAGTAGTCGATGTCATCCAGTGTCAGGCCGTTGCGTGCCAGCAGGCGGGGCACGGCGAAGGCCGGCGCCATGAGCAGTCCGTCCTTGCCGTGGACAAAGTCGACGGCGGCGGCTTCGCCGTCCACCACATCGGCCAGGATGGGCAGCTCGCGGGCCGTGGCCCATTCTTCCGATGCCAACAGGACGGTTGAAGCGCCGTCGGTCAGCGGGGTGGAGTTGCCGGCCGTCATGGTGGCACCCTCGCCGAGGGCCTTGCCGAAGGCCGGCTTGAGCTTCGCCAGTTTCTCCAGGGAGCTGTCGGCGCGCAGGTTCGAGTCGCGGCTGAGGCCGCGGAACGGGGTGATGAGGTCATCAAAGAAGTGCCGGTCGTAGGCGGCGGCAAGGTTTTGGTGGCTGGCCAGCGCCAGTTCATCCTGGGCTTCGCGGGTGATGTTCCACTGCGCCGTGGTCAACGCCTGGTGCTCTCCCATGGACAGGCCGGTTCGCGGTTCGCCGGTGGTGGGCGCGTTGGGAGTGAGGTCCTTGGGTCGGATGCGGGCGATGATCTTGGCCTTCTGGCCGGCCGTCTTGGCACGGCTGAGATCCAGCAGGATGCTGCGCAGGCCCTCGCTGACAGCAATGGGAGCGTCGGACGCCGAGTCGACGCCGCCTGCTATGGCGGAATCAATCTGGCCCAGCTTGATCTTGTTGGACAGCCCGATCACGGCTTCCATGCCGGTGGCGCACGCCTGCTGGAGGTCATAGGCGGGCGTCGTGGCGGCCAGTGCCGAGCCGAGTACGGCTTCACGGGCCAGGTTGAAGTCGCGGGAGTGCTTAAGGACCGCACCGGCGGCAACCTCGCCGATTTCTTCACCGGCCAGGCCGAAGCGGGCAACGAGACCGTCCAGGGCAGCCGTCAGCATGTCCTGGTTGGAAGAGTGTGTGTAGGCGCCGCCGGAACGTGCGAAGGGGATGCGGTTGCCACCCACCACCACGGCCTTGCGCGGTACAGGGAGGGCGGAAGAGCCGGGTGTGGCTGCGGCTGTGGGTGTGGTCATAAGGCATTCTCCTCTGGGAATCACTTCGGTAACTGATACTCAGCGTACCTGATACGCTGAGTATCGTGAACACGCTACGGCGAGGGCCAAGCCAACCGCCAACCATTCAGGACCAGCCTCGGGGCATCCCCGCTGCGCAAACCACCTCCCTCCCGACTGTTGACGGGCGTTCGGCGAGGTGGGAGGCGCATCGCGAGGAACGCCGTCGTGCCTTGATCAAGGCCACCCGGCGCGCCATCCACCGTCTCGGTGCGGACGCCTCCATGGAGGACATTGCGGTCACGGCAGGAACGTCAAAATCCGTTTTCTACCGCTACTTTGGCGACAAGTCGGGGCTGCGGCAGGCGGTGGGAGCCGTGGTGATCCGGCAGATGCAGGACACGATTGCCGCGGCGCTCCAGGGGGCGAGGGAACCGCGCGCCGGCGTGACGGCCATGGTGGCCGCCTACCTGCAGATGGCGCAGACCTCCCCCAACGTGTATTTCTTTGCCACGACGCCCACGGAAGGTGACGCCCGCACCTCCGGTGAGCTCAGCGGATTCTTTGATTCCGTCACGGAAATGATCACCGACCCGCTGCGGCACCTGCTGGGCGAGCCGGAGTCAACCCTGCTGGATTACTGGCCGACGGCGGCGATCGGCATGGTGCGTACGGCCGGCGAGCTGTGGCTGCAGACGCCGGAGCATCCAGCAAAACCGCACTCCCAGGCCATGGCCGAGCAGATCGCAGCGTGGCTGTTTGATGGCGTGGGCCGGCTGGTCAACCCTGGCAGCACACCGGTACCGCACATCAATCCGTGACTTGAGCTCGCAATGACACCACCGCGATCTTTTCGCAACAGAACCAAATTTCGCAACAGAAGGATAATCATGACCAACACAATGACCCCTGTTTCGTCCGCGGACGGCATCGACGCCGGCGTCGACACCGCCAAGCTCGGTGAACTGCTCCTTGGACGCTGGGCCGAAGTGCGCCTGGCCGCCCGCGAACTGGCTGGACGGCCGGAGCTGCACAAGGTCGAGGGCCTGGGCTACGAGGAGCATCGCGAACGCGTCCTCGAACAGCTCCGGATCCTCGTTCAGGCAAACGGCGTGCACCGGGCCTTCCCCACCAGGCTGGGCGGCTCCGACAACCATGGCGGAAACGTTGCCGGCTTTGAGGAACTGGTCATCGCAGACCCGTCCCTGCAGATCAAGGGCGGGGTGCAGTGGGGCCTGTTCGGCTCCGCAGTGCTGCACCTGGGCAGCGAGGAACACCAGGACAAGTGGCTGCCCGGCATCATGGACCTTTCCATCCCCGGCGCCTTCGCCATGACGGAGATCGGGCACGGTTCCGACGTCGCCTCGATCGGCACCACCGCCACCTATGATGCCGACGCGCAGGAGTTCGTCATCAACACCCCTTTCCGCGCTGCGTGGAAGGAGTTCCTGGGCAATGCCGCGGCGCACGGCGTTGCCGCCGTGGTGTTCGCACAACTCATCACCCAGGGCGTCAACCACGGCGTCCATGCGTTCTACGTGGACCTGCGCGACCCGGAAACCATGGAGTTCCTGCCCGGCATTGAGGGCCTGGATGACGGCATCAAGGGCGGTCTCAACGGGATCGACAACGGCCGTCTGGCCTTCCACAATGTGCGGATCCCCCGCACCAACCTGCTGAACCGCTATGGCGACGTGGCAGTCGACGGCAGCTACAGCTCATCCATCGCCAGCCCCGGCCGCCGCTTCTTCACCATGCTCGGCACACTGGTGCAGGGACGTGTCTCGCTCAATGGTGCAGCCGTGGCCGCGTCCAAGGTGGCCCTGAAGATCGCCATCCAGTACGCAACGGAACGCCGACAGTTCAACGCCGCATCCGACACCGAGGAAGTAGTCCTCCTGGACTACCAGCGCCACCAGCGCCGGCTGCTGCCGCTGCTGGCCACAACGTATGCTGCGGCGTTTGCCCACGAAGAGCTGCTGGTGAAGTTCGACGACGTCTTCTCGGGTGCGCACGACACCGACGAGGACCGCCAGGACCTGGAAACGCTTGCCGCAGCGCTGAAGTCCGTCACGACATGGCATGCCCTGGACACGCTGCAGGAATGCCGTGAAGCCTGCGGCGGCGCCGGGTTCATGGTGGGCAACCGCTTCACCTCGCTGCGCGCGGACCTGGACATCTACGCAACCTTTGAGGGCGACAACACGGTGCTCCTGCAGCTGGTGGCCAAGCGCCTGCTGGCCGACTACAGCAAGGAATTCCGGAATCTGGACTTCGGCGTGCTGGCCCGCTTCGTGGCCGGCCAGGCCGCCGACCTGACCCTCAACAAGACTGGGCTGCGCCAGGTTGCGCAGTTTGTCACCGATACCGGCTCCGCCCAGAAGTCCGCCAAGGCGCTCAAGGATGAGGACACGCAGCGCCAGATGCTGACCGAGCGTGTCCAGACCATGGTGGCCGACGTGGCGGGTGCACTCAAGGAAGCCGCGAAGATGCCCAAGGACAAGGGCGCGGAAATCTTCAACAACAACCAGAACGATCTCATTGAGGCCGCCCGGGCCCATGCCGAGCTGCTGCAGTGGGAGGCCTTCACCGCCGCCCTCGGCCGGATTGACGACGCGGGGACCAAGCGCGTCCTGACCCGCCTGCGCGACCTCTTCGGCCTGGGCCTGATCGAGAAGCACCTCGACTGGTACCTGATGAACGGCCGCATTTCCATGCAGCGCGCCCGCACACTGGCGCCGTACATCAACCGCGTTCTTGCCAAGCTGCGCCCCCACGCGCTCGATCTCGTCGATGCCTTTGGCTACGGGCCCGAGCACCTCCGCGCCCCCATCGCCTCCGGCATAGAGCGCGAGCGGCAGGACGAGGCCCGCGAATACTACCGTGCCCTGCGCGCCAGCGCCGATGCACCCGTTGACGAGAAGATCCTCATCGCCAAGGCAAAGGCTGCATCCAAAAAGTAGCTCCCTCTGCTCCTGAAGTACGACGGCGTCAGTCGCCCCTTCCAGCGGCAGGTGACTGACGCCGTCGTACATTAAGACGTGGGAGAACCAGCGCTCCTTCGGTTGTAGAAGGAGGAATCCTCACCAACGCCGAGGCGTTTTTCACCGGTGACGTGCCTAGTGTCATCTGCATACTTGGCAATCAGCAGCTCGACGGCTTCGTGTACCCAGCCGTCACCGCAAGGATTGCTCCCTTCTGCGCTGTGGATTTCGAGTCCGCCATAGCGGGCATCAACCTCCGCCTGGTAGATCTGGTCGTTTTCCGGTTCCCTCACAACTTGCATGGTTCGCGCCTCCGACAATCCATCCACCATCCAGCCCCGGCTGCGTAGGTTTGCGGCCAGGCCTTCAGCGAATGGTTGGCACGTTTGATTCTCAGCCGCGCATGTGGCCATGTATGGTCCGGCTTCACCTGTCTTATTCAAGGAATCCAAAGTCTGATACCGACACACTGCGAATGTCTTGAGACCGCCAGTGTTGGGTCGTTGAGACCCTCGGGCTTGAACGGTAGCGGGACCTTCTCGGCCGGGCCTTCAGAATTGGCTGGCTCGTGCACATTAGCACGGATAAGAACTGGAGGCGGAGTGGTCTCCAAACTGCTGTTGGTCTGCTGCCAGTCGTGCTCACGCGGCCTCGCATGTAGCAGCCGGCAATACGGACCAAACCGGTCATTGCGGCGGCCAGAAGCGTCGTGGATTTGGTGAGCGTACGGAACATGGCCGTCCATCCTTCTGCTTAGCAGCCGGTGCCGTTGGGGTTTTCGATGCAGTTGTCGGCGTAGAGGTTGATTTGGGCTCGCCAGACCTTGATCCAG
>NZ_JADHDY010000001.1 GCF_016820535.1 Sporosarcina beigongshangi | reverse complement strand
AAACACGTCGGGATCAATCTCCCCAAACCACAAACCACAACCAAGTGACTCAACACAGCTTGACAATTTTCGCAACCGCCGTGGTGGCGCAGGATTCGCCACGAACCGTGCGCACGAGCAGTGCCATACCAGCCAATGCCGAAATCCAAGCGGCGGCAATGACCTGTAATGGCAGAAAAGCGGGCCAACCGGGCTCGTGCTAGTTTCAAACCATGTCAAAGGAGTGCGCGAGAGTTGAAGACTCACTGATCACCAAACTCCTCGAAGACCTGGCTTCACCCGACCCGGCCGTCCGGGATGGAGATTCGCTGGGCGCTCTCTGTGAGCTGGTGGACGCCGGTGCCCTCACTGGCGAGCAGGCGGCCACATTGGGATCGACGTTGCGTGAAAGGCTTGACCACCCCCGCATCGAAGTGCGGAGTTTCGCGGCGTTGGTGCTTGGGCCAATGGTTTTGGCGGGATCCGCCGGGCAGGAATGGTTCCCGCATTTCGCCATGTGGTACGCGTCTGAGGATGAAATCACCGGCCATGACCCGCAGCGCGGCTGGCTGCATGCAGTGGCCCATGGCGCCGATACATTGGCCGCATTTGGCTGGACGTGGCCGGAATCGCCGCGGCCCGTGCTGGACCTGGCCGCCCGGCGAATGCTGCGGCCATGCGATGCAGTCTGGCATGACCAGGAAGACGACCGGCTGGGATTTGCCGTTGCCGTCGCACTGTCCAATCCGCATCTGACCACGCATGACGCAACCGGCTGGCTGGACCCCGTCGAAGAGGCGATCCTGCACCGTGGGCCGGGACCGCTCTCAGCGGCCACTTCCAACACCATCCGGACCCTGCGCGTCTCGGCCCTTTTGACACATGCCCGAATGGATTACGCGGGGCAGGGCATCGCCGTCCGGCACCCTAAAGCGGTGGAAAAACGACTTCTCGCCGTCCTTCACACCGCTACCCCGTGGATGTGGACCGCTGGACACTAGTACTGGAGATCTTCGGGAATGAGCGCCATGCCTGCCTCGGTGAGTTCGAACATCACGTTCATGGCGGACTCCAGCGGATCCGAAGAATCGGGTTCAAGCCGGCGACGCATGCGGGCTTCCAGCACACTGCCGGTCTCGGGCCATTTTGTGAAACCGGAGGGACCGTAGCCGCCGACTTCGAGTGTGCCGTCCCCGCAGTATTTCAGCGCCCACTCGATTGAATCGGCGCGAGCATCCGCCGCCCCTGCCTTGCCGAGGTGTTCCTCAATCTGCCCGAAAAGGATCCAGTCGCGCCACCCCAAGGACAGTATCCACACGTCAACAGCCGCGTCGCTCACATTCTCCCCCTTCACGCCGCGGGCTTCTGCCGCGGCATCAGTACGGACAGCGTACGGCAAGCAGCCCAACCCAGCCCCGTGCGGGACTCAGCCTGCGAGCGCTGAGGAGGTTTCGGCGTCGTTCTTCACGGCGGCACCAAAGAGGCGGGTGCGCAGGACCAGGAACAGCAGCACCATGGCGGCAGAGAGCAGGATGTGACCCATGCCCGCGATTCCGGGGATGGCGGCGGAGACATCGGTGGCGCCCTGGACCTGCAGCATGCCGTGGACCACCATCATGGCGGCGGTGAGGATGAGGCCGGCGTTGTAGGTCCAGAAGAACCAGTTGAACAGGCGCGACTTCGACAGCGTGAACAGCTTCTCGAGGATCAGCACAATCAGCAGCACAATGAAGCCGAGCGTGAGCAGGTGCGTGTGGACCACCGAGAGCTGCGTGAAGCCCGTGAAGTCCTTCCCCTTGGTGTATTCGCGGTAAAACAGGCCGGAAAGCACGCCGATGACCATGTATGCGAACGACGAGTAAAAGAGCTTCTTCATGAATTGTCCTTTGTTGGTGGGCTTTGTTTCCAGCCTAAGGACGCGCACGACGGCGGCCATCAACCTTTTGGTTGACTCGGCGGCGCCATGGGGCTGCTTTTGGGGACGGGCGGGACGTTGATTGGGGCCTCAGCTCCGGCATGCAAGTTGGCGGATGTCATTTCCGCGGCCGCGCATTGCGCGGGTGGTTCCTGGCGGTGCGCTCGTTGCCGCGCAGGGTCACGGCCGGGTGCCCGTGATGGGTGATGGACACCTCCCCGTTGTGTGCAGTGGTGTATTCGAATCCGCCCGCCCGGCCTCCCATTCCCCCTTCCTTATCCCCGCGCCACGAAGGAGCCGGGCACGTTGGCCGTCAGGAACGATGCCACATCGGACAACTCGGCCGGGCAGAAGTTGTGCCCCATGCCCTCGTAGCGGGCCTCCTGCAGCTCGGTGTTGGCTGCCAGCCATTCTGCGGTGAACTCGATGGCGTCGGGATGGATGACGAGGTCGGCGGTGTCGCGGGCCCAATAGAACGGGATCTTGCGTTCCAGTGGTTCCATGGCCCCGAGGAGATCGTTTTGCAGTGCGAAACCGGACAGCCCCACACCGGCGGTGAACAGCTCGGGGCGAAGGCGGATCAGCGTGGTGGCCATGGCCATGCCCTGTGAGAAGCCAAGAACGGAGATGGAGCTGAACTGGTGCTTTGCCATGGTGGTGTCCAGCCAGGAAAACACCTTCGTGGCGGCGGCGACCACGTCGGCGAAGTCGTTGGCGAGGAAGTAGTCCAGCAGGAACCAGCCCCAGTCCCCGGAGATCTCCATGGGTGCCCGGGGCGCCACGCACACGAATCCTCCCGGCATGCCCTTGAACAACGCACTCATGCGGCTTTCATCCGAGCCGTAGCCGTGCAACATGAGCAGCAGCGGCCTTCCCGCCCGTTCATTCTCCGGGTGCGACCACGCAACAGTTTCCATGGGCCCACATTACCCACCCCGGGCGGTTCCGGGTCCGACCCGCCCACCAATCTGTGTTTATGTGGGTTTGATCTTGACATTCAAAGATAAACACAGATAGAGTCATCTGAAACAACATCCTGTGATGCCCGTCACCAGAAAGTGGCCCGCATCGCAGGGAGGGCATCCGCCAACCAGGCGGGTGCGGCCACCGGAAGGAAAACCATGTTTGCGGAGGAACGGCAACAACGCATCGCCGAACTCGTCAGCGCCCAGGGCCGTGTCGGAGTGAACGAACTGGCCGAACTGTTTTCCATCACCCAGGAAACCGTGCGCCGCGACCTCGCCACGCTCGAGGAGGCCGGCCAGCTGCGCCGCGTCCACGGCGGCGCGGTGGGCGTGGACCGGCTCACCCGCTCAGAGCTGAGCCTGAGCGAACGGCAGACACAGCGCCTGGACGAGAAGCATCGCATCGCAGAAGCCGCACTGGCACTCATCCCCCATGCACCGACGGCCTCGATCCTGTTGGACTCGGGCACCACCACGGCGGCCCTCGCCGGACGCCTGGCCGACTGGGCCCCCGCCAATGACGGCGACGAACTCCTCGTCATCACCAATTCGCTCCCCACGGCAGCGTCCTTGAGCACCAACAAGCACCTTCTGCTGGACATCGTGGGCGGCCGGGTGCGCGGGCTGACCAGCGCCGTCGTCGGGGCCCGCGCCACGGAACAGCTCGGCGCCCTCCGCCCCGACATTGCGTTCATCGGCACCAACGGCATCCACGCCGACTTCGGCCTGAGCACCCCCGACCCCGTCGAAGCCGCCACCAAGACCGCCATGGTCCGGGCAGCCCGGCAGGTTGTGGTCCTGGCCGACGCATCCAAGTTTGGCGCCGAAACCCTAGTCCGCTTTGCAACTCTCGAGGAGATCGACACCGTGGTCACCACCGCCGCACCCGACCCCGAACTGGCCGCCGCCCTGGCAGCCGCAGGCGTAGAGGTCGTGGTCGCATGATCCTCACCCTGACCCCCAACCCAAGCCTGGACCGCACCATCGAGCTGGCCGCACCCCTGGAACGCGGCGAGGTCCAGCGTGCAACGCATGCCTCGCAGCATCCCGGCGGCAAGGGTGTGAACATTGTCCGCGCCCTCTCCGCATCGGGGATTGACGCCCTGGCGCTGCTCCCCGGGGACGCAAGTGACGCCGTCGTGCTGGCACTGGACCTCGAAGACATCCCGCACCTGGCCATGCCCATCGGCGCGCCGCTGCGCAGCAACGTTGCCATCACCGAGCCGGACGGCACCACCACCAAGGTCAACGAGCCCGGCCCCGCGCTCACACCGTCCCAGCTGGCGGAGCTCCTTGCACTGACGGTCAAGAAGTCCGACGGCGCCTCCTGGCTCGTGTTGGCCGGCTCGCTTCCTCCGGGGGTGCCGGAAGATTTCTACGCCACCGCCATCGAGGCCGTCCGTGCCGCGCACGGCGCCGGGGCACCCCGGATCGCCGTCGACTCATCCGGCGCGCCGCTGCGCGAATGCCTGCGCGCGGCACCGGACCTGCTCAAGCCCAACGGCGAAGAACTGGCCGAGCTGACGGGCATTTCCACCGGTCCCACACTCGAGGCGGATCCGGCCGCAGCAGCCGCGGCGGCCGACGCCCTGGTCCGGAACGGGGTGGGCGCGGTCCTGGCCACACTCGGTTCCAAGGGCGCCGTCCTGGTCACGGCCGGCGGCAGCTGGCACGGACGCGGCCCCGCCATCAAGGCAAAAAGCACCGTCGGCGCGGGCGACTCCGCACTGTCCGGTTATCTGCTGGCAACCCTGCGCGGGGACTCCCCCGAAGCCTGCCTGCAGCAAGCAACGGCCCATGGTGCGGCCGCCGCTTCCCTCCCCGGAACCATGGTTCCCTCCCTTGCACAAACAAACCCAGCCGCCGTCACCGTGATGGCCCTGGCCCCAGCCGAAGAGAACTGACATGACAACCCTCATCAATGACGATCTGGTCCTCCTTGACGCCGATCTCGGCGCCGACACCACCTCGGTCATCCGCAACCTCGCCGAACTCATTGCCAAGACCGGCCGCGCCGCCGAAGTTGAAGGCCTGTTTGCCGACGCCCTGGCCCGCGAACAGAAGACCGCCACCGGCGTCCCCGGCGGCATCGCCATCCCTCACTGCCGATCCGAGGCCGTGCTGGAACCGACCCTGGCCATGGCGCGCCTGAACCCGGCCGTCGACTTCGGCGCCAAGGACGGCCCGGCCGACATCATCTTCTTCATCGCCGCCCCCGCCGGCGCCGACAACGAACACCTGAAGCTGCTCTCGAAGCTGGCCCGCTCCCTCATCAAGAAGGACTTCACGGCGGCCCTGCGCGCGGCGGCAACGCCAAGTGAAATCGTGGACCTGGTTGCGGCAGCCCTCGCGGATACACCTAAGCCGCCCACGACAATACCCGCGCCGGCAGCGCAGATGACTGCGGCCAACGGGCCGGGCGAAACCGGCAATGGGGCCCCGGGAGCGGCATCGGGCGCCCGCGAAGCGGGCGGGGGGCCCATTGCCGGTGAAGCCGGCCCAACACCACAGCCGTCTGCCCGCCGCAAGCGGATTGTTGCCGTGACGGCGTGCCCCACGGGGATCGCGCACACGTACATGGCCGCCGATTCACTGGTGGCCGCTGCCGAGGAGGCCGGCGTGGACCTGCAGGTTGAGACGCAGGGCTCCGGCGCCGTGACGCCGCTGGACCCTGCCGTGATCGCCGACGCGGATGCCGTGATTTTCGCCGTCGACGTGGATGTGCGCGGCAAGGAGCGCTTTGCCGGCAAGCCGCTGGTCAGCTCCCCCGTCAAGCGCGGGATCGACGAGCCCGCCAAGATGGTCCAAGAAGCCGTCGCCGCTTCGGAGAACCCGAATGCACACCGCGTGCCGCACTTTGGCGCGGAGGAAGCGGCGGAGGCGAAGGCTGAATCGTCCAGCGAAAGCCTGGGCTCCAAGGTTAAGAAGGTGCTGCTGACCGGTGTCAGCTACATGATCCCGTTCGTGGCCGGCGGCGGTCTGTTGATCGCCCTTGGCTTCCTGCTGGGCGGCTTCCAGATCCCGGACTTCGCGGACAAGATCTTGACGGGCAACAGCCTGGCCAACCTGCCCACGGACTTCCCGGCGCAGGCGTTGGGCCCGCTCGGAGCCTACCTCGGTGCCGTGGCGTTCAAGATCGGCTCCCTGTCCATGGCCTTCCTGGTCCCGGCGCTGGCGGGCTACATCGCCTTCGGCATCGCCGACCGCCCCGGCATCGCGCCAGGCTTCACCGCCGGATCCGTCGCCGTCTTCATGGGCGCCGGCTTCCTCGGCGGCCTGGTGGGCGGCATCCTGGCCGGCCTCGCCGCGTACTGGATCGGCAGCTGGAAGGTTCCCCGCTGGCTGCGCGGCCTCATGCCCGTGGTCATCATCCCGCTGTTGGGCTCCATCATCGCCTCAGGCGCCATGCTGCTGTTCCTCGGTGCCCCGATCGCCGCGCTCTCTGAAGGCCTGAACCACTGGTTGACGGGAATGTCGGGGGCATCCGCCGTCGTGCTTGGCATCATCCTGGGCCTCATGATGTGCTTCGACCTGGGCGGTCCGGTCAACAAGGTTGCGTACGCTTTTGCCGTGGCCGGGCTCGGCGCGGGCAGCATTGCCAACCAGGCGCCGTGGGAGATCATGGCCACCGTGATGGCTGCCGGAATGGTCCCGCCGCTCGCCATGGCGCTGGCCACCGTGCTCGACAAGAAGCGTTTCTCCCTCGCGGAGCGTGAAAACGGCAAGGCCGCCTGGCTGCTGGGGGCCTCGTTCATCTCCGAAGGAGCCATCCCGTTCGCGGCGGCCGACCCCCTGCGCGTCATCCCCGCATCCATGCTGGGCGGCGCCGTGACAGGCGCCATGACCATGGCCTTCCACGTGACCTCGCAGGCTCCCCACGGTGGTTTCTTCGTGTTCTTCGCGATCGGCAACCTTGCCATGTTCGCGATCTCCATCGCTGTGGGCACCGTTGTCGCCGCGTTCGCCGTTGTCGCGCTGAAACGCTGGGCCGTGCGCAAGCCCGTTGATACCCTTGCACCAGCGGCGCCAGTACGCCAGGCCGCCTAGGTCCAGGCCATGAATTTCGAAGGAGCACCCGTGCATAGCTTTGTTGGAGTCGGCGTTTTCCGAGGCCGCGTCATTGGACCCGTCCGGCACATGCCGCCCGCCCTGGCCGAACCTCCCGTTGGTGAAAGGCTGGAAGGGTCGACGGCGCCCGAGACTGCCGCTGCCGCCCTCAAGTCCGCCGGGGCAACAGTAAAGGAGCTCCTGCAGGAACGGGCCTCCCGTGCCGAGGGTGCCGGGAAGGAGGTCCTTGAGGCGACGGCCTTGATGGCCACCGACCCCATGCTGATCAAGGCGGCCATCAAGCTCGTCAACACCGGAACGTCCGCCGAGCGGGCCATCTGGGAGGCCGGCGAGGCCGTCGCGGACACGCTGAAGGGCCTCGGCGGCTACATGGCCGAGCGGTCCCACGATGTACTGGACGTCCGGTCCCGGATCGTGGCCGTGCTCCGCGGGGTTCCTGCCCCGGAAATTCCCGACTTCGCCGAACCGTTCATCCTGGTGGCCGAGGACCTCGCCCCCGCCGACACGGCCACGCTGGACCCTTCGAAGGTCATCGCGCTCGTCACGGCGGGAGGCGGGCCCCAGTCACACACCGCCATCATCGCCCGCAACCTGGGCCTGCCGGCCGTGGTCGCGGCGGCCGGTGTCACCGGCATTGCCGACGGCACGCAGGTGTTCGTTGACGGTGCCACCGGCGTGGTCAGCACCGACCCGGGAGCCGCGGAACATGCGGCCGTGGCCGAATGGCAGGAAAAGGCATCACTGCTGTCCGTCTTTGACGGTTCCGGTCGACTGGCCGACGGCACCCTGATCCCGCTGCTGGCCAACGTTGGCGGTGCGAAGGACGCCCAGGAGGCCGCCGCCGCCAACGCCCAGGGCGTGGGGCTGCTGCGCACCGAATTCTGCTTCCTCGGCAACAGCACGGAGCCCGGCCACGCCGACCAGGTGGCCGCATACAAGGGCGTCTTTGATGCCTTCCCCGGCAAGAAGGTTGTTGTCCGGACCCTGGATGCCGGGGCGGACAAGCCACTGCCATTCCTCACGGACGCCACCGAGCCCAACCCCGCCCTGGGTGTGCGCGGCTACCGCACCGACCTGACCACCCCTGGGGTGCTGGCCCGGCAGCTGGCCGCCATCGCCGACGCCGCCGCGTCATCGTCGGCCGAGGTGTGGGTCATGGCCCCCATGGTGTCCACGGCTGCCGAGGCAGCAGACTTTGCCGCACTTTGCACGGCCGCGGGACTGCGCGTTCCCGGCGTCATGGTGGAGGTGCCGTCGGCCGCGCTGACGGCACGGCACATCCTGGACCACGTGGAATTTGCCAGCCTCGGCACCAACGACCTCACCCAATACGCCATGGCGGCAGACCGGCAGCTCGGGCCGCTGGCCGCCCTGAACGATCCCTGGCAGCCGGCCGTGCTTGCCCTGGTCCAGGCCACCGTTGAGGGCGCCGTGTCCCAGGTGAAGCACTCCGCATCGCTGGAGACCACCTCGCCCAAGCCGGTCGGGGTCTGCGGCGAGGCTGCCGCGGACCCGGCCCTCGCCGTCGTGCTTGCCGGCTTGGGTGTCAGCACGCTGTCCATGACGCAGCGCGCGCTGCCGGCCGTGGCCGCCGTGCTGCGCACCGTCACGCTGCCACAGGCCAGGGCCCTGGCGGACCGGGCCGTTGCCGCCGCATCCGCCGCCGAGGCCCGCGAGCTGGTCCGGGCTGGATTGCCTGCCCTGGCCGAGCTCGGCCTCTGAACCACCTTTTTCACACCTTGAGGAGAACACCATGATTGAACGCACCGCCACCATTGCCAGCACCGTCGGACTCCACGCCCGCCCGGCCTCCATCTTTGCCGAGGCCGCAGGGGCGATCGACGCGGAGGTGACCATTGCGCGCGCCGGCGACCCCGTTGACGAGGCGGTGGACGCTGACAGCATGCTGGCCCTCATGAGCCTGGGCGTGGAGCACGGGGAGGTCGTCGTGCTGCGCACCGGGGACGACACCGCCGGCGAAGCTCTCGACGCCCTGGTCACCATTCTGGAGACCAACCACGACGCCTGAAACGCGTCCCGCAAAACCCCGTGTCGCGCCCGTTTCTGGGCCGTGATGGCGGGGTTTTTGCGTTTCCGGCAGCACCCCTCCCCCGGGGCCGCAATTAGTCGATCTGATAGAGTTTATAGCCTGCCCGAAGCGATGCAGCAGAAAGTCGCAAGCAAATGAACTCCTCGAGGGGATGAACAAATGCCCAATGACCGAAGCATGACTCAACCGGAAACAGGTGTTAAGGACACCGCAGACCGTACGCAAACCCGGCTTAAGAAGCCCCGTTTGCCCAAACTCAAAAAGCGCAGGCTGGACGTTGACGACATAAATGTTGTCGATGCCCCGATGCTCAAGAAGGCCCTCGGCGGAACCGTGGTCGGCAACACCATGGAATGGTACGACGTCGGTGTCTTCGGATACCTGATCGCCACCATGGGGCCCGTGTTCCTCCCCGAATCCGATCCGTCCGTGCAAACCTTGTTCCTGCTGGGCACCTTTGCGGCCACGTTCCTGGCCCGCCCGCTCGGCGGCGTGGTGTTCGGCTGGCTGGGCGACAAGGTGGGCCGCCAGAAGGTGCTCGCCGCCACGTTGATCGTCATGGCCGCCTCAACCTTTGCCGTCGGACTCCTCCCCGGATACACCCAAATCGGCATCTGGGCCGCGGTGCTTCTCGTCTTCCTGAAGCTGGTCCAGGGCTTCTCCACCGGCGGCGAGTATGCCGGCGCCACCACCTTCGTCAGCGAGTACGCGCCGGACAAGCGCCGCGGCTACTTTGCCAGCATCCTGGACCTGGGCAGCTACATGGGCTTCGCCATCGGTGCCGCCCTTGTGTCGGTGCTGCAGCTGACACTTGGCCAGGAAACCATGGAGCAGTGGGGCTGGCGGCTGCCCTTCCTGGTTGCCGGCCCGCTGGGACTGGTTGCCGTGTACTTCCGCATGAAGATCGAGGAATCTCCCCAATTCCAGGCCGCCCTGGACGCCAACGAGGAAAATTCCAAGTCGGCTGCGGCCAGCGACGAGGACACCTCGCGCGGGCCCATCCACCTGGTCAAGGTCTACTGGCGTCAGATCGTGCTGGCGATGGTGCTGGTGGCCGCCGCCAACACGGTGGGTTACGCGCTCACGTCCTACATGCCGACCTACCTGACTGACTCCAAGGGCTACGACCCTGTCCACGGAACCCTTCTGACCATCCCGATCCTGGTCGCCATGGCCCTGTGCATCCCGCTGACGGGCCGCCTTTCCGACAAGGTCGGGCGCCGTCCGGTGCTGTGGGTCGGCGCCCTGAGCACAGTGGTGCTGGCCATCCCGGCGTTCCTGCTCATTGGCGCCGGGCCGGTCTGGACCACCCTGCTGGGACTGGCCCTGATCGCCTTCCCTGTCACCTTCTACGTCGCAAACCTGGCCTCGTCGCTGCCGGCGTTGTTTCCGACCTCAAGCAGGTATGGCGGCATGGGCATTTCGTACAACTTTGCCGTGGCGATCTTTGGCGGCACCGCACCGTTCATCATCCAGGGCCTGATCACGCTCACCGGCAATGACATGATGCCCGCCTACTACCTGATGCTGACCTCGGCCATTGGTGCCGTGGCGATCTACTTCCTGCGGGAATCAGCACAGAAACCGCTGCCCGGCTCCATGCCGAGCGTGGCGACGGTGGAGGAGGCCAGGGAGCTGGTGGCAACCCAGGACGACAACCCGCTGCTGGACATGGACCACCTGCCCTTTGACGACTCCTACGAGCCGCCGACCCCGGGCACGGGCATCCCTGTCACGGTGGGCCGCCCGGAATCCGTGGAGGCCTGACGTTTCACGCCGGGTGCTCCCCAAGACGGGCAAGTGGTGGTCATCGGCCGCGGTTGCCCGCTGCAGCGGCAAGCCTGTCGGGCACGAGCCGGCTGGCCGCCATGAGCACCCGGTAGCGTGCGCTCGGGATGGACACCGCCTTGCCTGCTGCATTGTCAGCAAGTCCCTCGCGAACCACCTGGTCCGCGTTGAGCCACATCCACGGCTTGACGCCCTTCATGTCTGCGCCCATGCGTTCATGGAATTCGGTGTGCACAAAGCCTGGGCACACAGCCGTCACGTTGACCCCGCGCGGGCCGTAGCGCAGGTTGGCGAAGCGGCTGAAGCTGACACCCCAGGCCTTGGCGGCACCGTAGGTACCGCGCGGGATGAACGCCGAGACGCTGGAGACATTGATGATGCGACCGTGCCCGCGCGCCAGCATTCCCGGGAGTGCGGCGTGCGCCAGTTCCATGGGGGTCTGGACCAGGATGCGCAGGTGGGCGGCCTCTTCCTCCACCGAGTTCTTCTCGAAGGACTTCACCAGCGAGAATCCGGCGTTGTTGACCAACACCGAGACGGGGACGGCAGGGTCCGCCAGCCGGGCAGCGACGGAGGCAACGCCGTCGTCCGTCACCAAGTCCGCGGGCAGGATCTGCACCTCAATGCCAAACTCGCTGCGCAGCCTCACAGCCTTGGCCTCGAGCCGGGAGGCATCGCGGGCCACCAGCACGAGGTCGTGCCGGGCGCGGCCCAGCTGCTGGGCAAATTCCGCACCAAGGCCGGAGGTGGCACCCGTGACAAGGGCGAGCGGGCGGACCACCTACTGTCCCTCCGGGTAGTCCGTGTATTGCCTGTAGGGTTCCGGATGGTTTGCAATGAACCGGGCCACGTACGGGCAGTGGGGGATGATGCGCTTGCCGGAAGCCACGACGTCGTCCAGCGCGTAGCGGACCAGCACCTTCGCCAGCCCCCGTCCCTCGAACCCGGGCTGGCCGATGGTGTGCTCCAGGTCGATGTGGCCGGGGAGGTCCTTGAAGGTGATGACCACGGCCAGTTCGTCAGCCTCGTACAGTTCGTAGCGGTGCCGCGCATCGTTGCGGGCCATGCGCACGGTGGCGTCGAAGGGGTCAGGTTCCAAGGCATCATTGACACTCATAAAGTGAGCTTGGCACACCGGACTGGCCGTGGCAACACCCTCCCCCGGGGAGCCTAGGCCCCGGCGCCGCCCTGCCACAGCGCGGTGAACGGCGCACCCGACGCTACCCGGTTCGCGATGCCTTCCGTGACGAACGCCTTGGCCGTGCGGGCGGCCTCCAGCGGCATGGCACCCTTGGCCAGTTCCGCCGTCACGGCGGCAGCCAGGGAGCAGCCGGCACCTGACACGGCGACCTCACCAACCTTCGGCGCGGAGAGCACTTCCAAGGTCTCGCCGTCAAAGAAAATGTCGACGGCGTCTGCACCTTCCAGGCGCACGCCGCCCTTGGCGAGGACCGCTGCGCCGGAAATTTCGTGGATCTTGCGGGCGGCAGCCTTCAGGTCCTCCACGCTGTTGATCGACAGGCCGGAGAGCTGCTCCGCCTCAAAGTGGTTGGGAGTGACGAAGGTGGCCAGCGGCAGCAGCTGGGCCTTGAGCGCCTGGTCCGTGTCCAGGGCGTGGCCGGGCTCCTGGCCCTTGCAGATCAGCACCGGATCCAGGACAACGTTCTTGAACTTGGCGTTGCTGAGCGCGGTTTCCACGGTGCTGATGGTGGCCGGGCTGCCCATCATGCCCAGTTTGACGGTGTCCAGCTGCTGCGGGGCCCCGGAGTCCGCGCCGTAGGCCGCCGTCGTGGCCTCCAGCTGGTCGGCGATGACCTGCTGGTCCACGGGCACGAAGCGGTGGTTCCAGTTGTCATTCGGGTCAAAGGAGACGATGCAGGTCAGGTTCACGATGCCGAAAACGCCAAGCTCCTGGAACGTTTTCAGGTCGGCCTGGGCGCCGGCACCGCCTGTCGCTTCGGATCCGGCGATGGTCAGGGCAAGTGCGGGTGCATTTTGTGTCATGGAACTATCTTGCCACCTTGGACAGGTCCGCTCCGGTCTGCGGCCCTTCAGCAGCTGCCGCCCGGCCTCCCGTGCTGGTGGAATCCCGGAGGGGGCACCGATCGGGACCATCGGCCGGCAGTTTGCGACCCATATGTGCCCTCAATTGAAAAAATGCCGCCATTCGGGATGGAGGCCGCAGCTCAAACTGCGGCAAATGTCCCAAACAGCGGCATTTTTCAAGGTGGTGGGCCCTGCGGGGCTCGAACCCGCGACCCACGGATTAAAAGTCCGATGCTCTACCAACTGAGCTAAAGGCCCAACCTGTTGCCAGCCTGCACAGCAATGAATCCACTGCTGCAAAAGTTGACGCATATCAGACTACCGCACGGGCGGCGCCGGAATGCAATTTCGCCACGGTTTCGGGGGCACGGAACGGCGCCACGGCGCCACTTCCCTCGACCGCGCCGGGCGGCGGGGGTAGTGTCGTGTCATGAACGATCGACCAGCCAGCAGCGCACCCCGACCGCACAAGCCGGTTCCTTTCGCCCCGGCAGACTTTGAGCCGTTTGCAGGCGGCATCGACCCCGCGCGCGTCTCCGAAGCAGCGCACCTTGCCGCCCGGGCCCTGGTCCGCGGCGGCCGCGAAAGCAACGACCCCGAGGTGACGAAGCGCCTGGTCAAGCTCGCCGACAAGCAGGGGCTTGAGGCGATCGCGGAAATGTGGGCCGCCAGCCCGGCCCGTTCGCTCCCGGGCGCCCTGTGGCGGCTCTATGCGCTGCGTGCGGCAACCCTGGAGGACCCGGAGGGAATCAGCGTGTTCTTCCGTGCCGGACAGCAAAAGGCGCAGGTCGCCAATGCCGTGGCGGGCGTGGCCGAGCCTCCCGGTGCCGAGGAGATCACAGTCATGGCCAACGCCATCCTGTCGGGCGCCTTTGACGGAGACTTCGACGTTGCACTGGATCGCTCGGCGGCCTTCTGCCGGGTCATTGCCCTGGGCCAGGCGACCCTGGCTTCAGAACGTGAGGCTGCCCACGCCGAGCACTCCGCTATCTTGACCAAAAAAGCCCACCAACTCGTGCGCACGGCCGAGGATTTGGAGGGTGCCGCGAAGTCGTGGCGCAAGGGCGATCTGGACTGACGCAGCCACCCCCGGTTGACACTTGGGGCAAGACGTACAAGACTGAAAGCGGTGTCGAACCGTGGAACCCCCGGGCTCCATTTTATAGCCGCTACGAGCGGCCCAGTGCCGAGAGGCGCTCCCGGTTCGACACCACTTTTTTGCCCGGAAAGTTCTGGAACCTGACGGGATCCGCCAACGTAAAGGCTGCATGGTGAAGCTGCGACTTTTCCCACAGGAGACCGCCGGACTGCAGGCGCTGGCCCACATGTCAGAACAGATCCTGGCCGGCACCCACACATTGGCCGAGATGCTCGGCGCGGGGCGAAATGACTTCAGCGGGCTGGCCGAGGCGCTGCGCCAGCACGAAGCTGCCTCGACCGCCGATTTCGCCACACTGCTGACCGGGATGCGCACCAGCTTCGTCAACCCGCTTCCCCGCGAGGACCTGTACGCGCTGGGCCAGTTGCTCAACGAAACCAGCGAGATCCTCTCCGGCGCAGGTGAAATCATCGAGCTGTACACCCTGGACCGCAACCCCAACCGCGTCAGCGACCAGCTTGAAATCCTGTCCCGGCAAAGCGAGCTCACCATCGGGGCCATGAAGTCGCTCAACGACCTGGACAGCCTCGAGGACTACTGGCTCGAGGTGCTGCGCCTGGCCAAGCGCGCCGACCACACCCACCGCGTGGTGCTCGCCGAACTTCTCGATGCGCACAGCCCCACCACATTCGCGAAGTACAAGGCGCTGACCGACCAGTTCGCGGCCGCCAGCCGCCAAATGCGTGCCATCGCCACCCAGGTGGGCAGCATCATCGTTAAGGAATCCTAGGCTTGATCGCGTTCCTGCTCGGTGCCGTCATCGTCACGGCGGCGGTTTTCGCGTTCCTGAACGGTTTCCGCGATGCCTCGGCCGCCGTCGCACTGTCCGTCCGGACCCGCGCACTGACGCCGTCCGTGGCGGTGCTGCTCGCGGCACTTTTCAACTGCCTGGGCGCGCTGGTCAGCGTGGTGCTCACCGCCACTTTTGCCGAGCGCCTGTTCACGGTGCCGCCGGGCCGGAACGGATTGATCCTGCTGCTTGCGGCGCTGGTCAGTGCCTGCCTCTGGGGAATCTACCTGTGGTGGCGCGGCATCCCGTCCTCGTCCACGCATGCGCTGATCAGTTCGCTGGTGGGTGCATCCCTGGGCTCGGCGATCCTTGGCCATGCACCGCTGCAGGGCATCAACACCACCATGTTTACGCTGGTGCTGCTGCCGCTGGTGGTCTCGCCCGTGGTGGCTTTTGTGCTGGGATTTTTTGCCGTCTACCCCACATCCTGGGCCGCACGGAACACTGCGCCGAACCGGGTCAACCGGCGGGTGCGGCAGTTGCAGTCCGTTGCGGGTGCCGCTGTTGCCTTTGGCCACGGCCTGCAGGACGGCCAGCGCACGACGGCGGTGGTCCTGTTTGCACTGCTGGCTGCCGGGGCCGTCGGGGTGGGCGAGATGCCATTGTGGGTGCCGCTGTTCACGGCCGTGCTGCTCGCCGCGGGCACGCTGTTTGGCGGCTGGCGCATCTCCTACACGCTGGGGCACCGGATGGTGCGGATCGACCCCATGCGCGGCTTCGTGGCACAGCTGGTGGCCGCCGGGTTGCTGTTCTTTGGCGCCCTGGGCCTGCACATGCCGCTGTCCACCACGCACACGGTCACGGCCGCGACAGTGGGCGCCGGCGAGAACCAGCGCTTCTCGGCCACCAACGGCCGGGCGCTGGCCGGGGTGGCCGTTGCCTGGCTGGCTACACCCGTGGCCTGCATGCTGGGCGGCATGGTTTTCTTCCTTGCCCTCTCGCCGCTGGCCTGACGCCCCAAAAAAACTCTTAAGTGCCGTCGCGGCAAATCGTTGCTCCGCACAGCTGTTGCCACTGTGCTTCTCAATGAGCGCCGCCAGACAAGTATCGGCGTGGCACTGCATCAGTTCCTTGAGCCCGGCACTCCAAGAACATAAGGATGCTTCACGTTGGGCAACATGCCCCAGCTGTCAGCCGACCAGGCTTCCGAGATTGGAACCGCGATTCTGCGGCACAAGCACCCGCCCGCAATCGCCTCGCAAGGCGCAATCCGCGGTCGCCAGGAAACCGGTGCGCTGCCCGATCTGCGCAAGTATGGCCCACGTCATTTCGCGGGCGTGGATTTCACGAACTCGCGCGGTCTTGCAAAGCAGCAGCGCCGTGACGCGTGGACAGGCGCATGGCCCATTTCTGCCCGGAACCTGGCCATCGCTGCCCGGACGGCCTGACTCCCGTTCAAAGCGTTCGGAGGCGGCTGCTTCAATCGGCCCCGGTTCTCTGCTTCCGACCCATGGTGCGGGGGCAGTAGTTGTGATCGGATGCAGGTGGACCGTCATCCGATCACAACAACTGCCCCCGCACCGTTATTTACTGCCCCCGTGCCGACACTGGCCGGGTGTTGGCGGCCACGATGATCTCCGCGTTCAGGCGCAGCCGCGGGGCCCTGCATGCCGATCATTCACACCGGCCCCATGGAGCGCGTTGTGGACCAGCTCGTCGGCGAACTCAAGCGTGAGGGGCTCATCCGGGATCAGGAGCCGGTGGTAGCAGGCGCCCCAGAGCTGGTCGACAATGATCTGCAGGTTGAACCCCTGGCGCAGCTGGCCGCGGTCCCGCGCATGCTGCAGCGCGGCGATGGCCAGCTCCCGCCGTGGGCGCGAATACGACGCCGAAAAGGCAGCCCACAGGGCGGGGTCGGTTTGCGCGGCGCCAATCAGTTCGGCGATGACGGCACCGGCCCCGTCGCCGGTGAGCAGTTGGACGAAGGCGCGCAGCTGAGTGCGCAGATCTGCCTCAATGTCTCCGGTGTCTGGGAATTCGAGCGTGTGCTCCACCCGGTTGAAGTAGGCTTCAGCAGCCAAGGCTCCAGCACTGGGCCACCACTTGTACAGGGTGGTTTTGCTGGATCCGGCCAGTGCGGCGACCTTGTCGAAGGTGACGGCAGCAAGTCCCTGTTCAAACAACAACGCGGCGGCGGCATCGACAACCCTCCCCCGAACTTCGGCGGCCGGGCGCCGGCCGCGCCCGCGCCGTTCCGCGGCAGGATTATTGTCGGAAGTTTTTATGGACATGTTGTTCATTATGACATAGCGTGGCATGTGTACAACATGTCCATATAGGAGTTTTCATGAACGAACACCAGTCCCGCAGTGCGATCGTCACCGGCGCATCCGGCGGCATCGGCCGGGCGGTTGCCCTGCGCCTGGCCGCCGACGGCTTGGCGGTCCTCGCGCATTACAGCGGAAACCGGGAGCGCGCCGAGAAAACCGTCCGGCAGATCCGCGCTGCAGGCGGACGGGCCTCCTCCTGGGCCGGCGATGTTGCCGACGAATCCGCCATGGATGCCTTGTTCGGGGCCGCGGAAGAAGCGTTCGGCGGGGTCGACGTCGTCGTGCATACCGCGGGAATCATGCCGCTGGCGCCACTGGCCGAGCTGGACCTTGACGTCTTTGACCAGGTCCAGCGCACCAACGTGCGGGGCACGGCCGTCGTGGCCCAGCAGGCTGCGCGACGGGTGCGGCCGGGTGGTGCGGTGGTGCTCTTTTCCACGAGCATCACTCGGCTTCAGTCGCCGGGATACGCGGCGTATGCCATGTCCAAGGGTGCGGTGGAGGCGCTGACCCTGATACTGGCCCGGGAACTGCGCGGCCGGGACGTCACGGTCAACACCGTGGCGCCGGGCCCCACGGACACCCCGCTGTTCCGCGAGGGCAAGCCGGCGGAGCTCATTGACACGATTGCGGGACTGAACCCCATGGGCCGCCTGGGGACGCCGGAGGACATTGCGGACGTTGTGGCTGCGCTGGCCGGACCCGCCCGCTGGATCAACGGCCAAGTCCTGTACGCGAATGGCAGTGCCGCGTGAGCCGCGCACAGGCGGAAGAAATCGGGCGGCTGTTGAGCGAAGGGCCCCTTGACTTGGGCGGCAGCCTCGCCGAGCAACGGCCGCTGCTGGAGGCTCTCATGACGGCCCATCCGCTGCCAACCGGCGTTCGGACGTGCGAGGGCGAACTCGGCGGGGTCCCCGTCGTCGAGGTGGCCGCCGGGGAGTCTGCAGGCGGCGGGGTAGCCCTGGCCCTCCTGCTGTCCGCGCGAGCGCAGGACCTGCCCATGCTGGCAGCCGCCGTCCTCTTTTCGTCCTGGGCCGACCTCACGCTGGCCGGGGAATCCCTCCACACCAAGGCCTCCGCGGACCCTTTGCTGACGGCTGCGGCACTTCGGATCCGGGCCGACGATTACTTGTCCGGCCAGGATCCGGCCGAACCGCTGGCCAGCCCGGCCCTGGCCGACTTCACCGGGCTGCCGCCCCTATTGGTCCAGGCAGGTTCGAACGAAATACTGCCCGACGACGCACTGCGGGTGGCCAACCGGGCAGCGGCCTCCGACGTTTCCGTGACCCTTGAGGTCACCCCCGGCATGCCCCATGTGTTCCAGGGGTTTGCAGCCGATCTTGACGAGGGCGCCGTCGTGCGTTGGCCGGTGGCCGGCTCAGGCGTTGGCGGCGTCGATGATCTCTGCGTGCAGGCGCAACAGCGGGGCGGTACGCTCTGCCGGGCCGCGGCCGAATCCGCATTCAGTGGCGATGCCGAACTGGCCGAACCCGGCCTCCGCCACGGCGGGCCGTGCGGCGGCGATGCGCCGGGCCGCACCGCCAATACCGTCCTCGTGGTGCACCAGGCCCAGGAACAGCTCAGTTTCGGCGTGCAGCGCAAGGCCGGCCAGCGGCGCAAAGTAGCCTGCGTCGTCGCGCTCGATAGGCACCGGCAGGTGCAGAAAGGCGATGGGGCGGGCGATCTTCGCTGACAGTGCGTTGGCAACCTTGGTGAGGTTGCCGGCGTCGGCAGGCTCGGCAAAGTGCTTCTCGGCAACGTCGCCGTAGCAAAGATGGAAGCCGAACTGAATGTCGGAAGGGACCGCGGCGGCGACGTCGGCGGCCAGGCTGGTGGAGGCGTCGATGATCTGCTCCGTGGTGGGATTGTCACCGTCAACGTACCAAACGTCTGGCAGGCTGCCTGCCGACGGGACCTGCTCGATGTGGCTGAAATCCACGGCCAGGTCCATCTGGATGGCCAGGTCCCCGGCGGGGATGGCCGCCGCGATCGCGGCAATTTCACGTTCCATGGCGGCGGCGTAGGCCGGGTATACGGCCGCCTGGTCCGCAGCCGCAACAAAGGAAACCAGCGGCGCCAGCGGCGACGGGATGGCCACCTGGAAGCGGGTGCCGGGGGCGATGGAACCGGCGTCGCGCAGCTCCTTGAAGTCCCGGTAGCCGGCAAGTGCGGCCTCGGCGTAGCCCAAGGGGGCAAACACCAGCTCTGCGGCGGGCACCGTGCCGTCGAGGACGATCCTGCGCAGGTCGAATCCGGCCATCATGAACGGCTCGCCGGGAACACGGGCCAGGCCAGGCGTCTCGGCAAGGCGGGTGCCCTGGAACAGGATCCAGTGGAATCGTTCGCCGACTTCGCCGTCGGGGATGCGGGAGACGTGCGAGCCGAGGTTCCCGGCGACGATCCCGAGGGTGTCCTCGGCGGTTGGCTGGTTGATGGAGCCGACGAGATGTGCCCCGTGAACGGCGGGAAGTGTGGTCGTGGACCCAGCGTAGCCACGCTCCCGTGTCGCTGCGATTCCGTCCGCAGTGTGGAGCCCACACCCAGCCCCCCTGGGTCTATGACGCGGACAATGCACTGGAAAGCGCTTGCTTGTCCCATTTTGATGCAACAACCGCGTCATAGACGGCAGGGTGGAGGGCTGGGGATTATCCGAAGCGGCCGGAGACGTAGTCCTCGGTGGACTTTTCGGCGGGGTTGTTGAAGATCGTGGCGGTCTCAGCGAACTCGATCAGCTTGCCGGGCTTGCCGGTGCCGGCAATGTTGAAGAACGCGGTCTTGTCAGAGACGCGGGCAGCCTGCTGCATGTTGTGCGTGACAATGACGACCGTGTACTCGTCCTTGAGCTCGTTGATGAGGTCCTCAATGGCGAGCGTGGAGATCGGGTCGAGGGCGGAGCAGGGCTCGTCCATGAGGATCACGTCGGGTGAAACCGCGATGGCTCGGGCGATGCACAGGCGCTGCTGCTGGCCGCCGGAGAGGCCTGAGCCGGGCTTCTCGAGCCGGTCCTTGACCTCATTCCACAGGTTGGCGCCGCGGAGCGACTTCTCGACGAGCTCATCGGCGTCGGACCTGGGCATGCGGCGGCTGTTCAGCTTGACGCCGGCCAGCACGTTGTCGCGGATGCTCATGGTGGGGAACGGGTTGGGACGCTGGAACACCATGCCGATCTGGCTGCGCACGGTCACGGGGTCCACGCCGTCGGCGTAGAGGTTGTCGCCGTCCAGGAGGACCTTGCCCTCCACGCGGGCGCCGGGGATGACCTCGTGCATGCGGTTCAGGGTGCGCAGGAACGTGGACTTGCCGCAGCCGGACGGGCCGATGAAGGCGGTGACGGACTTGGGGTCGAGCGTGATGTTGACATCCTCGACGGCGCGGAAGTCGCCGTAGTAGACGTTCAGGTCACTGACATCAATGCGTTTGGACATGTCTTGGGAATTCCGTTCAAAAGTTAGCGGCCGGTTTTCGGCGCAAAGAGGCGGGCCACCAGTCGGGCACCGAGGTTGAGGAGCATGACAAGAATGATCAGCAGCAGCGCTGCGGCCCAGGCACGCTGGGTGGACGGGTCGGCGTTCGACGGCGAGGTGGGCGTCATGATCTGCGTGTAAATGAAGGTGGGCAGCGAGGCCATCCAGCCGGCAAAAACGTTCATGTTGATGGTGGTGGCGAAACCGGCCGTGACCAGCAGCGGGGCGGTCTCGCCGATGACGCGGGCGATGGCCAGGGTGATGCCGGACGCGATGCCGGAGATCGCCGTCGGAATGACCACCTTGAGGATGGTGCGCCATTTCCGCACGCCTAGGGCGTAGGCGGCCTCGCGCAGCTCGTTCGGGACAATCTTGAGCATCTCCTCGCTGGAGCGCACCACCACGGGGATCATCAGGACGGACAACGCGACGGCGGCCACGAAGCCGGTCTTGGTTCCGGGCCCCAGGATCATGGCAAAGAAGGCGGCGGCGAACAGGCCGGCCACGATCGAGGGGATGCCGGTCATGACGTCCACGAGGAAGGTGATGGCCTTGGAGAAGCGGTTCCCGGCACTGTATTCCACCAAGTAGATGGCGGTCAGCAGGCCCACGGGGACGGAGATGAGCGTGGCCCAGAGCGTGATCAGCACGGAGCCCACGAGTGCATGGTAGACACCGCCCAGGACCGGGGTGCCGTTTTCCACCGAGGCATTGTCGACGGCGCCCGTCACGCCATTCATTGAGGTGGTGAGAAAACCGGGTGTCAGCAGGCCGGGGATGCCCTGCACCAGCACGGTCCAGATCACGGAAACCAGTGGCAGGAGGGCCACCAGGAAGGCACCGTAGACGAGCGAGGTCATCATCTTGTCGACGGCCTTGCGGCGGCCCTCCACGATGGCGGCCGCGGACACGTTGGCCACGGCGAACAGGACAGCGGAGAGCACCGCCCAGCCGAAAACGTTGAAGCCGATGAGCGACATCAGCGCGGCGGCCACGACGACGGCACCGGCTGCGATGGCCCAGGGGCTGTAGCGCGGGAGGCGGTTGCGCGTCAGCGCAGAGCGCTTGCGTTCAGTCATGAGCGTGGCCATTAGTTGGCTCCCGAGAATTCTTTGTGGCGGTTGATGATCCAACGGGCCACCATGTTCACAGCGAGTGTGATGACGAAAAGGACAAGGCCGGCCGCGATGAGTTCATGCATGCGCAGGCCGAACGCCTCGGGGAAGTTGAGTGCGATCTCGGCGGCAATGGTCTGGTTGCCGGAGCGGATCAGGGAGGCGATCAGGGGGCCGGAAGAGAGCACCAGTGCAACGGCCATGGTCTCACCAAGCGCGCGGCCCAGGCCAAGCATGACGGCGCTGATAATGCCGCCGCGGGCAAAGGGCAGCACTGCCATGCGGATCATTTCCCACCGGGTGGCACCCAACGCCAACGCCGCTTCTTGGTGCAGCATGGGGGCCTGCAGGAAAATCTCCCGGGTGAGGGAGGCGATGATGGGCAGCACCATGACGGCCAGGACAATGCCGGCCGTCAGGATGGTCTTGCCGGTTCCGGATGCCGGGCCGCCAAAGATCGGGATCCAGCCCAGGTTGTCCGCCAGCCAGGCGTAGGGACCCTTCAGCTGCGAGGCCAGGAAGCTTGCACCCCAGGCGCCGTATACGACGGAAGGAATGGCGGCCAGGAGGTCCACCACGTAGCCCAGGCCACGGGCCAGGCTGCGGGGCGCATAGTGCGAGATGAACAGGGCCACGGCCACACCAATGGGTGTGGCAATCAACAGGGCGATCGTGGCTGCGATCAACGTGCCGATGACGATGGGGAAGATGTAGGCGAAGAAGCCCTCTCCCCCGGTGATGTCTGCGGGGTTGGCCGTGAACGTTGGCAGCGCCTGGACGATCAGGAACAGGGCAACAGCAAACAACACGGTGACAATGAGCGCGCCAGCACCCAGTGCCGCACCGGAGAAGACTTTATCTCCGATGCGGCCTGAGCGTTCCGGCCCTGCCCCCTTGGCGGGTGCGAGCTTTGTGGTGGACAATCCAGTACTTTCTTTTGGCGTGTGCCGGGCTTACTTGGCGACGCTGATGGATTCGACCGCTGCCTTGGCCTTGGCTGCGAGCTCCGAGGACAGCGGGGCGCTCTTGGCGGCGTCGGCTGCCTGCTTCTGGCCGTCTTCGCTCACGGCGAAGGTGCCGAATGCCTTGACCAGGTCAACCGTGGCCTGGTCGGGGTAGGAGGCGCAGAACACGCCGTAGGAAACCAGGACTGCCGGGTAGGCTCCGGCCACGGTGGTGGTGCGGTCCAGCTTCAGGGAGAGGTCGTTGGCGTTGCGGCCTTCAACAACGGTTGCCGCGTCGACGGCCTTGGCGGCAGCCTCGGCGGTGACGGGGACGAAGGAGTCGCCAACCTTCAGCTCAACCTTGCCCAGTGCGTCGGTCACGGCCGAGTCGTCGGCGTAGGTGACGGCGCCGGCGGTTTCGGTGACGGTCTTGACCACACCGGAGGTGCCCTTGGCGTTTTCGCCCGGCAGAGAGGCCGGCCAGTCGCCGGACTTCTTGTCGGTCCACACGCTGGAAGCTGCGGCAGCCAGGTAGTCGGTGAAGTTCTCCGTGGTGCCGGAGTTGTCCGAGCGGTGCACGGGCGTGATGGCCAGGTCCGGCAGTTTCGCGTCGGGGTTGGCCTCGGCGATGGCCGGGTCGTTCCAGTTCTTGATGTCGCCGCGGAAGATTTTGGCGACCGTGTCGGCGTCGAGCTTCAGGTCCTTGACACCCTCAACGTTGAACGCAACGGCAATCGGGGAGATGTACCAGGGGACGTCGATGGCGCCGTCGGGGCCGCACTTCTCCGCGGCGGAGGCGAGCTCCTCGTCCTTCAGGTAGGCGTCTGAGCCGGCGAACTGCACGGCGCCTGCGATGAGGGCCTTGCGTCCTGCGCCGGAGCCTTCAGGGGAGTACTGGATTTTGGCGCCGGAGTTGGCGGACTCGAAGCCGGCCTTCCAGGCGTCCATGGCCGCGGATACGGAGCTGGCGCCCGTGCCGGTCAGTGTGCCGGTGACGGAGGGGCCGGATGCTGCGCTGGATGATCCGCCGGCTGCCGGGGGAACAACGCTGTCGGTGCCGCACGCGGTCAGGGCCAATGCGCCGACTGCCAGGACTGCTGCCACACGGCCGATGTGAAGTGCCTTCACGTTTTTACCTCTTCGATGGGTTGCTTTGCGATTCATTGCTCCTTGAGCGTAAGAGCCGGAGGTAAAGCAGAGGCCCCACCAAGGTGAACGGGAGGTTAACGCCGCCCGGACTCTTGGAAATTTGGAGTTTCCCGGCCCTATCATGTGCGACGCCGGTCACATCCAGCCGAAAGCCCATGCCTGCCCGGGGCCAAAATTTGACGCAGCTCACAGGAAAAACTGTTGTCCCAGGGCAACCAATTCAAATATAGTTGATATAAATCAACTTTCTTTCGGTATTTTTTGGAGCCCTTTTGTCCCAGACACCCAGCACCACAAAGGCAGCCCCCGGGCTGTCCGATTCGGGCATGACCCACCGCCAGGTGATCCAGTCCCTCACCGGCCTGCTCATGGGCATGTTTGTCTCGATCCTGGCCGGAACCGTCGTCTCAACGTCCCTGCCCGTCATCCTTTCCGACCTCAACGGCGACCAGACCGCCTACACCTGGGTGGTCACGGCAACCCTGCTGGCCACCACCATCTCAACCCCCATCTGGGGAAAGCTCGCCGACCTGTCCAACCGCAAGGTGCTGCTGCAGCTCTCCCTGGTGATCTTCGTGGTCGCCTCTGCCATTGCCGGCTTCTCGCAGGACACCTCGATGCTGATCACCATGCGCGTCTTCCAGGGCCTGGGCGCCGGCGGCCTGACCGCACTGAGCCAGATCGTCATGGCCGACATCATCTCCCCGCGTGAGCGCGGCAAGTACATGGGCCTTTTCGGTGCCGTCATGGCCCTGGGCACTGTGGGCGGCCCGCTCATCGGCGGCTTCATCACCGACGCCATCAACTGGCGCTGGAACTTCTTCGTGGCCCTGCCCTTTGCCGTCGTGGCCATCATCCTGATCCAAAAGACCCTGCAACTGCCGGTGCAGAAGAAGCGCAAGGTCAGCATTGACTATGCAGGCATCGTGCTGCTCTCCGCTGGTGTCTCACTGCTGCTGATCTGGGTCTCGCTGGCCGGAAACGACTTCGAGTGGGCCAGCCCCACCTCCGCATGGATGGTAGGCGGCGCCGTTGCCGCGCTGATCGCCTTCGTGATCGTGGAGTTCAAGGCCGCCGAGCCGATCATCCCGCTGACCATGTTCAAGAACACCACCTTTACACTCTCCGTGGTTGCCTCGATCTCCGTGGGCGTGTCCATGTTCGGCACCTCGGTATTCCTGGCCCAGTACATGCAGCTGGCCCGTGGCGCCAACGCCACCCAGTCGGGCCTCATGACCATCCCGATGATGGCCGGCCTGCTCATCATTTCCACGATTGCCGGGGCCATGATCTCCAAGTTCGGCAAGTGGAAGGCCATCATGGTCACCGGCTCCGTGCTGCAGCTGGCCGGCCTGTACCTGCTGGGCACCATCCACTACGACACCAACTTCATCCTGGTCTCCCTGTTCATGTTCATCCTCGGCGCGGGCCTGGGCATGGTCATGCAAAACCTTGTGCTCATTGTGCAGAACGCCGTCACCCCGGCCGAAATCGGCGTAGCCAGCTCCGGCATCGCCTTCTTCCGCTCACTGGGCGGCACCATTGGCGTCTCCGTGCTGGGCGCCCTCATGGCCACGAAGGTTGTGGACACCATGGCCGGACGCACCGCTGACCTGCAGGCCGCCATGGGCGCACTCGGGGACAAGGGCAGGGAGGTCGGGGCGGCCCTTGCCAGCGGCAACATCCCCGCCGTCCACACCCTGCCCGATTCCATCCGGGTCATCGTTGAATCCGTCTACGGCGATTCAGTTGCCTACATCTTCATGATTGCCGCTCCGTTGAGCATCCTGACCATCCTTGCGGTGGTCTTCATGCCCAACCTGCCGCTGAGCAACCAGACTCGCGACCAACGCGAGAAGAGCGACGCTGCGGCCGCCGAGGGCCACCCCGCCGTGGAGGATGCCGAGCTGGTCCTTGCCGAGGTCAGCGAGGCCGCCATAGGCGCCACCCCGAACACCGGCGCGATCGAGCGGGTCTGACCGTGGCCGCCGTCGTCGATCCCGGCGCCCCCGGCAGTGGCGAGCAGGAAGGCCCAACGCAGCCGCTGCCGACTCCGGCCCTGCCGCAGGATCCGGAGCTGGCCCGCGCCATCGAGGACACGCAATACCAGCTGTCCAACATGCTGGCATCGGCCCGCAAGAGCCTGAAAAACCGTGCCACGGCAATCCATCCGTGCCTGCAGCCCATGGGATTCAAGGTTCTGATGCTGCTGTTCCGCTCCGGTCCCATGCACCAGTCGGCACTGGTCCGCGGACTGGAAGCGGACAAGGCCATGGTGAGCCGCCTGGTCAAGCAGCTCGAGGAGCTTGGGCTGGTTTCCCGGGAGGCAGATCCCGGCGACGGCCGCGCCATGCTGGTGGACATGACGGCAGCCGCCCGCGGGCGGTACCAGGAAACCCAGCTCGATGCCCGGCAGCTGCTCGTGGACAAGCTCTCGCAGTGGGAGCCCGCGGAGGTCCGCCGCCTGGCCGAACTTCTGGCCAGGCTGACCGAGACCACCAGCTGAGCTGACGGAATACCGGCACGCGACGACGGGGCGCCCTGCGATGGACTTCGCGGGGCGCCCCGGGCACATAGACTTGCAGCATGTCCCACCCAGACACGACAGTGCCCTCCCAGTCGGCCGCCACCGTGTTGTTCCTGAGGCGCCGGATCCGGCTGGGCCTGCGCCGCAGCGCCAACTCCGTCCTCCCCGCACTGGTCATGGCGTTTTGCGCCGTGGGTGCCTACTACTTCTCGGAACTGGTGCTGGGGCACCAGGGCCCGCTGTTTGCCGCCACGAGCGCCATTGTGGCCCTTGGCTTCAGCCGCGACCCCCGGCTGCGGCGGGTGCTGGAAGTCGGCGTCGGCTGCACCCTCGGGATCGCCGTGGGCGACATGCTCCTGCACTGGCTCGGCACCGGAATCTGGCAGGCCGTGTTGGTCTTGTTCATCTCCATCCTGTTGGCCCGTTTCCTGGACAGCGGCTCCATCTTCACCACCCAGCTGGCACTGCAGTCGTTGCTGGTCGTGCTGCTCCCCATGCCGGCCGGCGGCCCGTTCACCCGCAGCCTGGACGCCGTCGTGGGCGGCTGCTTTGCCCTGGCCGCAACATTCCTGTTCCCCCGCGATCCCCGCCGCGAGCCCAAGGACGACCTCAAGGAAGTGCTGGGCGAGCTCTCTCTTGTGCTTCGTGAATGCGCCTCGGCCCTGTCCTACAACGATTCCACCACCGCATGGCACGCCTTGGTCCGGGCCCGCGGCCAGCAGTCCCGCATCGACTCCATGCGCCAGGGCCTGCGCGGGTCTGTGGAGATTGCCCGCCTCTCGCCCCTCTACCGGCGCCACCTGCAAGAGGTCGAGAGCATGTCCAAGCTCATGGTCCGCGTCGACTACGCCATGCGCTCCAGCCGGGTCCTGGCCCGCCGCCTCGCCAGCGCCATCAACAATGCCGCCCTGTCGGATGCCGGCTCCGTCCACTTGGCCGAGGTCATGGCCGAGACTGCGGCCGCCGTCGATGAGCTTGGCGCCGCCCTCGCCGACACCACCTCCCGTGCCACGCTCTCCCACGCCCGCGACGCCCTCGCCGACATCGCCACCCGCCTGCACCCCAGCAACCTGGAAATCACCCGCATGGAAGGTGAGACGGTGGTGCTGCTGTTCCGCACGCTCATGGTGGATCTGCTCGAGGCCGCCAACATGGACCCCGTCGAGGCACGCTCACTCCTGCCGGACCTCTGAGCCCTCCCCGCCAAAACGTGCGACGGCGCCCGGCCCTCCTTGGCTGCGCAGGGCGCCCGTGCCGGTGCCAATCGTGTCGGTACCCGCGGCTAGGGTTGAACCATGGCAGCAAAGAGCACAAAGAACAACACCGGGCAGAACTTCCGCTGCACCGAATGCGGCTGGACGGCCGTGAAGTGGGTGGGCCGCTGCGGTGAATGCCAGGCGTGGGGGACGCTGGATGAGATCGAAACCGTGGTGGTCCGGACCACCGCCGCCACCACCGTGGTGACTCCGGCCCAGCTGATTTCAGAGGTGGACGCCTCCAAGGCCGCCCACAACCTCACGGGCGTGCCGGAGCTCGACCGCGTCCTGGGAGGCGGCATGGTCCCAGGCGCCGTGATTCTGTTGGCAGGGGAACCCGGCGTCGGAAAATCCACGCTGCTCCTTGACGTGGCCGCAAAGTTTGCCCGAAACCAGCACGGCCGCGAGCCGCAAAAAGTGCTGTACCTGACGGGCGAGGAGTCAGCCGCCCAAGTGAAGCTGCGCGCGGAACGCATTGGCGCCGTCGCCGACACTCTGTACCTCGGTGCCGAGTCCGACCTGGGCACCGCGCTGGGCCAGGTGGAGGCGGTGCAGCCGGTGCTGCTGATCGTGGATTCCGTGCAGACCTTCAGCAGCGCCATGGTGGACGGCAGCGCGGGCGGCGTCTCGCAGGTGCGGGAAGTGGCGGCGTCGCTCATTGCCGCGGCCAAGCGCCTCAACATGACCACGCTGCTGGTTGGTCATGTGACCAAGGACGGCTCCATCGCCGGGCCGCGCCTGCTGGAGCACCTGGTGGATGTGGTCTGCCAGTTCGACGGCGAGCGGCACTCCCGCCTGCGGCTGCTGCGGGCCGTCAAGAACAGGTATGGGCAGACGGACGAGGTGGGCTGTTTTGACCTCACGGACGACGGCATCGAGGGGCTGGCGGATCCCAGCGGCCTGTTCACTTCCCGCACCAGTGCACCGGTGTCCGGGACGTGCATCACGGTCACCATGGAGGGGCGGCGCCCGCTGCTGGCAGAGGTTCAGGCCCTGCTGACCCCGGCCATGGGTTCCTCACCGCGCCGCACCGTCAGCGGGCTAGACTCCACCCGGATCGGCATGCTGCTGGCCGTGCTGCAGCAGCGGGCCGGGGTGCGCCTGGATGCCGACGACAGCTATGTTGCAACCGTGGGCGGTGCCCGGCTGAGCGAACCCGCACTGGATCTCGCCGTGGCACTGTCCATTGTTTCCGCCAAGACCAACAAGGTGGTGCACCCCAAGATGGTGGCCTTTGGGGAGGTGGGCCTGGCAGGTGAAGTCAGGCCTGTCCCGGGCATCAACCAGCGCATCCAGGAGGCCAGCCGGCTGGGGTACACCCATGCCCTGGTGCCTCGCAGTTCGACGGGCCCCGGATCCATCCCGCCGGATTTCACCGTCAAGCAGATTGAGCATATTGCCGAGGCCACCGAGCTCATCCTGAACGGTTCGGGCGGGCCGTACGCCAAATGACCCGTGCCACGCTGTTTTCACACTATTATGGGCTTGTGACTTGCCCGGATTCCCGCGCTTGAAAAGAAGGAACCGCAAATGCTGCGCAGCCCCGAAGAGGCCCTCAAGGCCACTCTTGCCCGTGTCGCGCCAGGGACGGCGTTGCGCGACGGCTTGGAACGCATCCTTCGTGGCCGCACCGGCGCACTGATTGTGCTGGGCAACGACAAGACCATTGAGAGCCTGTGTTCCGGCGGCTTCCAGATCGACATCGACTTTGCGCCCACCCGCCTCCGCGAGCTCGCCAAGATGGACGGTGCCATCGTGTGCGACAAGGATGTCACCAAGATCCTGCGCGCAGCTGTCCAGTTGGTCCCGGACCCCAGCATTGAAACCCAGGAATCCGGCACCCGCCACCGCACGGCCGAACGCGTCGCCATCCAGACGGGCGTGCCCGTGGTGTCCGTGAGCCAGTCCATGCAGATCATTGCCCTGTACGTGGACGGACTGCGGTATGTGCTGGAGGGCTCGGAGAAGGTGCTGGCCCGCGCCAACCAGGCCCTGGCAACATTGGAGCGCTACCGTGCCCGGCTCGACCAGGTGACCAGCTCGCTCTCCGCCCTGGAAATCGAGGCCATGGTGACCGTGAGGGACGTTGCCGTCACCTTGCAGCGGCACGAAATGGTCCGGCGCATCTCCGAGGAAATCGCCCAATACGTCCTGGAGCTGGGTGTCGACGGCCGCCTGCTGTCGCTGCAGCTCGAAGAGCTTTCCGCCACGCGCGGTTCCGGCGCCGACACCGTGATCCGCGATTACACGGACCCGGAAACCACCGACGTTGACGCGGCCGTCGCCGCGTTGCAGGACATCGACCAAGCTGACCTGATCGACCTGACCCTGATCGCCGAGATCGTTGGCCTGCCCCGCGGCAACGACTCCCTCGAAGCCATCATCCAGCCGCGCGGCTACCGCTTGGTCTCCGGATTGAAGGCGGTCCCCCGCGCAGTGGCCGGACGGCTCGTGGACCACTTTGGCGGACTGCAGAATTTGATGGCGGCCACCATCGACGAACTTATGATGGTTGACGGCATTGGCGAGCTCCGCGCCCGCAATGTGCGTGAAGGCCTCTCCCGCATCGCCGAAGCCAGCCTGCTGGACCGGTTCCTCTAGGCACCCCGGCCGGGCTCCGCCGTCGTGCCTGGCTGTTTGGCGCGGCCGCAGTGCCTGGCCGGCGCAGCAGCGCCGCTACTGCAAGGTGAAGGGGACGCGTTCGCTTGACCACTTGCCCAGCGTGGCCACCAGGACGTAGGTGGCGCCGCCGCGGCCGGGTTCACTGACCACGGGGGCGCAGTCGGGTGCGTTGCGCTTCACTTTCCAGATGAAGTTTGCCGTTTCCGAGGCGCCTGGCGCCAGGTTCTTGACGAGGTCGTTGGGGTCCAGCTGGCAGTTCCTGGAGTTGAAAATGATGTCGTCGCCGCTGGTGATGACGTATTCCATTTGGCTGGTGCCGACGTTGATGTCGCACGGGGCGGCCCCGGTGTTGGTGACCCGCAGTGTCAGGACGGGATTCTCATCCGGACCGTAGGCGGGCTTGTCCGTCCCGGCCGTGACCTGGATGCCGGACTCGTCGCACACGGCGGACGGCTTGGTCCCGGCGTTGCCTTCGGCCTTGGGCTTGGCGGGGGCTCCGCTGCCGGCCTGCTGTGTTTCGGGCCTGGCGGCAGGGCCCATGCCAAACAGTCCGGCAAGGTAGATCCCGCCGGTTGCAAGGCCGGCAACGAACAGCAGCACCAGCACCAGGGCAACCAGCCGGCGGCGCCGGTACACCTTGCTCGAGGCGCGGGGTTTGGGGCTGGGTGCAGACTTTGTGCTGGATGTGGGGTTTCGCTTCGGGGCAGGGCTCTTCGCCTTGCCGCCTCCCTGTTTCCCTGTAGTTCCCACGTGCCAAGCCTATCTAATTCCCGGGGCGCAATTGTGCCACCACCGCCTGTGACATGGCCGGGAAGCGGAGCGGGACAGAGTGTTGTTCTAGAGTTGAAGGGCCGCAAGGGGCGGTGGACAAGGGGTATGCGTGTACAGCGAAATTCAGAATTGGTTCTCGGCGGAAGCCAGGGACCTGCCGTGGCGCCGGGACTGCTCCGCATGGGGCATCCTTGTCAGCGAAATCATGCTGCAACAGACCCCTGTTGTCCGGGTGCAGCCGGTGTGGGAGGAATGGCTGGGACGTTGGCCCACCCCCGCGGATTTTGCCGCCGCTCCCGCCGCCGAGGTGCTGCGCGCCTGGGGCCGGCTGGGTTACCCGCGCCGCGCCCTTCGGCTGCACGCCGCCGCTGCGGAGATCGTTGAAAAGCACGGCGGCGCCGTGCCTGACAACTACGAGGACCTGCTGACGCTGCCGGGCGTCGGCACGTACACGGCGGCCGCCGTCGCGGCTTTTGCGTTTGGCCGGCGCACCACGGTGGTGGACACCAACATCCGCCGGGTCCACGCCCGGCTGGTCATCGGCCAGGCGCTGCCCGCCCCCGCCCTCACGTCCGCAGAGATGGCGCTGGCGGCAGACCTGCTGCCGGAAGACACTGCCGAATCCGTCCAGTGGAACGCCGGGGTCATGGAACTGGGCGCACTGGTCTGCACGGCCCGCAGCCCCAAGTGCGGCGAGTGCCCCGTGCTGGACCAGTGCGCATGGATTGCCGCCGGCCAGCCCGAACCCACCTACATCCCCAAGGGCCAGCCCTGGGCCGGAACGGACCGTCAGGTGCGCGGAGCCGTCATGGCGGTGCTGCGGGCGGCCAGCTCGCCAGTCCACGCCGACTTCCTCTGGGATGCCGGCACCGCCAGGGCACACGCGGAAGTTGCCAAGGAATTGGGCAAACTGCACGAGCTCAACACGCATGCACCCCAGCTGGAGCGGGCGCTGGCCGGACTCGTGGCCGACGGCCTGGCCCAGCACTCCGACGCCGGTTACCACCTTCCTGGCTGACGGCGTGCCAAACCGATTTCCTCCACACCGACGGCGTGCCAAACCGCCGGGGGCGTGCTAAATTTCGCACGCCGTCAGCGGTATGGCACGCCCTCGGCGTCAGGGGGCGCCAGGTGGCGGTCAGATCTCGCCGAAGCCGGCCTCCACCTCTCGCCGGACGAGGTCGACGGCGCGCTGCGCATCGGGGCCGGTGGCGGAGACGGCAAGCTCCGTGCCCTGCCCCGCGCCGAGCGTCATGAGCATCATGACCGACTGCCCGTCCACGCCGTTGATCTCAATTTCAACATCCATGGCGCCAAGCTCGCCCGCGAGCGCCGCGGCCGGCCGCGCATGCAGGCCCATCGGGTTGATGAGGGTGAGCACCGCCTCCACAGCGGCCCCGGCCGGTTCCGGGCCGCCATGCCCGACGGCGGACCCCGCGCCTTCCGCTGCGGGCCCGCCCGGGGCGGGTGCGAGACCGGAGGCAGGAGTGCCGCCCGGGTTGAGCGCCGACTCGGCAGCCTTGCACACCACGTCCACTGACGCACCCGACTGTGCGGCCACCGCCGCCGCAACGGCACCTTCAACGAGGGGCGCGTCGGCCAGCAGGACCAGTTCGGGTCCGCCCAGGAATTCAAGTGCGGATTCGGCCGTCATGACGGCTGAGCCGAGGTCTGCAAGCACCACGGCGCCGTCGCCGGTGTCGGCCAGGCCCAAGGCCGTCATAACCTTCTCCAGCGAGGTGCCGATGCCGCCGCCGTCCATGCCTCCGGCGGGCACAAGGACAACGTCCGGCGCCATCTGGGCGGCCAGCTCCACCACGCCGGCGGCCAACTGGGCGCTGTGCGAGACAATCACCAGTCCAACGCTCATGCCGCCACCTCCGCGACGTCGGCGCCGGCGCGCAGGAGCAGCGCCGAGGACGCGGCCCCGGGGTCCCGGTGGCCGATGGCCCGCTCGGCCAGGTAACTGGCCCGGCCCTTGCGCGCGATGAGCGGATCGGTGGACTCGGCACCGGACTCGGCAGCCGACGCTGCGGCAGCCAGGACAGCGGCGGGATCCGCACCCGTGGCTGCTGCAGCCGCGGCAGCGTCAACGGCGGGGGTCCAGGCGTCGATCATGGTCTTGTCCCCCACTTCGGCCTTGCCGCGGGCCACCACGCCGTCCCTGGCCGCCGTCAGCGCGGCAACAACCGCTGCGGAGTCCAGTTCGGCGGCGTCGCCCACGGCCGTGCCGGCACGCAGGAACGCTGTCCCATAGAGCGGGCCCGCAGCCCCGCCAACCTTGGACATCAGTGTCATGGCGGCCAGCTTGAAGGCGGCACCCGGGTTGGCGGGCTGTTCGCCGTCGAGCTTCTCCAAAATGGCGCTGAAGCCGCGGTCCATGTTCTCGCCGTGGTCGCCGTCGCCAATGGCGCGGTCCAGCTCAATCAGCGCCACGCGGTTCTCCGCGATCACGGCGGCGGAGGCACGCAGCCAGCGCACAGCCCAGGCAGTGTCAAGTGTTTGGCTCATTTACATCCCCCATCGCAGCGCCGGCGTGTTGACCGGCGCATCCCACAGTTCCGTCATTTCATCGTCCAGGCGCAACACCGAGATGGATGCGCCCTGCATTTCCAGCGCCGTGATGTAGTTGCCCACGAGCGAGCGCTCCACCACGAGCCCGGCCGCCTCGAGCACCGCCAGTGCGTGCCGGTACACGATGTACAGCTCGCTGGCCGGGGTGCCTCCCATGCCGTTGACAAACAGGAGGACCTTGTCGCCGGCTGCGGGCTTGAGGTCTGCGAGGATCGGTTCCAGCAGCCGGTCGGTGATGCCGTCGGCATTTTCCATGGGGATGCGGTGCCGGCCGGGCTCGCCGTGGATGCCGATGCCGATCTCAATCTCGTTCTCGGCCAGCTCAAAGCTGGGGACGCCGGCATGCGGGACAGTGCAGGCGGACAGGGCCACGCCCATGCTCCGCACGTTGTCGTTGACCCGGTTGCCGATGGCCGCGACGGCGTCGAGGTCGTCACCGCGCTCGGCCGCGGCGCCGGCAATCTTCTCCACCAGAACGGTCCCGGCCACACCACGCCGCCCGGCCGTGTACAGCGAATCCTCCACCGCGACGTCGTCGTTCACCAGCACGGTGCGGACGGAGATGCCCTCGGCCTCGGCCATCTCGGCGGCAGTTTCAAAGTTCAGGACATCGCCGGTGTAATTCTTCACAATGTGCACGACGCCGGCGCCCGCGTTTGCGGCGATCGTCGCCGGGATGATGGCGTCGGGTGTGGGTGAGGTGAACACGGCGCCGGGCACCGCTGCGTCGAGCATGCCGAAGCCCACATAGCCGGCGTGCAGGGGCTCATGCCCGCTGCCGCCGCCGGAGACCAGGCCCACCTTGCCCTCGCGCGGGGCATCCTTGCGGGTGACGTACAACGGCTCGGGATTCACCTTGACGTGGTCCGCGTGGGCCCGGCCAAATCCTTCCACCGACTCGTTGACAACAGTTTTGGGATCATTGATGAGCTTCTTCATGGCAAACCCTCCGAAATCACACTGCACTTGGTGGAGGCTGCCTCTTTGCGCCCCCTTAAGAACCCTACCCGCGAGTGCTGGGAGAAGGTAGGGACGTGCGGCCAACGGCACGATTTAGTGGGTGGGCACCTGCCCACTGCCGGGAGCCGGGACCCGGACGGACCCTCACCGTCAGCGGGCCGGCATCACCAGGCGGGCACGCCGCCGTCGGACAGGAGGACCGCACCCGGAAGCAAAAACTAAAGCTGGCGGATCATCCTGGTGTTGCCGAGGGTGTTGGGCTTGACGCGGGCCAGGTCCAGGAACTCGGCGATGCCCTCGTCCGCTGAGCGCAGCAGCTCGGAGTAGACGGCGGGGTCCACGGCGCTTTGGTCAGCCATCACTGTGAAGCCGTTGCGGATGAAGAAGTCCACTTCGAATGTCAGGCAGAAGACGCGTTCCACGCCCAGCACCCGCGCGTTCTCCAACAGCTTTTCAACCAGAACCCGGCCCACTCCCCTGCCGCGCCAGGCATCGGCCGTGGCGAGCGTCCGGATCTCGGCGAGATCCTCCCACATCACGTGCAGGGCACCGCACCCGACAATCTGCCCGTCCACCTCAGCAATGAGGAATTCCTGGATCGCCTCGAAATAAGTGACCGACTCCTTGGAGATCAAAATGCGCTGCTCGGCCAGCGGCGCCACCAGTTCCTTGATGGCGTGCACGTCTGAGGTGCGGGCGGGCCGAAGGACAACGGTGGGGGCGGTGGTATGTACAGTCACCGATTCAGTCTATGACCCCGCGCCCGCGTTCTTTGAAGCAGCGCCGTGTGCGGCCTCCCCGTCCCGCAGGAACCTGGCCATCTGCCATTTGCCGTGCAACATGGAAACCGGCCAGATCAGGAGCCACGAATACATGGCCAGGACGGGGTTGGCGAACGCCACGGGGATGGACAGCAGGAACACCACCCACACCGGATCCGTGCCGTGCAGGACCAGCCTGTACAGGGCCGCGTCCAGCCAGTCGTGCATGAGTTTCGCCCGGCGTGCATGGATCCATAGCCAGTCAAGGCCCAGAAACGCACCCGAAACCGTGAGCGCATACAGCACCGGCGGCCAAGGGCTCTGGCCGTTCGCCTGGAAAAGCAGTGACGTGGGAACCGGCAGGAACACCACGAAGAACAGGCATGCCAGATTGATGCCCTGCAGGGTGCCGTCGTAGCGCTGGATGGCTGCGAACTTGCGGTGGTGGTTCATCCACAGACGCCCGACCAGGATGAAGCTCAGGATGAACGCGGCCAGGGGTTCCAGCTGGTCCAACAGCAGCGACCGCAGCTCCTCCGCCGTCGTGTCAGGCGCAATGGCGGGCAGTTTCAGGTCAAGCACCAGCAGCGTCATGGCGATGGCGAACACAGCATCGCTGAAGAACATGGTTCTTTCGGTTTCCGAGCCGCGGCGCAACTGCAGGGCGTTGGCCATCAACCGGTCCGGGACCGGGGAGCGCTTGCGCCGCAGTGAGATGCCCACGCCTACCAAGTTATGCCCGACGGCGGCAACCCGCCAGCCCGGGACGGCAGAAAGGGCGCGCAACCTGTTGGTTGCGCGCCCTTTGGTTCAGCCGGCACTGCTTATGCGGAGGCGGTGATGGCTTCCGGAATGTTCGGCTTGGCGGTGCCGACGAAGGTGAACTTTGCGTCGTCGCCCTCGCCCTCAACATCGACGCTGACGATGTCGCCATCCTTCAGCTCGCCGAAGAGGATCTTCTCGGAGAGGTGGTCCTCGATCTCGCGCTGGATGGTGCGGCGCAGCGGCCGGGCACCCATGGCGGGGTCGTAGCCGCGGGTGGCCAGCAGGACCTTGGCGGCCGGGGTGAGCTCGATGCCCATGCCCTTGTCCGCCAAGCGGGTCTCGAGGCGTGCCACCATGAGGTCAACGATCTCGATGATCTCGGCCTGCGTCAGCTGCGGGAACACCACGACGTCGTCAACGCGGTTCAGGAACTCGGGGCGGAAGTGCTGCTTGAGCTCCTCCGAGACGCGTGCCTTCATGCGGTTGTAGCCGGTCTGGGTGTCCGTGCCGGACTGGAAGCCGGTCGCGATCGACTTGGAGATGTCGCGCGTTCCCAGGTTGGTGGTCATGATGATGATGGTGTTCTTGAAGTCCACCACCCGGCCCTGGCTGTCGGTCAGGCGGCCGTCTTCCAGGATCTGCAGCAGCGAGTTGAACAGGTCCGCGTGGGCCTTCTCCACCTCATCGAAGAGCACCACGGAGAACGGACGTCGGCGGACCTTCTCGGTCAGCTGGCCACCCTCTTCGTAGCCGACGTAGCCCGGAGGGGCACCGAAGAGCCGTGAAACGGTGTGCTTTTCCGAGTACTCGGACATGTCCAGGGTGATGAGTGCGTCTTCGTCGCCGAAGAGGAACTCAGCCAGTGCCTTGGCCAGCTCGGTCTTGCCGACGCCGGTGGGGCCGGCGAAGATGAACGAACCGCCCGGACGCTTGGGGTCCTTCAACCCCGAACGGGTGCGGCGGATGGCCTGGGAGATGGACTTGATGGCTTCGTCCTGGCCCACCACGCGGCGGTGCAGTTCTTCTTCCATCTTGAGCAGGCGCGTGGACTCGGCCTCGGTCAGCTTGAAGACTGGGATGCCGGTGGAGTTCGCGAGAACTTCGGCGATCAGCTCGTCGTCGACCTCGGAAATCTCATCCATGCCGCCGGACTTCCACAGGCGCTCCTTTTCGGCGCGGGCGCTGATGAGCTTCTGCTCGTCGTCCCGCAGCGCGGCAGCACCCTCAAAGTCCTGTGCGTCAATGGCGTCTTCCTTGCGCTTCTTCACAGCCGCAATTTCGCCGTCCATTGTCTTCAGCTCCGGCGGGGCGGTCATGCGGCGGATGCGCAGTCGGGCGCCGGCCTCGTCGATCAGGTCGATGGCCTTGTCCGGCAGGAAACGGTCGCTGATGTAGCGGTCCGCAAGCGTTGCAGCGGCGGCCAGGGCGCCGTCCGTGATGGAGACGCGGTGGTGCGCCTCGTAGCGGTCGCGCAGGCCCTTGAGGATCTCAATGGTCAGCGGAACCGTTGGCTCCTGCACCTGGATGGGCTGGAAACGGCGCTCGAGCGCGGCGTCCTTCTCAATGTGCTTGCGGTACTCATCCAGCGTGGTGGCGCCGATGGTCTGCAGCTCGCCGCGGGCCAGCATGGGCTTGAGGATCGAGGCGGCATCGATTGCGCCTTCGGCGGCACCGGCACCGACGAGAGTGTGGATTTCGTCGATGAACAGGATGATGTCGCCGCGGGTGCGGATTTCCTTGAGGACCTTCTTCAGGCGCTCTTCGAAGTCACCGCGGTAGCGGGAACCGGCAACCAGCGAGCCGAGGTCCAGCGTGTAAAGCTGCTTGTCCTTGATGGTCTCCGGAACATCGCCGCGCACAATGGCCTGCGCCAGGCCTTCGACGACGGCGGTCTTGCCCACACCGGGCTCACCGATCAGGACGGGGTTGTTCTTGGTGCGGCGGGAGAGGATCTGCATGACGCGTTCCATCTCGTGCTCGCGCCCAATGACGGGGTCAAGCTTGTTTTCGCGCGCCGCCTGGGTCAGGTTCCGGCCAAATTGGTCCAGCACCACTGATCCGGCAGGCGTGCCTTCGGGCTGCTGGCCGCCACTGGCAACCGGCTCCTTGCCCTGGTATCCGGAGAGCAGCTGGATGACCTGCTGGCGCACACGGCCGAGGTCGGCGCCCAGCTTCACCAGCACCTGCGCGGCAACACCTTCACCTTCGCGAATCAGGCCAAGCAGGATGTGCTCGGTGCCGATGTAGTTGTGGCCCAGCTGCAGCGCCTCGCGCAGGGAAAGTTCCAGGACCTTCTTGGCGCGCGGAGTGAACGGGATGTGCCCACTGGGAGCCTGCTGCCCCTGTCCAATGATTTCCTGGACCTGTTCACGCACGCCGTCCAGCGAAATGTTCAAGGATTCAAGGGCCTTGGCGGCAACACCTTCACCCTCATGGATGAGGCCGAGCAGAATGTGCTCGGTGCCAATGTAATTGTGGTTGAGCATGCGGGCCTCTTCTTGGGCCAGCACTACAACGCGTCGGGCTCGGTCGGTAAATCGCTCAAACATTTCGCACACTCCTTTTACTGCGTACTTTGATGCTACGCAGTACCCGGACCCAATGGGGGCTTGTTCGCCACAGGGGAAACAGGGAATCTCGGCGGCGTCGGCTTGAGTGCTTGTTAAAGGACGACGGCGGGACCGCCCCCCAGGGGGAGTCCCGCCGTCGAAATTGTCGGCCTGGGCCGGATTGCTAGGCCTTGCCGCCCTGTGCTGCGTAGTAGGCGTCGCGGATTTCAGCCTGGATGCGGCCGCGCTCGTGGACCGTGTAGCCGTTGTCACGGGCCCATGCGCGGATCTCGCCGACGTCGCTGTTGCCCTTGGGGGCTGCAGCGGGGCCGCGGCCGCGGACTGCGCGCCCGCCTACACGGCGGCCGGCACCAACATACTTGCCCAAGGCGTCCCGCAGCGCCTGTGCATTGTCGGCGGAAAGGTCAATCTCGTAATTGATGCCATCAAGTCCGAAGCTGACGTTTTCGTCTGCCACGCTCTGATCGAGATCGTCAACAAGAGTGATGTGGATTTTCTGTGCCATGGGTGATAATCGCCTCACATAGATTTGATGAATATTCCAATTCAAATTATGTAGGTAAAAACCAGCCGCGTCAAAGACCGCCTTCTATTGATCGTTAGTTCTTGGCTTCCCCACCGGCATCTGCTTCATGCTCCGCCTGGGCATATGCATCACGCTCGGACTTATCCGCGTTGAATATTGCTTTCATGGCGAAGTAAAAAAGCACACCGACGCCGAGTGACGGAAGGATTACTGCAACATATTCCATTATCTGTGCTACTCCTACTCTGGCTTCATCAATGGGAAGAGAATGGCTTCACGAATTCCAACACCTGTAAACAGCATGACCAGGCGGTCAATGCCAAGGCCCAGGCCACCCATCGGCGGCGCCCCGTATTCGAGCGCGCGCAGGAAGTCTTCATCAAGCTGCATCGCCTCAGGGTCGCCTGCAGCGGCTGCGAGGGACTGCTGGGTAAGGCGTTCACGCTGGATAACCGGGTCAACGAGCTCCGAGAACGCTGTACCGGTTTCCCGGCCGTCAATAATCAGGTCCCAGGCCTCAATGAGGTTTTCCTTCTCACGGTGCGGGCGCGCCAGCGGCTGGGCCGACGGCGGGTAGTCGCACACAAATGTGGGCTGGATTAGCGTGGGCTCGACAATTTCGCCAAACAATTCAACGACGAGCTTCTCGGCATCCCATGCCGGATCGACACCAACATCATGCTTTTGTGCAATGCTCCGCAATTCTTCGGCGGAAGTGTCCGGTGTGATTTCAATGCCCACGGAGTCGGAGAGGCCCTTGTAGACCGGAAGCCAAGGCCATTCGCCGTCGAGGTTGATTTCCCCGCGGTCGGTGGTAATGGTCCGTGAACCAGTGGCATCGGCTGCTGCAAGAATAATGCGCTGCATTGTTTTGGCCATGGTGAACTGGTCGCCATAGGCCTCATATGCCTCAAGCATGGTGAATTCCGGGCTGTGAGTGGAATCCACGCCTTCGTTGCGGAAAATGCGGCCAACTTCAAAGACCTTGTCCATGCCGCCGACAACAGCGCGCTTGAGGTACAGCTCAATCGCGATGCGCAGCGTCATGGGCTGGTCGAAGGCGTTCAGGTGGGTGCGGAAGGGGCGGGCGGAGGCGCCGCCATGGATGAGCTGCAGGATGGGTGTTTCGAGTTCGATGTACTCGTCGCCGTGCAGGGTGTCCCGGATGGCCCTGATGATGGCGGAGCGGGTGCGCACCTGCTCGCGCGCCTTGTCACGGACAATCAGGTCCACATAGCGCTGGCGGACGCGCATTTCCTCGGAAAGCTCGGCGTGCAGGACCGGCAGCGGCCGCAGCGCCTTGGAGGCCATGGCCCATTCGGTGGCCATGACGGACAGCTCGCCGGTGCGGGAGCTGATGACCTCACCCTGAATGAACACGTGGTCGCCCAGGTCAACGAGGGACTTCCAGTCCGCAAGCGCCTCTTCGCCAACATTGGCAAGGGACAGCATGACCTGAAGGCGGGCGCCCCCGCCTGACTGCAGGGTGGCGAAGCACAGCTTGCCCTTGTTGCGCACGTAGACAACGCGGGCACTGATGCCGACAATCTGGCCGGTGGCGGTGTCGGCTTCCAAATCGGGGTACTTGGCGCGGATTTCCTCGATGGTGTGGGTGCGCGCCACCCCTACCGGGTAGGCCTCATCACCCCGATCGAGCAGCTTGGCCCGCTTGTCCATGCGGACCAGCATCTGCTCAGAGACGTCACTGGGTTCAGGGGTAAAGTTATTTTCTGCGCTCACGAGTTAACAGTTTAGATGGTGAATCTGTGTATATCCTCCGCGCCGGCCGTACGGCACCCCGGCCGCAATCCATGCCGCCGTTGCCGAAGCAAAATGCACCAAGAATGGGCAACCCGGACGAATAAATTCCACGGACGTTAAGGGCCGGCAAGGGTGGAGCCGCGGACCACGAGGCTTGACTCCAGCATCAGCGCTCCCCCGCTTTCACCGCCACCGCCATTGCCTGCGGACAGGCCGGCGCCGCCGTCCATGAGGTCCAGCAGGCGGCGCCCGGCCAGCCGGCCCATCTCCCGCGCAGGCAGGTGGACTGTGGTGAGGCCCGGATTGGAGGTCTCGGAATAAGGCAGGTCGTCAAAGCCCGTCACGGCGAGGGAGCCAGGTATTTCGACGCCGGCCACCCGAGCCTCCTGCAGCACGCCGTAGGCCTGTGTGTCGGTCGCGCACACGACGGCTGTGATGCCGCGGGCCGACAGCTCCGGCCAGGCCCCGGCGAATTCCGTGGCGGCCGTGCCGACGTCGATGGTCGTGGCACCCATTTCCTCAACACCCAGGCTCAGGCGTCCGGCCTCGGCGGCAAAAGCTTCGCGGCGCACCCGGAACGTCTCGGTTCCTGTGGTGCTGTCCAGGTAGGCGACGTTCCGGTGGCCCTGTTCGGCGAGGTGGGCGGCCAGCAGGCGTGCGCCGCCGGCAATGTCAAAGTTCACCGAAGGGGAATCACTGGCAATGCCGGCCGCGTCCAGCAGCACGGTGGGCTCGGTGGCCCGCAGCTCCGCCAGGAACCTGGCACTCGGTGCGTCGATCAGGAGCCCGGCCGGGCGCAGGGCCAGGAGCCGTCGCACGTCGGCGGGTTCGGGCGTCCGGCCCGCGTCCGTGACGGACAGCAGCAGCGCAAAGTCCTTGCCGATCTCCTGGCGCACGCCCGCGATGACGTTGGCAAAGAACGGGTTGGACACATCCGGGGCCACGAGGATCACGATGTTGCTGCGGCCCTTGGCCAGGGAGCTGCCAAGGCCGTCCACCACGTAGCCCAGCTCGGCCACCGCCTGTTCAACCTTGGCAATGTTCTCCGTGGACACGCGCCCGGCCGTCTTGCCGTTGGTCACCAGGGACACCGTGGCCGCAGAAACACCCGCCCGCGCCGCAACCATGGCAGCCGTGACGCGGGCAGGGCCGGCGCTGCGGGTGGGAAGTGCTGGGGGCGGTTGCATGAAATCGATCGTACCGGCGCAAGGGGCAATCGCCGCAACCCCAATGGATCAAGCGCTTGACGCGCTTCACGTTAAGCGCTTGACGTTCGGCGCGGTCCGGTGCCAGAATGAGTTACCGTGCACCACCGGAACTTCCGGAGACGCCCCAACGACGTGGAGAAAACGTGAACATGGAACAGCCTTCCACCCCCGCAAACGCCGCCCCGGTTGATGCCCGCGGACCCCGCAAGATCATCCTCGACTGCGACCCCGGCCATGACGACGCCGTGGCCATGCTGCTGGCACACGGCAACCCCAACATCGAACTTCTGGCTGTGACCACGGTGGTGGGAAACCAGACTTTGGAGAAGGTCACCCGCAACGCCCTGAGCGTGGGCACCATTGCCGGCATCACCGGCGTCCCCTTTGCTGCAGGCTGCGACCGCCCCTTGGTGCGCAACATCGAAACCGCACCCGACATCCACGGTGATTCAGGCATGGACGGCCCGGAACAGCCCGAGTCGGCGATCGAGCTCGACCCGCGCCACGCCGTCGACCTCATCATTGAACTCATCATGGCGCACGAGCCGGGCACCATCACCCTGGTCCCCACAGCCGGGCTGACCAACATCGCCATGGCCGCGCGCAAGGAGCCGCGCATTGTGGAGCGCGTGAAGGAAGTTGTCCTGATGGGCGGCGGCTACCACGTGGGCAACTGGAGCGCCGTGGCCGAATTCAACATCAAGATCGACCCGGAAGCGGCACACATCGTGTTCAACGCCGGCTGGGAAGTTGTCATGGTGGGTCTTGACCTGACCCACCAGGCGCTGGCCACACCCGAAGTGGTTGCCGCGATTGACGCCGTGGGCACCAAGCCTGCCAAGTTCGTCATGGAACTGATGGAGTTCTTCACCCAGACCTACAAGGATGCCCAGGGCTTCGACTTCCCGCCCGTCCATGACCCGTGCGCCGTCGCCTATGTCATTGATCCCTCCGTCATGACCACGCAGAAGGTGCCCGTTGACATCGAGCTCACCGGCACGCTCACCCTGGGCATGACCGTGGCCGACTTCCGCGCCCCCGCCCCCGCGGACTGCAAGACCTCCGTGGCCGTCACCCTGGACCACAAGAAGTTCTGGAACATGGTCACCGACGCCCTCGTGAACATTGGCGAGGTCGACGCGTGAGCATGTCCGCCGTTCAAAGCAAGAAATCCGTCACCGCGCTGATGGTGGCGCTGCTGACCGCCTGTGTGGCGTTCCAACTCAATGCCTCCATGCTCAGCCCCGCCCTGGTCACCATGGGCGAGGAACTCAACGCCAGCCCGGCCGCCATCGGCCTCTCCCAAACCTGGTTCTTTACCGCCGCAGCGGTGTTCTCCCTGTTCCTTCCGCGCCTGAGCGACATCGTGGGCCGCAAGCGCATCCTGATCGGGATGATGATCCTGATGGGCGTCGGCTCCGTCATTTCCGCCATGGCCCCGGACATCACCTGGCTGTTTATTGGCCGCATCATCCAGGGCGTCAGCGGCCCCACGGTTCCGCTGTGCTTGATCATGCTCCGCTCTGCCGTGGCGGAGCCCAAGCGGTACGGCGTCCTCATGGGCCTGATCACCGCCGTCAACGGCGGCATCGCCGGCATTGACTCCTTCGTGGGCGGCTACTTCGCCGAGCACTTCGGCTTCCGCAGCATCTTCTGGCTCATGGTGGTCATCGCCGCCGTCGCCACTGCGCTGATCTGGCTCATGGCCGGGGAGAGCAAGCCCGGAGAGGGCACCCGGATGGACTGGCTGGGCGTGTTTTTCATCGTCATCGCCGTTGGCGCCCTGCTGACCGCACTCAACGAGGCAACCAAGCTGGTGGGCGGCATCACCGCCGGCCCGCTGGTGACCTCCCTCGCCCTGGCTGTGCTCGCCGTCGTCGCGTTCATGGCGTTCTGGTCCGTGGAAAAGCGCTCCGCACACCCCATGGTGGAAATTGTCCACCTGCGCAACCGCTCCACCTGGGCCCCGCTGCTGACCACCACGCTGACCATGACGGGCATCTTCGCCGTCATCAACGGCATTGTCCCGGCATTTGTGCAGGCGGCCGACCCCGGCTTCGGCATCGGCGCCACCCAGATGAGCCTGCTCATCCTGACCCCGTACGCGCTGCTCGGCTGGCTTTTCGGCCCCATCACGGGCCGGCTCGCACCGGTGTTCGGCTACACGAAGATGCTGCGGATCGGCCTCCTCGGAAGCATCGCGGCACTGGCAATCATCGGCTTCCTGGGCCTGAACAGCCTCACCTGGATGATCATCGGCACGGTGCTGCTGGGCATCATGTACGCGGGTACTGTGAACATCATGCTCAACGGCCTCGGCGTGGTCCTCTCCCCCGAAGGAAACCCCGGCTTCCTGCCCGGCATGAACGCGGGCGCCTTCAACCTGGGTGCCGGCCTGAGCTTCCTGGTGCTCCCGGCCATCCTGGTCGCCACCACCCCGCTCGGCGTGCACGGCTCCTACCTGACAGTTGTGGTGGTGGCCCTTGCCGTCACCGGTGCCGCGTTCGCCGCGTCCCTGCTTGTCCCCAAACCCGTCAATGCGGAGGTTGCCCCATGAGCAAGATCGTTGTTGCCGGCTCGCTCAATGCGGACCTGACCATCTATTGTGAGCGCCTGCCCAACCCCGGCGAAACCGTCCACGGGAACGATTTCGCGGTCAATCCCGGCGGCAAGAGCGCCAACCAGGCGGTTGCGGCCGCCCGCCTCGGCGGCCACGTTACCCTTCTCGGCGCTGTGGGTGCCGACCCCAACGGCGACATGCTCGTGGCCTCCACTGCAGGTGCCGGCGTGGACGTCAGCCGCGTTGCGCGCGTGTCCCGGCCCACCGGCGTCGCCGTCATTTCCGTGGACGCCGCCGGTGAGAACAGCATCATCATCTCCGCAGGCGCCAATGCCACGCTGGCCCCCGAGCACATGGACCCGGCCTTGTTTGCCGACGCCTCCGTGGTCAGCCTGTGCCTGGAGGTCTCCCTTGACACGGTCCAGGCCGCGGCCCAGGCCGGGCACGACGCCGGAGCAACGGTCCTGCTGAACCTCTCGCCTTTTGCGCCGGTTGCGCAGGAGCTGGCGCGGCTGACCGATGTCCTGCTGGTCAACGCCCACGAGGGCTCGCAGTTCCTTGGCGGCTACGACATGCCGGGCGCCGACGCCCCCGCAGACGCCTGGCACGGTGCACTCGAGGAGTTTTTGCGCCACGGGTTGGACAAGGTCCTGCTGACCCTGGGCGCCGACGGGTCAGTGGTGCTGGACGCCACGAACACCGCCGACCCCGTGGTGCGGATAGCACCCACCGTTGTTCAGGCCGTGGACACCACCGGCGCCGGCGACGCCTTCACCGGCGCGGTGGCGGCCCGGCTGGCCGCCAGCGACTCTCTGGCCGACGCTGCCCGCTACGCTTCCGTCGCAGCAGCGCTGGCGGCGACGAAGAAGGGCACCCAGGCCGCGTATCCCTCGGCCGGGGAAGTTGCGGCCCTCCTGTAGGTTGAAACTGCAGCACCTGCGACCAGCCCACTTTGAAACTGCAGCACCTGCGATGAAACCAGTGATTTCATCGCAGGTGCTGCAGTTTCAATTTGCGTGCCGTCGGAGAATCGCATGAGCTGCTGTTTCGAGTCTCAGTGATTCCCAGATTCCGACTTGGCGGGGTGGAGGCAGCGCTGACAACGCCGCATCACGCCGCGGAACACGTGCCGATCCCCTACCTTGCAGGCATGGCCCCAAAACTGACATTTTGGGGGCCATGCCTGCGGTGTCGCCCCGGCACAGGGCCCCGAGACGAAAGCTTGAATCTTAGGTGCCGAGATTGCGAGTAGGCGGAGTCGTACGGTCAGGACCCGAGTGGCATGTTGTCAATCAGCCGAACAGGGCCAACCTTCGCCGCAATGAGCGCCAGCGCCTCGCCCGTGAAGGGGGTGTCCTGGCAGTTCTCGGCGCGTACGGCCAGGGTCTGCGGGTCCACCACTTCCAGGTAGTCCAGCTCCACGCCCGGGGCGCTTTCCACCAGTGCGCCGGCTGATGCAATGTCGAGGGGCTCGTGGGCGTCTGCCCGGCTCTTGAGCAGACGCAGTGCGCGGGAGAGGACCAGGGCCGATTCGCGTTCCTGTTCCGAAAGGAAGCGGTTTCGGCTGGACAATGCCAGCCCGTCACTGTCGCGCACTGTCGGAACGGCAACGATGTCGACCGGGAAGTTCAGGTCTGCCACCATGGTGCGCACCAGGGCCAGCTGCTGGGCGTCCTTCTGCCCAAAATAGGCGCGGTAGGCCGGGCGGCCGGCGGCATCCGGGGCGGCCAGGCCAACACTCGGCTGCCCCACGTGCAGGAGCTTGGACACCACAGTCAGGGCCCCGTCAAAGTGGCCCGGCCGCGAGGCGCCCTCGTACAGCTCCCCCAGCTTTCCGGCCGTGATCCGCACTGCGGGCTCGCCGTTCGGATACATTTCGGCCACGGAGGGTGCAAACATGAAGTCGACACCGGCCTCATCCAGGAGCGCCAAGTCGGCTTCCGTCGTGCGCGGGTAGCGGTCCAGGTCGGAGGGGTCGCCAAACTGCAGCGGGTTGACGAACACGCTTGCCACCACCACGGAGTTCTCGGCGACGGCGGCCCTCGCCAGGGTGGCGTGCCCGTGGTGCAGTGCACCCATGGTGGGCACCAGGCCCAGGGTTCCAGAACGGATGTCCGCTCCCGAGTGTCCCTCGAGATGGGCCTGCCCCGCCCTCGCCTGGAGCAGCAATGACGCCTTCGCCTGCAATTCCGCAATGGTGCCGACAAGTTCAATGCCCATGGTCCTACCCACTTTCACTTCTGCACGCACCAAGCCTTGGCCCAATGCCGCGCACATCCACTCCTGCACATAACTTAATACGTCAGCGCACTTAATTCGTCACCACGACACTGACCGGCCACCCGCCGTCACCTGGCGGGCCACCATCTTAGCCGCCGCCGGCCGCGGAGCCGGGTTCGCCGTCGGGCGTCAGGGCAGCCTGGACGGCGAGGTATGCCTCCGCGGAGAGCAGCCGGCGGCGGGCCGCTCGCGTGGCAGTGGCTCCGGACATGGCCGCGTAGGCGTCGATGATGTCGCCGGCACCGGTGTCGAGGGCGTGCTCGCGCAGTGCTTCCGCATGGGCCGCCACGGTGCCGGCGTCTCCGCGGGCGACCGGGCCGGTGAGCGCGGACTCGCCCGCGGTGAGCGCGTTTTCCAGCGAGGCACGCAGGAGCGGGCCGAGCAGCTGGTTGGGGGCCTCGACGCCTATGTCCCCCAGGATCTGAGCCGCCTGCGCCACAAGGGTGACCATGTGGTTCGCGGAGTGGGCCAGGGCGGCATGGTAGAGGACGCGGTCGGCCTCGGCGATGACAACGGGTTCGGCGCCCATCTCGACGACGAGGGCTTGGGCTATGGGCAGCATGGCGGGATCGGCCGTGACGCCGAAGCTGGCGTCTGTCAGCCGGGCCAGGTCAAGGCTCATGCCGGTGAACGTCATGGCCGGGTGCAGTGCGAGCGGGATGCCGCCGGCGGCCTTGACCGGGGCCAGCACGCCGGTGCCGAATCTGCCGGAGGTGTGCGCCACGAGCTGGCCCACCTGCCAGGCGTTCATCGCGGCCAGGCCCGTGACCAGGCCGGGCAGGGCGTCGTCCGGGACGGCGAGCAGCACGAGTTCAGAGCGCTCCACAATGTCCGCCACGTCGAGGATGGGGACGCCGGGAAGCAGGATTTCGGCGCGGTCCTTTGAAGCTTCGGAAACTGCGGACACCCCGACGACGGCGTGTCCGGCACCGCGCAGCGCCGCACCCAGGACGGCGCCCACCTTCCCGGCACCGATGATGCCAATGCCGAGGCGGCCAGGCTTAATCGCCATGGTGGTTCTCCTTCAACGTGTGGTGCGCCGCGGCTGTGGGTTCCGGGGCGGGGGCGGGCGCTGCCGGTTCCGGTGCAGTTTCCGGGGCGGGCGCTGCCGGCGGCTCGTCCTGCGACAGCCACTTTTCCTTGCGGTGGATGCGCCGGGCCGTGGCGGCCCGGACGGCCTGTTGGTCAAACAAGGCCAGCGCATTGGCCGTGGACATGTGCCGCACCAGGGGGCGGATGGGGCCCACGGTGGAATGGAGTTCAAAGCTGGCCAGTCCCAGGGCCCGCATGACGGGGCCCTGCCGCAGCGCCAGCGACTGGGTGCGTTCGTGCGGCACCACCTGGAGCCGCCTCATGATGACCCCGTGCCGGCACAGCAGGGCCGTGTCCGTGGCCCGGAAGGCGTTGTGGCGCCAGGTGAGGGGGTCGATCCAGCGGGCGGAGCGCGGGGAATGCACAAATTCGTGCTGGTTGCCCGGCCCCTTCAACCCTGCAGCAAACACCTCAAAGGGGTTCTCGACGCCCGGGTCCGGGAACACCAGCCCCAGCACCGCCATGACCTCGTCAAGGGTCCCGGCCGGCAGCAGGACCGTGCGGGATCCGTGGTCCGAGGCGTCGGAACCGTAGCCGGCAACATTGACCTGCACCTTGTACCAACCGAACGCACGCCAGATGGGTCCCTGGCTGATGCCCACAGCCTGAACGCGTCCGGGCGGAATGGTCTGGGAGCGGGTTTCCAGCATGCCGTAGTGCAGCCGCACCCCGTCGGGGGAAACGGCCACCCTGAAGTTGAAGTCCCCCGTGACTGACTTCCAATAGGACGCCCCAATGGCAATGAAGAAGGGAATCGCGGCCACCAGGATGGTTGCTTCCCCGCTCCACACGAAGCCGACAATTGCGGCCGCTACAACCACCAGCGCAAAAATGCTGGTGCCGCTGAGGAACGCGGAACCGATGATCCGGTTGGGCTTCAGGGCCAGCACGTGGTTTTCCGGCGCCTCCTGCACCAGCCCGGGAGCCTCCGGGTCAACACTGACGCCGGCAGCACGGGCAAGAATTGCCGCCCGCAGCCGCTTGGCCTCCCCCAGCTTGAGGAAGGACAGGCGCAGTGCCGACTTTCCGCCGTCGGCCACCTCAAATTTCAGCTCCGCCAGCCCAAACGCCCGCGCCAGCAGCGGCTGCACGACGTCGATGGCCTGCACCCGGTCAATCCTGGCCCGGCGCTGCTGGCGGAAGATGACGCCGGAGTTGATGTGGACGAATTCGTCGGTGACCTGGTAGCGGGTGAAGCGCCACTGCAGGAAGAATGCCACACCGAAAATCACGACGGCGGCGCCCACCACCGCGAGCAGGATCAGCAGGCTTGTGGCGTCGGGCCCTTTCAGGGTGAGGCCGGCGCCGCTGTCGGAGAACAGCGAATCCAGCGAGTTCCTGCCGAAAACGAAGATGATGGCGGCAATCGCAATCCAGCCGCGGACCAGCGGTGAGACGGGGTGCACGCGGTGCCAGGTTTGTTCGGTGTCGGTGCTGAACGCGGCGTCGTCGCCCAAGAGTTTCTCGCTCACAACCCGGCCAATTTTGCCTCACCCAGGGCGGAGAGCTGTTCGCGCAGGCGCCCCGCTTCCGCCGCCGGGAGGCCGTTGATGACGGCGTTGGTGCCGGGGGACGCGGTGTGCAGGTGGATGGTGCTCAGCCCGAGCATGCGCTCCAGCGGGCCCATCGTGACATCCACGTATTGCATGCGCCCGTACGGGACGACCATGACGCGGTGGAACATGATGCCGCCGCGGATGAGGAGGTCGTCGTCGCGTTCGGCATAGCCGATGGCGCGGACCTGGCGGGGAATGAGGATGAACTCCCAGGCCGCGACCAGCACCACCACGGCAGGGGCGGCCCAGGCCAGCCATGCCGGGTAGCCGGACCAGACGCCGGTGAGCTTGAGGACCAGCGGCAGCAAGGTGACAGCCAGGAAAATGAGGGCGCCGATTCCGGCGGAAATGAAACGCGCCGTGATGAGCTTCTCCGAGACACGCAGGAACGCCAGGCCGGCAGGGTCGATGGTGCTGCCGTGCTGGAACGGGACTTGCTTAGGCAAATTCTTCCTCTCCGCGGCCGTCACGCTTGGGCCGGGTTTTCGCGGCCGGATCACTGTCTTCCGGCGGCAGCTTGCAAAACCGTTCAACCATGATGCCTGCAACCACCATGACCAGCCCGCCGGCCAGCAGGGCCACGATCTGCCAAATGACGGAAAGGTCCGCGCGCATGGAGATGGTGGGGAGCTGGTCGAGCATGATGCCGGCATGCCAGCCGAACAGGACGGCCCCCGCATAGGCGCACGCCTGGGCCAGCACCACGGTGCGGGCCGCCAGCAGCGGGTCCAGGTGCTTGTTCCGGTTGCCGTCGCGCCAGCGCCGGACCTTGAGCCCGAGGATCAGGCACACGACCACGATCAGGCCCATGGTGATCAGGGAACTCATGGGCAAAACGGGCAGGGCCATGCTGGCCCTGGAGGTCAGTTCAGTGACCAGCCATCCAACTGCCGCCGTGGCAACTGCCACGGCCACCAACCATGCAGGCCTGATGGTCCGCATCGTGCTACTCATTGCTGCCTCATCGCGTTGCCGGGAACTACATATTTAACCGTACTGGGTTTTTGCCGGAATGCACTGGCCCCGGCGCGCCTAAGTTGCGTTGCACTGGCCGGGGCAGGGTTTCCGCAGCGCTAGGACTCCTGGCCCTGCGGCACGTCCTGAGCGTGGGCGATGCCGGACATGTCCGGGGCCGCCGCCGCCAGCTCGGCCACGGACTGCCCGTCCAGGGTTGCCTGCGGGTCCATGAGCGACCACGGGTACAGCACAAATGCGCGCCCTGCGGCCCGAGGATGCGGCAGTGTCAACACCGGGTCGTCGCTGGCCACCGAGCCGTAGCTGATGATGTCCACGTCCAGGGTGCGTGCGCCCCAGCGCACCTCCCGGGTGCGGTGGTGCGCCAGTTCCACGGCCTGGCAGTGCGCCAGCAGCTCCAGCGGCGCCAGGGTGGTGTCCACGGCAATGACCATGTTCAGGAAATCCGGCTGCCCTTGGGGTCCGCCCACGGGCTTGGTGGTCACCACGGGAGAGACGTTGAGCAGGCGCACCTCGGGCCTGTCCACCAGGTCCGCGACGGCGCTTTGCAGCGTTCCTGCGCGCTCGCCCAGGTTGCTGCCCAGCGCCAGGATGGCCCGGACGTGCGGCTGCGCGGCACTCATGCCGGCGCAGCTTCCGCGGCGGCGGGCCTGCTGCGGAACACCGTGATGGCGACATCGCCGAAGGGAACCTGGATGGGTGCCTTGGGCTTGTGGACGGTGACCTCGACGGCGTCGAGCACCGGGAAGTCTGCCAGCAGCTTTTCGGCAATGCGGGTGCTGAGCGTCTCGATGAGGTCGTGTGGATCGCCGGTGACGAGCGACACGACGGCCTCGGCCACTGCGCCGTAGTCGGCCGTCTTGGACAACTCGTCCGTGGCAGCAGCCGCGGCGACGTCCAGGTGCAGCACGACGTCGGTGATGAATGGCTGACCGTCGCGCTTCTCGTGGTCAAAGACGCCGTGGTAGCCGATGGCGGTGACGCCCTTGAGCGTGATGGTGTCGGGGCGTGTCACTGTGCCTCCCGGGCCGTGCCGGCGCCGGCAGCTGCCAGCCGCGCGTCGCGGCCCTTCCTGCCGGCCACCATGCGCGCGGCGACCTTGGCGGCGTCAAGGCTGGCATCGACGTCGTGCACGCGGACGCCCCAAATGCCCTGGGCACCGGCGAGGGCCGTGGTGGCGGAGGTGGCGTCATCGCGCTCCTTGGGGGCCGCGGCCTTGCCGGCGCTGGTCAGCAGCGAGCCGAGGAAACGCTTGCGGGAGGTGCCCACCAGGACCTTGTTGCCCATCGCGGCCACGCTGTCGAGGTTGGCCAGCAGTTCCCAGTTCTGGTCGGCGTTCTTGGAGAAGCCGATGCCCGGATCGAGGATCAGGTTCTCGGCCAGGACGCCGGCCGCATAGAGCCTTTCGCGAATCTCGCCCAGTTCGGCGACGACGTCCTCGACCACGTCCGTGTACTGCGTGAGGGAGTCCATGTGGCGGGAGTCGCCGCGGCTGTGCATGAGCACATAGGGGACCTGCCGCTTGGCGATGAGCGCGATCATGTCCTCGTGGACGTTGGCGCCGGAGACGTCGTTGATCAGCCCGGCGCCGGCGTCGAGCGCCAGTGCCGCCGTCGAGGCGTGGCGGGTGTCAACACTGACGAGGGCGCCAGCCTTGGCGAGGGTGGCGATGACGGGCAGGATGCGGGCCTGCTCCTCAGCCTCGTCCACGTCCTGGGCGCCCGGGCGTGTGGATTCCCCGCCGACGTCGATGATGTCCGCTCCGCCGTAGTACATGCGCAGTCCGTGGGCAATGGCGGTTTCGGTGGAGTTGTATTCGCCGCCGTCGCTGAAGGAGTCCGGGGTGCAGTTCAGGATTCCCATCACCACCACGCGGTCTGTGGGCAGGGAGGCAAAGGTGGTCATTGACTTGCGTGCGCGGAGCACGGGCAGGGGCGAGGTGGCCGGGCCCGTTCCGGGTGCGGCTGCGAGGGAATCCATTGTGTGTAAGTTACCTTCCGAGAATCAGGCTCATGGCTTCGGCCCGGGTTGCGGGCTCATGAAGCGAACCGCGCACCGCACTGGTGACGGTCTTGGCTCCTGGCTTGCGCACGCCACGCATGGACATGCACATGTGTTCACATTCGACGACGACGATGGCACCGGCAGGTTTGAGGTGCTCCACGATCGCGTCGGCAATCTGGGTTGTCAGGCGTTCCTGCACCTGCGGGCGCTTGGCGAAAAGGTCAACCAGCCGGGCCAGCTTGCTCAGGCCGGTGACCCTGCCGTCCACGCCCGGGATGTAGCCGACGTGGGCGCTGCCATGGAATGGAACCAGGTGGTGTTCGCAGGTGGAGTAGAACGGGATGTCCTTGACAAGCACCATTTCCTGGTGGGCAATGTCGAAGGTGGTGCCCAGGATCTCTGCCGGGTCCTGGTGCAGGCCGGCAAAGACCTCCCCGTAGGCCTTGGCCACGCGCTTGGGCGTTTCCACCAGGCCGCTGCGGTCCGGGTCTTCCCCAATGGCCAGCAGGATCTCACGGACGGCAGCTTCAATGCGCGGCAGGTCCACTCTATGTCCGTCACCGTCCCCGGCGGCACCAGGGGTGCCGCCGGGCGCGAAGTCAGGTTCGTCGTCGTAATCAGTCACGGAAGTGATCCTATCGCGGGGCGCTACTGGCCGGGCAGTTCCGGGGCGTCGCCCTTGCCCAGGTCGATGCCGGGCATGTTGGACGGGGCGTCAACCTCCCCGTCCAGGCTGGCGGCGGCCAGCTGGTCCTGGGGCGCGACGGTGGCCGGGTCCGGGGCGCCTGCGGCCTGTGCCTCGAGGCGCTCCTTCTGGGTCACGACCGGGGGCAGCGCGGAGACCGGGCGGGAGTTCTTGGACAACCACACCTTCCGCAGTTCCGGCTTGCGCAGATCCTTGAAGATCTCCGCAATTTCCGCCTGGTTGAGGGTTTCGCGTTCCAACAGTTCCAGGGCCAGGCGGTCCAGGACGTCGCGGTTGGCGATGAGTGCCTCATAGGCGTCGTCGTGGGCCTGGTCAATGAGCTTGCGCACCTCTTCATCCACCACGGAGGCGACGGATTCGGAGTAGTCGCGGTCGTGGCCGGCGCTGCCGCCCAGGAACGGCTCACCGGCTGCCTGGCCCAGCTTCACGGCGCCGATGCGCTCGCTCATGCCGTACTGCGTGACCATGGCGCGGGCCGTGGCCGTTGCCTTTTCGATGTCGTTTGAGGCGCCGGTGGAGGGGTCGTGGAAGACGATTTCCTCGGCGACGCGGCCGCCCATGGCGTAGGCCATCTGGTCCAGCAGCTCGTTGCGGGTGATCGAGTACTTGTCGTCCTCGGGGACCACCATGGTGTAGCCCAAGGCTCGGCCGCGGGGCAGGATGGTGATCTTCGTGACGGGGGCCGTGTTGTGCATCGCCGCGGCAACCAGGGCGTGGCCGCCCTCGTGGTACGCGGTGATTTTGCGCTCCAGTTCCTTCATGACGCGGGTGCGCTTCTGCGGGCCGGCCATGACACGGTCAATGGACTCGTCCAGGGCGCGGTCGTCGATCAGCTGGGCGTTGGAGCGGGCGGTGAGCAGGGCGGCCTCGTTGAGGACGTTGGCCAGGTCGGCACCCGTGTAGCCGGGCGTCTTCTTGGCGACGGCGTTCAGGTCCACGCCGGGGGCCATGGGCTTGCCCTTGGCGTGCACCTTCAGGATCTGCTCGCGGCCCAGGCGGTCCGGGGCCTCGACGGGAATCTGGCGGTCGAAGCGGCCGGGGCGCAGCAGCGCCGGGTCCAGGACGTCGGGGCGGTTGGTGGCGGCGATCAGGATGACGTTGGTCTTGACGTCAAAGCCGTCCATTTCCACGAGCAGCTGGTTGAGGGTCTGCTCGCGTTCGTCGTTGCCGCCGCCGATGCCGGCACCGCGGTGGCGGCCGACGGCGTCGATCTCGTCAACGAAGATGATGGCCGGGGAGTTGGCCTTGGCCTGCTCGAACAGGTCGCGGACACGGGAGGCGCCCACGCCGACGAACATCTCCACGAAGTCGGAGCCGGAGATGGAGTAGAACGGCACGCCTGCCTCACCGGCGACTGCGCGGGCCAGCAGGGTCTTGCCCGTGCCGGGAGGGCCGTACAGCAGGACACCCTTGGGGATCTTGGCGCCGACGGCCGTGAACTTGTCCGGGCTCTGCAGGAAGTCCTTGATTTCGTGGAGCTCCTCCACGGCCTCGTCGGCGCCTGCAACGTCGCTGAACGTGACCTGCGGGTGATCCTTGGTGAGCAGCTTGGCCTTGGACTTGCCGAACTGCATGACCTTGGAGCCGCCGCCTTGCATGCGGGAGAACAGGAACCAGAAGATCAGGCCGATCAGGACGAATGGAATCAGCAGCGAGAGCATGCTGGACCAGAAGTTGTTGGTGGCCGGCTGGTCATCGAAGGACTTCAGCGCTGCGTTGTCGAAGACTTCCGGCAGGGTGGTTGCACGGTATGCGCCGTAGTAGAACTGGACGTTCTTGCCGGCCTTCACGCCGTCGGCCGTGGTGTAGTCGTCCTTGAGGACCATGTCCACGCGGCCCTCGGAGCCAAAGACCTTGACCGAGACGGCCTTGTCGTTCTGGAGCAGGCCCAGCGCTTCGGAGGTGCCGATGCGGGTCTGTCCGGTGCCCGTCAGGGTGAAGAGTGCAGCACCAATGAGCACCACCACCACAACGATCCAGACAAATGGACCCTTGAAGAGTTTCTTAACTGTCATGTGTTCGAGGCCAGGCCTCGTCCCTCCCGCTCAACCAATTCGTGCTCGTCACGGACGCGTCCGCCACGTCCCCAAGTACTAGCTTTACACCGTTCGCCTTAGTACACGTACAGCTTGGGGCATTAGTTCCCTGAGGGCATAACGTTTTGCTTCGTCTTTGGCAAAAAGGACGGCGTTTGCGGGGTCGCCACACCGTTGCAGGTGGGGCGCAAACCGCAAACGCCGTCCGAAAATGCCGGAACCCCGTTTACTCGTAAACGTGCGGGGCCAGGGTGCCGATGAAGTCCAGGTTGCGGTACTTCTCGGCGAAGTCCAGGCCGTAGCCCACCACGAATTCGTTGGGGATCTCGTAGCCGACGTACTTGACGTCGATTTCCACCTTGGCGGCTGCGGGCTTGCGCAGGAGCGTGCAGATCTCGACCGACGCCGGGCCGCGGGACATGAGGTTGGCGCGCAGCCAGGACAGGGTCAGGCCGGAGTCGATGATGTCCTCAACGATGAGCACGTGCTTGCCCATGAGGTCGGTCTCAAGGTCCTTCAGGATCCGCACCACGCCAGAGGACTGCGTCCCCGAACCGTAGGAGGAAACGGCCATCCAGTCCATGGTTACGTGGCTGTGCAGGGCGCGGGACAGATCAGCCATGACCATGACGGCGCCCTTGAGGACACCGACCAGCAGGACATCGCGGCCCTCGTAGTCGGCATCAATCTGCGCTGCCAGTTCGGCGACGCGTGTTTGGATTTGCTCCTTGGTGTACAGAACATGCTTCAGGTCGGCTGCGACGTCTTGTGAATCCACCCATGGCTCCTGGTTGTGAAGGTTGTAGTACTTTTTTGGCGCTTATGTCATGCGTCTAAGGACAAGCTTCCCATAGCCGGGGCCGTCGTGGGGACCCGCCTGGTTCCTGGATTGGCGGTAGACGCCAACCTTGCCCGCCAGCTGCACCGGCCCGGCCGAGCCCTCCCGGTCCAGCAGTTTCTCCGCTGCGGCCAGCCGTTCAAGGCTTGGCTGGACCCCTCCAAGTTCGACGGCGGCCAGTGCCAACACCCTCATCCTCAGGGCCGGGGCCAATCCCCGAAGCGCCGCTTCCGGGAGCCAAATTTGGCCAATGTCACCTTTTTTGCCCGGGTTTTCGGCACCGGCTGCGCCGCCTTCCCCGCCGCGTTCGGCCAGTTTGTTGTATTCTGCCGCGGCCAGTTCGTCGAGGAAGTCGGCATCCCGGCCCAGGATGCTGGCCGAGCGGGCGAGCGACTCGGCGATGCCCGGGCCCAGCTCGCCGCTGAGGAACGGGATGACAGAGTTGCGCACACGCACCCGCAGGTAGGCGGGGTCCTGGTTGGCGGGATCGTGCCACGGCTGAAGTTCCAGTGCGTCGCAAATTTCCATGGTTTCTTCCCTGCGCAGGCCCAAGAACGGGCGCAGGTAGATGCCGCGGCGCTCGCGCATGCCGGCCAGGGAGCGGGTTCCGGAACCGCGGGCCAGGCCCAGCAGCACCGATTCGGCCTGGTCGTCCAGGGTGTGGCCCAGCAGGACATGGCTGGCACCCGCCTCAACTGCGGCCGCCTCCAGCGCGCCAAAACGGGCGGCGCGGGCCGCAGCTTCCGGGCCAACGCCGTCGTAATCCAACTCAACCGTGCGGACCATGACCGGGTCCAGGCCCAAGTCCCGCAACTGGGCCGCCGTGTTTTGGGCGACCTCCGCGCTGCCGTCCTGCATCTGGTGGTCCACCACGACAGCACCCACGCGCACCTCGCCGCGCCGGGCAAAGAAAGCGCAGACGGCGGCCAGGGCCAGGGAGTCGGGGCCGCCGCTGCAGCCCACCAGGATCAGCGGCGGGCTGTCCACGACGCGGTGCCTGCCGGTGGTTTTCAGGCCGAGGAGGGCCCCGACCATGGCGCGGGCCTTGCCCACGGTGGGGTCGAGGCGGCGGCGCACGGGGCGGCTGTCGGGAGCCATCTAGAGGCCCATCCGTTCAACCCACAGGCGGGCATCGTGAATTTCTGACTCGGTGGGCAGGTTTTCGGCACGGGTCCAGACATTGTTGAAGCCGTCCATGCCGGCAATGGCCACCACCTGGCGGACAAACCTGGCACCGTCGCTGTACTGGCGCATCTTCGCGTCCAGGCCCATCAGGTTGCGGATGAACTTCTCAATCGCACCGCGCTCCTTGCCCCGGTTGTTGAAGCGTTGGCGGATGGTCCGCACGGTGGGTACGACCGACGCGTCCACGCCGTCCATGACCACGTTGGCGTGGCCTTCGAGCAGGCTCATGACGGCTGTCAGCTGGGACAGCGAGGCCTTTTGTTCCGGGTTTTGCAACAGGTCCAGGACGCTGCCGCGGCCCGGTTCCACGGCTGTGCCGGCCTCCGCCGGACGGTTGCGCTTGCTGCCGAGTTCCTTGGCGGACTGGAGCAGGCGTTCGCCGAAGTTCTCGGAGTCGCCCACCAGCAGCGTGCCGAGCTTCTCAATCTCGCCGAGCATGTGGTGGCGCAGCCACGGGGCTGCGGCAAACTGCACGCGGTGGGTCTGTTCGTGCAGGCAGACCCACAGGCGGAAGTCTGAGGGGTCCACCTTGAGTTCGCGCTCAACCGTGATGATGTTCGGGGCCACCAGCAGCAGCCGACCGCCAGAAGCCTGCGCCTTGGCGGAGGCCGTGGGTGCCAGGGCGGCAAAGGGGTCGTATTGGCCCAGGACCTTGCTGGAAAGGAAGGCCAGTGCGCCGCCCAGCTGGGCGCCCGTCACGGTGGCGCTGACCGCGGCGCCCGAACTGCCGGGCGCCTTCCCGGCGGATTCGGCGGCCTTCGCGGCCAGGGCGCGCAGGCCGGGGTCCAACATGACAGAGAAGCTCTGCGTGTTGGCGCGGGCCCACGAGGCACGGTCCACCACCAGCACCTCGGAGTCGCGCAGGTCCCGGGCGGCCTCCAGCTGGCTGATTTCATGGACGTGCGGCACGGACTTGTCCGCCATGCGGCGCAGGTTGTCCACGGCGGAGGAAATGTCGGACCCACTCAGGTCCGGGCCGGCCGGTGCCAGCGCGGCCGCCGTTTTTGCGGCCAGCTCCCAGTTGACCAGTGATTTCGCAGCTGGGGCGGCGGCGGGGCGTTTCTGCAGGCTCATGAATACATCAGATCACAGATCAGCCCTCCGCGTGCCCTGGACAGGGCCCTGCCCGCTTCCACAGCTGCGGCACAGGAAAGTGCTAGATCCGCAATAGCCTGCCCGGCAATACTGGAATTCAACGGTGCCGTTCATGGCTGCCGCCCGCCGCAGGTGGTTACTGTGTAGATACCACCCGGGACCGATTCCGGCCCGCCTTCACGAGAGATCAGGACCCATGACGCAAACGCCCCGGAGTTCCTTCACCGACTTGCCGCCGCTGACCCACCCGGACGGCAGCCCGATCCGCGCCTTGGTTGTGGACGATGAAGCGAGCCTGACGGAGCTCCTGAGCATGGGTCTGCGCATGGCCGGCTGGGAAGCGGCCACGGCTGGCGACGGCACCGAGGCCGTCCGCACCGCCCGCACCTTCCGCCCCGATGTCTTGGTCCTCGACGTCATGATGCCCGGCATGGACGGGATCGAGGCGCTCGGAAAGATCCGGGAGTTCGCCCCGGACATCCCGGCGCTGTTCCTAACCGCCCGCGACGGCGTGCACGACCGGATTGCCGGCCTGGCCGCCGGCGGCGACGACTATGTCACCAAGCCCTTCAGCATGGAAGAGGTCATGCTGCGTCTGCACCGCCTGGTCCAGCGCTCCGGAATCGCCTCCTCGGACAACGCGGAGATTGTGGTGGGCGACCTCGTCCTGAACTTTGACACCCGCGAGGTCACCCGCGGCGGCACCTCCATCGATTTGACGGCCACCCAGTGGGAACTGCTGCGCTACCTCATGGAGAACGCACGGCGCGTGGTCAGCAAACCCCAAATCCTCGACCAGGTGTGGCACTACGACTTTGGTGGACAGGCCAACATCGTGGAGCTCTACATCTCCTACCTGCGCAAGAAGATTGACGCCGGCCGCTCCCCCATGATCCACACCGTCCGGGGCGTGGGCTACGTGCTCAGGCCGGCCACCCAGTGACGGCACCCACCGGTGCCGTCACGCCGCCCGCTTCCCGGGGTCGGCGGAGACACAGGCTGCGGACCAAGCTGATTCTTGCCGTCCTGGCGCTGCTGGCCGCAATCTGCGCCACGATCGGGATAGTGGGCCACCTGGCCATGAGCAATTACCTGACGGATCAAATCGACAGCAGCCTCCACGAAGCGGCCGCACGCTCGGCAGGCCCCAAGGACCGGCCGCAAGGCTCCGAGCTTGCACCCAATGCCAACAGCCTGCTGCCGCCGGGGCAGCCCAACCCGCTGGACACCCGGGGGCAGAGGCCGGGCACGCTGCTGGCGCTCTTCTCGGTGTCCGGGTCACAACCCACTGTCATTGACTCTTCCGTTGTCCAGGATGACGGCTCGGCCGTTGCCGTGACAGCGGCGGACCTGCAGCAAATACAGGACCTGCCGGCCACCGGGCAGGCCACGGAGATGAAACTCAGTGTCGGCACATACCGGCTCGCCGCGTCAACCACCCACATGCCGGCGGATGGAAGACTCGTGGTCGGGTTCCCCACGGCCGAGCGGGACTCAACACTGAACTCCTTGGCGTGGACCACTGCCGTTGTTTCCGCGGCCGGCCTGGCCGTAATCGGTTTGGTCGGCACGGTCATTGTCAGGCGCTCCCTGCGGCCCCTGGATGAACTTTCCGCAGTGGCAACCACGGTTGCCACCCTGCCGCTGGACTCTGGGGAAGCCGCGATCAACGTGCGCATTCCGCCCCTCGCCGCGGCACCCGGCACGGAAGTCGGCGATGTGGGCGTGGCGTTCAACAACATGCTGGACCATCTGGCCCGCGCCTTTGCCGCCCGCCATGCCGGCGAGGTGAAGGTCCGGCAGTTCGTTGCCGATGCCAGCCATGAACTCCGCACCCCTCTCACGTCCATCCGCGGCTACACCGAACTTGTCCTGTTGAGTGAAAAGCTGACCCCGTCCGGTTCCTCCGCCCTGCAGCGGGTGGACAGCGAGTCACGGCGCATGTCCGCCCTGGTCGAGGACCTCCTGCTCCTTGCCCGGCTCGATGAGGGCCAACGGGGGGAACCGGAATCGGTTGACCTGACCGACCTGTTGATGGAAACCACGCAGGACAGCAAGGTGGCCGCCCAGGACCACTCCTGGTCGCTGCAGCTTCCGGAAGAACCGGTCATGGTGCTCGCCGTCGAATCTGAACTTCGGCAGATCATCATCAACCTGTTGTCCAACGCGGCCAAGCACACAGCCGCCGGCACCCACATCCGCGTGGGCCTTGCCGCCGGCCGGGGCACGGCCACACTGTCCATCGAGGACGACGGCGCAGGTATCGCCCCGGAATTCCTCGAGCAGATTTTTACCAGGTTCAGCCGCGCAGACGAGGCACGGGCCGGCAGCAACGGCGGCAACAGCTCGGGGCTGGGGCTGGCCATCGTCGAGGCCCTGGCGAAGGCCAACCAGGGTTCCGTCGACGTGACAAGCGTCCCTGGCAGGACCTGTTTTACGCTGACTCTGCCGAGCCTCTGAAGGCTCACAGCTTCAGCACAAGATTGGGAACGCATGCGGCACAGGGTGGCTGCGTAAAAAAGAAGAATGAACACTTCTTCCCCTCCCAGCGAGGCCACACCAACCAAGAAAACACCCTCACGCCGAGCAGTGCTCGGCGGAGCACTGGGCCTGGTCCTCTCCGCCGGCGGCGCCACCGCCTGGGCCCTTGACCGCTTCGTCATAGAACACGTGGAAATCAGTGACGTCGCCGCCTACGAGGCCAGCGCGGCGGCGTCCGATCCCGGGACCACGGCGGGCGCCACCGCAACCGCCCCGGCCGCAGCCGGCGTCGTCAGTGACAACTCCTTCACCTCAGCGAATGCCTCACTCACCGTCGCAAAGGCCACAAGCGGCAGCGGCGATGCCACGGTGACGTACTACACTGCGCGGCTGGACCTCAACGATGCCACGGCCCTGAAGTCGGCTTTTGCGCAGAACAGCTTCGGGGAGAACATCACCGAGACCACCTCGGCGATGGCCCAGGACCACGACGCGATCTTCGCCATCAACGGCGACTACTACGGCTTCCGCGACACCGGCATCGTGATCCGCAACGGGGTCACCTTCCGGGATGCCGGCGCGCGTGAGGGGCTCGCCTTTGATCGGGACGGCACGGTGGAGGTGTACGACGAGACGGCCACCAACGCGGCAGCCCTCGTGGAAAAGGGCGTCTGGAACACCCTCTCCTTCGGCCCCTCGCTCCTGGAGAACGGCGCCGTCAAGGCCGGGATCGACAGTGTCGAGGTCGACACCAACTTTGGCAACCATTCCATCCAGGGTCTGCAGCCGCGGACGGCCGTGGGCGTGGTCGGCCCGAACCAGCTCGTCTTCGTTGTGGTCGACGGCCGCTCCACGGGATACAGCGCGGGCGTCACCCTCCCTGGATTGGCGCAGATCATGCTGGACCTGGGCGCCACGACCGCGTACAACATCGACGGCGGAGGATCCTCCACGATGTACTTCAACGGCGCACTGGTGAACAAGCCGCTGGGCAAGAGCCAGGAACGCGGCACCTCCGACATTCTCTATGTGGGGCGGTAGCCGGCCATGATTGTCTTGATTCCGTCCTTTGAACCAGATGAAAAGCTCCCCGAGCTGGTTCGTTCGCTCAATGCGTCCGGCAGCAACGCCACTGTCCTGATTGTCAACGACGGCAGCGGGCCACGCTTTGATCCGGTCTTTGCCCAGGCACGTGCCTTGGGTGCCGCGGTCATTGGCTACCCCAACAACCACGGCAAGGGGCAGGCGCTAAAAACAGCATTCAGCTACATCGCCGCCAACCTGCCCGGCCATGACGTGGTGTGCGCGGACAGCGACGGACAGCATCGCGTGGCCGACATCCTCCGTGTTGCCAAGGAAATCCGCCCCGGCACCACGATGGTCCTTGGTGAGCGGCACTTCGACGGGCAGGTTCCGCTGCGCAGCCGTTTCGGCAACAACATGACCCGATTCTTCTTCGCATTGTCCACGGGAACGTGGCTCAGCGACACCCAGACCGGCCTCCGGGGCTACCCGGAGCAGATGCTCCCGTGGCTGCTCTCCGTACCGGGCAACCGCTACGAGTACGAGCTCAACGTCCTCTTGGCGGCCCGTTCACGGGGTTACGACTTTGCCAGCGTCACCATCGCCACGATTTACCTGGGGAAGAATGAATCCTCGCATTTCCGGCCGCTGCGGGACTCGCTGCGCATCTACGCCCCCCTCGTAAAATTTTCCCTGTCCTCCTTCATGGGATTTCTCGTCGACACCGGGGCATTCCTGGTTTTGATGGCCCTGGGCGGGCCCTTGTGGCTCGCCGTTGCTGGAGCCCGCTTGATCAGCTCCGGCGTCAATTTTTCCGTCAACCGGCGCCTCGTGTTCCCCGAGGGGCGGGCCGTCTCCCTCAAAGGCGCGGCCTTGCGCTACTTTGCGTTGGCGGTCCTGCTCCTGCTCGCCAATTATGCGCTGCTCCTGAGCTTCACGGACGCCGGCCTGCCGTCCCTCCCAGCCAAGATCTTGACCGAAATCCTGCTGTTCCTGACCAGTTTTGCCGTGCAAAAACGCTTCCTGTTCCGCGAGCGGACCACGGGCCGGGAAAAGAAAACGGCAACAAAAGTGCATTCACAAGCCTAGCTGCCCACCGACACAGATTCAGCACAGCTTCACGCGGAAATCTAGTTGTAGACCCCCCTTTGAACTTTGAACTTGGAGACAATTATGAACGCATGGATATTCGTGGCCGCCGATCTCGTGGCCATTGTGGTGATGACGTTTGGCATGTACCTGCGCCGCCACGGACGCCGCGACCTGGTGGTTTCCTACCTTGGCATCAACGTAGGCGTCCTGGCCGTGGCCACGGCCCTCTCCAGCTCGGCAGCCGGCGTCGGATTTGGCCTTGGCCTGTTCGGTGTCCTCTCGATCATCCGCCTGCGTTCCACGGAACTTTCCCAGCATGAGGTTGCCTACTACTTCTCAGCACTGGCCCTCGGCCTGATTGCCGGGCTCGGAGTTGAGCCGATGTGGCTCTCGCTGTCCCTGATGGCGTTGATCCTGGTGGTTCTGTTCATCGGTGACAACCCCCGCGTGCTCCGTTCCTACCGCCAGCAGACAGTCATCCTGGACCAGGCCATCGCCGATCCCGCGGCGCTGAACGCCCGGCTGGAAGAAGTCCTGGGCGGCACCGTCCACACCGTCATTGTCCAGCTGATTGACCTGGTCAACGACAAAACCCAGGTGGATGTCCGCTTTGAGGTTGGCGTCCGCCGCAGTCATGAATTGGCTCCCCGCGGCCCCATCCAGGAGCAGCTTCCCGCGGTCGAGAATGACAGCCTGAGCCAGGTCCGTGCATCATGACCCTGACATACCAGAGCGCCCTCAGCGCCCGGCTCCGGGAACTGCCCACCATCAGCCTCGAGGATCTCAACACCACGGCAGCGCTGCAGACCCGCATCGACCGCAAGTACCTGGTCCCCACGGACAAGTTCACTGAAATCTTCAACTGCTTTGACGCCGAGATGTACGTCCTGGACACCGACGGGATGCAGATCTTCCCCTACGATTCCGTCTACTTCGACACCCCCGAACTCGACAGCTACCACCTGGCCGCCTACGGCCGCCGGCGCCGGTACAAGATCCGCACCCGCAGCTATCTCAGCAGCGGTGTGAGCTTCCTGGAAGTCAAGACGGAAGGTGCGCGAAGCTCCACCGTCAAGGAACGCATCCCCTACGACCCCGCTGACCGCTCCACCATCACGAAGGAGGGCGCCGAATACATCACTGAAACGCTCCTGAACACTGGCCAAACTCCCCCGCTTGGCCTGGCCCCCGTCCTGGAAACCACCTACGGCCGAATCACCCTGTTCCTCCCGGCGTCCAACAGCAGGGCCACGATCGACGTCGATGTCGCCTGGTCGCTGCCCGGCCGGCCTCCCCTGGTCATGAGCGAGCAACTCGTCGTCGAAACCAAGTCCGGCTCCGCCCCCGGTGCGCTGGACAAGCACCTCTGGCGCAACGGCATCCGCCCCTCCCGCATCTCAAAATTCGCCACCGGCATGGCCACCCTCATGCCACACCTGCCAGCCAACCGCTGGCACCGAACGCTCAGGCACAACATGCCGCAAGCCCCCACCCTGTAAGGAACCAATCATGAACTTCTTCTCCCGCGTCACCTCCGTCTCCGCCCTCGCCCTGGCCCTGGCCCTCGCCGGTTGCTCAGCCCAGTCCGCCAGCACGACGGCGGAAACCTCCTCCAGCTCCTCCCCGGCAGCCAACAGCGTGGTCACCGGAGGAACGACGGCCGAGCTTGCCAGCAGCATTGCCGAGTCGACCCACTTCGACGCCGACGACCTTTCCTGGGATGCAGCGAAGGAAACCGCCGTGACCCTGGCGGACGGCGGCACCGCCACCTCCGGAACCAACGCGGATGCCGTTTCCGTTGAAGCCAACACGGTGACCATCACCGCCGGCGGCACCTACCGGGTGTCCGGAACACTAGGCGATGGTTCCCTGGTGGTTGCCGCGGGAGAAGAAGACGTGGTCCGCATTATTTTGGACAACACCGCGATCACCAGTTCCAGCGGCCCTGCCGTTGACGTCCTCAGTGCCAACGAGGTGTTGCTGTTCCTTGAAGATGGCACGAGCAACACGCTCAGCGATGCTGCGACCTACGCGGATACCGGAACCGACGCCGCCAACGCCGCCGTGTACTCCCTCGCGGACTTGACGATTGCCGGATCCGGATCCCTCAGCGTCAACGGCAACTACGACGACGGCATTGTCACGAAGGACGGTCTCGTGCTGGCCTCCGGAAACGTCACCGTCAAGGCTGCCGACGACGGCATCAAGGGCAAGGACTACACGGTCCTGCTCGACGGCAGCTACACCGTGATGGCCGGCGGCGACGGTATCAAGTCCACCAACGACACCGAAGCCGACCGCGGCTGGCTTCTGGTGGCCGGTGGAACGCTGAACGTGGCAGCCGGCGATGACGGCATCAAGGCAGCCACCACGCTGACGATCAGCGACGGCACGGCCACCGTCTCCAAGTCCGAGGAAGGCCTGGAAGCTCCGCACATCGCCATCTCGGGCGGCACCGTCACCGTCACCTCCAATGACGACGGCATCAACGCCGCCGGCGGATCCACCTCCACCAGCGACTCGGCCGCCGGGACCGCCGACACAGGTGCCGGTGCCGGCCAAGACGCCCCGCAGGGCGGGATGGGCGGCGGAATGGGTGGCGGAATGGGTGGCGGAGGCGGCATGGACACCGTGGGTGACTTCTCCGTGGACATCTCCGGCGGAACCGTGACGATCAACGCCGAAGGCGACGGCCTGGACTCCAACGGCAACGCCACGATCAGCGGCGGAACCGTTGTGGTCAACGGGCCCACTTCCAGCGGAAATGGCGCCCTGGACGTCAACGGCGAACTGGCCGTCACCGGCGGCACCATTGCCGCCGCCGGCAGCGCCGGAATGGTGGTCACCCCCAGTGCCACCTCAACGCAGACCGGTCTCCAGATCAGCTTCGATTCGCCGGTTGCCGCCGGCACGGCTGTTCACATCACCGATTCCAGCGGTGCCGTCGTGGCAACCTTCGTCGCCACGAAGCAAACATCCTCGATCGTCTTCTCAAGCGCCGACCTCACGGCCGGAGAGCAGTACACCGTCCTCACGGGCGGCACTGCGGATGTCCAGGCAGGTCTCGGAACGGGTTCCACCACAGGCGCCACGGAAGTGACAACTGCGACGGCAGGCGAATACACCACAGGCGGCGGTCCCGGCATGCGCTAGGCCCCGCAGGCATACCCACCCCGAGAATTCCATCCCGACCCAAGGACCAACAACCATGGCCAGCAAGCCGACCCTGAGCAAGATCCGCAAGACTGCATTGGCCGTCAGCACGACGGCGGCCGTCCTCGCACTGACGCTGTCCGGCTGTTCCAGCTCCAGCGACACCGCCGTCACGGCCAAGTCCGGAACCTCCATCACCGGAGCCGTGGACCTGTTCGACACCAGCGCCTCCCACACCGTCAGCCTCACCTGGAACGATGCCGACTATGATGCCATGATCGCCGCCTACCAAAGCGATTCAGACAAGTCCTGGATCAGCGCCGACATTACAATCGACGGCACCCTGATCAAAAACGTCGGAGTCAGGCTCAAGGGCAACTCCACGCTGCGGGGCCTGGGCGGCACCGATGGCGGCGGCGGAATGGCACCGGGCGGTGCCGCCGACGGCACCATGCCAACCGACATGCCAACCGACGTGGCAAACATGGGCGGCGGCAGGGGCGGCCCCGGCGGGACTCCCCCGGACGGCGCCGGCGGCACCCGCCCAACAGACATGCCCACCGACATGGCAAACATGGGCGGCGGCGGTGCACCCGGCGGCATGGGGGCCTCCTCTGACATCTCCGCGGACGATCCCGCATCCCTGCCGCTGCTTATCCGGTTCGACAAGTATGTTGACGGCACCGAATATGAGGGCCTGACCCAGCTGGCCCTCCGGCCGGGCACCCCCGTGATCAACGAGGCGCTGGCCCTGTCCATCACGGCCGCGACGGACCAGCCCACGCAGCGCTACGCCTACACGAGCTACTCCGTCAACGGTTCGGCCACCCAGACCCGCCTGCTGCTGGAAAACCCCGATGAGGCCTACGGGGAGAGCATCGACGAGGGCAACAGCGTGGTCTTCAAGGCAGACGCCGACTCGAGCTTCACCTACCAGGGCGACGACCTGGCCACCTATGAGGATCAGTTCAAGCAGCTGAACAAGAAGAAGACCAACGATGCCACACCCATCGTCGACTTCCTCAAGTGGCTGGACGCTGCTGACGAGGCAACCTTTGATGCCGAACTGGCGAACTGGGTTGATGTCGAATCCTTTGCCGAGTACACGGCAACGCAGAACCTGCTGGCGAATTCCGACGACATGGCAGGTCCGGGCCAAAACTACTACCTCAGCTATGACCTGACCACCAAAAAGATCTCGGTCATTTCCTGGGACCTGAATCTGGCCCTGAACGGCAACGCCACCGCCAGCCCGGACGATTCCCTGTCCATGGGCGGGGGCAAGGGCGGTGCCGCCGGCGGAAAGGGCGGCAACACGCTCAAGACCCGCTTCCTGGCATCGGACACCTTCAAGAAGCTGTACGACTCCGCGTACCAGAAGCTCTACACGCAGGTATTCACTGACGGGACCGCGCAGTCGCTGCTGGCCGACATCACGGCCTCGATCCCCGAGAGCGATTCCCTGTCAGCGCAGGACATCGCCGACAAGTCAACCGCTGTGGGCACCTTCCTGGACAAGCGCGGCCAGGCCCTCGAAGCGGCGCTGGCCGGATAACCAGGCACGGCCCATCACTTCTGGCGGCGTAGCGCCGTTTGATTTGATGGTGTGGCATGCGACGGCCGCGGGCGACCTCATCCATGATGGAGTCCGCGGCCGCAACTCGTATCAGGGCCCCGAGAGCCCGTGGCCGGCCTGCACGCACTCCTCGATGCTCCCGATCGGCCCAGGTCCCGGGCGGAACAGCAGGCCCGCATCCCCTCAAGCCGTTTCCGGCGCCCAAGGGCGGCTTGCCTGAAAGATCCCGGTACCCGGCACGCCGGCCAGGAGGCGACCGACCGCTGTGACAATGACACGGCTTGCCGTGTGGCGGACTTCCCGTTCGTCATGCCACGTGGCAAAGGGGCGTTAAAGGTGTTGAGCCCCACTCCCGAAGGGGCAGGGCACACCATGGTTCAATGAACGTTGCTTCCTGTCGGCAATCCGGCAGCCGGCCCGGTCAAAAACCCAGGGCCGCGCCCACATCCAAGGTTTGGTGTGGCCGCACGCCGCTAGCTCCGGGCGAGCACCGTCGCGGCGTTGTCGAACACTGTTCGGAGCGGGCCGGGTCCGTCAGTGAGCCCATTGCCGATCATGGCAAATGACAGGAGTCGCCCGTCAGTGTTCACCACATAGCCGCTCAGCGCCGTGACCTGGTTCAGGGTGCCGGTCTTGGCCCTGACCAGGCCTGCAGCCTCCCAGGACGGCGGCTGGATGTAGCGGTCGGAGAGGCTGCCGGTCAGGCCGGCGATGGGCAGGCCCTTCAGTTCCTGGCCCGCGCTGGATGCGGGGTTCTTCAGGAGGATGTTCAGGTACTCCACCAGCTGCGCCGGGCTGATCCGGTTACTCAGGGACAGCCCGGAGTTGTCCACGGTCCAGATCGTGTCCATCGGCAGGCCGAGGTTCCGGACGGACTTGCGGACGGCGGCCACAGCGCCGTCGTTGGTGACGGGATCGCCGAGCTTGCGCGCCACCATGCGGCCGAGCACCTCGGCCACGTAGTTGTCCGACCACTGCATCATGTACTGGACCTGCTCATCGACCGTTGCGGACTGGACGGCGCCCAGCTCAGTGGCGCCTTCCGGCGTCGTCGAACGGGTGATGATGCCTTCGGTTTCGACACCGGCCCGCTCAAGCGCAATGGCAAAGGCCTCGGCCACTTCCACCGGTGCGTCATGCGGGCGCGGTCCGGTCAGCTCGCCGGAAACATACCGGGCACCGAACAGGGCCATGGGGTAGATCGGCGCAATTTCACCAGCGAGAACATCCTCTGTCGCCCAGTTGGAGTTCAGCGTGGGGCCCTGGAACATGGAGTCGTCGATCGTGAGGGTGTACGGCCCCGGGGCGTCGGCGAGCGACTCGGCGGTTTTCTTCGCCAGAGTGGCAATCCCTGCATGGCCCATGACCGAGTCGACCTTGCTGTCATCCCGGCCCAGCATGACGTCGCCGCCGGCCTGCAGCACGATCTGATGGGGCGAGTTGCCGGTCATGGCGCGTGTGGTGAAGCGGGACTGGGGCCCGAGCGCCGCCAAGGCTGCGCCGGCGGTGAGCAGCTTCTGGTTGGATGCGGGGGTCCTCGCGGTCCAGCCGTCCTGGGTGTACAGCTCCTCCCCGGTCAGCGCGTCGGCAACGTAGACGCTCACGGTGCCGGCACCCTGGTAGTTCAGTGCCTGCCCCAGCTGGTCCGACAGTGCGGCAGCGTCCGGAATCGGCGCCTCGGGGTTCAGGGCGGAAACGCTCGCCACCTGGCTCAGCTCGGTCGGCAGCAGCTGCGCTGCCGGGATGGTGGCGGCCGTGGCAGGGTCCAGCGGAAAGAGTCCAGGCACCACTTCCTTGCCCACAGGAATACTGATGGCAGCGAGGGCACAGACGAGCAATCCGCCCGTCACAATTTTAGACGTGCGTCCCATGGAAATAGGTGGTTCCTTCACAGACTCGTGGTTCCGGCACAATGTCTCACACCGAAATGGGCAGTAATATGCCCAGCGACAGCGGGCGGGTTTTTAGCGCAACCAATGCGCCTATATCCTCATAGTAGACGGATTTCCTGTGTGGCGCCCTGTCGGACCGCACATACCCCACGACGAGGAGTAACACTGATGAAGCACGACGTAACGATTGAGATCCCCCGCGGCTCACGCGTCAAGTACGAGGTCGACCATGAAACTGGCCGTGTCCGCCTGGACCGCGTGCTGTTCACCTCCATGCAGTACCCCACGCACTACGGCTTCTTCGACAACACCCTCGGCGAAGACGGCGATCCCCTGGACGCCCTCGTCATGCTGCAGGACTTTGACCTGCACCCGGGCGTTGTTGTTGACGCCCGCCCCATCGCCGTGTTCAACATGACGGACGACGGCGGCGGAGACGCCAAGGTCCTCTGCGTCGTCGACGACAAGCGCTTTGACCACATCCAGGAACTCTCCGACGTTGACGAATTCCTGGTCAAGGAGATCGAGCACTTCTTCACCCGCTACAAGGACCTGGAGCCCGGCAAGTGGGTCAAGGCTGAAGGCTGGGCCGACCGCGCAGCCGCCGAGGCCGAGCTGGAAGCCTCCATCAAGCGCTTCGAGGCCACCAAGCACTGATTTTTGGCCCGTACGACGGCGGCGCTCCCCACGTGTGGGGAGCGCCGCCGTTTTGTCGTCCCGGAAGTGGGAGGGCTGGAACTAGAGCAAACTGCGCAAGATGGCGGCAGCCCCGTCGTCGAACACGGAAGCGGCCACCTCATTGGCGGCATCCTTGACCACATCCAACGCCTGGCCCATGGCCACGCCCCGGCCGGCCCATTGCAGCATCTCGATGTCGTTGGTGCCGTCCCCCACGGCCACCGTCAACGCGTTGTCCACGTCGAGGGAGGCGCGCAGGACCTCGAGCGCGGAGGCCTTCGTGACACCAGCGGCGGCAATGTCCAGCCAGGCGCTCCAGCCGATCGCGTAGGTGACACCGTTGAGCCCGGCAGCGGCGATGGCGTCGGAGAATTGTTCCATGCTGGCCTCGGCGCTGTTGACCACGACACGCACGGCCTCAGCCTGCAACAGGTGGTGGAAGTCGACGCCCTCGGCTTCGATTCCGAAGCTGTCGTCCTGGAATCGGGAGGTCGCGAGGAACCTCCCGGTGGCGTCCTCCAGCGCGAACCGGGCGCCGGGAACCTTGTCACGCAGGGCGTTGAGGGCGGGCGCCGGATCAAAGGTGACCCGGTCGATGACCTCATAGCCGTCGGCCAATTCCGGGTCGAGGCGGATCGTGACGCCGCCGTTGGAGCACACGCCGTAGCCGCTGCGCAGGCCGATCATCTCCACGATGGGAAGGAGCGCACCGAGCGAGCGTCCGGTGGCGATGATGACGTGGTGGCCGGCGTCGACCACGGCGCGCGCAGCCTCCCTGACGCCGTCGGTCATTACGCCGTCGTGGTCGACGAGGGTGCCGTCAACGTCAAGGGCCACGAGGTACTTGGTGGTTTCATTGACCCGGTCATCGATGCCGGGGATTGCAGTGTTTGCTGTCATTGTCATGGTTCTAGTGAAACAGATGGACCTAAAAATTCCACATACTTCAGCTGTCAGCGGGGTGAACGTCTCACGTCAGGGCAGGCTGTGCAGGACCGCCGCGACGCGCCCGCAGCTTCTCCAGGCCGCTCGCTTTGCTCACGTTGGGCGCGGCCATGTCGGCCTGGGCGCGCAGGAGCCCCTTTTCGCGTTCCTCGACCACACCAATTCCGGCAAGGTCCAGCCAGCCGCCCAGCCCGATGAAGTGCGCCTCGCCCTGCAGCCCGGCGGCGTCCACCGCGGCGATGAATTCCCGGGAGGGTGTGGGCGCTGCTGGCCACCACGCGCACGGCTTCCAGGTCGAGGATGCCGGCGAACTCCACCCGGCGCGCTTCCGTGCCAAAGCTGGGGTCCTGGAACGGGCTCGTTGAGAGGTAGCCGCCGTCGGAGCTCACCGCATGGCCGCAGTTCAGGCCCGGCTCCGCCCGCACGGGAAGCACGGCACCGAGTGAGCGGCCGCTGGCAATCGTCGCCAGGTGGCCGGCGGCAACAGCAAGGGCCACCGCGTCTTTCACCTCGGCACAGATGGACCCGGAATCGTGCATCAGCGTGCCGTCCACGTCGAGCGCAACGAGATGGGCACCCTGGAACGCCTCCGTCAAAGTCAGGGCTTCAGTCAACCAGTCCCCCCAGCGAAAGATCCCGCTCATGACTTAAACGTGAACGCCGGGCAAATACCCACAGCCATATGCACAGTGTGAGTATTTGCCCGGCGTTCACCAAAGCCGAAAACCAAGGTGTTTACAGGACCGGGAAGACTTCCAGGCCGCCGAGGTACTTGCGCAGGGCGACAGGGACGTTGACGGAACCGTCGGCATTCTGGTGGTGTTCGAGGATGGCGACGATCCAGCGTGTGGTGGCAAGCGTGCCGTTGAGCGTGGCCACCGCACGCGTGCTGCCCTTGCCTCCGTCGGCCGCAACCTGGCGTTCGCGAATGTTCAGGCGCCGGGCCTGGAACGTGGTGCAGTTGGAGGTGGAGGTCAGCTCGCGGTACGCGTCCTGGGTGGGGACCCACGCCTCGCAGTCGAATTTGCGGGAAGCGGACATGCCCAAATCGCCGGCGGCGGTGTCGATCACGCGGTAGGGCAGCTCCACCTTGGCGAGCATTTCCTCTTCCCACGCGAGCAGTCGCTGGTGCTCCTCGGCGGCCTTTTCAACTGTGGTGTAAACAAACATTTCCACCTTGTTGAACTGGTGCACGCGGATGATGCCGCGGGTGTCCTTGCCGTGCGAACCGGCCTCGCGGCGGTAGCACGAGGACCAGCCGGCGTAGCGGACGGGCTCGTCGACGTTGATGATCTCGTTGCCGTGGTACCCGGCGAGTGCCACCTCGGAGGTGCCCACAAGGTAAAGGTCGTCGTCGGCGAGACGGTAGATCTCGGCGTCGTGCTCCACATCGAAACCGGTGCCGGCCATGGTCTCCGGCAGCACCAGCGTGGGGGTGATCATGGGCGTGAAGCCTGCCGCAATGGCCTGGTCCATGGCCATCTGCAGCAGCGCCATTTCCAGGCGCGCGCCGACACCCTTGAGGAAGTAGAAGCGCGAGCCGGACACCTTGGCGCCGCGTTCCATGTCGATCGCGCCAATGAGCTCGCCGATTTCCAGGTGGTCCTTGGGCTTGAAGTCGGGGAATTCGCGGGGCGTGCCGACGGTCTTGACCACGACGTAGTCGTCCTCGCCGCCTTCGGGGACGCCGTCGGAGACCAGGTTGGGCAGGCTGCGCACCAGGGTGTCCTGTTCCGCAGCTGCGGCGTCGGCGGCGGCGGAGGCTGCCTTCACCGAGACGGCCAGCTCCTTCACCTCGGCCAGCAGCGCCTGCTTCTCCTCGCCCTTGGCCTTGGCCACCTTCTTGCCGAAGGCATTTTGTGCAGCGCGCAGCTCCTCAAAGGAGGTGATCGCGGACTTCCGGGCAGCGTCGGCCGCAACAATGGCGTCCACAAGGGACGGTTCGGCGCCGCGGGCACGCTGGCTGGCACGGTAGATTTCGGGATTTTCGCAGAGGTCTCGTACATCGATCACCCGCTAAGCCTATCCAATCAAAGCAAGTTCACCGGATAAGGTTAGGGAATCATGCCAACTGAAATTCTCGTCGCCGTCATTGTGGCCGCCATTTTGCTCGCGGTCGTCTTCAGCTGGCTGGGCGTGCGCAAGCTCGCGCAGAAACATACCCGCAGTGCCGTGGCCGATTCCCCCCACAAGATCCACCTGGCCCGCCAGCAGGTCGTGTTCATCTACAACCCCACCAAGGCCGGGGCCGGGGATGCCAAGACGCTGATCACCCGCTCCGTCTCCAAGGCCGACTGGCCCGCCCCCATCTTCCTCGAGACGACGGCGGAGGACCCGGGCTTCGCGATGGCCGCGGCTGCCCTTGAGGCCAGGGCCGACGTCGTTATTGTGGGCGGCGGCGACGGCACCGTGCGCGCCGTGGCCCAGACCCTGCGGCACACGGAAGTGGCCATGGGCATCATTCCCCTGGGCACCGGGAACCTGCTGGCCCGCAACCTGGACCTGGATGTCACCGACATCGCGGCCAGCGTGCAGATCGCCCTCTTTGGGCACCAGCGCCACATCGATGCCGGGCTCATGGAAATTGAGGACGGCGTGACGGGCGCCATGGCCAAGCATTCTTTCATGGTGATTGCCGGGCTGGGCATGGATGCCGAGGTCATGGGCGACACCAATTCCAAGCTCAAGGAGCACGTGGGCTGGCTGGCCTACAGTGAAGCCGGGCTGCGGCACATGGCCGGGCGGCGGAAGAAGGTCAGCATCACCCTCGACGGCGAGCCCGCCCAACAGCGCAAGGTCCGCTCCGTGCTGTTCGCCAACTGCGGGCGCCTGCCGGGCGGCATTGACTTTGTGCCGGACGCCTTGATTGACGACGGCGTGCTGGACATCGTGGTGGTCAGCCCCCGCAGCGCCCTGGGCTGGCTGGCAATGGCGGGGAAGGTGGTGTTGCAGCACAAGAACCACCTGCCCGTGATCGATTTCTACCGCTCAACAGGTGTGACAATCCGGACGGTGCTGCCGGTGGAGACGCAGATTGACGGGGACCCCACAGGCCCTGCAACGCAAGTGAAGGTCAGTGTGGAGTCCAAGGCAGTGCTGGTGCGCGTGGCCGCACCGAACAACCTCGGAGCATAAACCTCCGCAGATTAGGCGGCCGGGGCTTGACTAGCGCGGGGCTGCGGGCCGGGGTTGGGGCCTGGCTACCGAGGGCCTATGGGCCGGGGCTTGGCTAGTCTGTTTCGGGACGTTGCGACTGTTCCCGGATCAGGCGTTCCTCTTCGTCGAAGCGCAGCTCGTTGGCGTCGTCACCCTCGTCGCCCACGGACGTGTCCGGACCTTCATTGCGTTTAGGATTGACAATGCGGCCTTCATTATTTGGTGCCTGCGGGTCCATGTCCGATTCGCCTCTTCCCTGATGGGACCAACGTTTTTCGCATCCCTGTCGGGATACGCCAAGCATAGGCCCGGCCGCCGTGTGGCGAAAGGGACGCGCCGGTGCCGGCTCCCGGCGTTTCATCCGGGCACCGAGGACGGGCATGCGCGCCCCTCCGGAATCATTCGGACGCCAAACGTGAGTAGGCGCGCCCCTCCAGAATCAATCGGACACCAAACGTGAGTAAATCAGCAAAATGGTCACAGCGTATGTCCGAATGATTCGACGCCACCGCCCCGGGCCGCGTTATGTGCCCGAATGATTCGACGCCACCGCCCCGGGCCGCGTTATGTGCCCGAATGATTCGACGCCACCGCCCCGGGCCGCGTTATGTGCCCGAATGGAACCCCGCCGCCCGGAGGGCCGGGCTACAGGAGGGTGTCCACCCAGGTTGCCGCCTCGTCAAACGCGGCGTCGGCGTTGTAGGAGCGGATCTGCGGCGGCTGCTTGTCGGCGCGCGGGTACGAGCCAAGGAAGCGAATGCCGGGGCTGACCCGGTGCAGGCCGCGGAGGGCGTCGGCCACGCGGGCGTCCCGGATGTGACCGTCCACGTCAACGCTGAACGTGTAGTGCCCCAGGAACTGGCCGGTGGGCCGGGATTCAATGCGGCTCAGGTTCACGCCGCGGCTGGCGAACTGCTCCAGGATGGCCATGAGCGCGCCCGGGTGGTCCTCCGGCAGCGGGATGGCCAGCGTGGTCTTGTCGGCCCCGGTGGGTTCGGGCAGGGTCCCGGGCCGGCCCACCAGCACGAAGCGGGTCACCGCGCCCAGGTTGTCCTCGATGCCCGCGGCCAGAATGTTCAGTCCCGTCTGCTCGGCAACAAGGGGTGCAGACACGGCGGCCTGAAAGGCGTCGGTGCCGGCCAGCAGCGCGTGGGCGGCGGCCGCCGTCGAACTGGCAGGTATGTGAATGGCGTCCGGCAGGTGTTCGCCAAACCAGTCCCGGGTCTGGGCCCAGGCATGCGGGTGTGTGCCCACGGCCGTGATGTCGGCCAGGGAGACGCCGTCCGGTGCCAGCAGCACAAAGCTGACGGGGACCACCACCTCGTGGATGATCCGCAGCTCGACTCCGTTGGAGATGGCATCAAGCGTTGCCGGGACACCGCCCTCGATGGAGTTCTCGATCGGCAGCATCGCGGCGAATGCCTCGCCCGAACGAACCTTGGCCAGGGCCGCGGCTGCGTTCGTGGACGGGACCCGGTCCATCCCGGCGGCGCCCGGAACCTGCAAAAGCGCGGATTCCGTAAACGTCCCCTCCGGGCCCAGAAAGGTCAGGGGCAGGGAGGTGTCAAAGGGCGCGGAAGTCATGGGGAACCTGTCGTTGTGGGAGTGGCGGGCGTACGGATTTAGAGGACGCGCGGCGTTTCGCCGTTGGAGGAGACCATGGGCTTGTCCGCCTCGAACCACGCACCCATGCCGCCCGTCACGTTGAACGCGGAGTAGCCGTTTTGGACCAGCCAGTTGGTGGCCCGGAAGGAGCGCCCGCCGGTGCGGCAGATGACATTCAAGTCAACGTCCGGGTCCAGCTCGTCGAGGCGCTCCGGCAGCTGCTCGAGCGGAATGTGCAGGGCGCCGTCCACGTGCCCGGCCTCCCATTCGTAGTCTTCCCGGACATCGAGGATCACCGCGTCGGCGGCCAGCTCACTGACGTTTACGTTCATGATGTCTGACATCTGCATTCTCCTTGCACACAAAAAACCTTGGCTCCTTCAAGCGTAGTCCCCCGCGCCGCGACGGGGCGAAGCGGGGCCGGGACGGCGCCGCCCGGCTGGCTCCCGGCCGCCGACCTTCCCGTTGGTGGCGTCTGCCGGATGGTGGCGCTGTTGATGATGCACGACGGCGGTCACTCCCGTTCCGCCTGCCACAGGCCTTGCGCCGCGGCTGGGCAGGCGGCAGTGGCTGTCCGTGGGACCGCAGGAAAATTCGCACCGAGTCTGCATCCCGAGTCCGGCGTCCGGTGTCCGGCGTCCCGATTCCGGCATCCTGCACCGGCATATCCGGGTGTCCAACGCCCCGCACAAGGCGATCAACACGGCGCCGATCACTCCGGACCGCAAAATGCAAATGTGACTGATTGTGACGTCAATGCAAAAATTGGTTGTGTGAGTTCACAAAAAAGCCCCGCCGATACGGCACAGGCTCCCAAGAAACCCAACGACACTGCCTTCTTCGGCCAGCCTAGGATGCTGCTGAACCTCTTCAGCGTCGAGCTGTGGGAACGGTTCTCCTTCTACGGCATGCAGGGCATCCTCGCGTACTACATGTACTACTCCGTCACCGACGGCGGACTCGGCATGGACCAGACCACGGCCCTTGGAATCGTGGGTGCCTACGGCGGCGGCGTGTACCTCTCCACCATCCTCGGTGCCTGGGTCGCGGACCGCCTCATGGGCTCGGAGCGGGTCCTGTTCTACAGCGCGATCCTCATCATGGCCGGCCATCTATCTCTCGCGTTCCTGCCGGGGGCAGCTGGCCTGGCCATCGGCCTGATCCTGATCGGTGTCGGCTCCGGCGGCCTGAAGGCCAATGCCACGGCGCTCGTGGGCACCTTGTACTCGAAGGACGACCCCCGCCGAGATGCCGGCTTCTCCATCTTCTACATGGGCATCAACATTGGCGGCCTCATCGGCCCGCTCGTGACCGGCTGGCTCCAGGTCAGCTGGGGATTCCACATCGGCTTTGCCGCGGCAGCCGTCGGCATGTTCTTCGGCCTGCTGCAGTACGGGCTGACCCGCAAGAACCTTCCCGCCTCGGCACACACCGTCCCCAACCCGCTCCCCCGCGCGCAGTACGGCAAGTTCGCCGCCCTGGCGGTTGCCGGCGTCGTTCTCATCGTTTTGGCCGTGGTCCTGAAGCTCATCACGGCGGAGAACCTCAAGTGGGTCATCGTCGCCGTCGTCGTCGTGGCCGCGGTCGCCTACTTCGCTGTCATTCTGGCGAACAAGACGCTGACCGGCACCGAGCGCAGCCGCGTGTTCTCGTTCATGCCGCTATTCCTTGCGAGCGCCGTGTTCTGGTCCCTGTTCCAGCAGCAGTTCACAGTGATTGCGCTGTACTCCGACAAGCGACTGGACCGCAGCATCCTCGGCTGGGAGGTGCCCGCCAGCTGGGTTACCTCGATCAACCCGGTGTTCATCATCATCCTGGCCGGCGTGTTCGCGGCACTGTGGACCAAGCTCGGCCCGCGCCAGCCCGGCACACCGGTGAAGTTCTCCATCGCACTGGTGGTCATGGGCCTGGCCTACCTGGCATTCATCCCATTTGCAGGCATGGCCGCAGTGCCGATGATGGCCATCGTGTTCATCCTGCTCCTGTTCACGGTTGCAGAGCTCATGCTCTCGCCGGTGGGCCTCTCGCTGGCCACGAAGCTTGCCCCGGCCGCGTTCCAGACGCAGATGGTGGCGCTGTTCTTCCTGTCGGTCTCGCTCGGCACGGCCATGTCCGGCGTGCTCGCCCAGTGGTACGACCCCGCCAATGAGACCCCCTACTTCCTCGTGGTCGGCCTGGTTTCCATCGGCTTCGGAGCCTCACTGTTCCTGGCCAAGAAGCCCATCAAGAAGCTGATGCAGGATGTTCTGTAACCCCCTGGCGTTCTGCCCCTGAAGCACGACGGCGGCACCCCACCTTGCGCTTATGGCGACGGCTGGGGTGCCGCTTGCGTTTGGGGACGGCTGCCCTGCCCCGTTGAACAACCAGCAAGTGCCGCCAGCACGGACCCTTTGAGTCGCAGACTCGGCCTTGTCACGCTGATTTTTTGTGGCAAGAATGGAGCTTTGATCCACCTAGAATTGGCCCATGAATCAGATCCAGCAAATTCTGAAGCAGGTCGGGGCACTGGGCGAGAAGTCACGGACGGTGGTTGCGATTTCAGGATTTGCAGGCTCTGGGAAATCGACGCTCGCACGCCAGCTCGCCACCCTCATGCCGAACAGCGCCCGAATTCGTGGGGACGATTTTCTTGACCCAACGCGCTCCCATCGCCGGTCGCCCGATTGGGATGGAGTCGACCGTCACCGCCTGCGTGCCCTAGTCATTGAACCGTTCCACAAAAGTGGGGCCGGCATGTTCCAAAGGTACGACTGGAGCAAGCGAACTCTCGGATTGCCTGAGCCAATTCCGCCTGTCAACATCCTGATCGTCGATGCGATCGGACTCTTCCACCCTGAAATTATCGACGCCCTCGACTTCAAGATCTGGGTGGACACCCCACTGCAAATAGCGGCCCAACGGGGCAAGGCGCGCGATCAGGCACTCGGAAGAAACCATGAAGAATTGTGGGATGAAGTATGGATCCCGAACGAACTGGAATTCGCGGAAAACTACGCTCCCCGCGAGGTGGCCGACATGGTTTTCAACGGCGTCTGAATGGACACGGCGCGGGTGCCGGGGTGCGTTGCCGGCGATTCCGACGGAGGAATCTCGGCGGACGCCGTCGCAGAATAAGGGGTGATGAAACTGGACCATGGTGTGCAGCTGGTTGAAGGTCGCGGCCGCGACGAGGCTCGGGATGCTGCCTGGATATGGGCACGTGCCACGGCACTGCGCGACCGGCTGCCGGAACCGGCAACAGGCGAGGAAAAGTTGCCGGGCATCCAACGGCGACTGGACCTGAAAGGTGCCGCGCTGCTCCTCGCCCGGCGGGACAGCAGGCATGTGGGATTCACACTGTTCGCACCGCGCGGGTCAAGCCTGGAGGTTTATTATCTGGCAGTGTCCCCGGAGTCATGGGGCACGGGTGTGGCCGGCGCCTTGCTCGCCGGCGCGGAGGAACATGCCAGGGCCATTGGCCGGGCAGCAGTGGACCTGTGGGTCATCGCCGACAACGACCGTGCACTTGGTGTTTACCACAAGGCCGGTTATGCGGACACCGGACAGCTCCAGCACGACGAACCGTCCGGCCGGACCGAACGGCGCCTGCTCAAGCTCCTGTGAGGCGCATTTCGCCCGGGAGCGCGATCATCCGTCGACTTTCGGGCTCTTACAGTCCGGACCGGGAATCCTAGGCCGCTCAGGTGTAGGTGGAGAAGTCGCTCTCCACGGATCCCATGATTGCGGCGAAAAAGAACAGGCCGAACGCCCACAATGCACCCCAGATGGCCAATGCCAGATAACTGGTGACCAGTCCGGTGACCGCGAAACTGCGCCCCTGCGGGCTCTCCTTTACCAGCCCCAGGTGGCCCACGACAATCCCAATGATTTGCGGAAACATGAGCCAGCCGAGGAACAACAATGAGCCCAAACCCAGGATCATGCTCGCCAGGCTCAACTGCTGCGAGCCGCCGGGTTTCCGCGCAGGGGCAGGGCCGGCGTCGTAATGGGCCGGGGCAACATACGGCGGCTGCTGCCATGCCGCCACCGGCTGCTCCTGCCACGGCTGCGGGCCCGGCTGCTGCTGGGGCTGGGGATGCTGGGTCATCAAAGACTCCTTGGACTGTCACCGCCGGACAGTTCGCATCCGGCGGGTGCCTCCCATGTTAGTGCAGCCGCGGATTCCCACGGCGTATTTTTGGTTCACAAGCTGGGCACCGCGTGCCAAACACTTGCCCGTTCTGTCATGCTGGGTTCATGGCCAGCCGCGCGGGCACACTTGCCCTTCCCCAAGACCTTGTCGACATCACCGCACTGATGGACGCCTACTACGACCTGACCCCGGATCTCAGTGATCCGGCCCAGCGAGTCGCGTTCGGCACGTCCGGACACCGGGGGTCCTCCTTGAAATCCTCCTTCAATGAGGGACACATCGCCGCCATCACGCAGGCGATCGTTGAATACCGTGCAGGGCAGGGCATTACCGGCCCGCTGTTCATGGGCAAAGACACCCACGCCCTCAGCGAGCCCGCACAGAACACGGCGCTGGAGGTGTTGGCGGGGAACGGCGTCGAGGTTCTCATTGATGCCCGCCACGGCTACACCCCCACCCCTGCCGTCTCCCACGCCATCCTCAGCCACAACAAGGGCCGCACGGACGGGCTCGCGGACGGCATCGTGGTCACCCCTTCCCACAACCCGCCCGGCGACGGCGGCTTCAAGTACAACCCCCCGCACGGCGGACCGGCCGACTCCGATGCCACGGGCTGGATCGCGAACCGGGCCAACGAGCTCCTCGAAGGCGGCCTGCGCGGTGTGCGCCGCGTGCAGTTCCAGGAAGCCCTCGACGCCTCCACCACGGGCAAGTTCGACTTCCTTTCCGGCTACGTGGACGACCTTCCCTCCGTCCTTGACCTCGACGCGATCCGCGCCGCCGGCGTGCGCATCGGTGCGGACCCCATGGGCGGCGCCTCCGTTGACTACTGGGGCGAGATTGGCGAGCGCCACAACCTGGACCTGACGGTGGTCAACCCGCTTGTGGACCCGCAGTGGGCCTTCATGACCCTCGACTGGGACGAGAAGATCCGCATGGACTGCTCATCGCCGTCGGCCATGGCTTCCCTGATCAACAAGCTCTCCGCAGGCGCGCCGTTCGACATTGCCACCGGCAACGACGCCGACGCCGACCGCCACGGCATCGTCACCCCCGACGGCGGGCTGATGAACCCCAACCACTACCTCGCCGTGGCCATCCAGTACCTGTACACGCACCGCTCGCAGTGGCCCGCCACCGCCGGCGTGGGCAAGACCCTGGTGTCCTCCTCGATCATCGACCGTGTGGCAGCAGACCTGGGCCGCCAGCTCGTGGAGGTGCCCGTGGGCTTCAAGTGGTTTGTGCCCGGCCTGCTCTCCGGCGAGGGCGTGTTCGGCGGCGAGGAATCTGCCGGCGCATCGTTCGTGAAGAAGGACGGCTCCGTCTGGACCACGGACAAGGACGGCATCCTGCTGGCCCTGCTCGCCTCCGAAATCACGGCCGTCACGGGCAAGTCCCCGTCCCAGCACTACGGCGAGCTGACCGCCCGCTTTGGGGCGCCGTCGTACGCGCGCATCGATGCGGCCGCAACCCGGGAGCAGAAGGCAGCGCTCGGCAAGCTCTCCGCGGCTGACGTCACCGCCACCACGCTCGCCGGCGAGGAAATCACCGCCAAGCTGACCGAGGCCCCCGGCAACGGCGCTGCCATCGGCGGGTTGAAGGTCACCACCGAGAACGCCTGGTTCGCGGCCCGCCCCTCCGGCACCGAGGACGTGTACAAGATCTACGCGGAATCGTTCAAGGGCGACGAGCACCTCGCCCAGGTCCAGGCCGAGGCCAAGGCCCTCGTGGACGGCGTCATTTCCTAGCAGCACTCACGCGCAAATAATGCGCCCGTTCCCCACAAATGCGCCCCGTAGAGCGGGCGCATTTACGGGGAGCGGGCGCATTATTTCTTTGTTGATCCGCTGGTGGAGATTCGCAGGTCGTTGCACCGTCATCCAGCCCAATACCGTCGGTTATGCGCCCAGCAAGGGCCTTCGCGTGCGCATGCGGAAAGCGGACTTTGGCTATGCGCACGCCAAGGGTGCGTCGCTTGCGCATAAAGCGTTATGCGCCAGCGACGCACCCGGGCAGGCGCATGCCCAAAGTGGAGTTTGGCCATGCGCACGCGGAGGGCGCAACGTTGCGCATAATCCTGGCAGCCACCGCCGAGTTGGACGCTGGGTCAGTGGTGGCCGCCGAGCTCGTGCTCGGCGTGGCCTGCAGGTTCCAGCTGGAACGTGGAGTGCTCGATGCTGACCGCGAAATGCCCCGCGACGCAGCTTTGCAGGGCGTCGAGCATCTGCGGGGCGTGCCCGTCGTGGAAGCACTCGTCGTCCACCACCACGTGGGCGGACAGGATGGGCAGCCCGGTGGCGATTTGGCTCGCATGCAGGTCGTGGACGCTGCGCACGTGCTCCAGCCCCAGGATGTGCTTGCGGACCTCGTCAAGGTCCAGGCCCGACGGCGTGGATTCCAGCAGCACGTGGATGGTCTCCAGCAGCAGCTTCACGGTGCGCGGCAGGATCAGCGCGCCGATGAGCATGGCCACCACGGCATCCGCCTGCATCCAGCCGGTCGTGGAGATGACGATCGCTGCAACAATGACGGCCACCGATCCCAGGGCATCGTTGAGCACCTCGAGGAATGCGGCACGCATGTTGAAGTTCGTGTTGCGTCCGCCCATCAGCACAAACATGGAAATGATGTTGCCCAGCAGGCCGATCGCACCAAAAACGATCATTTCCTGGGACGCAATCTCGGTGGGGTTGAACAGCCTCTGGATGCCTTCCACCAGGACCACAAGTCCGACGGCGAGAAGCACTGCGGCCTGCGCTGTGGCCGCCAGGACCTCGGCGCGGGCGAAGCCCCAGGTCCGCTTGCTGCTGGCGGGGCGGATCATCAGCCGCGCGGCCAGAAGGGCCATGGCGAGCCCGCCGGCGTCGGTCAGGACGTGGGCGGAGTCAAAAAGCAGCGCCAGGGAACCCGTGAGAATCGAGCCGATGACCTGAAAAACAAAGACCGCCAGCGTGATGCCCAGGGCAATGGCAATGCGCTTGTGGTGGCTCCCGCCGTCGGCTGGTGAAGGGGCATGGGAATGGTTGTGGCCTGACATGTACTCAATAGTACATCGAACGCTGAATTCATCAAGTGCTGTATGATATTGAGAATGAAGCCCATTAGCAACGCAGCGGTGCTGGCCCGCTTTGGCTACGCGCTCTCCGACCCCACGCGCGCGGAGATCCTGATGGCCCTCGCCAGGGAACCGCAGTACCCGGCAGACCTTGCCAGCAACCTGGGGGTTTCGCGGCAAAGCATCTCCAATCACCTCTCCTGCCTGCGCGAGTGCGGGCTGGCCGTGGCCGTCCCCGAGGGCCGGCGTTCCCGGTATGAACTGGCCCATCCGGAGCTGGCACACGCACTCAACGACCTCCTTGGCGTCGTGCTGCTGGCCAATGAAAGCCACGTGCCGCACCCCTGAGCCGATTCCCCACCTCCGTGGGCGGCTCCCCGGGCTCCGGCCGCGTCCGCCCAGAGCTACGGCGAGGAACCGGCCACGGGTTCAGCCAGTTCCAGCCTGCGTGCGGGGTCCTGCGGCACCGGGACGCTGCAGTTCAGCGCCAGGTCCGGCCCCACATGGAGCAGTTCGCCCGGCGCCATCATCCGCCAGCCAGGGTCGGCGTCCATGGGCTCGGTGGCGATGACCACAGACCGGCGCCCGGCCAGGTCGTGGCTGTGGCCCTTGATGCGGGAGCTGTCGACGGCGAGCGGCGCACCCTCGCGGTGCCCGCCGGGGGCACGGTCGAGGACGTGGAGCTCGTGCGTCTCGGGATACCGCAGCGCCCACAGCTCAGTGGCGGTGGTCAAGATGAAATTCAGGCTGTAGACCGGCAGGTTTGCGGCGATCCAGCCCACCGCGGTGGTGATGCCGGCGGCCACGTCGCCGCCTCGGCGCCGGGTTTCCAGGGTGATCAGCGCGAACAGGCGTTCGCTGTCGGTCTGGCCCAGGACCAGGCCCGCACCCTCCGGCCCGGCGCCTCCGCGGCCGGCGCCGCCCAGTGCAGCGATCCGAGCGTCAATCTTGTCCAGCTCGCCAAAGGCGCCGTTGTGGGCGAAGATGCGCCCGTCCTGGGCAAAGGGGTGGGTGTTCTCCAGCGTATGGGCCCCGGTGGTGGCGTAGCGGACATGCGCCGTGAAGGTGGTGCTTTCCAGCGTCCTCGCCGACGTGGCAAAGGCGGCATCCTCAAAGGCGGCGACGGGCTGCTTGGAAATCTCCGGTTCCCCGGCGGCGTCGAAGGTCCCGATGCCGGTGCCGTCGGGTTCCCGCCGGCTCTGCTCGGACAGGCTGTCCGGGGCCTTGAGCAGCCAAAACGTGGCCCTGACCGGTCCAGCCCCGGCATGCAGTCCAAAGAGTCGGCACATACCGCGATCCTAGTCCGAAACGACCCGGTGCGGCAGGGCCGCAGCCCCGCCGGCGGCGCACGGCACCCACGGCCGCGCGCACTCCTATATTCTTATCCGCGGGCCACGCGCAGGTGCGCGGGCGGAAATCGGAGATCTTGGATGAGTTTGCTCGGCACAAAATGGACCGTTCACGGCGACGGCAAGAGCATTGCCCCGGGGCAGGTCGTCACCCCTGATGAGCGGCTGAGCTGGCCCCGGACCATCGGGATCGGCCTGCAGCACGTGGTGGCCATGTTTGGCGCCACGTTCCTGGTGCCCCTGATCACCGGCATGCCACCGGCCACAACACTGTTCTTTTCCGGCATAGGCACCCTGCTGTTCCTGGTCATGACGCGCGGCCGCGTGCCCAGCTACCTCGGTTCCAGCTTTGCCTTCATCGCCCCGATCATGGCCTCGCAGCAGCAGTTCGGCGTGGCCGGCGCGCTGGGCGGCGTGGTGGTTGCCGGCGTGACGCTGGCCGTTCTGGGTCTCATCGTGCAGAAGTTCGGCGCGTCCTGGATCAACCGGCTCATGCCGGCCCCGGTCACCGGCACCATCGTGGCCCTGATCGGCCTGAACCTGGCCCCGTCGGCGCGCAGCAACTTTGAAAAGGCGCCCATCACGGCATTGGTCACGCTGCTCGTCATCATTCTGGTCAGCGTGCTGTTCCGCGGCATCCTGGGCCGCCTGGCCATCCTGGTCGGCGTCGTTGTCGGCTACCTTGTGGCGGTCATGCGCGGCGAGGTGGACTTCTCCAAGATCGACTCCGCCGCCTGGATCGGCCTGCCCCACTTCCAGACCCCCACCTTCCACTTCGCCGTCCTGGGCCTGTTCATCCCGGTGGTTCTGGTGCTCATCGCCGAGAACATCGGCCATGTGAAGTCCGTTGCCCTCATGACCGGCGAGGACCTTGACCCGTATGCAGGCCGCGCCATCATTGCCGACGGCGTCGCCACCACCCTGGCCGGCCTCGGCGGCGGATCCGGCACCACCACCTATGCGGAGAACATCGGAGTCATGGCCGCCACCAAGGTGTACTCCACCGCGGCCTACTACGTTGCCGGACTCGCGGCCCTGCTGCTGAGCTTTTCCCCCAAGTTCGGTGAGTTGATCGCCACCGTTCCCGTGGGCGTCCTGGGCGGTGCCGCCACCCTGCTCTACGGCATGATCGGCATCCTGGGCGTGCGGATCTGGGTGCAGAACAAGGTCAGCTTCTCCAACAACATCAACCTGACCACGGCCGCCGTCGCACTGATCATCGGCGTGGCAAACTTCACCTGGGTCGCCGGCAGCCTGACCTTTGAGGGCATCGCCCTCGGCACGGCCGCCGCGCTCATCATCTACCACGGCATGAGCGCCCTGGCGAAGTGGCGCGGCACGGCCGCCAACCCCCTGGACCCCGAGGAAGACGCCGCCGCGGCGGCCGTCACGAAGGGCTGAGCACCCCGTTGATGCGCTGCGGCACACCCAGCGGGTTGCCGTCGCGCAGGGCCGCCGGCAGGAGGTGTTCCGGCAGGCCCTGGTAGGCCACGGGGCGCAGGAAGCGGGTGATTCCGGCCGTCCCCACGGACGTGGTGGTGGGTGCCGTGGTGGCCGGGTACGGCCCGCCGTGCTGCTGCGCGTACGTCACTGAGACGCCCGTGGGCCACTGGTTCCACAGCACGCGCCCGGCCCTGTCCGCCAGGATCCGAACCAGTTCCGGGGCCACCGCGTCCGTGTCCTCGCCCTGGATGGTGGCTGTCAGCTGTCCGTCCAGCACGCCCGCCACTTCCAGCAGCTCCGCCTCGGAGTCATAGGCGGCCACGAGCGCCGACGGGCCGAAGCACTCCGTGACCAGCCCTTCCGGGTCCGCCAGCAGCGCCGCCGCCGTGGTCACGTTCAGGGCCGGTGCGGGCGGGGACGAGGCAGTGCCGTCGGTGCCGCCCAAGGGGGAAACGGCGTCGTGCTTCAACAGGCCCTGCAGCGAGTCCGCGTATCCCTGTGCAATCCTGTCGTTGAGCAGCGGCGCCGGCGCGGGGCGGGCAGCCCCGGCCAGCTCCGCCACCATGGCCGAGCCGGATGGCACCAGCAGGATGCCCGGCTTGGTGCAGAACTGCCCGGCACCCATGGTGTACGACGCCACAAAACCCGCCGCAATCTCCGCCCCGCGCGCAGCGGCCGCCGCCTCCGTGACGAAGACCGGGTTGACGCTGCCCAGCTCGCCGTAGAACGGGATGGGTTCGGGCCGGGACGTGGCCAGGTCGAACAGGGCCCGCCCGCCGGGGATCGACCCGGTGAAGGCGCCGGCCTTGATGCGCGGGTCAAGGAGTGCGTCGCGGCCGGCCTGGGTGCCGTAGACCAGTTGCAGGATGCCCGACGGCGCGCCGGCACCTTCCAGCGCCGCGGCGGCCACGCGCCCCACCGCCGCCGAGAGTCGGGGATGGCCGGAGTGGACCTTCAGCACCACGGCGCAGCCTGCGGCCAGGGCCGAGCAGCTGTCGCCGCCCATGACGCTGAAGGCGAAGGGGAAGTTGCTGGCGGCAAACACCAGCACCGGGCCCAGCGGTTCCAGGACGCGGCGGATGTCGGGGCGCGGACCCATGGGCCAGGCATCGTCGGCATGGTCGATCCGGGCGTCGAGGTAGCCGCCGTCGTTGAGGAGCTCGGCAAACAGCCGCAGTTGGAAGGTGGTGCGCTTGAGCTCGCCCGACAGCCTGGCCTCCGGCAGGTGAGTCTCCTCCTGGGCAATGGGGATGAGCTCGGGGCCGGCGGCATCCAGGGCGTCGGCGGCAGCCACCAGTGCGGCGGCGCGCTCTGCCGCGGGGCGCCGGCCCCACTGCCCTGATGCGGTGTGGGCCGCGGCGAGCACGGACTCCAGTTCGTCTGCTGTGGTGGGTGTGTCGGTCATGGCTTTGCTTCCTTACTTCTTCAGGAACATCAGTGGCATTGAAATTCGCGGGTGGCGCTCAGTATTGTCAAGGGCCTTCTGCTGCGGCGCCGTGCGTGGCCGCCCCGCCTGCATCGGCGAGGGCCGCGAGGCGGCCCAGTGAAACTGGTGCGGCAAGTGTCCTTTTGGACATGGCCGCCAGGTCCTCGGCGGTGGGGCCGCGGCCGGCGAGGACCGCCGCGATTGACGCCGTCGCGAAGCCGCAGACCCGGCCCTGGCACCATCCCATGCCGGGTCTGGCATACGACTTCAAACTCCGGGCGTCGTCGGCGCCCAGGTCCCTGTGTGCGGCGCACAGGTCCCCGTAGCTTGCCTCCTCGCAGCGGCACACGATGGTTTCCGGCGTCAGCCATTCGGTCCAGCGTGCGGGGACGGGGTTCGCCTTGTGCATGGCCACGGCGAAGGCGTGCAGCCGGGCGCGTTCACGCTGCAGGCGGGCGATCCGAAGGTCCAGTTCCGGGGATCCGGTCCCGAGGGCATCGCCGGCACACAGGGCCGCGAGTTCGCCCTCCACCACGGCCATGGCGGCGCCGCCGATCCCCGTGGACTCCCCCGCAACGCTGACGCCGGGCACGGAACTGTTCAGGCGGTTGTCCACGACGGCGACGAGCGAACCGTCCACATCGAGGGAGGTCGCGGCACCGACGGCCAGCACCAGCTCCAGCAACGGCGTGAAGCCCCAGCCGAGCGCCACGAAGTCGCACGGCACGCGCCGGCCGCTGCCGGGCACCACGGAACCGTCGGGTGCCAGCCGCGAGATCGTTGCGGCCTCCACCCTGTCCGTCCCATGGATCTCCGTCACCGCAGAGCGGATGCGGTAGGGGATGCGGTGCCGGGCCAGCACGGCCGCATACTCCACACCCTCGGGGACCTTCTCCGGGGCGCGGACGGCGCCGCGGAGGTTGCGCAGCCAGCCCGTGGGCGAGTTGGCCTCGCAGACTGCCGCAACCTTGACGCCTGCACCGGCCAGTCCCGCGGCGACGGGGAGCAGGAACGGCCCCGTTCCGCCCACGACACCCGTTCCGCCGGGCACCGCCCCGCTGCCCTTCAGCAGGGCCTGCACGCCGCCGGCAGCCATGACTCCCGGCAGGTCCCAGCCCGGCGCCGGCAGCTGCCGGTCATAGCCGCCGGCACACAGGACCAGTCGGTCTGCCCGCACGGAGGCCGGTGCCGGTGCCACGGCAGCCTCGTCAGCACTGCCGGATGCCGGCGCATCCAGCACGGGACTCAGCTGCAGCACGCGCGTGCCGTCACTGGCGGGAGGTTCCACCAGCCACAGCTGCGTGCCCCGCAGGTAGCTGACCCGACCCGCCGCCTCGTGCGCATACAGCCTTGAGCGCAGCCCCGCAAAAGTCTTCCAGTCGTGGTGGCCGGCGCCTTCGGCCGCGGCAGCCGCCTCCGCCGGGCCTGCGTATCCGGGAATTCCACCGGCACCGGAGATCCGCTTGGCACCGCCGGGCCGTTGGGTCCCTGCCCCGTGGACTTTCTCGTCGCGGTGGCGCCAAAACTGCCCGCCGGGCTGCTGCCCGGCGTCAATGAGCACGACGGACAGGCCGCAGTCGCCCGCGTGCACGGCCGCAGCCAGCCCCGCCGGTCCGGCACCGACTACGGCAACATCAAAGACCCCGGCACTGGCCGCCTCAGTTTCCATCGCGCTCCCCCTCGCCGGTTTCCAGCACCATGCCCTCGTGCACGGGGGTGAGGCAGGCGCGCTGGTTAGGGACGCCGTCGGCCGTGATGAGGCAGTCAAAGCAGATGCCGATGCCACAGAACAGCCCGCGGGGGCGGCCGTCCCGTGTGGTGCGCCAGCTGGCCACGCCTGCCGCGGCCAGGGCGGCGCCCACGCTCTGGCCGGGGCGCGCCGGCAGCGGCACGCCGTCGAGAGACATTTCAAGTTCAGGCATGTGCGGCCTCCTGCGCGGCGGGCGTGTCAAAGCGTTCGGGCGCAAATGGCGCCAGGTCAAGGGCGGGGTCTGCGCCTGTCAGGGCTGCGGCGATCAGGGCGCCCGTGCCGACGCTCAGGCCGATGCCCGCGCCCTCATGCCCGCAGGCGTGCCACAGCCCGGGCGCCCGGGGGTCAGGGCCGATGACCGGAAGGTGGTCGGGGCAGTAGGGCCGAAAGCCGAAATAGCTGCGCAGCGCCTTGGCCCCGGCAAGGAAGGGAAACAGCCCGATCGCCTTGCCCGCCATGGCCGCCAGAACCAGCGGGTCGACGGCCTTGTCGAACCCCACCCGTTCGCGGCTTGATCCGATCAAGATGGTCCCGCCGCGGGTTCCCTCCACAACGGGCGAGGTTTGCAGCCGGGCATCGGAACTGGCCACATTGTCTACATACTCGGCCGCGTACACCTTGTGCCGGACCTTGACGGGCAGCGGTTCCGTGACCATGACGTACCCCTTGCGGGGCAGGACCGGGACGTTGACGCCGGCCAGTTGCGCCACGGCGCCTCCCCAGGTGCCCGCGGCATTCACGACGGCGGCGGCACTGACGGTTCCGCCGCTGGTCACGACGCCCGTGACGGCGTCTCCGCGGAGCAGGAACCCGGTGACCGTGGTCTGCGTGTGGACGGTGGCGCCGAGCTCCCGGGCCAGCCTCAGGAGGTGGGCCGCCGCCAGCATCGGCTGGACCTGGGCATCCTGCGAATAATATGCCCCGCCGGCCATGTTCGGGTTCAGTTCCGGCTCGAGGTCCGGCAGGGCATCGGCGGCAACCATCTCGACGGCGATGCCGGCTGCCCGCTGGCGCTCCGCGAGGCGGGCAAGGTTGCCCTGCGTGCCGGGCCGGGCGGACACCACCAGCCCGCCCTTGGCCTCAAACTCCCACAGGTGGCCGAACTCGGCAAGGTCCCCGCGCCACAGGATTTGTGAATACTGGGCCAGCGCCAGTTCCGGGCCGGCCTCCTTGTCGGAGACCAGGATGTTGCCCTCGCACGCGCTGGAGGTCCCCGAGGCCACGGCGCCCCGCTCCACCACCGCCACGGACAGGCCGGAACGCGCGGCGAAATAGGCGCAGGCGGCACCGACGGCGCCTCCGCCGATGACCACAACGTCAACGAATCGGGGAAGACTCATGACAGTAGTATGTCACACACCACATTGGCGTGGAGGGGATGTCGGCACAATTTTCAACGCCTGAAGGCGGGGTTTAGTGGCTGGCCCAATCCGTGCGGACGTGGCCGATGTGCACGGTCATCAGCTCCTGCGCCTCCGCGGCCTTGCCGGCCGCAATCAGCTCCACGAGCTCCACGTGCTCCTGCGCCGAATCCTGCAGCGTGCCGGCTGCGGCCAGCGGGGCCAGCCCCAGCAGCCGGGTGTGGGCACGCAGTTCGGAAATCAAGGCGACGAGGCGCTTGTTGCCGCTGTACTCCAGGATGGCGATGTGGAAGGCACGGTCCGCCTCGGTGTACTGGATGAGGTCGCCGGTGACGGCGTGCTCCACGATCACGGCGGCCATCTCGCGCAGGCGGGCCAGGCCGGAGTCGTCGATCAACGGGGTGACCTGGCGGACAGTGGGCGGCTCAATGAGCAGTCGCAGGGCAGTGATCTCGTCCAGGTCCTCGTCCGAGACCTCGGTGACCCGGAACCCCTTGTTGGGCAGCGAGGTCACGAGGCCCTCCTTGGCCAGGTCCAGCATGGCCTCGCGCACGGGCGTGGGGGAAACACCAAAGCGCTTGCCGAGTGTCGGGGCGGAGTAGACCTCGCCGGGTTTCATTTCACCCGAAATGACGGCGGCCCGCAGCGCAAGCGTCACCGTTTCACGCAGGCTGACGTTCTTCTTGACAATGGTCAAATGAGACGCAGTTTCCATGCCGTTCCCCCTCTAGGACCCTTCTGAAGCGGATTCACCGCCCATGCAGCAGCGGAACGGCCGTTGCGCCCCACTGTCATGTGACATTTTAGTGCACGACCGCGGCGGAGTCCGCGGATTCAAAGGCACGGCCCGCCACCACGATGTCCTCCCACGACATGCCGACACCCGTGTACAGCAGCGGCTTTCCGGGGTCCGGGTCAAAGCGGCCGCCGGCCAGGTCCGACAGCGTGGCCAGGCCGCGCTCCTGCCACTCTTGCGCCGAACGTGCCGGAATCAGGTCGCCGGCTTCGCGCAGCGCCGACGCCCGCCCCTCCACCACCACTTCTGCGCGGCGGGCCAGGACGGGGTCGATCTCCCGCGCATCGAGCCCGTGGGAGCCGATCGCGGCAATCACGGCCGAATCCTTGGGCAGCGCACCGTCAAACACCGGCTCCGCGGAGGACGTGGCGCAGAGGATGACATCGGCTGCCGCCAGGTCTCCGTGGCTGCCCGCGCGCGAAGAGATTCCCTGCGCAGCCCACTTGTCGGCGAGCGTCTGCGCAGCCTCGGGACGCCGGCCAATGACCACAAGCTCCCCAATGCCGCACACCGCCGCCAGCGCCTCGATGTGCCGGTCCGCCTGCAGCGACGTCCCCAGAACAGCCACGGCCCCGGCCGATTCCGCGCCGCGCACGGCAAGCAGCCCCTTGACGGCCATGGTGGTCACCGCGGGCGTGCGGATCAGCGTCAGCTCGGCCCCGTCCATGGCGGCCAGCGGCGCCAGCGTGTCCTTGTCCAGCAGCAGGTACGTGCCCTGGATCTTGGGGTGCCCCTTGGCGGGGTTCTCCGGCGCCACGGTGACCACCTTGATCCCGGCGTACCGGGCCGACTGCGCCGGCATCAGCAGGAACTCGCCCGCGTCCAACGGCGCAAACAGCCGCGGCGAATCCAGCTCCGGATCGAGCCCGCCGCGCAGCGCCTCCTCCAGCGCGGCCACGGCGGTCCCGGGCGGCAGCAGTTCCTGCAGCTGTGCGGCGTCAAAGTAGGGCAGTGTCATGGTTGTCCTAGGGTTGGGGTTCCGGGGCTCCGGCCCCGGTTGAAAGTACGACGGCGGCACGCCCGCCGGGCTCGGCCGTCACCGACACGCTGGCCGGGAGGGCACTTTGGTGCAGTCTATCGGCGTCGGAATGGTCCAGCAGCACCACGGGAATCCCGTCCCCGTACAGTTCCGCGGCGGCAAGCACGCCCAGGCACACAATGGCGTCCCGCGCGGTGAGCAGGATGGCCGCAGGGCCCACGCCTGCCCGCAACTGCTCGGCCAGCACGGAGGACGAGGAGCTGGAGCCGCGCGAGGCGTCCATGACCAGGACCTGCCCGCCCAGCAACCGGCCCCGCTGGGGGTGGTGGGCGTCGATGATTTCGCCGGTGGCCCTGTCGGTTCCGCCCCAGAAGGACAGCGGTTCCGCAAGGGCCAGCAGCGGGCCGGTGCCCGTTCCGGCGCACAGGGTCACGCCCTCAAAGGTGGCGTCCGCGTCAGGCCCATTGGGAGTCATGGCGGACCACCTTTCCGGAGATTGCGGAGTCCACGCATTCGGCCATGGTGCCGAAGATGATGTCCACGCCGATGTTCATGGGCGCATACCAGGCCCACTTGCCCGAGGGCGTCATGACGGAGCGCTCCTCGGGGCCGAGGATGGGGGTGATGTAGGTGCAGGTGTCCACCACGATCCGGGCGCCGCGATCCTCCGCAGGCTGGGCCGTGCCCGCCTCCCGGGCCTGGGCGAGGACCTCGCGGGAGGTGTTGATCCAGACGGTGCAGCCCGGGCTGAAGGACGCCTTGCCCTGGAGCAGGCCGGCGAGCTGGCGGAACTCAGTGGCGGAAAGGTGCGGGGTGCCCAGGGCCACCGCGTCCAGCGGCGCCGAGGGGTCCGCCGTCGTCAGTTCGTCCCTCATGGCCCGGACCATGGCGGCGGTGACGGGCACCTTGTCAAGGCTGCCGCCACCGCCCGTGAAAGCTCCGTCCGAGCCACTGCCCCACCCGGCGGCGAGCGCCTCCGGTGTCACGCCGGCGACGTGGAACAGGGCCACGCCTCCGGAAGACGCGGAGGTGGCGCCAAAGGCCTTGAGCTTGTCCTCGTCCGCCACGCGGGGGTCGATCCCGGTCAGCAGCGGGACCTTCTCCCCCACCAGGCGCCCCACCACCCCGCCGAGGGCGGCCCACACGGCCTCGTGTCCCAGCATTTCGCTGGACAGCGGGGAGCAGTCGAGCTCGATCGCGGGCAGCCGGTGCTCGCTCAGGTGCAGGCCGGCGTGGGGCACCCGGCCCGTGACGGCCGCGCAGATGTCCAGAAAGTCGCCGTATCGTTCGGTGCGGGCGCCGAGGACGGAGTTGGCAAAGACGATGGCGTTGGATTCCGCCCAGGCGATGTTTTCGCCAAAGGCCGGCCGTTCGGCGGATTGGTAGGGCGCGCACGTCCATGTGGCGCGGGCACCGAGTGCGCGGTAGGCGTCCATGAGTGCCCGGGCGGGCACTGCCTCGCTGGGAGGCAGCCGCACCAGCCCGGGGTGCATCAAATCCAGTGAGCTCGTGTTCAGTGTGGTGGGGACTGCCACCGTGGCGCCGAGGTCCGCCAGCTTTTGGGCAAAGTCCAGCCCGGCCTGGCCGTGGTAGAGGCAGCTGTCGATGTGTGCGCCCGTGATGGGCATGAGCCTGTCAGCACCGAGCACCCCCGCCACAGCCACCACGATGCGCATGGCCATGGCGGTTCCGGGGCCGCGGCCGCCGTCGAGCATGGCCTGCTCCTCAGGCGTGAGGACAAGCGCCGGGCCGCTCACAGCAGGAAGCCTGCCGGGAAGGGGTCGTCCGGGTCCAGCAGGTACTGGCCCATACCGGTGACCCAGGCACGGCCCGTGATGGTGGGGATGACCGAGGGGAACCCGCCCACGGTGGTTTCCCCGACCAGCCTGCCGGTGAACCGCGTGCCAATGAAGGATTCGTTGATGAAATCCGTCTCCAGGGCCAGTTCGCCGCGGGCGTGCAGTTCAGCCATGCGGGCACTGGTGCCGGTGCCGCAGGGCGAGCGGTCAAACCAACCCGGGAAGATGGCCATGGCGTGGCGGGAGTGTTGGGCGGTGGAGCCCGGCGCCTTGAGGTAGACGTGGTGGCAGCCGTGGATGTCCGGACGCTCGGGGTGCACGGGCGGGCTGCTTTCGTTGATGGCCTCCATGATGGCCAGTCCGGCCGCGAGCAGCCGGTCCTTGGCTGCGCGCTCGAATGGCAGCTTCAGCTCCGCCAAGTCGACGACGGCGTAGAAGTTTCCGCCGAACGCCATGTCGTACGGGACATCCCCGTACCCGGGGACGCTGACGGTTTGGTCCAGGGCGACCGAGAAGGAGGGGACGTTGGTGATGGTGACGGATTTTGCCGCACCGTTTTCCACGTGGACCTCCGCCACGACCAGCCCGGCCGGGGTGTCCAGCCGGATGGTGGTGACGGGCTCCTGCACAGGGACCATTCCGGTTTCCACCAGGACCGTTGCCACCCCGATCGTGCCGTGTCCGCACATCGGCAGCAGCCCGGACACCTCGATGAACAGCACCCCGTAGTCGGCATCCGCCCGGGTGGGCGGCTGCAGGATGGCCCCGCTCATGGATGCGTGCCCGCGGGGTTCATACATGAGCAGCGTGCGGATGTCGTCCATGTTGTCCATGAACCACTGGCGGCGCTCGGCCATGGTGGCACCGGGAAGGGTGCCCACGCCTCCGGTGATCACCCTGGTGGGCATCCCCTCGGTGTGGGAGTCGACGGCGTGGAACACCCTCTTTGAGCGCATGGCTGCTTTTCCTTGTCCCGGCGCCGGGCGCTACTTGTAGCCCTTGGCCAGGACGGCCTCGGTGTCCGCCGTGATGCGCGCGATCAGTTCCGGCGACAGCGGCAGGCGCGGCTGCCGGCAGGGGCCGCCCTTGCGTCCCACGATGTCCATGGACAGCTTGATGGACTGCACAAACTCGGTCTTGGAGTCCCAGCGCAGGAGGGCGTGCAGGTCCCGGTAGATGGGCAGCGCCGTGGCGATGTCGTCCATGCTGCCGCTCGTGGCCAGGTTGTACAGGTTCACGGTGCTTTGTGGGATGGCGTTGGGGTAGCCGGCGATCCAGCCGACGGCGCCCGCGAGGCCCATCTCGAGCAGGACGTCGTCGGATCCGACCAGCAGGTCCAGCTCCGGTGCCAGTTCGGCGATTTCGTAGGCACGGCGGACGTCGCCGGTGAACTCCTTGACCGCGACGATCAGGCCCTCGCCGTGCAGGCGGGCCAGCAGCGGCGGCGTCAGGTCCACCTTGGTGTCGAGGGGGTTGTTGTAGGCCACGATCGGCAGGCCGGCCTTGGCCACCTCCCGGTAGTGGGCCATGACGGTCTCATCGTCGGCCCGGAACGTGTTCGGCGGCAGGGCCAGCACTGAGGCGGCACCGGCGTCGCGGGCCTGCTCCGCCCAGCGGAGGGATTCCGCTGCACCGTAGGCAGCGACGCCCGGCATGACGGTGAAGCCCTCAGGGGATGCGGCGACGGCGGTTTCCACCACCTTGGCCCGTTCCGTGTCGGTCAGGGTCTGGTATTCGCCGAGCGAGCCGTTGGGGCAGACGCCGTCGCAGCCGTTGGCTGCCAGCCAGGCCACGTGCTCGCCGAAGGCTCCGTAGTCGACGCTGAGGTCGTCATTGAAGGGAAGCGCCGTGGCAACGTGGATGCCCTGCCAGGGCTGGGTGCGGGTGGTCATGAATGTCTCCTTGCAGGTGGGGCCGCCATGGATGCAGGCTGCGCCGTCCGCAAGGGAATGCCGGCAGCGCTGCCAACAAAGCATTACGTGACCAGAGTAACAGTACAATGTCACATGCCACTAGGGGTTGCGATGACTAATTTATCCTCCCGGCCAGTCCACGGCACCGGCGCACAATCCCGCGGCCGCACGCTACCTCAGGGGCCCGCCGAGTTCATCGACGGTCCGGCGCAGGTTGGCAAATACCCTGTCGTCGCCGATGCCGTCGTGCTCAAACTCGTTGGTGACCCAGGCGTGCACATTGCCCACGGCTGCCGCCGTGTCCAGCTGCAGCCCGGCGTCCACATACATGTCGTCGTAGTAGACGGCGGCGGCCACGGGGACCTCGTTGGCGGCCAGGCGTTCCACGTCGTACAGCTCGCTGTAGTCTGCGCGGCGGGCCATCTCGTTGACGGCCCCGGCGAAGGGGCGCAGCAGGCGGATCTCCTCAAACATCCAGGGGAACATCATCTCGCCCGTGAACAGCAGGGGCCGGGCGGTCTCGGCAAAGTCGGGGTGGTTGGCCCGCTCCCGCTCGGCAGCCCAGTTGGTGGGACCGTTGCCGCCGTGCGAGTAGATGCTCTCCTGGAGCGCGGCAAACAACGGATTCTCGGCAAAGGACGTCCGCGCAAGAACCTGCGACAGGAAGCCGTCGCTGAGGGTTCCCGCGTCCGTGAACGCCTCCTCGAGCAGCCAGTGCATGCGCTCGAAGCCGGGCTTCATGCCGAAGTCGATCCCCAGCGTCTGGAAGCGGCGGACGGTGAGCCGGTCGCCGTCGGGCAGGCGGACATCATGGGCCTCGAGGTAATCGGCGATGGCGGCCACCTGCTCCTCCTGGTGCGGGTAGCGCGCGTAGAACTGGCGGTTTTTCCCGGCCGTGCGCGGGAACGTGCGGCGGTAGACCTCGGAGGCGTCGGGCCAGATGCTGGCCAGGCCGCCGGTGACATAGCAGGCGTCGAGGGCCTCGGGCACGCGCGAGAGGTACGTCAGCGTCAGGAAGCCGCCGTAGCTCTGCCCCATGGTGGACCAGCGGCGGCCGGCGTAGCGGGTCTTGCGGATGTGCTCGGCGTCGGCCACGATCGAGTCCGCCCGGAAGCGGGACAGGTAGTCGGCTCCGGCGGCGTCCGCGGCCGGGCCCTCACCGAAGCGGGCCATGGTGGCGGCGTCGATGCGGGTGCTGCGCCCGGTGCCGCGCTGGTCCAGCAGGAGCACGCGGTGGGTCTTCAACGCCTGGCCGATCCAGCCGGTGGCACCCAGCGGCCGGGGCCCCTTCCCGCCGGGGCCGCCCTGCAGGAACACCATGACGGGCAGTTCCTCACCGCGGCGGACGGGGTCCACCAGTTCGCGCGCAAACACGTTGATGGTTTTGGTGGAGGACGGGTTGAACCAGTCCAGCGGAACCTCGGTGAAGAAGTCGGTCACGGCCATGCCGGGGATGATGTACTTGGTTTCGCTCATGGCCCCATCCTCTCAAGTTGGCCGCAGGAACGCCCCCCAGCCGCTCCCCCGGCGCGCCTAGCGCAGCACGAATCCGAGTCCGAGCGTGTCCCGTGCATCCAGCGTGAACGAGCACCGGGCCACCTCAAAGGCAGTGCCGCGAACGCCCACGACCACCCCCGATTCCTCCCGGGACGCCACACGCGCCGCAAAGTGCGAGTCCACAATGGAGAAATGCTCCAGCACCGCCCCGTCCGCAAGCTCGCCGGAGTCATCCAGCCCCGCCACACGGGCCGCGGTTCCCGAGCCGCACGGCGAACGGTCCACCTGCCCGTCGGCGAAAATGGTGACGTTGCGCTGCGCCAGGTTGCCGTCCACCGGGTCCATGGCCTCATGGAAGATGGTGCCGTAGATGCCGTCCAGCCGCGGCTCGCCGGGGTGCCGCGCCGCGGGATGGCCGGCGAGCGCGGCCTTGATCTGCCGCCCCGCTTCGATCAGCCGGACCAAGCACGACGGCGCGACCTCCAGTCCCGCTGCCTCTGCGGTGAGTGAGGCGTACAGTGCGCCGCCCCACAGCACATCCACGGTGAGGGTGCCGAAGCCCGGAGTGTCCACGGTGATGCCGCGGGCCATGACGGCGGAGGGCACGTTGAGGAAGGTGACGGTGTCCACCCGGCCGGCCACGGTCGTCACCCGGGCCGTGACACGCCCCGAGGGGACGTCGATGAGCACGTCTGTGTCGCCGTCGTCCGGGGCCGGCACGAGCCCGGATTCCACCGCCCAGGCGCCGAGCGCGATGGTGCCGTGGCCGCAGGCTGTGGAGAATCCGTCCTTGTGCCAGAACAGCACACCGAGGTGGGCGCCGGGATCGTTGGGAGGGACGATGAAGCCGCCGTACATGTCGGCGTGGCCGCGGGGTTCGTTGACCAGCAGCCGGCGCAGCACGTCGGCCGGCCCCGTCTGGGCGGACTGGCGCCGGTCCAGGACCGTGGCCCCAGGGATTTCGATGGGCAGCTCCGGCACGATCCGGAACGGCTCCCCGCCCGTGTGGTAGTCCACCGTGGTGACCGCCCAGGCCGCGGCCTGCGCCGCGCCCTCCAGCCGCGTGCCCGGCTCAGGCGCCAAGATATGCCTCCACGATCCGTGAATCGGCCAGCAGTTCCGGCCCTGTTCCCGTCATGGTGGTGGCGCCGCCTTCAATCACGTAGCCGCGGCTGGTGATTTTCAGGGCTGCCCGCGCATTTTGCTCCACCAGCAGCACCGTGGTGCCGTTGGCGTTGACGCCCTTGATGACTTCCATGACCTGGGCCACGATGAGCGGCGCCAGCCCCATGGATGGTTCATCCAGCATGAGCATCCTCGGCCCGGCAATGAGTGCGCGACCAATGGCCAGCATTTGCTGCTCGCCGCCGGACAGGGTGCCTCCCTGCTGGTTGCGGCGCTCTGCCAGCAACGGCAGCATCTCATAGACCTCCTTCATCCGCTTGGCCACGGCGCCGCGCTCCTTGACCATGTAGCCGCCCAGCTGCAGGTTTTCCGCCACCGTCAGGGTGGAGAAGATCCGCCGCCCTTCCGGCACGTGGATGAGTCCGCCGGCCACCACGTCCCACGGCTTGGCGCGCGTGATGTCCGAGCCGGCAAAGCTGATCCTGCCCGAGTTCGCCTTCACAATGGCCGATGCCGTGGACAGCGTGGTGGTCTTGCCCGCCCCGTTGTTCCCCAGCAATGAGACGATCTCGCCCTCTTCCACCCGGATGCTCATGCCGCGCAGCGCCTGGATCTTGCCGTAAAACACCTCGACGTTTTCAAATTCGAGCATCGACATCAGGCTCCGCCCCCTTCCGGTTCGTTGTCCCCGGTGCCTTCCCCTGCAGCGGGATTGCCGCCCGCATCGCTGTCGTCGTCCTTGCCCAGGTAGGCCTCGATCACGGCAGGGTTCCGCTTGACCTCCGCCGGCGTGCCGTCGGCAATCTCCTTGCCGAAGTTCATGACCACGACGCGCTCGCTCACCTCCATGACCACGCCCATGTCATGCTCAATCAGCACGACGGCGGCCCCCAGGTCCCGGATTTTGCGGCACAGTGCCAGCAGGTCCTGCTTTTCGGAATGGTTCAGCCCGGCCCCGGGCTCGTCGAGCAGCACCAGCTTGGCCCTGCGCGCCATGGCCCGGGCCATCTCCACCTGCCGCTGCTGGCCGTAGGCGAGGTTGCGGACGGGGATCCCGCGCCCGCCCTTGTACCCCACAAAGTCCAGCCAGCGGTGGGCCTCCTCCGTGTAGTAGAGCTCGCTTTTCTTGAACCGCGGAGTGTGGAACAGGGAGTCCAGGAAGTTCTGGCCGCCGTACAGGTGCATGCCGCCGCGGACGTTGTCCAAGACCGTCAGGTCCGGGAACAGCCGCAGGTTCTGGAAGGTCCGGGTCACCCCGGTCGCGGCAATCACGGCCGGGCGCTTGCCCGTGACGTCCTGGCCGTCCACCGTTACGGAGCCGCTCACCGGCTTGTAGAAGCCGGTGATGCAGTTGAAGGCACTGGTCTTTCCGGCACCGTTGGGCCCGATCACGGAGACAATCTCACCGGCATCGGCGCTGAAGCTGAGCCCGTTGACGGCCTTGACGCCGCCAAAGGCAATTTGCAGGTCCCTGACCTCAAGCAGCGGGCTCATGCGGCCCCTCCCTTCGCGCTGTCCGCCCCGGCGTCCCCGGCACCCCGGTTCCTGCGGCCGCGGGCAGCCGGACGCGTGCCGCCGTCGGGCTTTCCGGGACCGCCGCCCGGCGGATCGATGTCTGGGACGGGCCGTTCGGGTTCGTAGGCCCGGGCGGGCCAGAAGCCCTGGGGCCGCAGGACCATCATGGCCACCAGCACGACGCCGAAGATGACGTAGCGCAGGTTGCCCATGTCACGCAGCAGCTCCGGCATCAGGGAAATGACGACGGCGCCCACCACCACTCCGCGGGTGTTGCCCATGCCGCCCAGCACCACGGCCATGAGGACCAGTGCGGATTGCAGAAACACAAAACTCTGCGGTGAGATGGCGGAGAGGTGCGCGGCGAACAGCAGGCCTCCGAAGCCGCCCCAGACGGCGCCAAAGATGTAAGCGGCCAGCTTCACCTTGTAGGTGTGGATGCCCATGGCCTCGGCCGCATCCTCGTCCTCGCGGACAAAGCGCCATGCCCGGCCCAGCCGTGATTTGCCCAGTCGTGCCGAGCCCAGGACCAGCAGGGCAACCACCACAACGCAGAAGTAGTAGAACGAGACGGGCGCCGACAGGTCCAGGCCGAACAGTTCAATGCCAGGGATGCCGTAGATGCCGGACGGGCCGCCGGTGATGTCCAGGTTGTTGGCCGTCAGGCGGATGATCTCGCCGAATCCCAGCGTCACGATGGCCAGGTAGTCGCTGCGCAGCCTCAGCGTGGGGCCGCCGATGACCAGGCCGGACAAGATGCACATGATGATGACTGCGGGGATGGTGTAGAGAATGGGCAGCTCAAAGGCCTTGGACACGATGCCTGCCGTGTAGGCGCCCACAGCCATGAAGGCGATGTAGCCCAGGTCCAGCAGCCCGCAGTAGCCCACCACCATGTTCAGGCCGGAGGCCAGCAGCACGAAGATCACTGCCGTCGTGGCGATGTTCATGGCGTAGTTGTTGGCGATGACAAAGGGGAACACCACCGCGATGGCGAAGGCGGCCCAGCCCAGCTGCTTGCTTTCAAACAGCCGGGAGACGGCGCTGGCGGGTTTGCCGATCAGGCGCGGGGCGGTGGAGGTGTCAACGTTGTCGCTCATCTAGACACGCTCCGTCACTCGTTCGCCCAGCAGGCCGGTGGGTTTCAAGGTCAGGAACAGGATCAGCACGGCAAAGGTGAAGACGTCGCGCCACTGGCCGCCGAGCCATTGCGAGCCGAAGGCCTCCAGCAGGCCCAGCAGCAGGCCGCCCAGCATGGCACCCTTGATGTTGCCGATGCCGCCGATGACGGCGGCGGTAAACGCCTTCAGGCCGATGATGAAGCCCATGAGGAAGTCGATTTTCCCGTAATAGGCGCCGGCCATGACACCGGCCGCACCTGCCAGCGCGGAGCCGATGAAGAACGTCCAGGTGATGACCTTGTTGACGTTGATGCCCATAAGCAGCGAGCCCTTGGGGTCAAGGGCGATGGCGCGCATGGCCCGCCCCATGGAGGTGCGCTGGACGTAGGAGTTCAGCCCCAGCATGAGGATCACGGCCACCACCATGAGGACGATCTGGGGTGCGGAGATGCGTGCACCCAGGATGTCGAAGGTCTGTCCTTCCAGGCGTACGGGGAACACCCTTGGGTTGGGTCCTGCCATGGCCGCGACCCCGTACTCCAGGGTGAAGGATGCGCCCACGGCCGTGATCAGCACGGCCAGTCGCGGCGAGTTGCGCAGCGGCCTGTAGGCCACGCGCTCAATGGCGACGCCGATGGCGCCTGTGCTGATCATGACCAGCAGCAGCACAATGAGCAGCGCCGTGATGGACAGGGACGCCGGGATCACACCGACGGAGGTCAACATGGCGAATCCGATGAAAGCGCCGAGCATGTAAATGTCGCCATGGGCGAAGTTCAGCAGCTTGATGATGCCGTAGACCATTGAATAGCCCAGGGCGACGAGTGCGTAGAACGAGCCCACAAAAAGGCCGTTCCAGATGAGTTGGGTCATGCTTGTCCTGCCTTGGCGTTGAATCCGGTCGGGAACCAGGGGCTACCGGCGGGCTGCCCGCCCGCCGGTTGCGCATGGTCAGCTCAGGGCGTCTTTGAGGACAAACTTGCCGTCCTGGACCACAAGGATCTGAAATCCGCCGCTGGACAGCGTGTGTTCCGGCGTGAACTTCAACGGTCCGGAGAACAGTTCAAAGCCGTCAATGGCTTCAAGGGCCGCGATGACCTTGGTGCCGTCGGTGCTGCCGGCCTTGGTGATGGCTTCGGCGGCCACCCGGACGGCGTCGTAGGACTGGGTGGAGTATGGACCGGGCGCGCTGCCGAACTGCTTGGTGTAGTCCGCAATCCAGCTTTCGGCACCCTTGATGGTGTCCGGGGTCTGGGTCATGGTGGCGAGGACGCCCTCTGCGTTGGACCCGCCGGCGATCTTGATCAGGGACGCGTCAACGCTGCCGTCGGCCACCATGATCTTGCCAGCGTAGCCGGCCGCCTTGAGCTGGTTGATGATCAGGCCGCCCTCCTGGTAGTAGCCGGTCCAGTAGAGCATGTCCGGGTTGGCGCCCATGATGTCGTGGACCACCGAGGAGTAGTCGCTTTCACCGGCTGTCACCGAGGTGGACAGGGCAACCTTGACGGTTCCGTCGGCATCCAGGTCCTTCTTGGTCTCGGTGGCGATGTCCTTGGAGTAGCTGGTGTTGTCGTCCACCAGTGCCACGGACTTCACGCCGTCCTTGACCATGAATTTCACGGCCGCCGCCGATTGCTGGGCACCGGTTCCGTTGATGAGGAAGACGTTGGGCAGCTTCTGGTTGACCAGGTCCTGCGAGTTGGCTGCCGGGATGATCATGGGGATGTTGGCTTTTTGGAAGATGGGCAGAGTGGGCAGCGTGGCGCCGGAGCAGTAGCCGCCCACGGAGATCACGGCGCCGTTGGAGACTGCCTTGTTGGCGGCGGCCGCCGCCTGGGTCGGGTCGCAGGCCTCATCTTCGGCGTCAAGCTGGAGCTGGCGGCCCAGGACGCCGCCCTTCGCGTTGATCTCGTCGACGGCCATCTGCATGCCGTTCTTCATATACGCGCCGGTGGGTGCGCTGGATCCGGACAGCGGGATGACGGCCGCGATCTTGATGGGCCCGGAGTCTGCGGTTTTCTCACCTCCCCCGCCAAGAATGCCGCCACAGGCCGTGGTGGCCAGGACGGTTGCGGCCACTGCGGCCATGCCGAGTGCACGGGGAATTCGAAGCTTCATTGTCCACATCTCCTTTGACGCAACAACGCAAAGCCAGCCACACGGACGTTCCCGCAGACTGCCTGCTGTCGGGTAGATCACACTTCGCTAATCAGTAAAATATGACATGTTACGAGTTTTGATGTCAACAGTTTTACCAAACCGAGATGTGATTGAGTCCTTCACGCCGGAAATGCAGCCGCGGCCCCAAAAATGGCGATTTGGGGGCCGCAGCACCGCGATTGCGGCAGGGCTAGATGCCGTTGAGCGCCTCAGAGGTGGCCAGGGTGGTGTAGCGCGCCGCGTTGGCCAGCGCCGACTCGGGAGAGCCCGCCACGTCCGTGGCACTCACCGCCGACACCACACCGTGCCGTGCCAGCTGTTCCGGAGTCACGGTGATCCGCCCGGCCACCACGACGACGGGCAGGCCCCTTGCATGGGCGGCATCGGCCACGCCCAGGGGCCCCTTTCCGGACAGCGACTGCGCATCCAGGGAGCCTTCCCCGGTGATGACCAGGTCGGCGTCGTCCAGGTGGGTGTCCAGGTCGATCAGGTCGGCCACCAGGTCAAAACCGCGTTCGACGACGGCACCGGCGTAGGCGGTGAACGTGGAGGGGAAGCCGCCGGCGGCGCCGGCCCCGGGCTGGTCGATGTCAATGCCCGTGGCCTCGCGGACCACCGAGGCCAGGTTGCGCAGCCCGGCATCGAGACGTTCGACGGCGTCCGGGTCCGCCCCCTTTTGCGGGCCGAACACGTGGGCTGCACCGTCCGGACCGTAGAGGGTGTTGTCCACGTCGACGGCCATGCGCAGCTTGACCCCGGCCAGCCGCGGGTCGAGGCCCGTGGCGTCAACGGCCGCGACGTCCAGCAGGGAACCGCCGCCCAGCGGCACCAGGTTGCCCTGCGCATCCACGAGCTTGAGGCCCAGCGCACGCAGGGCGCCCGTGCCGCCGTCGGACATGGCCGAACCACCCAGGCCGATGATGATTTCGGTGGCGCCGGCATCCAAGGCGGCCGCGATCAGCTGGCCGCAGCCGTATGAGTGTGCGCGCAGGGAGTTTTCCACAGTGGGCTCGCTCAGCAGGTAGCCGCTGGCCTGGGCGGTTTCAATGACAGCGACGCTGCTGCCTTCATGAAACGCCCAGGCCGCGCCAACGGGCTTGATGATGGGGCCCACCACAGCGTTCAGGCGCTCCGAGTACCCGGCCGCAACGGCCGCCTCCACGGTGCCTTCACCGCCGTCGGCAATGGGGAGCGTGGTCACCACGGCATCGGGGTAGACACGCAGGGCGCCTTCGGCCATGGCGGCCGCGGCTTCCGCCCCGGTGAGGGTTCCCTTGAATTTGTCGGGGGCAATGAGAATTCGCATGTCCCCATCCTGCCACCGCTTGCGGGCAGGGCTGAATCGTTACGGCCACCAGCCGCGCCGGCGCATGACGCCCGCCAGCAGGTCCGCCCGGTCCGTCATGATGCCGTCCACGCCCAGGTCCAGGAGCTCCTCCATGCGGGCGGGCTCGTTGATGGTCCACACGTGCACCTTCAGCCCCAGCCTGTGGGCACGCTCGACGGAAGCCGTCGTGACCAACCGCAGGCCCTTGAATTCCACCGGGATCTGCAGGACGTCCACGCTGCGCATCAGACGCCGCACCAGGACGCCGGGAAGCCACGGCGACAGCAGGAAATAGGCAGCCATCAGCGACTTTCCGGGCGAGCTGGCGACCGGGCGACTCAGCCCGGCCAGCACCCTGCGGCGGCGCCGCTCGGAGAAGGAGGCGACGCAGATGCGGTCGTGCAGCCCGTGGTGCTCGATGGCCCTCACCAGCGGCGCCACGGATCCGGCATCCTTGACGTCAACGTTGAAGCGGGCGCCCGGGAGCGCCTCAATGAACTCGTCCAGCGTGGCGATGAGTTCCCGGCCGCCGATCCGGGCCTGCCGCAATTGCGCGAATGGCAGCTCCACGATCGCACCCCGGCTGTCCGTGGTGCGGTCCAGGGTCGCGTCATGGAACACCACCGCCACGCCGTCGGACGTGGTGTTGATGTCAGTTTCCAAGTACGTGAAGCCCAGCTCCAGGGCAGCGCGGAACGCTGTGAGCGAGTTTTCCAGGCCGTCACGCGAGAAGCCTCGATGGGCTATTCCCACGGGGTGGGACGTGTCCAGGTACGGCTTGGGCGCCGTGTGCCGATTCGGTGAGCTGCCTAGCGCCATGTCCTGCCGCCTTCCGGTGTGCGTTGCCTAGGCCAGCCGCAGCGCAGCCAGCCGGGATTCGATGACGCGGGCCACGCCGTCGTCCTCAAAGCGGGGGGCCCGCAGGGCGGTGGCTGCGAGCGCGTCCGGGTGGCCGCTGGCCATGGCGTATCCGGCACCGGCCCAGCCGAGCATCTCGATGTCGTTGGGCATGTCGCCGAAAGCCACGACGTCGGCCGCCTCAATTCCGCGGGCGGCCGCATACTCGGCCAGCGTCACGGCCTTGTTGACACCCAGGGGTCCCATTTCCAACAGCGCCAGGTCCGGGGCGGAGTGGGTGACGGCCAGGAGCGGGCTCAGCCGGGGGCTGACCAGTTCCAGGAATTCGTCGGCGCTGCCCTCGTGCACCACGGCCAGCATCTTTACAATCCCGCCGTCGGCCATGTCCGGGGTCAGCGCGGACGGGACGATTCCCGCACCGAACTGCGAGGTGCGGTTGCCGTAGAATCCCTCTTCCACGTGCAGCCCGGTCAGGGATTCCAGCGCGAAGTAGGGTTCCGGGGTGAGGCCGCCGACGATGTGGCGGACGCGGTCAACCGTGGCCCAGTCGAGCAGGTGCGACGCCAGGACGGTTTCGCTGCTGAGGTCGTAGGTGACGGCGCCGTTGGAGCAGATGACGGTGCCGGTGTGCCCCAGCCGGTCCCGGATGGGGTCCAGCCAGCGCGGCGGGCGCCCTGTCACAAACACAATGTCAATGCCCGCTTCGGCGGCAGCGGCGAAGGCCTCCACCGTGCGGTCGCTGATCTTACCGTCGTGGCCCAGGATGGTTCCGTCAATGTCACTGGCAATTAAACGCATACCCAAGGCTATCCAACTTCCCGCGCGGAGGTGGCTTTCCTTCCATGTCCGTGGTTTGCCCGCTTATCGGTGGGCGGGCAATCCACGGGGAAGCGGGGCAGCCGCGGGACATCGCCCGCGGCCCGCCGCTACACCTCGTACAGGCCCGTGATCCGTGCCCGGGCCAGGGTGTGGAAGTGGAGGTTGAAGCCCAGGGTGGCGGGCGTTGCGTCAGCTCCGAGGTCCAGCGACTCAATGTCCACGGCGTGCACCACCACCATGTACCGGTGCGGACCGTGCCCCTGCGGAGGTGCCGAGCCCATGTAGCCGGGGAACCCGCCGTCGTTCCTCAAGGACAGGGCAGCGGCCGGCAGGAGCGGTGATCCGGGTGTTCCCGCACCCTCCGCCAGCGACGTCACGGAAAGCGGAACGTTTGCCACGGCCCAATGCCAGTAGCCGCTGGCTGTGGGGGCGTCGGGGTCGTAGACCGTGACAGCGAAGCTGCGGGTGGCCTCCGGAAAGCCGGTCCAGGACAGCTGCGGCGAGAGGTCCCGGCCACCGGGGTTGGCTCCCGTGTGCACTTGGGCTGGGGCGAAGGCGGACCCGTCCGTGAACGACTCGCTGCGCACCTCAAACTCCGGCACGGGTGTCAGGAAGGAATAGGGATCGTAGTCAAACATGGCAACCTCTCTTGATGGCGGGCTATTTCTGCAGTTCTGCGCGGCTGGGCGGGTTGGCCCCGGCTCGCGAGACAGTGACGGCGGCGGCGCGGGCCGCGTAGGCGATGATCTCGGCCAAGGTCTCGCGGCTCATGGCACGCAGCTCGGGCCGGCGCTGGGCCCCGTCCAATTCGCGGTCCACGAGGGTGGAGAGCAGGGCAGCCATGAAGGAATCGCCGGCCCCCACCGTGTCCACCACCTCCACCTTCGGCACCTCGCAGGACGCCTCCCCGGCGGCGCACACGGCCCACGGTCCGCCGCCGCCCTGCGTGACAACAACGACGGCGGGTCCCTCCCCGCCGCCCATGGCGAGCCACTTGCGGGCGGACTCCTTGGGGTCAACGCCGGGGTACAGCCATTCCAGGTCTTCATCCGAGGCCTTGACGACGTCGGCCAGCACCACAAACTTCTCCGCCTGTTCCCGCGCATAGTCGACGTCCGTGATGATGGTGGGGCGGCAGTTGGGGTCAAAGGCGATCGTGGCCCGCGGGTGTGCCTCCATGACGGCGTCGAGCACCTGCTGGGCTCCGGGGGCCAGCATGGTGGCAATGGAACCGGTATGCAGCAAGGTGGTGGCGGCAAGCATGAAGGGCGGGGCGCCGTCGGCACCGGACAACTCCGGCAGCGACCAGTCCAGGGCAAATTCGTAGCTGGCCGCCCCTCCGGCGTCCAGGACGGCACGGGCAACCGAGGTGGGCTGCGCATCCGGGGACAGCGGCACCATCACACCGTTGCCGCGCAGGTGCCCGGCCACCATGTCGCCATACGCGTCCCGGCCAAACCGGCCCAAGAACTGCACCGGATGCCCCAGCCGGGCCAAGCCCACGGCCACGTTCATGGGGCTGCCGCCCACGTGCGGGACCGGCGCCTTGCCGTCCTGCACCACTTCATCGATCAGGGCTTCACCAATAACAGTCAACATGCCACTAGCCTACGGTGCCGCCGCTCCCCGGGCGTTTCAAATGAGCAGCGGGTTGCGCGGTCCGGGGCGGGCCCTTTTGTGACGCACGACGGCGGTGCTGCTCGCCTGTGTGGGCGGCGGCGTTTAGGCTCGACCCATGAGTAGTAATTGGGAACGGCTCGACGATTCACTGCGCCCTGCCGTCATTGCCTCGGTGTCTGACTACGAGCGGACCCGCCCTGCCCTGGAAAAGGTCACCGCGGAGATGGAGTCGCTGGTCCGGGAAGTGTTGCAGGAGGCTGAGGACAAGCCGCTGTTTGTGACGAGCCGAACCAAGTCTGTGGAGTCCTTTCGTGAGAAGGCCTCCCGCATGGTCACTGAGCCCGATGCCGAGCCTGCCCTGCAGTTCCCGGAACCGCTGCGGAACCTGACAGACATGGTGGGGGTTCGGGTCATCACCACTCTTCCCGGAGAGAATGCCCAGGCCGCCAACCTGATCAAGCGCCAGCGCAGCATCTTTGACTGCCGCGGCGATACCGAGAAGGACATCGGCTCCATCGAGTCCGGAACGTACGGCTATTCCAGCCGCCACCTGATCCTGCGCACCATCCAAAATGATGTGGTCCGGGCCTACCAGTCACTTCTGGATCCGGACACAAAACCGAACGGCAGCTACTTTTTTGAGTGCCAGATCCGCACCATTTTTGCGCACGCCTGGAGCGAGATTGAGCACGACATCCGCTTCAAGTCGCAAGACCCCCGCGCATGGAGCCCCTATTTTGACCGGCAGTTCACGGCCACCGCGGCGATGCTGGAGACGGTGGAGTCGGCGTTTTCGGAGCTGCATGACCGGTACGAGACGGTCACCAGCTATTGGGATGAGGACGGGGAGGGCAACATTTCCCTGACTCCCAACCGGATCAAGGCGGTGTGGCAGACCCTGCTCCCCCATGTTGACCGGAAGGCCGACGACGACTGGGGCTGGGCCGCCGAGCTGGTCGCCGCCCACGGGCTGGCAAAGACCATGGACCTGGCCGCACTGCTGCAGCCGGAGATCATCTCCAATGTCCGCAAGGCCCTAGACCACCGCTACTCCCCCGGTCCGGACCGGCTGCTGGATGACCTGCTGCTGTGGCAGTTTGGCCAGAACCACATTGACCTGACGGCCGAGGAAGCCGGCGCTGAGCAGACCCCGCGCCGCGACAGCCTGGTTCGCCGCCACCAGCAGATGCAGCGCTACCGCAAGTCCCAGGGCTTCTGACCGGCCGCTGCCAGGCTGTCAGCTTGTAAGTAATCGTTGCTAGTTGCCTGTCCATGCAGCCGCATTTCGATACAGGGACCAACCATGCGCTGCGCATGTGTGCCGGCAGTCGCGGCGGGCCGAATCCCTGCATGTGTTGGGGGCGGCCGCCAGCAGCACGTCACTGCAGCGTGGGTGCACCACCGGAATCTTCACGTTCTCCCGGGCAAGGCAATGGCGCCCGGGTGGTTGCACCCAGGCGCCATTGAAGTGGTTCTAGCAGATTCGGAAACCAAAAACGTCACACGGAACGAACCACAGCCCGTAGGTAGTGGCCGTTCCACCCACGCCGTTGACGGGCCCGTTGCCCAGCGACAGCGGCGGCTTCACCGAGATGTCGGAGATGCTGGTGCCTGCCGTTCCCAGATCGGAGGTGGCGGCTTGGGCGGGAGACAGGCCGGGGGCGAGGATCAGTCCGGCAGCGAGAGCGGCGGCAACACTGGCTTTTGTGAAACGGGATTTCATGGCGGTGCCTTTCAAGAAGTTATGATACGGATCACCAAGGCATGGCTGGCTTCCCAGCATACGTCCGGGTTGGCCGGAGCGACACCTCAAATGCCACCCCTGCACCTGTCCTTTTGGACAGTCTTTGCCGGGGACCCTGATAAATCCCTACAGTACCGCCCCTGTCCGCAGCGCCGTTACAACGAGTTGCAGCCTGTCCCTCGCATTGAACTTCCTGCCCAAACGGACCAAGTGATATTTAACTGTTGACTCGGAGAGGAACAATGTGGCAGCAATTTCACTGTTGCTCAAGCCCTCACACAACAGTCGCAAGACGTCTTCCTCCCGCGCCGACAGATCCAGGTCGGGCCGGACCGCCGTGCCGGGAAGGCTGTTGCGAACGTCGGCAACCAGGAGGTGCGTGACAGCGGCATCAATGGGGCAGTCGCCGGCGTTGACCTGGCGCACGGCTGAGATGATGCGTTCCGGCTCGGCGTCCTTGACGACGTAGCCGCTGGCACCCGCGATGAGGGCCGCCTTGAGGTATCTGTCGGAAATGTGTCCGGTGACCACCAAAATCCGGATTTCCGGTAGTTCCGCCACGATGCGGCGGATGGCCGCAATGCCGTCCATGACAGGCATTTGAATGTCAATGATCATGACATCTGGCTGGTGCTCATGTGCCAGCGTTACAGCTTCGGCACCGTTGGCACCTTCGGCCACGACGGCAACATCCGGTGCCTGGGACAGGTATGTGCGCAAGGCGCCGCGAACAAACTTCTCATCGTCAACAATGACAACGTCAATGGACGGGGTTTCTGCCACATTCAAGCTCATGGTGACAGTCTACGTAACGCAGCTCACCATGCCTGCTCCGGGACACCAAGCGGTGCAGGCGCCGGGCGTCCCGGGGCAGGCAAGTCTTAGTGGCCGTTGGTGGGGAAGGATCCCGAGGGCCAAATACCGGTGGGCTTGCTCCGGAGTTGCTTGGCGGCGGGGCTGCTGACCAACACTGGGGTGATATTCATGGCCTTGCTCCTTGTTCCTTGGTGCTGTGGGCGGGTGAGGCATTGTGATGCTTTCGATGAACCCCCAACCACCACATCGCGTTATTTACGCTACGGACTGGAGCATGCCGCTACAATCCACTGCAGCCAAATCAAGCCAAATGGACAGCCGAAACGATCCCAAAACGGCAAAGACTGTCCAAACGGACAATCTGCATTGCCGCTTTGAGGCAGTGGCCGAGCTGTGTGCACCCCTAGTGGATTGTGTGGCGTCCCGTAAACGGCAGCACGGTGCGCACGCTCCACCAGCCGTCAGAGGGCCCGGCTTCGATGGTCCCGTCCAGACGGGCAACCCTCTCACGCAAGCCCACCAAGCCTGTCCCGGAGACGGGAAGGCGCGGCTTGCCCCGTGTCATCCTGTTGTCGATCACCATTTCAAGCCGCTGCCCCTGCACGGCAACAGTGATGCGGCATTCGCTGCCAACACCGGCATGCTTGACAGCGTTCGTGGTGCACTCCTGCAAGATGCTCAGCACGGTGGAACGCAGGCCGTTGGGTGTGCCGTCCAGGTCCCCGGAGGTGGCGACCCTGGTGGGGAAACCCAACGCGTTGAGCCGCTTCTGCGCCTCAGCCAGGCTCTCCGACAAATCGATGAGGGCCGGATTGGTCAAGACGCTGAATTCTGCTTCCGGAGTGCCGGCCGCCCTCGGCTCGTCCTCGCGCATGGTTTGCAGCAGCCGGCGCAGGTCATCCAGCGAGCGGCGCGCCATTCCGCCAATCTCAACGAGGGCCTCATGCTGCTCCCCGCCATCCTTGGACAGCGTTCCAAGGTTCGCCTGCACGGCAATCATGGTCAACCCGTGCGTGACGACGTCATGCAGCTCCCTCGCCAGCGCGGTCCGTTCCTCCATGGCCGTACGCGCAGCAGTTTCGTCGGCTTCTCGCTGTATTTGCTCTGCTCGTATGGCCTTTTCCCGGAGCAACTTAATGGCGATTCCTGGTGTAACCAGAAGCGGTGTAACCAAGTAGTACGCCCACAGAGCTGAGGCTCCAAGATCTGAGACGGTGAGAATCCAACAAGTCTGCCAAACCAGGAACGTCCCGACCATGATCGCGAGGCTTCGGGTGGACGCACGATAGGCCGCCACCGCAGTTGCCCCGAAGGCAATCAACAGCTGGCCGCCGATCACCGCCTGAGGAAGCATGATGGCCAGCATCACGACGAACGCGGGAGCAACATATTTCGGCACAAAGGCAAGTGCCATCCACACAGCCCAGTACGCCACCGTCCCGGCAATCCCCAGCCAGTAGATGTCACCGCCGGAGTCACCGTCCCACAGCAGGCGGACGTCGTCGAACGCGGAAACCGTGACAAAAACGGCCACAACAAAAGACAACCACAGTGGCAGCGGCGATGGCCCGATCTGCAGCACCTGCGCCATCCTGACGTTCCGCGTGCCCAGCGGTGTCTTGAACTTCACGGCATGACCGCCGCAGTGGAGGGGCGGGGCCGGACGACGTTGCTCATGTGCCAATCGTGCCAGTTTTCACGCCGTTGCACGACGAAGCCCGGCCCGACACTCACCTCAGGACGAATCCCAGGCCCAGTTCGTCGTCGGCATCCAGCGTGAACTTGCCTTCCCCCACGGGGAAGGCGCGCCCGCTGACTTCCACCACCAGCCCGGCCGGGGCGCGCTCCACCATCCGCGCGGCAAAGCGGGAGTCAATCATCGAATAGTGCTCCAGCACCTCACCCTCCTCCAGCTCGCCGGACTCCGTCAGCAGTGCCACCCGTGCCGCCGTGCCGGAGCCGCTGGGCGACCTGTCCACCTGGCCGTCTGCAAAAATGCTGACGTTGCGCTGTTTTAGTCCGGGGCCTGAGCTGCTCATGGGTTCGTGAAAAATGGTGCCGAAGACTCCCTCCAGCCGCGTGTCCGACGGGTGGTGGGCGGCTGCAGTGTCGCCGAGCGCCGCCGCCACCTGGTGCCCGGCGGCCACCAATTTTGCCAAGTTCGACGGCGTGACTTCAAGGCCCGCTGTTGCGGCAGGAAGCGATGCGTACATTGCGCCACTCCAGGCCAGGTCCACCCGGAGCCGGCCAAAATCGGCCGTCTTGACGTCAATGTCCCTGGCCACCACGTAGGAGGGGACGTTGTGGAAGGCCACCTCGGACACCTTGCTGTCCACCATGGTGATACGGGCTGTAACCCGGCCGGAGGGAATGTCGATCACCACGTCGGTGTCGCCGTCATCCGGTGCCCGCACCAAGCCGCTGCGCACCGCCCAGGTCCCCAGCGCCATGGTGCCGTGGCCGCAGACGGTGGAGAAGCCCTCACGGTGCCAGAACAAGGCGCCAAAGTGTGCTCCCGGATCATCCGGGGGCACCACGAAGCCGCCGTACATGTCGGCGTGCCCGCGGGGTTCGTTGACGAGGAGCTTGCGGATCTTGTCAGCGTCGCCGGTCATGGCATTTTCACGCCGCTCCAGGGCTGTGGCGCCCTCGATCTCGAAGGGCAGGGCCGGGACGATCCGGAAGGGTTCACCGGCCGTGTGATAGTCAAAGGTTTCGATTTCCCACAATGCCGCTTTCACGTCTCATCTCTCCTTCGAGCCGACAAACGCAAGCGCCGGAATGCCCGGGCCAGTGCCGTCAATATGGCACGGTGGCAGGGGGCTGTCAATGCCCCGGTGCGTTGGAGATCCGTCCGCGAATCGGCACAGGGCCTGCCAAAACGTATGATGTCCCGCCGACAGCAACGGACGGTCCGTGCGTGTATTGGGAGTGCGTAGGTGGGCCCACATCTCCGGGGGCCCCGCTGCGAGGTACGAGCCGGGGAAGCGCTGGGTGGGCCCACGCTCGCCAGGTTCCCGGGAAATCGGGCCAGCGATTTATCGGGCCAGCGAGTGGGGACTAGCGGCGGCCGCGCTTTTGGGCGCGCGCCTTGCCGCCCGGGCGGCCCCCGCCACGGAGGTTGCCCCCGCCCGACTTGCCCTTGGCCGCGTTGGGGCGGGCCGCCGTCGAACTTTTGCCGGTCTTGGCACCCTTCTTGGGGGCGGCGTCCTGCTTGGCCTGGACGGAGGGCTGGCGGGAGCTTTGGGCACTGCGGCCCCGGACCACGCCAATGAATTCCTGGAAGGTTTCCTCACGGTCGCTGGGCGGGTCGGAGTACAGCCAGGCGAGGCCGATGCTGCTGTCCGGGACGCCGTGGAGCAGGCGCGAGCGCAGGGTCTTGCGGCTGAGCAGGCGGGCCACCGACATCGGCAGGATCAGGATGCCAAGGCCGGCCTCGACCAGGTCCAGGGCTTCGTCGATGGTGGCCATGGGCGGCAGCGGCTTGCGGGTGCCGGCGGCGATTTCGCTGGAGATATCACGCCATTCCGGGAAGTCGTCGGGGTCGGCGAGGAGGTATTCATCGGCGAGGTCCGTGACGTCCAACTCGTCGAAAGCGGCGATGGGGTGGTCCTTGGGCGCAACGACCACCGACAGTTCGTTGTACAGGGTGATGACGTGCAGCCCGGCCTTGTCCACGGGCAGGCGCACGAACGCCATGTCCGCGTGGCCGGCGCGGACGGCGTCGAGCTGGTGTTCCTCGGCGACCGGCTTGGCGGCGAGGGGCACGTCCGGCATGCGTTCCTGCCAGCGGTGGAGCCACTTCCCGGGAGTCACGCCCGGCACAAAGGTCACGTTTAATTCGCGGGATTCAGACACCTGTTTACCCTAACGCACAGCTTTGCCGCTAAACTACCGCCCGCGCACCGGTACCCTTGATACATGAGCATCATTCCTTCCCCCCAAGCCATGAAATCCGCCACAGCGGCCAAGAAGCTGGGCATCCTGCTGTCCGCGGCTCCCGCTGAATTCCAAGAGAACGCGATCAGCCGGGAGGACTTCAAGGTTTTGCAGGACACTCCCCCGGAGTGGCTGGCCGAGCTGCGCCGCAACGGCCCGCACCCGCGCCAGGTCGTGGCCCAGAAGTTGAACATCTCCATCGGCGGCCTGAACCGCTCCGACATCGCCGAGGCACTCACGACGGCGGAGATCACCGCCCTGCTACAGGCTCCCCCTGCGTGGCTGGTTGAGGAACGCGCCGTTTTCGCCAAGGCCCGCGCCGAGGCAAAGCTGGCGAAGGAGCGCGAGGCGGCCCGCCGCCCGCAGAGCTGAATTCCGGCTTTACACGGCCGCAGCCCTGAGTCTGCGCACCGTTAACTGACAACCGCGCGCAACCACCATGGTTGCGCGCGGTTGTCAGTTAACGGTGCGCAGGGGCAGTGACCCGCTGGCGTGCCGTGTGAAAATTTAGGGGTTGTAGGGCTGGCTGGCCTTGCCCAGCACCTCCCCCTTGAAGAATTCCGGGTGGCGGCGGTACATGAGGAACATCAGCACGGCGCCGAGCGCAATGACGCCGCAGCCCAGGATGAACACCAGGCCCAGCCCGCCGACGTTGGAACCGGATCCATAGGACGGGTCCATGGAGTCGTAGGCGGTCTTGACGAACATGACCAGCAGGATCACTCCGCCCAGCAGGGGTGCCAGGAACTTGAAGAAGAAGTTCCGTGCCCCGTGGAAGGCCTCTGCCCGGAAGTACCAGACGCAGGCCAGTGCCGTGATGCCGTAATAGAAGCAGATCATCATGCCCAGCGCGGTGATGGTGTCCCACAGGGCGTTCTCGGACAGGGTCCGGGTGATGATGTAGAAGCCGGCTGCGGCGATCGCGGCCGCAACCGTTGCGTAGCCCGGCGACTTGTGCGTGGGGCTGATCTTGCCAAAACTCTTGGGCAGGGCTCGGTAGTGGCCCATGGACAGCAGCGTCCTGGCCGGGGAGACAAACGTGGACTGCAGCGACGCCGCGGAGGAGCTGAGGATGGCCAGCGACATCAAGATGGCAAACGGGCCCATGACGGGTCCGGCCAGCACGGCGAAGATGCTGTTCTGGTTCTCCGGGTTTCCGGCGCCAAGCCCTGTGGTTCCGATGCCGGCGTAGGACAGCGTGGCCAGCGAGACAGTCATGTAGATCAGCACGATCACAATGATCGTGACTGTGGCGGCCCGGCCGGGCGTCTTCTTCGGGTTCTTGGTCTCCTCGTTCATGGTCAGGGTCACGTCCCAGCCCCAGAAGATGAAGATGGACAGGGACACGCCGGCGGCAAACTGTGAGAACGATTCGACGGCGAAGGGGTTGAACCAGTCGGCCTGGATGGCGGTCGCGTCAAAGGCGGTGCCGTTGGCCACGTGGGCGAAGGCGGCAACGGCAAACCAGCCCAGCACCAGCAGCTGGAATGCCACCAGGATGTACTGAAACGACTTGGTGGTCTCCATGCCGCGATAGGAAATCCAGCACGCCCCGGCAATGAACACCAGGGTGGTGGCAATGTTCAATGGCAGGTTCCGGGTCAGGTCCGCCAATGACGGGTTCCCGAAAATCTGCGCCAGCATCAGGTAGAAGAAGTCCACGGCCACGGCCGCCAGGTTGGAGAGAACAATGATGGTTGCCGCAATCAGGCCCCACCCGCCCATCCATCCCAGCCACGGGCCAAAGGCGCGCGTTGCCCAGGTAAAGGAGGTCCCGGCGTCGGGCATGGCATTGTTCAGCTCACGGTACCCCAGCGCCACCAGCAGCATGGGGATGAAGCCAACCAGGAAGATCGCGGGCAGGTGGACGCCCACCTCGGAAACCGTGGGGCCCAGGGCCGCGGTCAGCGTGTAGGCGGGCGCGATGCAGGAAATACCGATCACGACGGCGCCGATCAGCCCCACCGAGCCGGCCTTGAGGCCCTTTTCGCTGAGCCCGTGGTCGACTGTTTTACTGGTGCTCATTGTGGTGCCTCGGGGATGTTGGGCGCCACGATGGGCAGCGCGGTGGTGCGGAACAAGGAGTCTGGGAGCGGCACATAGTTGCGCGGCACCACGATCATGGGCACCGGCAGCGCCCGCAGGATGCGGTTTGCGGTGGCGCCGAGGAAGATCGAATTGTTTTGCGCCAGGCGGCTGGACCCGATGAGCAGGATCTCACCCTTCTTCCAGTCCAAGGCGTCCACCGCGTCCTCAATGGTGCGGCCATGGCCAACCACGACGTCGATGTCGAGTTTGGCGAAATCGTCCGGTTCCACTCCTTGTGCGGCCTCGGCGACGGATCGCAGGTGGGCCTCTGCGTCGTGGATGGTGGCATCGGAATCGCCGGGGCCCAGTGCCACGAGGGAGACCAGGCGAAGGGGAAGTTCCCGGCGGCGGGCCATGGCGATGCCGGTGCGCAGCACGTCCTCGGCGCCGGCCCGGCTGCCCAGCGCGCAGGTCAGGCGCGTGATGGGCTTGGTGCGGCTGTACCCGGAAGGCGCCAGGACCACGGGGACGGTGGAGGCGTGGAGCAGCGAACTGGCCACGGATCCAATCGAGAAGCGCTTGAACAGGCCCGTGCTGCTGGCCCCGATGACCAGAAGGACGGCGCCGAGTTCCTCGGCCGCGGCGATCAATGCCTCGGCCTCGGACTCCCCGCAGCGGATGTGCGCCTGGGCCGGAACATCGTCCGGGACCAGGGCCAGCCCTTCGTCGAGCCAGGCCGACACTTGTTCGGCAAGGATTTCACCAAAGCCTGCGACCGGCGGATACACCCCGTTGTAGGGCGAATCCTCCGGCATCACCATGACAAGGTCCAGTTCGGCCCCCTGCCTGCGAGCCAATGCCACTGCGAGATTGACGGCGTCGCCGCCTCGCGCGTTGGCGGAATATCCAACTACATACCGCATGGGTGTCCTCCTCAGGACGTCTTTGTCATGAAAATTCGGGGGTGGATCCGCCGGTGGCTGCCGGCCGCCGCCTACACCAGGTCGGCGATGAGCTTGGCGGCGGTGAACTGGCCCATGCGGACCGCGCCGTCGACGTGCTGGTAGCCTTCGCCGGCAAGGTCGGAGCAGGACCAGTGGATGGGGCCGACGGGGGTGAGCTGGTCCGCCGAGTAGCGGTGCAGGCCGCCGAGGTCGTAGCTGGCGGCGTAGGCGCCGCGGGTCCACTCTTCCGAGCCCCAGTCGGATTCGTAATAGACAACGGGTTCGGCCGCAGCCCCGCCGAGGAATTCGGCCAGGGAAGCGGTGATTTCCTTCTTGCGCTGTTCGGCGGAGAGCGTGAAGGCGTAGTCGGCCTTTTCGTCGGAGACAAAACCAACCAGGGTGCCTCGGGGGTCCCCGTGGTTGGTGTTGTCGTAGACCTCCTGCACCAGCGAGGACGCGCTGAAGCCGGTGCCGGAGAGTCCGTCTTCACGCCAAAAGGGGGTGTCGTAGACGGCGTGGACCTTGATGACGAAGCCGAGCGACTGGTGCTGGTGCATCTGGTGCTGGCGGCGCGGCAGTGGCGGGTCGAAGGAGACCCGGTTGTACAGGTTCGGCGGGACCGCCATGACCACGCGCCTGGCGTTCACGGTGACACCGTCGGCAACCACGGTGGCGAGGTGTCCGCCGTCGTCCTTCCCCCACCGGACGGTGCGGGCCGGAGAATTCAGGAAGACGTCATCGCCCAGTTCCGCGGCGACGGCGAGGGAGACTCCCTGCATGCCGCCGACGACGCGCTTGTCGAGGATGAAGTTGTCGTCAACGAGGTTGCTGAAGGAGCCCGCCGATGCGGCCATGAGCACCGCCTGCAGCGCGGAGAAGGCGTGGGCGGGCTTGGTGAGCATGCCGCCGGCGATGAACAAGCCGATGTTGTTGCAGGCCTCTTCGTTGGCGGACTCGGCGCGCAGCCAGTGGTGGAAGGAGATGATGTCCAGCTGGCGGGCTTGCGGGTGCTCCCACGGCCTTGCGGGGTCCATGGCGGCGGCAAGCGCGTCGAGGATGTCGATGAGCTTGTTCATCTCGGCCTCGGTGTCCGCGTCGACGGGGAACATTTCGCCGGTGTAGCGGGTGCGGGTGCCGTCGGGGGCAATGTAGACGGAGTCGCCGTCGCGGTAGCGGGAGTAGGTCTCCAGGCCCAGTTCCTCGAGCAGGCCGATGAGGGCCGTCTGGTCGGGAGAGACCCACTGGCCGCCGATTTCCAGCCAGGCGCCGTCGATCGTGTTGGACCAGGTGCGCCCGCCAACGCGGTCGCGCGCCTCCACAACGGCCACGGTGTGCCCGGCCTTCTTCAGCTCGCGGGCCGCTGTGAGGCCGGATGGCCCTGCGCCGATGATGACGACGTCGCGGTCGATGGTGGGGTTGCCTGCGGATGTCATGTTTGCCTCTCCTGCGCCGCCCTTGTGCCGCGCCTCACTAAATGAATGCCGTTCATTTAGATTAGACTGTAACTGACGTCACCGTCATTCGTAAAGGGGCGTTGAAAAAGTAGCCCTGATGGGCTCGGAGGGAGTTGGGGCCTTGACCGCGGTTGCCGGGGAAGCCAAGCAAGCACGACGCCGGGCAGGCCGGCCCCCGCAGGCACTGCTCAGTTCCAGCCGGATCACCAGGGCGGCGCTGAAGCTGGTGGGCCAGGACGGCTACAAGGGCCTGACCATGGCCGCGCTGGCCCGGTCCCTGAACGTGGCACCGTCAGCGCTGTACAACCATGTCCGATCCAAGCAGGACGTGCTGCTGCTGGTTGAGGACCACCTCATGGGCCGCGTGGATGTCTCAGCCTTTGGCACCCGGCCGTGGGCCGAGGCCGTCTGCGCCTGGGCGCATTCCTACCGCGACGTTTTTGCCGGGCACCTGCCGCTCATCCCCGTCATTGCCCTGCTGCCGGTGACCAACGCACCGGCCACAATCACCATGTACGAGGCCGTCACGCGCGGATTCCTCGATGCCGGCTGGTCTTCTGAATCCGTCATCGACGCCATCGTGGCGCTGGAATCGTTTATCTACGGCTCGGCATACGATGTCAACGCACCCGAGGACATTTTCGACGCCGGCACCCTGGCTCCATCCGCCCCCAATTTCAGCGCCGCCGTTGCCGGGCGGGGGCTGCGTGCGGGCGGACCGGTCACTGTTCCGGAAGTGAACGCAGGACCCCGCAATGACGCCGATGCCGCATTCTCGCTGGGCCTGAATGCCATGATCGCCGGCCTTGCCGCCACCCTGGGCCCGCAGGGCTGACAGCGGCCGCGCAACCCTTGCCGTGACGTCGCAGTGGTGGCCCCACGGAGCCCGGATGCGGGCCGCCAGCGCGCCAAAGCAGCAAAATGCCCGACGGCGCCCAACCCGCCTGGGTGGGCCGGACGCCGTCGGGCATTCGGGAAGGCGGCTCAGTCCTCCGCGTGCGTTGCCCCCAGAAGGTCGCGGACACGGGCGGAGATGTCGCCAAATTCCGGCAGTGCCAAGGTTTCGCCGAAGTCCCGGTTGCTGCCAAAGGGAACGTCGATGATTTCCTGGATCCGGCCGGGACGGGGGCTCATGACGACGACACGATTGGCCAGGTAGATCGCCTCGGAGACCGAGTGGGTCACCAGGATGACGGTGGTGCCGGTCTCGCGCCAGATGCGCTGCAATTCGATGTTCATCTTTTCGCGGGTCAGCGCGTCGAGTGCGCCGAACGGCTCGTCCATGAGGAGGACATCGGGCTCATGCAGCAGCGCTCGGCAGAGCGAGACGCGCTGCTGCATGCCGCCGGAGAGCTCGTGCGGGAGCGACTTTTCAAAGCCCGCCAGCCCGGTCATGGCAATCAGCTCGTCGGCACGACGGTTGGCACGGGCGCGGTCCATGCCGCGCATTTCCGCTTGGAGCAGGATGTTCGCCCGCACATTCCGCCACTCCAGCAGTGCCGCGCGCTGGAACACATAGCCAATGTCCTGCCGAGGGCCCGTGACCTCGGACCCCCGGAGCCGGACCGATCCGCGCGTGGCGCGGGTCAGGCCGGCCACCACCTTGAGCATGGTGGATTTTCCGCAACCGGAGGGGCCGGCGATGGAGACAAATTCGCCCTGCCCAATGGTCAGCGAAGCATCCTCGACTGCCACCACGCGGTGGCCCCGCTTGGAGGAAAAAGTGACATTGAGGTGTTCAATTTCAACCACTGGATCCAGTTGCAACTTGGATTTCTCCGGTGACATTGCGGTCATGACCATTCCCTACTTAGGTGCGAATGCTGCGTTGAAGTACTTGCTGGTTTCGCCGGCGGATTCAATAAGCCCGGCGTCGGCCAGTGTCTTGATGGTGCTGGTCCAGTCCGCGTCTGCATTGACGCCGGGCTTCTTGCCTTCGGTGTTGGCGGTGGCCAGCAGCTTGATGGTCTGTTTCCACTGCTCCTGGACCACATCCTGGGCGGGGATCTGCGGGTCCTTGCCATCCATGGCCTTGGCCGCATCCTCCGGGTTCTTGATGGCCTCCTCGAAGGACTCGGACACGGCGGCAACCATGGCGTTGGCCAGTTCCGGGTTCTTTTCCAGGAAGCCGTCCGAGGCCACAAGGCCGTTGGAATAGAAATTCACCCCTGCGTCGGAGTAGCGCAGGTACGTCATCTCCTTGCCGCTCTTGGACGCAATGGTGGGACCCTGGTCGTGTGCGAAACCTATAAGTCCATCCACCTTGTTGGACAGCAGCGCAGCCATCTTGCCGGCAGCGTCCAGGTTTTGCTGCTGCACATCACCCTCTGCCAGGCCGGCTGCCTTGAGGAAGATCGGGAACGTTGTGGTGGGCGCGTCCCCTGCGGAAACGGCGATGGTCTTGCCCTTCAGGTCCGCCGGAACCTTGATCCCGGATTCGGTGAAGACCTGCACGGCGGAGGGGGTGGTCTGCAGGAACACGCCGATGCTTTTGACCTTTACACCCTTGTCGATGTTGGCGAGCAGCGCCGGGGTGTCGGCCCAGCCAAAGTCCACCTGGCCCTGGCCGGCGGCCTGCACTGTTTTGGTGGAACCCTGGCCGGCCTTGATGGTCAGGTCGATGCCATGCTTCTTGAAGATGCCCTTTTCAACCCCGTAGTAGAGGGCAGCATGCTCTCCATAGGGGTACCAGTTGAGCATGAGGGTCGCGGCTGTCGTGCCGCCCTCTTCCGGCTTCGGCTTGGCGGCGTCGCTGCCGCCGCATGCGGCAAGTCCCAGGGCGGCGGCTGCAGCCAGGGAAGTGGTCAGGACTGAACGGCGTGAAATGTGCATGTTGGCTCCCATGAATTGCCATTGGATTGTGAGGGCTTGAAATACTTGCGGACAGTTGGGGCGGAGATCTCAACCCGCCGTGGCGGCTGAGCCGGTGACACGCCGCGAGGAATGCCACGGGATCAGGAACCACTCGGCAACCTGGATCAGGGCAAAGAGCAGGACACCCATAAGAGACATGATGATCAGTGCCGCAAAGAGCATCGCGGTATCGATGTTGCCGTTGGCCTGGAGAATTACGTAGCCGAGGCCTTCGTTGGCTCCGACGAACTCCCCGACGACGGCGCCTGTCACGGCGAGCGTTGCCGCCACCTTGAGGCCCGAGAACAGTTGGGGCAGGGATGCCGGCAGGCGCACCTTCAGGAATGTCTTGATGGAGCTGGCACCCATGGTCGAGGTCAGTTCCAGGATTTCGGGATCCACCGACTTGAGCCCGGCCATTCCGGATACGACGATCGGGAAGAATGCCATCAGGACGGCTACCACGATCTTCGGCTCCATGCCGAAGCCCAGCCACACCACGAAAAGCGGCGCCACGGCAATCTTCGGGATGACCTGAGCGAACAGAATCAATGGGTAGGCGGTCTTTTCCACGGTCTTGGAGTAAATCATCATGACAGCCACAAGCTCACCGATGACAACGGCGATGGCGAAGCCGATAATGGTCTCCACTGTGGTGACCCAGGTGTGGGCACCAAGGAATGCCGCGTTCTCCACCATGGTGTTCCAGGTGTCCCCCGGACTGGGGAGAATGTACGGGGCGACCCAACCGTTCTCGGTTACGGCCCACCAGGCGGCAAACAGGATGACGACAAAAACGGCCGGACGCCACAGGTCAACAAGCCACCCCAGGGCCCTGGACTGCTTCTTCAGGCGCGGCGCCAACGCGGCGGCCGCCTTCACGCCGTCATCGCCCGGCGCCGGATTCACTGCCTCGCTCGCAAGCTGCATAACTATTACCCCTGCTTCTGTGAGGATCCATGAGTCACATGGATTCCCGAAATCACTCCTGGGAAAGCGCTGTCCCAATACGCAGCACACAATGTGCCGAACATCACAAAAGTCAATTTTCAGCACCCCGGACCAGACTGGGACCGAAGCAGGTGGCCCCGCCCCTGGCTGCGGCGTGCGGCCCCGGAACCGCGGAATTGGTGGGCACCACACCGCGGCCGGGTTGCAATGGCGTCCGGAGCCGGGGGTGGCGGCTTCCGGCGCGCTGAAGCAGCAAAAAGCCCGACGGCGCCCCACCCGCCTGGGGTGGGGCGCCGTCGGGCATTCCGAAAAAAGGGGCGGCCCGCTCTTCCGGAGCAGCCCGGCCAAGGTCAGCGCACGAGGTGGCTGCCCGAGTACTGGAAGTCCTGGCCGGAGACCTCCTTGCGCTGCGCCATCCTGCTGCCGTCTTCGAAGAATCCGGTCTTGGACATGGCCAGCGTCATGACGGCATGGGCTGTGGCGTCGCCCAGCTCATTCAAGGCCGCCGTGCTGAGATTGTTCACCGAGTCGCACGCCTGGTGGTAGCAGGCGTCATACGGCTCGCCCGCGGTTCCGCCGTAAACGGCCGCCTCATCCGCCGTCTTAACGCCCTCCGCACCGCTGAACAGGCCGCCCGCGGGAATGCCGGCCTCAATGAAGGGGCCGTAATCCGAGCGCCCGTCAAAGGCCGTGGGCGCGCTGGCCAGATTCTGCCCAGCAAAATAATCCGTGAAGATCGACTCAATCTGGGCCGAACCTGGAGGCCCCCCTGCACCCTCGGGATCTGCAGAACCGTCGCCGTCATACACGAACCGGACATAGTTGGTGGAGCCGAGCATGTCGAAGTTCAGGTTCGCGTAGATGGTGGACAGCTGCGCGTTGCTCAGGCTGGCCACATAGTGCTCGGAACCCAGGAGCCCGGATTCCTCCGCGCCCCAGAAGGCAAAGCGGACCATCTGCCGAGGCTTGACCTTCGCCTTCCCCTTGGCCATTTGGATGGCAGTCTCCAGCAGCACGCTCGTGCCGCTGCCGTTGTCGTTGATGCCCGCGCCTTCAAGGACCGAGTCCAGGTGCGCGCCGACCACGACCGTCTTCTCCGGGTTGCCCTTCTTGGCGTCGGCGATGATGTTGGTCGTCGTGCGGGTTTCATTGACGATGTCTGTGGCCACGGCAACGCTGACGGGGCCGGACGCGGCGGCGTTGAACAGCTGGACGCCGTCGTCGTAGCTGATGCCCACCACCGGGAACGGTGCGGGTGTGCCGAGCGTGACATTGCTGAGCAGTTCCGTCCGCCCGGGGTTGCCCTCGTTGAAGATCACCGCCGCGTCATAGCCCGCGGCGGCGGCGTTGGCCACCTTTTCGCCAAAGGTGCAGGTCCCGCGCTGGATGAGCGCCACCTGCGGCTCTGTTGCCGATGCCGGCACAAAGTCCGACGGCGCGCATCCCGCCGCAGAGCTGGGCTCCGGCGTCGCGGGGACCACCAGGTTGGTGGCGGGAACCAGGGCGCCGGTCACGTTCCCGCTGCCCGAGTACTGCATGGATTCAGTCTCGATGGGCCTGGCAACGGGAGCCAGTTCGCTCAGGGTCGCCGGGGTCACCTCCTGGTAGTAGGGGAACTCGAACTCCTGCTCGGTGACCCGGTATCCGGCCTTCTTCAGGGTTGTTTTCACGTAGTCCGCGGACGCCGCATACCCCGGCGTTCCTGAGGCCCGCGTCCCGCCGTTGCTGTTGGCGATCCGCTGCAGCACGCGCTCGTGGGTCATGATGCCGCCCACTGTCACGGCCTGGCGCAATTTGTCCGTGTTGACGTCATCCACGGCAGATGCCGCCGTCACCGGTACGGTCATGGCGGCAACCATGACCCCGGCTACAAGCAATGCTCTTCCTTGCATGTTTCCTCCTCGGGTGGCTCCCGGTTGGGAGCTGTTCCTGACCCGAGACATGCTTCACTGGTGCCGCGGCCAGCGATAGGGCAAACAAGGAATCGTTACCGCACATACGAGGATACGAGACCTTTGGACAGCCCCGCCGGGTTCTCGTCATCAAATTCCCGCCCGGGAATGGGCGTTCCCTGCGGCGCGCCCGCACGGAACCTAGCCATTGTGGGCAGGCGACCATAGGCTGAATCAAGAGCACCAACCGAGCACAGACAGTGGGAGCCACCATGGGATTCAGCATCAGCAACGCAGCACTCCGCCTCGTTTCCGGGGCGTTCATCCTCAACGCCGGCCTCGGCAAGCGCAACCTTCCGGCCGAGCATGCCGCCGGGCTGCAGGAAGCGGCCCAGCGCCTCATTCCCCAGGCGGGGCAGCTGGCCCCGGAGGCCTTTGGGAAGTACCTCAGCTATTCGGAAATCGGCCTGGGCGCGTTCGTGCTGGCACCGTTTGTCCCCAGCCGCCTGGCAGGCCTGGCCCTGGCGGGATTCTCCGGCGCCCTCGTGGCCACCTACCTGAAGACCCCTGGCATGACGGAGGCAGACAAGATCCGCCCCACGCCCGCAGGGACCGCCATGGCCAAGGACTTCTGGCTGGCCGGCATTGCCGTTGCCCTCATCTTCAACCGCAGGAAGCCGGCGCGGGCAGAATAGGCCCGCTCCGCCGTCGGACACCCGGGGGAAATATCTATCGCGGGGACCTAGCCACGGCGCCCGCCCGGTGGCACGCTTGGTGGAAGGCTGGGGGTCTTTCACACAGCACTTCTCCCGCGGAGGACACCATGGAAACCCAGACCGACACCCCTGCTCCCTCATTTGGGGCGCTGCGCCGCAAATTGGCCGGGAAGCTCTTTGAACACGGCAGCCCCGGCTACGACGAACTTGCCACGCCCTGGAATACGGCGGTCGCCACCAGCCCCGCGGCGGTGGTGGAAGCCGCCGGCGCGCAAGACGTGACGGAGGCGGTCGGCTTTGCGGCCGCCAACGGGATGCCGGTGGCAGTCCAAGCCACCGGTCACGGCGTCGCCAGTTCCATGGACGGGGCGCTCCTGGTGCACACCCGCTCCCTCGACTCCTGCACCATCGACGCTGATGCCCGCACGGCCACGACGGGTGCCGGCGTCACCTGGAAAACCGTGCTTGGCTCCTGCCACGACCACGGCCTCATCGGCCTGTGCGGCTCGGCGCCGGGCGTCAGCGTTGCCGGCTACACCAGCGGCGGCGGGGTCGGCCCCATGGCCCGGACTTTTGGCGCCGCATCCGACCGGGTCCGCTCCCTGGACGTCGTGACCGGCGACGGTGTGCTCCACCACGCCACCGCCACCACCGAACCCGAGCTCTTCTGGGGCCTGCGCGGCGGAAAGGGCTCCCTGGGCATCATCACCAGCATGGAATTCGAGCTGCTGGCGCTCCCGCACATCTACGCCGGCGCACTCTTCTTCGATGCCGCCGACATCCCGGCCGTGCTGCGCACCTGGGCGCAATGGTGCCCCACGCTGCCGCCCGAGGCCACCACCTCCGTGGCAGTCATGCATCTGCCGCCCATGCCAGGGGTGCCGGAACCCCTCGCCGGAAAGTTCACCGTTTCCGTCCGTTATGTTTACACCGGAAACCCGGACGACGGCGCCACCTGGCTTGCGCCAATGCGCTCGGCCGGGGTGCCGCTCATGGACATGGTGGGCCCCATGCCCTCATCGATGATTGGGCTGGTCCACTCCGACCCCGAGGATGCCCTGCCCGCCTCCGAAGGGTCAATGCTGCTGGCGGACTTCACGGCCGGGGCGGCCGACGCGCTGCTGGACGCGGCCGGACCGGACAGCGGCTCACGGCAGCTAACGGTGGAGATCCGCCAATTCGGCGGGGCGCTGGCGGAGGAACCCGAGGTGCCCAGCGCCCTCTGCCACCGCCAGGCCGGATACGGGCTCTACACGGTTGGGGTGGCCGCCCCGCCGGAGCTGCCCGCCATGGCAGCCGAATCCGCGGCACTGCAGCAGCATATGTCAGCGTGGGCATATGACGGCACGCTGCCAAACTTCTCCGCGGGCAGCGGCGCTGGAGGTTTTGCCGCCAGCTACACCGCCCCCGTGCTGGACCGGCTGACCGCCCTGGCCCGGCACTTTGACCCGGACAACGTGTTCCGACTGGGCCAGGTGCCGACGCGGTAGGCTCGGACAGGCCACCCCACTCCGGCATTCAGGAGATCCGCCTTGTCCATGCCACCCGGCAGCAACCATCCATCAACCGTCCCTTCACGCGCCGACGTGATCCTGCAGGCCCGCACCGACGTGCTCGTGCACCGCGGGCGCCTGGCCATGGATAACACGGGCGGGCTGACACCGCAGCAGGCCATGGTCGCGGACCTCCTGGCGGTGCGCGGCGTACTTGATGCACACGGCCTTGATTACCTTTTGGTGCGCGGCAACGATGAACGCCCGGTGCTGGCCATCGACTCCTCCCTCCGCGCCAGGGCTGCACAGGCACTGGCCGGGGCGTTTGCGGACGAACCGTTTTATGCACGCAGCGTGGACACGGGAAAATCAACCGTGCTGTTGGCGGACGGATCGCTGTCGCGGGATCCCGCCACCCGGATCGTCCGGGTATTCCGGCCCCGCGTGGAGCCTGCGGGAGGCCTGTACTACGGGGCCGCCTGGGCGGTGCAGCTGGAATTCTGGGCCTTCTCGGAACACCGGATCGACCTGCCGCTGGAGAACTCACTGACCCGGCGCAGCATTGACCCGCGCGATGGCCGACGCAGCACGGTCGAGCGCCATGGCATGTCCTGGCCGACCATTGAGAACATGTTCATCGACCACGTGTTCGACGTCCGATTCGACATTGACATGGTGTTCTCGTGGGTGGACGGCAGTGCGCCCGCCTACCGGCAGGCCCGCCAGGAGCTGGAAGCGGATGCCGTGCTGGGCGAGGGTGACAGCCATGAATCACGCTTCCGGCAGGTGGACGAACTGAAATACGCGCTCCGCTCGGTGCACCTCTTCGCGCCATGGGTCCGGCGCATCTTCATTGCCACGGACTCCCCCGCCCCGGCGTGGCTGGCCGACCACCCCAAGGTCACGCTCGTCCGCAGCAGCGAACACTTTGCCGACCCGTCGGTGCTGCCCACGCACAATTCCATGGCTGTGGAGTCCCAGCTGCACCATATTGAGGGCCTGGCCGAACACTTCCTGTATTCCAATGACGACATGTTTTTTGGCCGGCCCCTTTCGCCGGACCTGTTCTTCACGCCCGGCGGCATCACCCGCTTCATGCTCTCCCCCAACCGGATCGGACTGGGCGAAAGCGACGTTGAACGCAGCGGATTTGAGAACTCCGCGAGGGTCAACCGCCAGCTGTTGTGGGACCGCTTCGGCGCATTCACAACACACCATCTGGAACACAGTGCCGCCCCGCTGCGGCGATCGGTCATGGCGGAACTGGAGCACCAGTTCCCCGGTGAATTCGCAGCCACCGCCGCCAGCACCTTCCGGGCCGCAGGCAATATTTCGGTGACAAACTCGCTGTACCACTACTACGCCATGCTGACGGGGCGTGCCGTCATGCACCATGACGGCACCGGCATCTATGTTGACACGGCCAACATGGCAGGGCTGGGCGAGCTGCCGCGCATCCTGAAGGAGCGGAAGTCGGACTTCCTCTGCCTCAACGACGGCAGCTTCGGCGACGCCCCGGCGGAGGTGCGGCGTGAACTTGTGACCGGATTCCTGGAAGAGTATTTCCCCTTCAAGGCGCCCTGGGAAAAATAGCCTGGGCCGTTCGACACAGGAAGGCGCAAGGGCCGCCGTCGGGAATTGCGGCCTTTTGACAGGCGTTGATTCCCGACGGCGGCCCCGCGCCGTGCTTGTGCCCTGCCTAGTTCAGGTACCCGTTCGGGTTGAGGACGTATTTGGTGGCGGCACCGGCGTCGAACTCGGCATAGCCGCGCGGCGCATCGGTGAGTGAAATGGCCTTTGCATTCACGTTCTTGGCGATGGAGACCTTGTTGTGCAGGATCGCCATCATCAGGCCGCGGTTGTACTTCATGACGGGGCACTGTCCCGTGGTGAACGCCAGGGATTTCGCCCAGCCGGTGCCCAGGCTCAGGCTGAGGGCGCCCTTCTGTGCGGCCGCGTCAATGCCGCCCGGATCGCCCGTCACATAGAGGCCCGGGATGCCGAGCGAACCGCCGGCCGCTGTGATGTCCATAAGGTCGTTCAGCACCGTTGCCGGCGCCTCACCCGCTCCGGAACCGTGGCCCTTGGCCTCGAAGCCAACGGCATCCACGGCACAGTCGACCTCGGGCACGCCGAGGATCTGCTCGATCTGCTCCGCAGGTGCGCCCTTGGTCAGGTCCACGGTCTCGCAGCCGAAGGACCGTGCCTGCGCGAGGCGGCCCTCGTTCATGTCAGCGACAATGACGGCAGCGGCACCCAGCAAGTGTGCCGACGTTGCAGCGGCGAGGCCGACGGGTCCGGCACCGGCAATGTAGACGGTGGACCCCACTCCGACCCCGGCCGTGACGGCACCGTGGAAACCGGTGGGGAAAATGTCGGAGAGCATGGTCAGGTCCATGATCTTCTCCAGGGCCTGGTCCCGGTCCGGAAACTTCAGCAGGTTCCAGTCCGCGTACGGCACGAGCACATACTCAGCCTGCCCGCCCACCCAGCCGCCCATGTCCACGTATCCGTAAGCGCTGCCCGGGCGGTCGGGGTTGACGTTGAGGCAGATGCCGGTCTTGCGTTCCTTGCAGTTGCGGCAGCGGCCGCAGGCGATGTTGAAGGGGACGGAACAGATATCCCCCACCTTGATGAATTCAACATCCGGGCCGACTTCCACCACCTCCCCGGTGATTTCATGGCCAAGGACCAGGTCCGACGGGGCGGTGGTGCGCCCCCGGACCATGTGCTGGTCGGATCCGCAGATGTTGGTGGCGACGGTGCGCAGGATGACGCCGTGGGGAACCTTTCTCCCCACATTGGCCGGGTTGACACCCGGTCCGTCCTTGAGTTCAAACGTGGGGTAGTCGATGTCGATGACCTCAACGACTCCCGGTCCCTTGTAGGCAACGGCTTTGTTTCCCGACATGGAATTGTGTCCCTTCCTGGTTAGTTCAGGGGGCACCCGTTGGCGCCTCCTAATGCAACAAGAAATCGGCCCCGGCAGACGACAACAAGGCCCTCCGGCGCAGCAGTCGATGCACTCGGTGGGAGGTGGCGAACGGGGTTGCTGCCAGTCTAGGACGGCCACGGGATATATGTAAGTGCTGCCGCGTATTGACCCGTGCACCACAGACGTGGGCAACGTTGATATCCGCGAGCAATGAGGAAAAAGGCGCAAGAATTCACCATATTTCCGGTGCTCGCCGCACGAAGCGCTGAATGTTGCCGGAACCGCCGAATATGCCTCCGTCCCGACCCCACCGCACAACGCGGCACCACATAAACGCCACTATTCCGCAACGCTCTATCAGCTACCGGCGTGTGGTGCAGGCTCAACCGGCTTGCGGCAGCCCCTTGACATACGCGGCCTGGCCGCCGTGTTGCACGCAGTCATCCACGATGCTGACCAGGCGCACACCCAGCGTGACGGGCGGATTCCATCGGCGGTCGACTATCCGGTCCAGGTCCGCGGCGGCGAGCCCTTGCACGTACCCCAGGCTCTGCGCCAATACGGCATCGTGGTACTCGCGAAGGAGGCCAAACGATTCCACCCGGACCGCATCTACTTGGGCCGAAGTGTGACCGTAGCCGTGGTCCGACGGGTCCAGTGCAAAGCCGAACTTCGCAGCGTACCCGCCTCCGGTCCACACGGACCCATGCCCCGCGACGTCAGCGATCTGCTCGTCCTGCGCGCGGTTCAGGTGCCACAGCAGCCACGTGATCGAGTTGCCCGTGCCGCCGGGGCGCCAGTTCGCCTTGCCAGGCGTCAACCCGTCCAGCACGCCGGAGACAATTCCATCGATCCGGCCAAACGCATCCACCAGCAGCTCCGAAGATTCCATACCGGCCATGCTGCCACCGCATGCCGATCCTGGGAACCCGCCAGCCGGAAATTGGCGCGCAACCCGCGGCGGGCCGGCTACGTCAGAATGACAACGTCCAGTGTCCGGGGGCCGTGCACACCCTCCACGCGTTCCAGCTCGATGTCGCTCGTGGCGCTGGGGCCGCTGATCCAGGTCTGCGGGCGGCTTGCCTCCAGACGCGCAATGGCCTCGGGCAGCACCTCCACAATTTGGTCAACGTTCAGGAAACAAATGTGGCGGTCGGGAACCAGCGAGATGATGCGCCGCCCCTGGTCGTCACCGCCGTCGAGCATGATGGTGCCGGTTTCGGACACGGCGACGGCGGCCGCCGTGACCACAGCGTCAACCGCGTCGAGCTCTGCCGTGGTGAGGCGGTGCTCCGGTGAGTCGACATGCACGGCCGGCGTCCCGCCGTCGTTCTCCAGGCCGGAAATCCAGGACTCCGGCAGTCCATGCGGCACCACAATCGAGGCGGACCCGGCGAGCAGCTCGGCCAGCCGGGCGGGCGCCTCCCCGGCGGGCGTGAGGAACACATTCGCCTTGTAGTCCACCAACCGGTCGACGAGCTGCTCAAGGCGCTGCGCCGCGGTCATGTCCGAGGTCCGGCGGTACTCGCGCGGCACCACGGGCGTGGCGGGCGCATCCCTCAGGGCGGACTTGATGCGGTTCATGATGTCCTCGCGGGCGCTCATGGCTGCTCCCCTTCGCTGCCGTTTCCGGCGTCTTCTGCGGTGTTGCCAGGCACGACGGCGGCCCCCGGCTTGTGTTCCTTGGCCCACCATTGGCGGAACGACTGGCTGGGAGGGGCAGGGATGTCGCGGCTTTGTGTCCAGCCGCCGGCGATGCCCGGGAGCTTTTTGATGACCTTGTCGCGCCCAGCGGCCAGCTTGCCCAGCGGCAGGCCCCTTTCCAGCAGGTTCAGCTTGGCGCCGCCGGAAAACGCCCATTCGGCGCCCTTCATCATGAGGTCCATCTGGGTGGGGACCTTGACCTTGGCGCGCTTGGAATCGACATCTTCGCCGCGCAGGTGGACCAGGATTTCCGGAATGTTGATCTTTACCGGGCAGGCGTCAAAGCAGGCGCCGCACAGGGAGGAGGCGTAGGGCAGGGAGTTGTTTTCCTCGCTCTTGATGCCGGTCAGCAGCGGTGAGAGGATGGCGCCGATGGGTCCCGGGTAGGTGGAGCCGTAGGCGTGGCCGCCGGTGCGTTCGTACACGGGGCAGACGTTCATGCAGGCCGAGCAGCGGATGCAGTTCAGGGCGGTCCGGCCCATTTCGTCGGCGAGCGCGGCGGTGCGGCCGTTGTCCAGCATGACCAGGTGCACGTTCTGTGGGCCGTCGCCGGGGGTGACGCCGGTCCACAGGGAGGTGTACGGGTTCATCCGCTCCCCGGTGGAGGAGCGCGGGAGCAGCTGCATGAAGACTTCCAGGTCCTCCCACGTGGGCAGGAGCTTCTCGATGCCCATGACGGTGATGAGGGTTTCCGGCAGGGTCAGGCACATGCGGCCGTTGCCCTCGGATTCCACCACGGTGAGGGTTCCGGTGTCGGCCAGGCCGAAGTTGGCGCCGGAGACGGCAACCTTGGCGGAGAGGAACTTCTTGCGCAGGTGCCTGCGGGCCGCTTCGGCCAGTTTGGCGGGCTCGTCGGTCAGGAGGGGGTCGACGACGGGCATCTCGCGCAGGAAGATGTCACGGACCTGGCTGCGGTTCTTGTGGATGGCCGGTACCAGGATGTGGCTGGGCTTGTCGTGGTCGAGTTGGACGATCAACTCGGCAAGGTCGGTTTCGTAGGCGGCTATGCCCTGCTCTTCGAGGTACTCGTTGAGGCCGATTTCCTGGGTGGCCATGGACTTGACCTTGACCACCTCGGTCTCGCCGGTCTCACGGATCAGCGCCGTGACAATTTCGTTGGCCTCCTGGGCGTCCCGGGCCCAGTGGATGATGCCGCCGCGGGCGGTGAAGTTCTCCTCGAACTGCTCCAGCAGGGCCGGCAGGTTGGCCATGGTGGCGTCCTTGATGGCGGCGCCGGCGTTGCGCATGTCTTCCCAGTCGGGCAGCTCGGCCACAACTTTCAGGCGCTTGTCGCGGATCGTGTGGGTGGCGTGGCCCAGGTTGGCACGCAGTTGCTCGTTGCCAAGCTCGCGGTGCGCCGCCTTCGGGAACGCCTCGGTGGCGTTGAGGTTGCCGTGCCCAAACACCGGCAGTGACGGCATGCCAAGAAAAGTGTTGCTGCTCATCGCTTGCTCCCTGCCAACTTGACTTCACCGGTGACGGTGACGGGGTTTTCCAGTGTGCTCGCCAGAATCTCGGCGAAGTGGAGCGTGCCAACCTCGCTGCCCTGGCGGGACAGGCCGCCGCCGATGTGCATGAGGCAGCTCGCGTCTCCGCCGGAACACAGTTCGGCGCCGGTGCCGCAAATGTTCGCCGCCTTGTCCTCCATCATGGCGCTGGAGACGTCCGCGTTCTTCATGGAGAAGGTTCCACCAAAGCCGCAGCACTGGTCCGCCTCGGGCAGCTCCACCATCTCGATTCCGCCCACGCTCGCCAGCAGGTTCAGCTGGCGGTCCTCCAGCCGCAGCAGCCGCATGCCGTGGCAGCTGGGGTGGTAGGTGACCTTGTGGGGGAAGTGGGAGCCGAGCTGCTCGGCCGCGTTCGTGACACCCAGGACGTCGGTCAGCAACTGGGAAAGCTCATATGTTTTGGCACCGACGACGGCGGCACGGGCTTCCAGCGCTGTGTCTCCACAGCGGCGGGCCACCAGTTCGTGCTGGTGCTTGACGCTGGCCACGCAAGAACCCGACGGCGCCACCGCCACATCGTAGTCGTCGGTGTCGAAGGCTTCCACGTGGTTGGCCACCACGGTGCGGGCCTCCTTGAAATAGCCCGAATTCACATGCATCTGGCCGCAGCAGGCCTGACCGGCGGGGAACACAACCTCGTGTCCCAGCCGTTCCAGGATGGCGACCGTGGCCTGTGCCGTGCGCGGATACATGGCGTCAACGATGCAGGTGGCGAAGAGCGCAATTTTCATGGTCTCCACTGTAGAGCAAATTCCGTCGAATGTGGACTGACCACACAATGCCGACGAAAGATCCGATCACCACCCGCGGTTGGCCGCACCCGCGGCACGCCCTGGCGGGGGGGGGTAACGGGATCTTCCTGCATTCTTTCCCCGCCAGCTATTGCGGCCCCGAAAAGCTGGGCTTAAGCTGACCCTGAGCTGGGGGTACGGCATGAATTCTGGACGGCATTTCCTGCCGCCGTCAACGCCTTGGCGTGTACCAATTCGAAAACTGCACTTGGCCCCCACAGCCGTGCCGGGCCTGACGCTCGGAGTTCAACATGATCAAGAGATTATTAGCCGTGGCTGGCGCAACCGCAGCCCTGGCCCTCATTGTCCCAACGGCCGCCATGGCCGATGACTGTCTCAACGTCAGCCGGCCCCCGGCCGCCTGCGGCATGGACTGTGCCGCCCCCGTAGTGGCAGGCAACTGGGTGTGGCTGCCCAGCATCGGCATCCCGGAGCCGGCCTGGGGCTTCGGAACCCCTGGATCCGTCCCTTCCGTTGATGCCGGCCTCCCTGGCGCCAACGGAAACTACCTGAACTCGTCCACGGACAGCTTCACCTGGCTGCTGGAAAACAGCGCCTGGTGCAACGGCGGCGCCCTGGCCCGCCAGACCACCCACGGAGTCCAGTCTGGCTGTGGGGAGTAGCGCCGGCAGCGCCATCCCCAACCCGGCGGCACAGGTTCAATGACGGCCGGTGCTGCCGGGTTTTCCCTTGTCCGCGGGCCAGGCACGACGCCGTTCCTCGCCTACAGAGGCAGGCCCGCCTTGGGCTTGAGGTTCTTCATGACCAGCGTGGACCGCAGTCGCAGCACGCCGGGCAGGCTGGTCAGCTCATTGTCGAAGTACTGCTGGTAGTCCTCCAGGTCGCGGGCCAGAACCTTGAGGATGTAGTCGGGGTCGCCAAACAGCCGCTGGGCGGAGGTGATGTGGACGTTCTCGGCAACCTTCGCTTCGAACTCATCAACAGTGGCCCGATCCACGCGGTCCAGGGTCACGAACACCAGGGCCTGGAACCCCAAGTCCACCGCGGCAGGGTCGATGACCGCCCGGTATCCCGTGATGGCTCCGGAAGCCTCCAAATCCTTCAGCCGGCGGTGGCAGGGAGCTACCGTCAAGCCAACCTCGGCGGCCAGGGCTGTGGCACTCATCCGACCATCATCCTGCAAGGTGCGCAAAATTTCTCTATCAATGGCATCAATCACAGCAATACCTTATCGTGAAACCCCTAAAAGAGCGTAAAAAAGACAAACACATTTGCGCTGAAATTCCATAAACTTTCCCCATCACCATTCAACGGCAGGAGAAGCCATGGAACCGCAGGCAATCGTCGGCTTCCTCATTGTTGCCGTCGCCCTGACGTGCACCCCGGGGCCCGATTGGGCCTTTGCGATCGCTTCCGGCATGGGCCGGCGCAGCTTTGTGCCCGCCGTCGCCGGGCTGTGCAGCGGCTACATCCTGCACACTGTCCTGCTGGCGGCAGGCATCGCCGCGCTCATGGCCGCCATGCCGGCGCTGCTGCTCTGGCTGACAGTGGCGGGTGCCGCCTACCTCCTGTGGCTGGGCGTCAAGACCACCAGGTCCTGGCGCGGCGCCGGCTTCACCACCCCCGGCACAGCAGATTTGGGGCCACAGGGTGAACTTTCCGTGCCCGCCGCCGATCAGGCGGCACCACAGGAACTGCAGGGCTCCGCTTGGGGAGCCTGGCTGCAGGGTTTTGGCACCAGCGCCATCAACCCAAAGGGGCTGCTGCTGTTCGTTGCCCTGACACCCCAGTTCATCAGCACCGGCGCGGCCTGGCCGGTGCCGGCCCAGTCGGCCGTTTTGGGCCTGTCCTTCGTGCTCTCCACCGCGGTCATCTACACGCTCGTGGCGGCCGGTGCGCGGCGGCTCCTGCGTTCACGGCCCGGGGCAGCCCGCGGCGTGACGCTGTCAAGCGGAATCATCATGTGCGCCTTGGGTGCGGTCCTCATGGTCGAACAAGTCGGCCCCGTCGCCGATGCCGCCAGGCACCTGATGGCCGGCGCGTAGCTGCTGCCGGGCAGCACGCGCACGCCGGCTGCACCATCAGCGGTGCGAAGCACTCCATTCCGCAAGCTCGGCCAAAAGCTCGTCCTTGCGCGCAGCCGGGGCAAACGAGGACCGAATCGAGTTTCCGGCCAGCTTCTCCACTGTCGCCGCATCCCAGCCAAATTCTGCGGCCATGGCGTCAAAGTTCGCGCCCACGTATCCGCCAAAGTAGGCGGGGTCGTCGGAGTTGATGCACACGTTCAACCCCACAGTGATCATCTGCGGCAGCGGGTGCGCGGCCAGCGTGTCCACGGCGCGCAGCCGCACGTTCGACAGCGGACACACCGTCAACGGCACCTGCTCGCGCACCAGCCGCTGGACCAGGACACGGTCTTCCACGGCCCTAATGCCGTGGTCGATGCGCTCCACCCCCAGAAGGTTCAGGGAGTCCTCAACATAGAAGGGCGGCCCTTCCTCGCCGGCATGGGCGGTGAGCCGGAGCCCGGCCTCGGCCGCGCGCCTGTACAACCGGATGAATTTCGACGGCGGATTGCCCACCTCTGCGGAGTCCAGCCCGATGCCGGCAATGGGCGCCCCCATGGACAGCAGGGCCTCAAGCACCTCCAACGCCGACTCCTCAGTTTCGTCACGCAGGAAGGCCGCAATCAGGACCGTGGAAATCCCAAACTCAGCCTCGCTGGAAGCAAGCGCAGCCGCAATGCCGTTGACCGCCGTCGTCAATTCAACACCGCGGGCCACGTGCGCCTGGGGGTCAAACATGATCTCCGCATGGCGCACCCCGGACTCCCGGGCCCGGGAGAGGTAGGCGCGGGTCATGGCGGCGAAGTCGGCCTCGGTGATGAGCACCGCCATGTTGGCGTAATAAAGGTTGAGGAAGGACTGCAGGTCGGTGAACTCATACTGTTCGCGCAGTTCCTCCAGCGTGGGGTGCGGCAGCGTGATGCCGTTGCGGGCCGCGAGCTCCAGGATCAGCTCCGGTTCCAGGGTTCCTTCAATGTGCAGGTGCAGCTCGGCCTTGGGCAGCGACAGGAGTGCGTCGGGTGCAAGGATCTGCTCGGATGCGTGGGTCATGGGGCCAGTCTACGGCGGTGCCCGGGGAAGGGCCGGAAGCAGGAAGGCTACGCCTTGAACAGCTTGGCGATGAGCTTGGGATCCACAATTTCCGTCCGGATCACCTCGCTCAGCGCCTGCGCCGTGGTGGCTATCCCGGTCCTGCGCCGCACTTCCTTGCGCAATTCGTCAAGCATGGGCTCTGACAGCATGACGTCCAGGAGCGCCCCTGGCTCGGTGGCGGCGCGGTGCCGCCACACCTCGTCGATCCGGCGGCGCTTCAGTGCCTCCTTGTGCAGGAGAAACATGGCTGCCGTCTTCTCGGCCAGCGTCGCAGGGCCCAGCAGGTCAATTTCAAAGGCCATGTCCACCACCACCGGAAGCCCTCCGGTCAGGTGGTAGGCCTGCCACACGGCCCCATTGGTCAGGACCATCCATTCGACGCCCTCGTTGACGGCGTACATCAGCACCTGGCGCAGGTGGCGCTCATTGAGTTTCTGGCTGATGCGCTTGACCTCGATAAAGGCCACCATCTGCTTGTCGATCCGAACGCCGTAGTCCGCAAAGTCCTGCTTGACCATGTACTCCGTTGTCAGGTCCTTGAACTTGTCAAAGTCCAGGCCTTCACAGAGCATGTCGGTGACCACCATGCGGGTATCGCCCTCATTCGCATCGCGGGCGCGCAGGTTCTCCAGCGGCTTGATGTACCTTTCAATGGACTCACGCACCTGCTCGATGGCGGCCAGTTCCCACTTGGGCAGGCGCGAGGTTGGCGGCGGCGAAGCCTTGGCCTTGGGCTCCTCAACAGCGGCCACGACAGGCTCCGGGGCCGGCAGGTCGGCGGGTGCTTCCGCGGCAGGTTCGGGTACCGGCACCGGCACCTCGGCCGGAGTCCCGTCCAGCATTTCGGCGGCCGGGGCACTCAGCTCGTCCGGCAGCTGCAAATGGGGTGCGTTGACACCGAAGGCCGTCTGCTGGAGCAGCCAGACCACGGTTTCCTCCCAGCGTGCCGCCACCTCCCCGCCGGGCCCCTCCGCCACGACCACCTTGGTGCGTGCAATCATTTCCAACGTCGCCTCGTCAGGGACCTTGTGCCCCGCCGCAGCCGCATGGCGGGACCATTCCAGCAATACCTGGAACCTCTTTTGCCCCTTGGCGTCCAGAACGTCTGCAGTCATGTCTCAGGCCCCCATTCAATGCTTGCGCGCCCAACAGGGTCTGCAAGGTAGCTGAAAGCTGCACGATTTTTCGCGCGCACCTTTCATCCACCATATGACGCAAGTCACCTTTTCCCGCCGCAGACACATCAAGCGCCCACTAATTCGGGAGCCGTCGGCTTCGCCGGCGCCGACTGCGCACAGTTGGCCAGAAGCCCCCGCGGTGTCCGGCACCAAACAAAATGTCAGTCCCGGGTGCAACGCTTTGAGTGAACGGGGAACTTATTTTGTGCCCCAACCATTAGGAGTATGTATCGTGAATGGAGATAATTGGAATTTGGGGATCCAGTGAGGCCCCGGGCTGCGGGTTGCCGGGGCTGCATCAAACCACTGGCCTCTGGCAGCGAAGCCCAGGGGCCGACTGAGGAGCTTGTCAGAGCGTGTTCATGAAAACTTTTGGCTGGTCCTTCGGGATCACCGCCGTCGCGCTTGTTGTTGCTTTCTTCTATGGCGGCGTTGAAGCCCTGATTCTGTGCGCCATCCTTGGCGTCCTGGAAGTCAGCCTGAGCTTTGACAACGCCGTGGTGAACGCCCGCATCCTGGAAAAGATGAGCGCCTTCTGGCAGAAAATCTTCCTCACCGTGGGAATCCTGATCGCCGTCGTCGGCATGCGCATCGCCTTCCCCCTGCTGATTGTGGGCGTCACCGCCAACCTCAACCCCATTGAGGCCGTCCAGCTCGCACTGGAAAAGGGCAGCATCGAGGACCCGGGATCGTACGCCTACCTGCTGCATGACGCCCACCCGCAGATTGCCGCGTTTGGTGGTGTCTTCCTGCTCATGCTGTTCCTGGAGTTCATGTTTGAAGAACGTGAGCTGCACTGGCTGACCTGGCTGGAGAAGCCCCTTGCCGTTGTCGGGCGCCTGCACGGGGCCTCCATGGCCATCGCCTTGGTGATCCTGGTGGCCTCGGCCGCCATGGTGCGCCCCGGAAAGGAAGTCGATGTTCTCATCGCCGGCATCCTGGGCATGGTCACCTACCTGCTGGTCAACGGCCTGGGCGACCTCTTCCACGTCGAGGCCGACGAAGAGGAAGAACTCGCAGCGGCCGCCGCCAAGAAGAACAACAAGGGCGTCGGCAAGGCCGTGGGCAAGGCCGCGTTCATGCTGTTCCTTTACCTCGAGGTCATCGACGCTTCCTTCTCGTTTGACGGCGTCATCGGCGCCTTTGCAATCACCTCCGACCCCATCATCATCGCCTTGGGCCTCGGCCTGATCGGTGCCATCTTCGTCCGATCCCTGACAGTCTTCCTGGTCCGCGAGGGTACCCTGGACGACTACGAATACCTCGACCACGGCGCCCACTGGGCCATTGGCGCACTGGCGATCATCCTCCTGCTGACCATCAGCATCGAGGTCAGCGAAGTCATCACAGGCTTGATCGGCGTGGTCGTCATCGGCGCCTCATTCCTGTCCTCCATCGTCCGCAACAAGCGCACGGCGGCCTCAGCCAGGGAAGACCAGCTGGTCGGCTAGCTGCTGGCGCCGCCATCCACACCAAAGATAAAAGGAGCTACACGTTATGGGACTTAGTTTGCAAAAGGGCCAGGCCCTTTCACTGAAGAAGAACGACGGCGCTGCCCTCACCCAGGTGCGGATGGGCCTCGGCTGGGACTCCGCCGCCCCTGTCAAGCGCGGCCTCTTCGGCGGCATGAAGAAGGCCGCCGAGATCGACCTTGACGCCTCGGCCATCTTCTTCGATGCCAGCGGCAAGGCTGTAGACACGGTGTTCTTCAACCAGCTCCAGAGCAAGGACGGCTCGACCCGCCACACGGGCGACAACCTGACAGGCGAGGGCGACGGCGACGACGAGACCATCATGGTCAACCTGCCCACCGTCTCCCCGGCCGTGCAGCAGATTGTGTTCGTGATCAGCAGCTACAGCCGCCAGACCTTCGACCTCATTGAGAACGCGTTCTGCCGCCTCGTTGACGACTCAACCCCCGGGTCCCCCGAAGTTGCCCGCTTCCAGCTGACCGATTCCGGCACGCACACCGCCATGATCATGGCCAAGGTGTCCCGCGAAGGCGCAGGCTGGAAGTTCACCGCCATTGGCGACCGCGCCAACGGACGCACCGCAATGGACTTGATCCAGCCGGCAGCCAGCGCCCTTTAGCGTTTGGCGCTGTAGCGTTTGGGCTAAGAGTTCTGCCCCACCGCTTGGCTTTGCACTTGAGATTCAGCATTTGGCTCGCTTCGTACATATAGGAGTTTAGTTTTCATGGCATCTTTGACACTGTCCAAGGGCAGCAACCTTTCCCTGACCAAGGCAGACCCGGGCCTGCAAATGGCCATGATCGGCCTCGGCTGGGACCCCCGCACCACCAGCGGCGACCAGTTCGACCTGGATGCCTCGGCCATCCTGGTCACGGCCACCGGCAAGGTGCGAAACAACGACGACTTCATCTTCTACAACCAGCTGTCCTCCAAGGACGGCTCGGTTGTCCACCAGGGCGACAACCGTACGGGTGAAGGCGACGGCGACGACGAACAGATCCTCATCAACCTCACCACCGTTTCCGCCGACATCGAGCGGATTGTCATCGTGGTCTCGATCGACCAGGCCGACGCCCGCCGCCAGAACTTCGGCCAGGTCCGCGATGCGTTTTGCCGCGTGGTGAACCAGGAAACGGACCAGGAAGTCGTCCGCTACGACCTCTCCGAGGATGCGGCATCGGAGACCACCATGGTGTTTGCCGAGATTTACCGCCACGGCGCGGAGTGGAAGTTCCGTGCAGTTGGCCAGGGCTACGCCAGTGGCCTGTACGGCATTGCCACCGACTACGGCATCGTGCTGGACTAGCAGGAACGCATCCCGGCACCTCCCACGGGTGTGCGGCCCGTGCCGCACACCCACCCGATCCCCACACTGTAAGGACAAGAAATCATGGCTGGATTGACACTTGCAAAAGGCAACAACCTCTCTTTGACCAAGACCGACCCCGGCCTGCAGAAGGCGCTTGTGGGATTGGGCTGGGACCCGCGCACCACCACCGGTGAGGCCTTCGACCTGGATGCTTCGGCACTCCTGGTTGCCGCCAACGGCAAGGTCCGTTCCAGCGACGACTTCATCTTCTACAACCAGCCCTCCGCGAAGGACGGTTCCGTCACCCACCTGGGCGACAACCGTTCAGGCGAAGGTGCCGGCGACGACGAGCAGATCCTCATCGATCTGTCCCTGGTCGCTGCCGATGTGGAACGCGTGGTCATCGTGGTCTCGATCGACCAGGCCGACGCCCGCCGCCAGAACTTCGGCCAGGTCCGCGGCGCCTACTGCCGCGTGGTCAACCAAGTCAATGACCAGGAAATCGTCCGCTTTGACCTGAGTGAAGACGCCGCGCCGGAGACCTCCATGCTGTTCGCGGAAATCTACCGCAACGGCGCAGAATGGAAGTTCAAGGCTTTGGGCCAGGGCTACGCCTCGGGCCTGGCCGGGGTCGTCACCGATTTTGGCGTCCAGCTGGGCTGATCCCAAGGTCCTCCCGGTTCCAGCCGCAGCCGCGGATGAAGCCGTGCCCCGGACTCGTGGGACCACCTTCACTTCCCGTCCATCCAACCGATAGAAATCTTGGAGCCACCATGTCTTCACCGTTGACCCCGCCCACCGCAGCAGAAACGTCCCTCGTCCTCCAGGCCCCCGACGCGCCTGACATCGTCAAGGCGGAGGAAGCACCGGGCATGGTGCCCGTTCCCATGGAACGCCAGACGGAGATCAGCCGCCAGGCCAAGGAATTCATCGCGGAGATCGCCACCTTCGACGCCCGCAGCCCCGAGTTCACCAGCAAGGTGGACGGCATCTCCAAGCTGGCCGGGCAGGAGATGACCACGTCCTCGGACGCCTCCAGCCGCATGCTGGAACGCTCCACCACCTCCATTGCTGGCGCCAAGCGCTCCGGCAACAGCGCCCAGGCCCATGTGGCCGGCACGCTGAACGACCTGCGCACCACTGTTGAGGACCTCACCCCCAACAACGCCGACCTTGGCATGGGCCGCAAGATCCTGGGCTTCATCCCGGGCGGCAACAAGCTGGCCCGCTACTTCCAGAAGTACGAGTCCGCCCAGACCCAGCTCGATGCCATCATCAAGTCGCTCATGGCCGGCCAGGACGAACTGCTCAAGGACAATGCCTCCCTGGCGGGCGAAAAGGTCAAGCTGTGGGAAACCATGCAGAGCCTGAGTGAGTACGCCGTATTCGCCAAGGCACTCGACGACGCTTGCGTTGAGAAGATCGACGCAACCCGCGCTTCCGGCCAGATCGAGCAGGCCCAGAAGCTGGAAGCGGACGTCCTTTTCCCGATCCGTCAGCGCCACCAAGACATCCTGACCCAGCTTGCCGTCTCGGTGCAGGGATACCTGGCCATGGACCTGATCCGCAAGAACAACCTTGAACTCATCAAGGGCGTGGACCGGGCCCGCACCACCACCATTTCGGCGCTGCGCACGGCCGTCATCGTGGCCCAGGCACTGGCCAACCAGAAGATGGTGCTGGACCAGATCGACGCCATCAACACCACCACGAACAACATGATCCTGAAGACCTCGGAAATGCTCAAGGACCAGACGGTGCGCATCCACCAGCAGGCCGCCAGCTCCGGCGTCAGCGTGGACACGCTGCAGAAGGCCTTCGACAACGTCTTCCAGACCATGGACGCGATCGACACCTTCCGCTCCACCGCGGCGAAGAACATGGAAGGCACCGTGCTGGCGCTGGAAGACGGGCTGGCCAAGGCCAAGCCGTACCTGGAGCGCTCACGCCAGTCCGAGCGCGAGTAATCCCAGGCAGGCCGGAGCCTGCGCGGGTAAAATGAAAAGTTCGACGACGAAACCAGGGTAAGTGCAATGATTGGCCGTTTTGTGGGGGGCAGGTTTGGCGCAAGTGCGGCACCGGCGGTGCCGCAGCAGCCCGCTGTGGACCCCGTCGCGGAAGAGATCGCCCAGATGGGCGCGGCAGTGGACAGCCTGCGGGCGGCGGTGCGCCGCTCCGGCAGCGCCCTGCCGCCGCTGCTGACCTCCCAGCTGCGCCAGCTGGGCGACCTCATGCGGGACGCCGTGCAGGACATCAGCGTCCGCGGCTGTTCCACGGAACAGCGGGTGCTGCTCAACGCCATGATCTGCAGCTATGTGCCGGCCCCGCTGCAGGCGTACCTGGCCCTGCCGCCGGCACACCACGACGAAGAGTCATCTGCCACGTTCATGTTCGCGGAACAGCTGGCCACCCTTGAACAAACCTTGGCGGACCTGTTGAACCAGATCCGCATCGGAGCCGTGGAGGAACTCTCCACGCACGGGCGTTTCCTGGCGGACAAGTTCTCTGCCCAGGACGAAGCCCTGCAACTGCACCAACCAGCATCTGAAAGGGACCCATTGCGTTTGGAGGGCCAACCTTGGCAACACTAGTGGCGGGGGCCAATGCGGCCCTGACCGCTGAGAATCCCGGCCTGGACCACGTGGTGGTCGGCATGGGCTGGGACAGCATCCCCAGCAACGGTCCGCAGGCCGAGCTGGTCCCGTTCGCACTCATGTGCGACGCCAGCGGCGAGGCCGTCTCCAACGACCACCTGGTGTTTTTCAACCAGCTGGTCAGCGCCGACGCCTCGATGACGTTTGTGGGCGACGGCGACCAGGAACAGATCGACGTCCAGCTGGGCCTTGTTCCGGCGGAGATCACCAAAATCATCTTCCTGGCCTATGTCGACCCCGAATTCCGCGGCCAGGGTACCTTCGGCTCCGTGCGCAGCGCACACATCCGCGTGGCCACAGCGGAGAACCGTGAGTTGGTCCGCTTCAATTTGGGCATGGACCACCTGGAGTCCGTGACGGCCATGATTTTTGGCGAGCTGTACCGGCACCGTGACGACTGGAAGTTCCGCGCCCTGGGACAGGGCTACAGCACAGGCTTGGCCGGAGTGGCCAAGGACTTCGGAATTGCACTGTAGGGCCGCGGCATGAGCGTTCCAACCACCCCGCGCCCGGACATTACCTGGCTGCGCCGCCGGATCCGCCCCGGCCAGGCACCTGCTGCTCCTACCGCCGCACCCGCGGCAGCACAGCAGGGCACATCACTGAGCCTGGGCCACACTTCCGCCCCAGAATCCACAACTCCCCCGGCGGCTCCGGCGTCCTTGAGCCTGGGACACACCCCGGCTGCAGCACCAGCGTCCTTGGAACTGGGACGCCCAGCAAACTCCGCAGCTGCGGCAGCACCGCAGGGTGCCTCGCTGAGCCTGGGCCGCACCACGACATCCGCGCCGGCTCCGGCTCCGGCTCCGCAGACAACCCAGGCGCCCCAGGCACCCCAGGCGACCCAGAGCGCCCCGGCCGCCGCACAGCCCTCCGCCGGCCTGGTGCTGGGAGGTGCGGCCCCGGCGTCGCCCCTTAGCGGACGGGCCAGGAAACTGGCCCAGCTGCGCGAAAAGTCCCAGCGAGAGGACCACGAGGTCAGCCTGCTGTTCCCGGCGCCCGGCATAGCGGACGTCTACGAGCTGAACTTGACGGACAGGCTGCTGCGGCTGAGCCCGATGCAGTCGTCGGTGGGTTCGCTGGTTGTTTCCGGCAGCACCGCCGTGGCGTGGGAAAGCGTGCGGCGGGTGACCGGCGGGCAGACAGTGGACGGGCACAAGGCCGGCACCGCCGTGATGACGGCCGGCAACCGGCCGCTGGTGGGCTACCACGGCCGCGACGCACTCATCACCCTGCGCCATGTGCGCTCGCTGCGGCGTGCCATCTTCATCAACCGCAGCAGCTCCGCCATGGGCGTCCGGCTGTTTTCCGGGCAGACCGTGGCGCTGCCGCCGGCCGCCGACGGCACACAGATGGTGCTGCTGGTGCACCGGGTGGGCAACGTGCTGGAGTTGCGGGCCGAACCAGTTCCGCACAGCTGGCCGGACGTGCAGGTCTGGCAGGAGTTTGATTTTTCCATGACGCACAGCGCCCCGGTGTCCTCCTACGGGCGCTAATCCGCCTTCCCGCGAGAACCCGCCCGCAGGCTTGGGCATGCCAATTCCACACCGGCCAATCCTGAAAGGGCCAATGCGACATTTCCGTTCCCTGACCACAGCCCAGAACAACGCACTCTTCCACCGGCTTCCGGTGGCATTGTCGGCCCACAGCGCCCCTGAGCTGCTGGCCGTGGCCCTGGGCGGAACCTTGTACACACCGGCCAACCGGCCGCAGCTGGTCAAGGACGTCCTCCGGCAGCGGGACCTGGGTGCCGTGTCCATGGTGCTGTGCCTTGAGGACTCCATTCCCGACGCCGATGTGGCGGCGGCCGAGGACAACGTGGTGGCCGCCCTCGGCGGGCTCGCAGACGTTTCCGAGCCCCTGCCGCTGTTGTTTGTCAGGGTCCGCACACCGGAGCAGCTGCTCTCCGTGGCCCGCCGCGCCGGCGCTGCGACCGGGATGCTGACCGGTTTCGTCATCCCCAAGTTCGACAACGAATCCGGCACCGCCGCATCCTTCCTCGATGCCCTGCACACGGTCCAGGCGGAGCTGGGCCTGGACGGCAGCGGCGGCCGCCACAGGCTGCGGATCATGCCCATCCTGGAATCCCCCGCCGTCATCCACCTGGAGACCCGCGCCGCCGCCCTGACCAACATCTACACGCTGCTGGATGCCAACCGCGAGGACATCCTCTCGGTGCGCATCGGCGCCACGGACATGTCCAGCACCTTTGGCCTGCGCCGTTCCCGCGACCTGAGCATCTACGACGTCTTCGTCGTTGCCAACGTCATCGGCGACATCGTCAACGTGCTGGGCCGCCCCGACGGCGGCTTCGTGATCTCCGGCCCGGTCTGGGAGCACTACGCCGCCACGGAGCGGGTGCTGCGCCCGCAGCTGCGCGCCACACCCTTTGCGGGCCCACAGGAGAAGGAGCTGCGCCGGCGCATCATGACCGCCAACCTTGACACCCTGATCCGCGAGATTGAGCTGGATTTGGCCAACGGTCTGCTCGGCAAAACCGTCATCCACCCCACCCACGTGAACCTGGTCCACGCCATGAGCGTCATCAGCCACGAGGAATACCTCGACGCCCTTGCCATCGCCGGCAACGTCAACGGCGGCGCCGCGGCCTCGCCCTACGGCAACAAGATGAACGAGATGAAGCCGCACCAGGCCTGGGCCCGCCGCACCCTGCTGCGGGCCGACGCCTTTGGTGTCGCCGCCGCCGGCGTCACCTTCGTGGACCTCCTTGAAGTGGGCATGGCATGAGCGCGCCCTGGCGCGGCGAGTTTGTGGCCCGGGAGTTGGGCGTTGCCATCCACAGCGACCCTGCCAGCGCCGTTCCGGTGGAGGACCTTGTGGGCTTGGCCCTGCGCCGCAACCCCAAGCGCGCCCACCTGCTGGTCTCCACGGTCCTGGCCAAGCATGTGCCCACCGAGCCGGCCCTGGTCATGGCCGCCGGGGAGCTGTTGGGCGCCTTTGTCTCCCATGAAGTTTTCGCGCACGACGCCGGACACGGCCTCGGGCACCCCGGCCCGCCTGCCGCTGCTCTCACCAGGGCGGCTGCCGCGCTCAGCGCCGCCCTGAGGGCGGAGCCCGGCCGCCGGGACGCCGCCGCATCTCTGCTCGCCGATGCGTTGGAGGGTTTGGCGGCCAAGGTGCCGGACGCCGTCGTGGTTGGCTATGCCGAAACCGCCACGGGCCTGGGCCGGCTGGTCGCCAACGCCCTGGGCGCCTGGTACATCCACTCCACCCGGCACGCGACCCCCGGGGTTGACCCCGTGGCCGGATTTGAGGAGGGCCACTCGCATGCCACCTCGCATGCAATGGTGCCCACGGACCCGGCATGGCTGGACGGAGACGGCCCGGTGGTGCTGGTGGACGACGAGTTCAGCACCGGCGCCACCGTCATCAACACCATCCGGGAGCTGCACGCCCTCGTGCCGCACCGCGTGTACGTGGTGGCGGCCCTGATCGACCTGCGCAGCACCGCCGACCGTGCGCGCTTTGACGCCCTGGCCCGCGAGCTGGGGGCACGGATCACCGTGACGGCACTGGGGACGGGCCGCATCGAGCTCGGTGGCGGGATCCTGGACCGGGCCGCTGCGCTCATTCGGGAACTGCCCGCGGCACCCGGGGCACCAAGCGCCGCGGGTGAACCCCTGTCGACGGCTGCACTTGGGGCGCCAGCTGCCGCCTCGGATTCGGCGCCGGAATCTGCTTCAGTTCCGGATTCTGCCCCGGTTTCGGCGGGGCGCGTGCGCATCCTGGAACTGACCGCGGACGACGTGGCGCCCGTGCGCAGCGACCGCTTCGGCAACGCCGCGCCGCCCGCGGCAGATGCCATTGCCGCCATTGCCCGGACGCTGGCGAACCACGTGGCCGGTGCCGACAGTGCAGCTTCCAACGCGCCAGGCGCCGTGGTGGTGCTTGGCTCCGAGGAGCACATGTTCCTGCCGCTGGCCGCGGCGGCGGAGCTGGCCAGGCTGCTGCCGGGGAGCGACGTGCGCTTTTCCACCACCACCCGCTCACCCATTGTTGCCGTCGACCGGGACGACTACGCCGTGGCCGGAGCCCTGAGCTTTGCCAGCCACGACGCCACCCTCGACGGCCCCGGCATCCGGTTCGCCTACAACCTCACGGGAACGGGCCAGCGCCCCGCAACGCTCGTGGTCTTCCCCGAGCCGGGCACCCCGCCCGGCGACATATCGCACAGCTCCGTCCCGGGCCTGCCCCCGCTGGTGGAGGCGCTGGCGGCGGCAGCCGGGGACGTCGTCGTCGTGCTTCTTCCGGCGGACAGCCCCGGCCGCCCCACCCGCCCAACAGAGGATTCGCCATGAACCACCCTGCCCTTCCCGCTCCCCTGACCGGTCCCGACTTCGGCTCCTACGCGGCGCAGGAGGTGGGCTGGCTGCTGAAGGACCTGAGCCACCTGCAGCTGGAGGCGCCCACGGCCGAGCGTGAGCGCGCCATCCAGTCGGGTGCCGCAAACTACGCCGAATCGCTGCCCGTGGAATACACGCCCAGTGCCGAGTACCAGGCCCTGTACCAGGACGCCGTGGAGCGGGCCGGGGCGCGGATTGCCACGGCCGTGGGCGTGGTGGCGGAGCAGGCGCTTGCGGCACGGGACGGGCAGCCGGTGCTGGTGTCGCTGGCCCGGGCCGGGACGCCCATCGGGATCCTGATGCGCCGCTGGGCCCTGGCTGTGCACGGCATCGAGCTGCCCCACTTCACCATGAGCATTGTGCGCGGCGTGGGCCTGGACGAGGTCGCGCTGCGTTTCCTGGCGGCCAACTTTGCGCCGGAGCGGATCCTCTTCGTGGACGGCTGGACGGGCAAGGGCGCCATTTCCCGTGAGCTGTCGGCAGCACTGGACGGCTTCGCGGAGAAGACCGGGATCCGCTTCCCGGCGGATCTGGCCGTGCTCGCGGACCCGGGGCACTGCGTGTCCATGTTCGGCACCCGGGAGGACTACCTGATCCCCTCCGCCTGCCTGAACTCCACGGTGTCCGGGCTGGTCTCGCGGACGGTGTTCAACACGGACCACATCGACCCGCACGACTTCCATGGCGCCAAGTTCTATTCGGAACTGGCCGCCAGTGACGTCTCCAATGACTTCCTCGACGCCATTGCCCGCCACTTTGCCGAGATTGTCCCGGACGTGGAACGGCTGACCGCCGAACACCTGGCCGCCGCCCCGGAACCCAGCTGGGTGGGCTGGCAGGCGGTGGAGCGCATCAGCACCGAGTACGGCATCAACAACGTCAACCTGGTCAAGCCCGGCGTTGGCGAGACCACGCGCGTGCTGCTGAGGCGGGTGCCATGGAAGGTGCTCATCAACCCGGCGGCAAGGGCCGACGTCGCCCATGTCCTGCTGCTGGCGCAACAGCGCGGCACACCGGTGGAGGAAGTCGCGGACCTGCCGTACAGCTGTGTGGGGCTGATCCACCCGGCCTTCGACAAGAGCGCCGTGGGCGCCGACGGACGGGCGGTGCCCCACGCATGAGCACCCTCGTGGCCTGCGACCTGGACCGCACCCTCATCTACTCCAAAAACGCGCTCTGGCTCACGGGCGAAGACCGGGATGCCCCGGCCATGGTGGTCGCTGAGGTGTACGACGGCGCCCCGCTGTCCTTCATGACCCGCGCAGCCGAGGGCCTGCTGCACGCTGTGAAGGAAGCCGCCGTGTTCGTCCCCGTCACCACGCGCACGCAGGCCCAGTACGAACGCGTGCAGTTGCCCGGCCCGGTCCCTGAGTACGCACTCACCTCCAACGGCGGCGTTCTGCTGCACCACGGAATGCCCGATGCGGACTGGAACGCGCAGCTGACGGCGCGCATGGCGGCGGAGTGCGCACCCATCGGCGACATTGAGGCGCACCTGTCCAACCCGGACTTTGCGCCGTGGATCCTGCGCCTGCGACGGGCCGAAGACCTGTTCACCTACGCCATCGTCGATCGCGCGGTGATGCCCGCGGCCTTCCTCGAGGAGCTCGCGGCGCTGTGTGCAGAGGCCGGCTGGGGCGTGTCGGTGCAGGGCCGGAAGCTGTACTGCGTGCCGCTGCCCGTGAACAAGTCGGGCGCCCTGGCCGAGGTGGCCCGCCGCACGGGTGCCGGAACCGTCATTGCGGCCGGCGATTCGCTGCTGGACCAGGACATGCTGGCCGATGCCGACCTCGCCTTCCGGCCCCTCCACGGGGAATTGCACGACGCCGGATGGCTGGCCCCGCACCTGCGGCTCACCTCCGTCCGGGGAGTCCTCGCCGGCGAGGAGATCCTTCGCCGCATCCTCGCCGAAGTGTAAAACCCGCTCCGTCCCATGGCGGCGGACACCGCCTCGCTGCTGGCCTCCCGTGGCTCCATGCCGCCCGCAGCAGGCAATGTCGGCGGCGGCGGATAGGCTGGATGGAAACCCAGCCGATCCACCCGGGAGAACCACGCTTGCCTGCTCCACACCGGAGCGCCTCATGGGGCGCCACCGATTTTCTCATGGCCTCAGCCGCCGCCTCAGTCCTTTTCCTAACCACCGCATGCGGCGCCGTGGTGCAGGCCGAGGCTGCCCCCGCACCAGCCACAACCCCGGAGACCACCTCGTCGGCCAGCGCTTCAGCCACTGCGCTGCCGATGCCCAAAGAGACGTCAGTGCCGGAACCGTCCGCCGAGGACACCGCGCCCCTGGATCCCGAATCCGCCCCGGACCCGGGCGGGGCCACGCCGGACAACGTTGTGCAACCGGCCTTTGCCGCCACCGCCTTGGAGCTCCTGGCAACGCTGCCCATCAAGGGCCGGGCCCCCAAGACGGGGTACAGCCGTGAGCAGTTCGGACAGGCGTGGGCGGATGTTGACCGGAACGGCTGCGACACCCGCAACGACATCCTGGCCCGCGACCTTGCAGACAAGGCGTTCAAGCCCGGCACCCGCGACTGCGTGGTGCTGACAGGCGTGCTGGCCGACCCCTACACCGCCACCACCATCAACTTTGTGCGCGGGGCCGCGACCAGCAGCGCCGTGCAGATCGACCATGTGGTGGCGCTCAACGACGCTTGGCAGAAGGGAGCCCAGCAGTTGTCGCTGGAGCAGCGCACGGCGCTCGGCAACGACCCCCTCAATCTGTTGGCCGTGGACGGGCCCAGCAACCAGAGCAAGGGCGCCGGAGACGCCGCCACCTGGCTGCCGCCAAACAAGGCCTACCGCTGCGACTACGTGGCGCGGCAAATTTCGGTCAAGGCCAGCTACGCGCTCTGGGTCACGCAGGCCGAGCACGACGCCATGACCAGGGTGCTGGCTGGCTGCATTGACATTGCAGCACCCTCCGCCACGGCTTCACGTGGAGACGGGGACGCCGCCACCCAGCCTGTGGTCTTGCCGCCGCCGGCACCGATCGAACCCGTGGCCCCCGTCGCGCCGGCGGCACCGGTCGAATTGCCGGCACCAGCGGTGGAAACCCCCGCTTTGGAGGCTCCTGCGGCCCCTGCCCCGCTCGTCGAGGTCCCGGCGCCTGGGGCCTTCTACCAAAACTGCGACGCAGTGCGTGCCGCGGGCGCCTCGCCGATCCGCGTCGGCGACCCCGGATTCCAGCCGAAGTTCGACCGTGACGGCGACGGCGTCGGCTGCGAGTAGCACCGCGTCCGGGACACGTGAATCACGCCTCAACGAAAGACTCCTTAAATGAAACAGCCCGTGCTGGTCAGCACGGGCTGTTCGCATGGAGCATGGCTGCCGGAATCGGCATGGCCATGCGGGTGGTTGGGGTCGACTTGATGAGTAATGGTCATCATCGCCACCTCCTTCTTCGCTGGTGGCGGCTATCGGATGTTGAACAAGTCAACGCGCATGATGTCCAACTGCGTGCGTTCCCGCATGCGTTCGAACTTCTGCTGGTCCACCGGGGCAAAGAAGACTCTCTTCACGGCGGACAGGCGGCCGGGGTATGAGGATTCCTGTGTCATGTTTTCACCTCCCTTCTAATCGTGGAAAATAAGTCTGGATTTTATGGCGCAACAAATAAAGCCTTTCTTAACAAAAGAAACAGGGCATTATGAGAGCACAAAAATGCGCGAATGATTTTGTGCATGAGTCCCCGCAGGACCGGACGCGAAGTCACGCCGGCATGATGCGGGAGGCCTGTTCAGGCGGTGGCGTCGGGCTGTGACGCCCAACCGTCCTTAGTGCGTCGGTGTTATGACGCTCGGGAGGCGTGCCGGGAACGGGAAAGGGCCTTGTCGAACTGATGCACTCCGGTCTTGATTGTCGTAAACATCATGGCCTCCTTTCACACTGCACGCGGACATCCCGAGAGGATTCACCGGGACTGTTTAATAACCTACAACATTCATCCGGGGAATAGCCAGCTCATATGCAAGTAATTTCAAATATTTCTTGACACCTTTGCGGCGCGGCTCGCGGAGCCCGAAACAGGCTCTGGCAACCGGAGCAGTTCTGGCTAGACTTTAAGAGTGGGTTATCACAGCGACCAGCCGCTGGTTCCGGCAGTTTGGCAACGCCACGACACGGAGATTCTCCCTTTGTGGCGGGAGCGGCTGTGCGCAGAATTGGGTCCGGTGGCTGCCACCCGCTACGCGGCCGGGCTGTTTTTTGAAGACCGCCGCCGCCCCATTGCCCAATGGTTCAATCCCGCCCTCAACGCAGCCCTGCTCGTGGGGATTGAAACCTCCGCCGAATGGCCTGTCCAGCGCTTCGGACTGTTTTATGCCCCCGCCGGCGGGGGCGTCACGCGCGTCCACATGAACACCCACGAATGGTATCCACGCACGCCCAAGCAGCCGCCCACACAAGAGGAGGCCTTCGCCGGCGCCGTCTCCTCGGCCGAGTCGTTCCTCCAGGTGGAGATGGACTTCATCTAGGCGGCCCCGGCATGCTCCGCAGGCTGCGGGAGCCCCGGCCCGCCCGCCGCATTACCATGGCGGTATTCGACGACCCGCAAGAATCTCCGCAGGACCGCCGTTGGTCCGCACGCGGAGCAGGCGGCCCACGGCGCAGCCGGCGCCCGGGCGCCGTCGTGCTTGGCAGCGGGGCGCTAGAAGCCGAAGGCCATGCGCAGGCCGAGCATGAGCATGACGGCGGCGATGACGGCGTCGAGCACGCGCCAGGCCCCGGGCTTGGCGAAGACCGGGCGCAGAAGCCGCGCACCCCAGCCCAGGGCGCTGAACCAGAACAGGCTTCCGGCCGCGGCGCCCACACCAAACCACCAGCGCAGGCTGCCGTGCTGGTTGGCGAGGGTGCCCAGGAGGAGCACGGTGTCGAGGTAGACGTGCGGGTTGAGCCAGGTCAGCGCCAGGACCGTGGCCAGGGCCGCCCTTTTGGAGAGTCTGCCCTGCTGCGTTCCTTCGCGCAGCGAGCCCGGGCGGATGGCGCGCCGGGCTGCCAGGACTGCGTATCCCAGCAGGAAGGCGGCGCCGGCCAGCCTGATGGTGACTACGACGCCCGGCACGGCCGTAATGACCGCCCCGATGCCGAGGATGCCGGCTGCGATGAGCACGATGTCGCTGAGCGCGCAGACCGCGACGACCAGTCCGACATGCTCGCCCCGGATGCCCTGGCGAAGGACAAACGCGTTTTGCGCGCCGATGGCGATGATGAGTGCGAGGCCGGCACCGAGGCCGGTGGCCCAGGTGGCAAAGATATCCAGTGAAGTCACAAGCACTGAAACTACTAGGCTGGACGTGAACAGTACAGCTAATTATTTTTGGGATCCCTAAGGAAATCTAATGGTGATGTTTCAGGCCGAGCAACTCCGCACCTTCCTTGCGGTGTTGGAACACGGCACCCTCGACGCGGCGGCCGGCGAACTCCATGTGACGGCTTCGGCCGTGTCGCAGCGGATCAAGGCCATGGAACAGTCGGCAGGGCAGGTGCTGCTGCTGCGTTCGACACCCGTGAAGGCCACCGCGGCGGGGCTGGTGGTTCACCGGCTTGCGCGGCAGCTGGGGCAGCTCGAGGCGGATGCGGCGGCGGAGCTGGGCTTGGCCGGGTCCGCAGTGCGGTCGCTGCCCGTGGTGGTCAACGCGGATTCGCTGGGCACCTGGTTCATGGAAGCCCTGGAGTTGCTGCCGGAGGATCTCGCGGTGGAACTGGTCCGCGAGGACGAACAGCACTCGGCGGCGCTGCTGCGTTCAGGGGAGGTCATGGCTGCTGTGACTGCCTCTTCCGTTCCGGTGCAGGGCTGCTCCGTCGTGTCGCTCGGGTCCATGGAGTACCGCCCAGTGGCGTCGGCCGCGTTCATGCGCAGGTGGTTCCCGGACGGCTTCTCCCCACGACTGCTGGCCGCCGCGCCCGCCATGCAGTTTGACCGCAGCGACACCCTGCAGGCCAACTTCTGCCGCGCCGTGGCGCACCGGCCGCTGTCCGGGGTGCAAAGGTTTGTTCCCGACACCCTGCAGTTTGCCGAGGCGGTCCGCCGCGGGCTGGGGTGGGGGCTGGTGCCGGAGGGGCAGTGCCGCACCGGGCTGGAATCGGGGGAACTCGTGGAACTGGTCCCGGGACGCGTGGTGGGAGTGCCCCTGTTTTGGCAGCGCTGGAAGATCGACTCCGCAGCGCTGGACACGCTGACGGCGGCCGTGGTGGCCGCGGCCGCAGGCGCGTTGGCCTGACGTTGCCCGGCCCGCGGGCGCCCTGGGGCCTGAGGACTGGGGCCTGGGCACCAAAAATGCGCCCCACCCCGGAACTTATGCGCACGACCCGTGCTGAGTTCTGCGCATAAGCGTTCATGCGCGCAACCCGGCGTCAGTTGTGCGCATAAGTTAACCCGCCGGAACTTATGCGCACAACCGGGTGCGAGTTCTGCGCATAAGTTCCGGCCGGCACCTGCGGGGCAGATGACAGGTCCGCAAGCTGCATGATGCAGGTGGCTCCTTCTAGTTATGGCCGGCCAGTGCCGCACCCATCTGCTCCACGATCCGCCGCAGAACGGGTGCCGGGGTGCCAAAGTTCAGCCTCACCCAGCCGGCACCTGCATCACCGCACAGCCCGCCCTCGGTGAGGATGACACCGCCCTTCTCGGCGAAGAACTCGGTGGGCGTGCCGTCAAACCCGCCCAGGTCCAGGGCGTTGCAGTCGATGAACGCCAGGTACGTCCCCTCGGGCATGGCGAAGTACGCCCCAGGCAGGTGCTCGGCCACCAACTCTGCGAGCAGCATCCGGTTCCCATCCAAGTACCGGAGGACCTCCAACTGCCACGGGACGCAGTCGCGGTAGGCCACCGTGTTCGCCACAACGCCCAGCGGTGTGGCCCCGTGCTCCTTGAATGTCCCCTTCTCCTGCCACACCGTCAGGTCTGCGGCATTGGAGAAGACGATCTGCGCCGTCTTCATCCCTGCCAGGTTCCACGATTTTGACGCCGACGTGGACGTCACGGTGTGGCGTGCCGCAGCGTCGCTGACCGATGCATACGGAACATGCCGGCCGCCGTCGTACACCAGGGGCGCGTGGATCTCATCGGAGAAGACCCGGGCACCGCGGCCCTCGACAATTCCGGCCAGCCGCTCCAGCTCGGAACGGGTGTAGACCTTGCCGATCGGGTTGTGCGGATTGCACAGCACCAGGAGGTCGCCCTCGGCCAGTGCCGCCTCGACAGCCTCGAAATCCACCTGCCACGTGCCGTCCGCAAGGACCATGGGGACCTGCACGAGCTCGCGCCCAAACGTGGCCGGCAGTGCAATGAACGGCATGTACGCCGGGGTCATGACCACGATCCGCCCCGACTCCGGCGTGAAAAAGCGGACGGTGCATTCCAGCGCGGTGAGGACGTCGGGCACGGGCCGGATCCATTCGGCGGGCACCTTCCAGCCGTGGCGTTCCGCCATGAACTCGCTGCACGCCTGCGCCATGGGAGCCACAAGACCCGCAGGCAGGTATCCCACCTGGCCCTGGTCGATGGCGCCGTGGAGCGCCTCGGCGATGGGGTCCGCCAGGCCAAAGTCCATCTCCGCAACCCACGCCGGCAGCTTGCCGGGAAAGTCCGACCACTTCATGCTGCCCACCGCCCGCAGCGCCTCCTCCGGGATCGCATCGAACGCGGCTGCCGTGGAAGTCGCTGCGTGGGCTGCTGTCATGGTCCAACACTCCTCTGTCACACTGGTTCTGTCTGCTTTTACCTTAGGACACACTGCCTCCCGCCCGCCTTGAATGAAGGACCATAACATGAGCTCTTCGCCCCTCCGCCGCCGCAACCAGGCGGTGCTGGTCATTGGCCAGCTGCTCTCCGGCGTGGGTGTTGCTTCCGGCGTGGCCGTTGGCGGCATTCTGGCTGCCCAGCTGGCAGGCACGACGGCGGCATCCGGCTTTGTGCAGACGGCGTCGGCCCTGGGTGCGGGGCTGGTCGCCGTGCCGCTGGCGAACCTTGCGGTGCGGGCCGGGCGGCGGTGGGCGCTGAGCACGGGCTTTGCCCTCGGAGCCGTGGGTGCGGCGCTGGTCCTGTTGGCCGCGGCAGCGGGACAATTCTGGCTCATGGCCGCCGGCATGCTGTTCTTTGGTTCGGCCACGGCCGCCGGGCTGCAGGCCCGCTACGCAGCCGTGGACGGTGCGCCGCCGGAGAAGGCCGGGCGGGCCATGGCCATCGTTATTTGGGCCACCACGGTGGGCTCGGTGGCCGGGCCCAACCTGTCCGAACCCGGCCGACTGCTGGGCATCAACCTGGGGATTGTGCCACTGTCGGGGCCGTTTGTGTTCTCCCTTGTGGCGTTCGTGACCGCGGCCCTGGTCATTTCCATTTTCTTTCTGGCGCCGCCCGCCGGGTCGCCTGCTGCCGGGGCGGGTGCCAACGACGGCGCGTCCCCCAACGACAGGCCGGCGACAACGGCCGGGAACCGCGCAGGCCGCGGACCGGCGTCGTCCACGGCAGGCACAGGTTCCCCGGCCGCACCGGTGAAAGCGCAAAAGGGCCACGGCGCCTGGCGGGCGCTGCGGCTCGCCAGCCGCAACCCGAGGGCCCTCGCCGCACTCGCCACGGTGACCGGCGGCCATGCAATCATGGTGGGCGTCATGGTCATGACCCCGGTGGCCATGGACGCGCACGGGCACTCGCTGGAGATCATCGGAATCGTGATCAGCCTGCACATCTTGGGCATGTATGCCGCCAGCCCCATATTCGGCTGGCTCGTGGACAAGCTGGGCCCGCTCCGCGTGGTGCTGGTGGGCTGCAGCATCTTCCTCGCGGCCATCGCCACCGGTGCCGTGGTCTCCGACAGCAGCAACCCGGTCCTGATGTCGGTGGCGCTGACGCTGCTGGGCCTGGGCTGGTCGGCGTGCCTGATCGGCGGCTCGTCCCTGCTGAACCAGTCCGCGCCGGACGAGCTCCGCGTGCCGCTCCAGGGCGCCAACGACATGATGATGAATTTCGGCGCCGCCGGCATGGCCGCGCTTGCGGGCCCGGTCCTGGCGCTGGGCGGCTTCTTCTGGGTCAACATGATGGCCTTGGCCGTGCTCGTGGTCATGGCTGTGCTGGCGGTGCGCGCGTTCCTGTCGACGCCGGAGCCCGCCGCCGCGGACAAGCTCACCGACGCCGTGGGTTGAGCCTGGCGGTCCGGGGGCAGATATCGTAATCCGCCGCCCTTGTGCGCACTCCGCAGGCAACAAGGGGACAGCTATCGTAATCCGCCCCCGTTCCACAGGGGGCGGATCGTAACTTCAGCCCCCGCGGCACTGCCAGGCGGTGCGGACGCGGCAATGGCGTTTCGGGACGGTCGACATGCTTCCAATGTTGACTGCCGCCCCCCGCAGACCGCCCCCGCCGAGAACCTACGGCAGCGGCTTGCCAAGAATGTGCCGCAGCGCCGACTCCAGGTCCGCATTCCGGAACTCATAGCCGGAGGCCCGGACCTTGGCCGCCGACACCCGCAGGCTGGCAAGTGCCAGCTCGGCCGCGCCCTGCTCCCCCAGCAGGAGCTTCGGCCCGAACGCGGGCACCTTGAGCGCTGCGGGGCGTTTCAGGATCTGCCCGAGGGTCCGGGCAAACTCGGCCGCCGTCACCGGATGCGGCGCCACGCCGTTGACAGGACCCTCCAGCGAATCATTCAGCGCAGCGTGCGCAAAGATCCCCGCAATGTCGTCGATCCCCACCCAGCTCTGCCACTGCCGGTCACCGATCGGTCCGCCCACACCGGCCAGGTACAGGGGAAGCAGGCGCTGCAGCACACCGCCACCGGCAGAGAGCACAATGCCCGTGCGAACGTTCACCACCCGCACCCCCGCTGCCGCCGCCGGTTCGCAGGCCGCCTCCCAGTCCCGGCACACGGAGGCCAGGAAGTCATCGCCGGCCGGGTCCGATTCCACCAGCGACGACGGGCTGCCACCGCCCAATCCGGCATGCGGGTCCGCCCCGTAGTACCCCACGGCTGAGCCGCAGACAAAGGTGCGCTGAACGCCGTCGGACGCCAGGCCGGCCAGGGTCCGCGCCAGCAGCCCGGTGCCCTGCACCCTGCTCCGGCGGATCGCTTCCTTGACGCCCGGTGTGAACCGCCCGCCTATGGGGTGCCCGGCCAGGTTGACCACCACGTCCGCGCGCGCCAGCCCGGCGGTGTCCACGACACCGGCATCGGGGTCCCAGAAGATTTCGTCGGCGGCCCGCGGCGCCGTCCGCACCAGCCGCAGCACGGTGTGCCCGCCGCCGCCCAGCAGCGCGCACAACTGGCGCCCCACCAGGCCGTGCGCCCCGGTCACGGCAATCGTCAGCGGCGGCCCGGCATGGCCGGCGTGGAAGGCCAGGTCGGCGAGGAGCTGCCGCTCGCGGAACGCGAACATGCGCGCCAGCTCCGCCTCCATCTGCCCGTAGGTCCACTTGTTTCGCACCGGCGCAGGCAGCTCGTAGTGCATCTCGTCGAGCATCACCGTCCCGCCCCCGCCGTCGCGAAAGCTGTGCCTGTGGGTGCTCGAGGCCAGCGGCCCCTTCGCCATGACGTCGGTGAAGCTCTCGCCGGGCACCAGCTCCGTGTGCAGCGCGTCCCAGCGAATCTCGGGACGCGCCCATGTGCTGCCGGCCAGTGCCTGGGGCAGCACCCCGCGCACACTTCCCGCCGCCGACCCCAGCCACATGCCCAGCCCGCCCGGGGCACCCACGCCCATGGCCGCCGTCGAGCCGGGGTTGATGCCGTCGCTGGGCTCGGCCAGGATCGTCCCAAAGAACGACGGCGTGAGCCTCACCAGTGCGCCGGGCCGGGTGAACCACCGGAAGACGTCGGCGCGGGGAAAGGGAATGAATGTTTCATGGCGGAACGTGGGCATGTCGCCTCCAAGGCTGCGTGGTCCTTCCATCCTCCCCCACCCGGCGGGACGGCAGGACAAAAGGCGCCGACACCGGCGCGGCAGCCTGACTATGCGGACAGTGCTTCCGGCAAATATTGCAGAAAATCACAGGCTGGGAATTTCGTCGCTTCCTGGATCGACACCCCTCCGGCCGCCAGGTGACGGGACACCAACTCGTACCCAAGGCCGTAGCCGGTCCAGCGGGGCAGGACCACCCTCACCGAAGACCTCACGCCGGTCATAGGGAAGCCCAGGCCGCGCTGAGCGCCACTAGGGAGCCCAGCGCCAGCCAAGTGCGGTGGATGTTCCAGCGTGTCCATCGGCGCTCGAAGGATGTCCTGGCCGCTGCAGCCTGTCCGGATCTCGCGGCCTCGCCAAGTCGGTTATTCAGTGGGATGTTCACGCGAAAGGTGATGACCAGCGAGGCGGTGTAAAAAGCCCACGCCAGTGCGGCAGGCAAAGCACTGCCCAGCCCGTTGACCCATGAATAGGCCACGGCTCCCGTCAAAGAAATAAAGGCGCCAAAGAAGCTCAACGCGAACACCGGGTTCTGGATCGCGGCGTTGATGCGCGACATGGCGCTGACAAATGTCACGTCGTCCGTAGCGCGCAGCCCCGGCATCACCGAACAGGCATAGGAATAGTAGAGCCCCCCGATCCCGGCTAGGGCAACGGTAGCGGCGGTCATGAGCAGGGTGATAACTTGCATGGTTCCGTTCCTGTGCCGGGAGGGACGACACCCCCGGCGGTAGTGATCTGAAAAAGCTGGACCTCCGCGGAGGAGTTCCCGCTAGGTGATGGAGACGCCCGCCATCGATGCGTACGCTGGACCCTCGTTGGTTACGCCCGTACTTCGTCCCGGGTGGCAGGTGAACGGGTGGGAGCCGAACGGGTTGGGCGCACCGCGGACAGCAACAGGGCAGCAGCGCCGACGATGGAGAGAGCCGCGCGGACATGGTTCCCGCTGGTCCACTCACTAAGAAACCCTGCCCAGGCCACAGGGGCGGCCTCCGAGGCAGGGTCCAACCGCTCAAGGGCGTCATTGCGGGGCACGTGGAAGGCCACGGTCAGCAGAAATCCGGCCAAATACATGCCCGACCCGACTGCCCTGAGCGCTGATCTCGGCCGGGGATCTCGCGCACCGGCTTCTTTCGCCAGGGCATAGGCGCTCAGCGCGGCCGTGCCGAAAAACATTGACATGAAGGGCCACATCACCGCTCGCTCGTTGAAATGCTGCATCCGTACTATTGCTTCGGCGGCCGGGAGCCTGGCTAGGGCAGGCATAACGTTGAGGGAAAATACGCTGTAGACCACGCCGACGGCGCAGGATCCCAGACCGGTGGCAACTGCGAGGAATCGGGAGGTGCGGGCCATGAAACTCTCCTTGCGTGGGGCTGTCCATAGTTCCAAGCTTGGCTGACCATAATGAGGCTAGCCATTATTTAAACAGTCATGTTCATACGCCATGGTCTAGAATCGCATCATGGATCCCCTGGCTCACTTCCTAGACGGGCCAAGGGCCCGCAACGCCTTCTTGCTGCGGGTCAAGATGTCTCCGCCATGGTCGATCAGGGTCGAGGATGATGCCCCGCTGACCATGGTGGCCATGCTCCGTGGCTCCGCGTTTTTCCGTCAGCGAAACAGCGACCCCATACTCCTGGAGCCTGGATCCCTCCTGCTGATCCGTGATCCGTCGGCGTACACCTTGGCCGACAAGCCCGACGAAAAACCCACTTACTTCATTGGAATTGACCAGAACTGCTCCGGCCCCAACGGTGAGGATCTCGCCCAAGCTCTCCGCACCGGACTTCGGACCTGGGGTAACGATGCAGACGGCGGGGACGTCATGCTGGTGGGTACCTACCGGAGCAGCGGTGAGGTGGGCGACATCCTACTGACCTCGTTGCCACCCCATGTGCTGCTCCAGATGGCCGACAACCCGATAATCGCTGTACTGATGCAGGAAATTGACCGGGACGGCGTAGCCCAAGTCAGCGTTCTTGACCGCCTCCTGGACCTTTTGCTCATCGGCGCAGTCCGGGCCTGGACGGCCCATGATTCGAACGCCGAGCAGAATTGGCTCGCGGCGGAGCAGGATCCCGCCATCCAGCAGGCCATCCGGCTCATCCACAGCTCACCGGAGAAGCCTTGGACCGTGGAATCGCTCGCAGCACACGTTGGAGTGTCCCGAGCGTCCCTGGCCCGCCGTTTCCATGACCGCGTGGGAAAACCGCCGATAGCGTACCTGAACCAATGGCGCCTAGCCAAGGCCGCCGACCTAATGGCCGACAAGCGGTTCACCCTCACTACCATTTCCCGCCAGGTGGGATACGCAAGCCCGTTCAGCTTCAGTACCGCTTTCAAGAAGCGGTACGGCGTGAGCCCGCAGGAATACCGACGGCGGAAGACGCTGGCCGCGATTTCAGAGAATCCGGAGGGCCGCTGACCGCTCCACTTGCCCTTCTTGGGCTCGCGTTGCGCCTGCTGGATTACAACAGTCATGTCCGCAATCGACCGATACCGGTCTGAGTTCTCGGCATTCGGGGCCCGGGGGCTGGGACACACCCAGATCGGGGCCGGGCACATCCCGCTCCGCCTCATCCGGGAGCAGTCCTCCCATTACCTATGGTTCCGGCAACTGGCGGCCACGGACGCGGGGCCGGCATGTCGGTGCGCCTTGCTAGATTCAATGGTGTTGACGGCGCACGAACCAGGCGCTGCAAGGAAAGGCTCCTGCATGTTCTTGCTTGACTCCCCCGACGGCGGCACGCCGCTGATCTTCTCCGCCTCCGACCTCGTGACGGCCAGCGAGTGCCAGTACCGCACCCTGCGCATCCTCGACGAGAAACTGGGCCGGACGCCGCGGCCCGACTTTGCCAGGGACGAAATGCTGGAGCGGGCCTCCAAGCTAGGCGACGCCTTTGAACACAAAATCCTAGACGAGTACAAGGAAAACTTTGGCAACTGGGACTCCGCCACCGGGTCCGGGGTCAAGCACGTGGAGCGCGGGAAGCTGAGCTGGGCAGGTCTCGAGGCCAAACGGGAGGAGACGCTGGAGGCGCTGCGCGCCGGGGCCGACGTGGTCTTCCAGGCCACCTTCTTCGACGGATCCCTGGTGGGCTTTGCCGACTTCCTCATGAAGCAGCCGGACGGTTCCTACGCCGTCCACGACACCAAGCTGGCCCGCCACGCCCGGGTCAGCGCCCTGCTGCAGTTGGCTGCCTACGGGGACCAGCTCGAAAGGTACGGAATACCAGTGGCCCCGGTGGCCACGCTCGTGCTCGGTGACCGCACGCACAGCAACCACCCCATGCCGGACCTGCTGCCCGTGTTCCGGGAGCACCGGGAACGCTTCCTCACACTGACGTCCGCACACCGGGCGCAGCCGGCCCCTGTTGCCTGGCTGCAGGAGGGCATCTCGTATTGCGGCCGCTGCGACTACTGCGCCGAGCAGGTGAGACTCCACCAGGACCTGCTGCTGGTCAACGGCATGACGGGCTCGCAGCGCCGCAAGCTCATGGCGGAGGGCATCGGGACAATCCAGGACCTGGCAAACATGCCCGCCTCTGCAGCCACCGGCCCCGTGGAACGGCTGCGCGACCAGGCCCGCATGCAGCTTGGCCTGGAAACACCCACCGGCACGGCCAACGCGGGCAAGGACGCAGATGCCCACCAGATCAGCTTCAAGGTGCTGCCCACCGTCAGCCACCTGCCAAAGCCCAGCCCGGGCGACATCTTCTTTGACTTCGAGGGCGACCCCCTGTGGCAGGACCCCGCCACGGAAAAGTGGGGCATCGAGTACCTGTTCGGCTCCATTGAGGCAGTCCCCGCGGGCACGGACCCGCTGACAATTCCCGACGGCGAACTGGTGTTCAAGCCGTTCTGGGCACACACACGCGCGGAAGAGCGCGAAGCCTTCATGGCCTTCCTGGAATATGTTCAGGCCCGTCGGAAAGCATGGCCGGACATGCATGTCTACCACTATGCGCCGTACGAAAAGTCGGCGCTGCGGAACCTCTCGGTGTTCCACGGCACGGGCGAGGACACCATCGACAACTGGCTGCGCACCGGCCTCCTCGTCGACCTCCTCGACACCGTGCGCCAATCCGTGCGCATCTCGGAAAGCTCCTACTCCATCAAGAAGCTCGAGCCGTTTTACATGGGCGAGAACATCCGCTCCGGGGACGTCAAGGACGCCGGCGCCTCCGTGGTCGCATATGCGGATTATTGTGAACAGCGCGACGCCGGACAGGCCGGACAGGCGGGTGACGCTGCCATGGCCGCTAAGGCTGAGGAGACCCTGGCGTCCATCAGCGACTACAACGAGTACGACTGCGTTTCCACCCTGAGGCTGCGCGACTGGCTCCTCCGCATCAAGGCCGCCACCACGGTGGACAGCTGGTCCGAGGGCAGCGGAAAGCTGGACCTCCCCGAGGAGAAGAAGGCCGGCTGGGAAGCAAGCCCGGAAGAACTGTGCCTCAGCGAATATGTGGCGGCCCTGAAGGAACTCAAGGGCCATGAGGTCACCGCAGACGAACACGCCGTGGGCATGGTGGCAGCAGCCGCCAGTTACCACCGCCGCGAGGACAAGCAGTTCTGGTGGGGCCACTTCGACCGGCTCGAAAAGGGGCCGGGGGCCTGGACCGAAGAACGCAACATGCTGCGCATCGAAACCGTGGAGGTGGTGGACGATTGGGCCAAGCCGGCCGACAAGCCCCGGGCCCGGACGGAGCAGCGAACCCTCAGGGTCAGCGGAACGGCCACGGAGGGCTCGGACTTCCGCCCAGGCAGCACGTGGTTTGGCATGCACAATGCCCCGCTTCCGGACGGCATGGAGGATGACCCCGCCGAATCCGGCAGGCCCCCTGCCCTGCGCGGCGGCATCTTCAACATCACCGTTGTGGAGGACGTCTCGGATCCGGCCACCCCTGAAACCACCACGCTGCTGGTCTCGGAAAAGTCCACCACCAAGGTCCAGCCCTACGGCTCGCTTCCCATCGCAGTGACGCCCGACCAGCCGATCCGCACCACCAGCATCCGGGCGGCCCTGTCCGAGCTGGCCACAACCGTCGGCGCCGGCCTGCCCACCCCCGGCCAGCCGCCACAGCTGCCCCGGCACCCGGGAATCGACATCCTGCGCAAGGCCATGCCAAGGCTGGCAAGCGGCGCAAGCCTGCCCTCCGCCGTCGTTCATGGGGACGGGCACAGCACCCAGGAGCACGACTACATTGGCGCCATCACAGCCGCCGTGCTGGACCTGGACCGTTCCTACCTGGCCGCCCAGGGCCCGCCGGGCACCGGCAAGACGCACGTGGGATCACACGTCATCGCAAACCTCATGGATGAGGGCTGGAAGATCGGCGTGGTGGGGCAGTCGCACGCCGTGGTGGAAAACATGCTGCGCGCCGCCATTGAGAAGGCCGGGGTGGACCCGGATCGCGTGGGCAAGAAGCTCAACGGCGCATACGAGGTACCTTGGAAGGTCACCGACGACAAGCAGTTCGGCAAGTTGCTGAACAGCGAGGGCGGGGCGCTGATCGGCGGAACGGCCTGGACCATGACGGGCGCCAATGTCCCTGAGGGCTCGCTGGACCTGCTGGTCATTGACGAGGCCGGGCAGTATTCGCTGGCCAACACCCTGGCGGTGTCGCGCGCGGCGAAGAACCTGCTGCTTTTGGGCGACCCGCAGCAGCTGCCGCAGGTGACGCAGGGTTCGCACCCGGCACCCGTGGATGAATCTGCGCTGGGCTGGCTGTCCGCAGGGCACGCCACGCTGCCGTCCGAGCTGGGCTATTTCCTCGCAGACTCGTGGCGCATGCACCCGGAGCTGTGCGCTGCGGTGTCGCGCCTGAGCTACGACGGCAGGCTGCAGTCCGCCGCGGCTGCGTCGCTTCGACACCTGGAAGGCAAGGCACCCGGGGTGGAAACTGTCCTGGTCAGCCCGGACCCCGCCAGTGGGCGCGACAACCGGCAGTCGTCCCCGGAGGAGGCGGCCGAGGTGGTGGCCCAGGCCCGCGAACACCTCGGGCTGAGGTGGACGCCGGGCCCGGACCAGCCTGCCATGGCACTCGTTCAGGACGATATTTTGGTGGTGGCCGCCTACAACGCGCAGGTGCACCTGGTCCGGGAGGCCCTGGACGACGCCGGGCTTCCGGACGTGCGTGTGGGCACCGTGGACAAGTTCCAGGGGCAGGAGGCACCTGTGGTGCTGGTGACCATGGCCTGCGCGGAGCCCACGGGGGCCCCGCGCGGCATGGAGTTCCTGCTGAACCGCAACCGGATCAACGTTGCGGTCTCGCGCGGTCAATGGCGCGCCGTCATCATCCGCTCTCCCGGCCTGAGCAACTTCATGCCCGGGCGGCCGGAGGGAATGGCTGAATTGGGCGCGTTCATCGGCCTATGTGCGGGTGCCGGCGGTTAGTCCGTGAACGTCACCGCCAGCTTGCCGCCGTCGTCAATGGCGATGTTGCCGTACAGGTAGAAGCGGTCATCGTAGCTTTCGTCCTCCCATTCACCCTTGGAAGAGAACGAACTCTTTTCCTGGAAGGTGGCCGTTGCTTCGCCGAATTCATCCGAGCTGAACCGCCAGGCGCCGTCGTAGTACGACGAGATGCGCAGCGTCGGCTCCTTCGTGATCTTCCAAACCACGTTGCGGGTATCCCCATACGAGTAAGCGTTCATGGGGCAGTCGACGGGCTTCACCACGGTCTGGGCCACACAGGCCTTCAAGTAGTCGCCCACCTGCTTGGTCACCTCTGCATCGAAAGCATCGTTGGGCGCCAGCTCCAACCGTGCCATGTCAAGGCTGCTGCGCGCGTCGATCGAGACCAGTCCCGACACCTTGTTGGAGCCAAGGTACTTCGAGTCGGTCGCGAGCTCCAGCTCGTAGCTTCCGGCGTAGGCAGGCAGCTCGTAGTAGCCGTCGAGCCGGCCGGCGGCGTTTTCGAGGGAAACCTCCACACCGTTGACCAGCACCGCCGAGGCGCCTTCGTCAGCAGTGAACCTCAGTGTGCCCGTTCCCTGAACGGCCATGCCATAGGAAGTCGGCGCGTTGCCCATGCTCCAGTTGTCATTGAAGAACGTAGGGTTCTTCTTGGTGAGGATGACGCTGTCTTCCAGGCGCTGGCCGTTCTGCGTCACCTCTACTGCAACCGTTGCGGTGTTCCCCTTGACCGTGGACTTGCCGATGGTGAACCCGTCGATCCGGTTGGTGGCCTTGGCATAGATCTCGTTCGTCAGCAGGAGGCGCTGGTCATTGGGAACGCTGGCCTGGGAAATCTCCATGGCACGTACCGCGTCCCCTGCAACAAGGGCTTCAAGGTAGTCCTCGACCACGGCCTCGGGACCATTGGCCCCCTTGACGACGCCGACTGCGATGCTGCCGCCAACGGCCAGCAACACCACGAGCCCGGCCGCGCCGGCGCCGATGATCCAGTTCCGCTTGGCCTTCTTGGACAGCGGCTTGTGCTCCACCGTCACGCCGCCCACAGGGAGCGGCGCCGCAGCCTGTGGCGCGGCAGTTCCGGTGGAAGTGCCGGCAAGGCCGGCCGCAGCGGGCGTTCCTGCGGGCGCACCCGCAGCCGGGGCGGCTGCCGCACCGGCCGGGAACGGCACGGAGGGCCAGCGCTGGATGCGGCGCACAAGTGCGGCCGGCAGCAGCGGGGCAAGGTGCGGTGCCACGTAGCGCGACAGCGCTTCGGCGCCGACGCCCCACAGGGCAAACAGGAAGGGCGTCCACCAGGCGAAGCCGGCAGCCGCGCCGCCGCCGCCCAGGGGCGTGGTGACCTCTGCCTGGATGCCTGTCAGCCAGAGCAGGAGAATGCCCAGGATCAGGAACGCCACGGGGAGGGCCACCCAGCCCAGGACGCCGCGGGCCTTTTGGCCGCCACGTCGCAAGTACCAATGGACGGAGGCTGCCGTCAGCGAGAGCAGCACCAGCAGCACGAGGAGCCAGCCTGCCCAGATCGGCAGTCCCGCGTCGGCAAAGGAACCATCGACACCGTAGCCAAACTCATGCTTGCTCACGGTCGTTCCGGCAGCACCCACGCCTCCGACAGTGACCGCGCCAATAGCGGCCAGGTGTCCCAGACCAAGCATGACCAGGCCGAGTGTCGGCACCCAGATCAGGGACGACAGGACAGCACTGACGCCACCCTTGATGCCCAGGACGACAACGGCCACCGGCACGGCAACCAGGAGGAAGACGCCCACATGAATGGCGACGGTTCGGCCGGCGTCGCGCACCAGGAAGAATGCAAATGCCGCCTTGCTCGCGCCCGGAATGCCACGCTTGCGCCGGCCCCAATAACTGGCGGCAGCTGCCACGGCGAACGTCATGGCGACGGAGCCAAAGTTGACTGCGTTCAGTGAGATGCCGACACCGTCACCCACGGGGATGCGCAGAGCCGCAATGGCCGCCACCACGTTGAGCAGGAGCGAGGCCACGACGCCTGTAATGATGGACTGCGCCAGGCGATCCAGGACGGTGGCTGATGGAATGCTCTTTTGGGCATACTTTCCAGCCAGTGCAGCGAAGGCAATGACCGCAACTGTCAGCAGTAGCGGCACGAAGGCAATCGTCATCGCGACGTTCATCTGCCCAAACATGCCAAGATCGGCATCCATGGCCCCGCCCAGGCTGCCAAACATGGCAAGGGCAGGGAGCTGGGCGGCCAGTGAGAACAGGATCGACCACGGCGACGGCATGGCGTCCTGAGGTATGAACGGGTTGTCAGGGACAACAGATGCATCGCCCGATCCGCCCAGTGCCGCACCGATCACGGCAATCGTGGTGATGGCCAGCGACAGCAGCAGCACAGCAACATACACGCCGGCACCTGCCACTGCACCGGTCCACCATGCTGCCGGATTCAATCCGGCAGGCATCTCGCGCTTCTTGACGACGGTGATGGGGGCCGCCGCCGGCCAACCTTGCTGCGGCGCGGGCGGAGCCTGCCAGCCCTGCTGCGGAGCAGCTCCGGGAGGCGGTGGTGCCGGCCACCCTGCAGGCGGACCCTGCTGCGGAGCCGGCGCGGTCGGTGCAGTTTCGGGCGGCGGCGCGGCGCCGGTTTCCGGTTGTGATTCCTGTGGTGACGATGTCACTCGAGTTCCCCATATCCTGTGCGGTGATGACGGCCCGTATCAAAGGCCCCCTAGGAGCTTAATAAGATTGATGGATTTTCTCGAATGCACGGCCGTCGCGGGGTCCTGGATCCCGTCATAAACGATCCGTGCACCGCAGCAGATCCAGCGGCGTGGCGAAACGTCAGGACGGGGAAGGCCCGGCCGTGGCATGATCACACTCATGGACCACCTGACTTCCGCACGTGCCAGGCACCGGCAGCTGCGCATCATTGCCATGCTGGTGTGCGGTGCCGCAGCCACGGCTATCAGCGGCCTGCTGGGCGCATGGGTCTACGCCCCCGCCGTCGGCTGGACCGTCGCGGCCCTGATCTACAACGCATGGGTGTGGTTGAAGATCGCACCCATGGACGCCACGCAAACGGCAATTCACGCCATGGAGGAGGACCCCGGCCGGAACATTTCCGACCTCTTGATCCTCTTGGCCGCACTGGGTTCGCTGGCCGCCGTCGTGCTGGTCATGGTGGGCAGCAAGGACGTGGGGGGCCAGGGCCGGCTGCTGCTGGCGCTGCTCGCCATGACGTGCACGGCCATGTCGTGGCTCATGGTGCACACCGTGTTCACGCTGCGCTACGCCGAGATCTACTACAGCGGGGAGCCCGGTGGCATCGGCTTCAATCAGGATGAGCCTCCCCAATACATGGACATTGCATACATGGCGTTCAGCGTGGGCATGACCTACCAGGTGTCCGACACCAACATCACCACGCGGGCCATGCGCTCGGCCGTGTTCCGGCACAGCCTGCTCGCGTTTGTGTTTGGCACCGGCATCCTCGCCACCACGATCAACCTGGTGGTCAGCCTCGCCCCGTAGCGCTGCAGGTTCCCGGCCGGCCGCTACACGGCTGCCGCGAAGAACACACCCGTGATGAGGGCCAGGTGGTGCGGGTCGTCCACGCCGCACAGTTCGCGCGCCGAGTGCATCGACAGCAGGGGCGTGCCCACGTCCAGCGTGCGAATGCCCAGTCGGGTCGCCGTGAGCGGGCCGATCGTGGAGCCGCACGGCACATTGTTGTTGGACACGAACTCCTGGTACGGCGCCCCTGCCTTCTCGCACAGTCCCGCCCACACCGCGGCCCCCACGCCGTCGGTGGCGTAGCGCTGGTTGGCATTGATCTTCAGCAGCGGGCCGCCGTTGAGCACCGGCAGGTTGGCGGGGTCGTGGCGTTCACCGTAGTTGGGGTGGACGGCGTGCCCTGCGTCGGCGGAGACGCAGAAGGAGTTGGAGAAGGCACGACGGCGCTCACTCACCGATGCGCCGAGGCCGTCCGACACCCGGGTCAAGACATCTTCCAGGATGGGCCCGCAGGCACCCGAGCGCGACCCCGAACCGATTTCCTCGTGGTCAAAGGCGGCCAGCACCGGAATGACGTTGGCGGCAGGCTTGTCGGCGGCGGCAATCAGGGCCACGAGTCCGGCGTGCACCGACGTCAGGTTGTCCATGCGCCCGGCGGCGAAGAACTCGTTGTTGGCTCCAAACACCTGGCCCGGCTGGGTGTCCGCCACGACGATGTCGTAGCCGCCAACCGTTGCCGCATCGACGCCTGCGCGCCCGGCGAGCAGGCCCAGGAGGTCCTCCTGGGAGGCGTCGCCCTGCCCCCACACCGGGTTCATCTGGTGCTGCTTGTCCAGCTTCAGCCCGTCGTTGGCGGCCCGGTCCAGGTGGATGGCCAGCTGCGGGAAGCGCAGCAGCGGCCCGGTGGCCACCAGCGTTTCCGTGCCGTCGCGGTCCACAAGGCGGCCGGCAAACTGCAGTTCCCGGTCCAGCCACGAGTTGATGAGCGGCCCGCCGTACACTTCAACCCCGGCCTGCAGCCAGCCGAACCGTCCCGTGGTGGGCTTGGGCTTGAGCTTGAACGACGGCGAGTCCGTGTGCGCGCCGAGGATGTTGAAGCCGGTGGTTGCCGTGGCGCCTTCTGGCACGATCCAGGCCATGATGGCGCCGTCCCGGATCATGAAGAACTTGCCGTGGACGGGCCATGCCGCGGCCTCCTCCAGCTGCGTGAAGCCGGCCTCAGCAAGTCGCCGCCCGGCCTCTCGGGACGCGTGAAAACTCGACGGCGAGGCTTCGATGAAGTCGCGAAGATCCAGGATGTGCTCAACAGAAGTCATGGTTCGATTCAATCACGAACGTCAGGCAGGCGTCCCGGCACCATGCCAACCGGGCGCGCGGAACCGAAGCCGGCGTGGAGCCCGCCAGCGGCTGCCTGCCGCGACATGCGGCTCCTGCGAGCGAGGCCTGCCGCCGGCCCCTAAGGACAAATCAACAAGAATGCGTCAATAGTCCGGGTTGCTGGGGATGACCAGGCCCGTTTCATAGGCGTAGACCACAACCTGAACCCGGTCCCGCAGGTGCAGCTTCGTCAGGATCCGGCGCACGTGGGTCTTGACCGTGGCCTCGGAGAGGAACAGTTTGTGGGCGATCTCCGCATTGGACAGGCCCTGCGCAATCAGCTTGGTGACTTCCAGTTCACGGGGCGTCAGCTCTTCCAGGAGCGGGTCCGGATGGGCGACGGGGTGGCGGTTGCGGACAAAGTTCTCCAGCAGCCGCTGGGTGACCCGGGGCGCCACGACGGCGTCCCCGCTGGCCACGAGCCGCACGGCCTGGACCAGGTCTGCCGGGACCACGTCCTTAAGGAGAAAAGCGCTGGCACCTGCCTGCAGCCCTGCAAAGGCATATTCATCCAGGTCGAATGTTGTCAGGATGATGACCCGGGCACAGGAATCGGAAGCCGTGATCCTCCCGGTCGCTTCAATCCCGTCCATGAGCGGCATGCGGACATCCATGAGCACCACATGCGGCTCCAGTGACTTCACCGCGGCCAGCGCCTCAATGCCATTGGTGGCCTCGCCAACCACCTCAAGGTCGTCTTCGCCCTCCAGGATCAGCCGGAACCCCATCCGCAGCAGCGGCTGGTCGTCGACCAGCAGCACCTTGATCCGTTCGTGTTCCAACGTTTGCTCCCCCATGTAAATGTCCCCCATTATTCGGGCCCGTGTGCCGGATGCAGCACTGCCCGGACCTGCCAACCGCCTGACGGAAGAGGCCCGGCGTCGACCGTCCCGGCAAAAATACCGGCACGCTCCCGCATACCGACTATCCCACGGCCCGAGCCGATCGAGCCATCCATGGTGGCATGTCCGTCATTGGTCACGGTGATGACCAGCACACCGCGCGCAGCGTCATGCTCGAGACCGGCATTCACGCGAGAGACGGCCGCCCCGTAGCGCAGCACATTGGTCAACGATTCCTGCACGATCCGGTACACGGTCAGGGCCAGTGCGGGGTCGTCGGAAACCGGAGGACCGGCCTGCGAGAACGTGATGGGCAGCCCGGCCTGGCGGAAACCCTCAATCAGGGCACCCATGTCGGCCTGCAGCGGCTGCGGCGAACGCTGGGCTCCGCCGTCGGCGCGCAGCACGCCCAGCACACGGCGCATGTCGGCGAGTGCGGTGCGGCCTGTCTGGGACAGCTGGCCCAGCACCTCCCCCGCCTGGGCCGGATCGCGCCTGACAACGACGGCGGCCCCGTCCGAGAGCGCCACCATGACAGTCAGCGAGTGGGCCACCACATCGTGCATTTCGCGTGCGATGCGGTTGCGCTCGGCAACGGAGGCAAGCTCGGCATTGCGCACCGCCCACAGGCGCAGTTCAGTCTCATGGGCGCGGCCGCTGCGCACCGAGGCGCCGATGCCGGTGGCAATGATGTTGGCCAGGACCATCATGATGGCCGTGATGAGGCTGGTTTGTGCAGCGCTGGGGCCGTCCGGCAACAGGAGTTCCGGCGGCAGCTGGTAGACAAACAGGGTGTACAGGATCAACGGTACTGAGCTCAGCACGGAAAGGGCGAAGCTGACGGCCGGCCGGTGGGCAACGGCCACCGAATACAAGGCAAACCACAGGCTCACCCCAATGTTGCCGGAGTTCGGCACCATGGCGATGTTGATGACTTCAAACAGTGAAAGGATGGCCAGCACGGCCAACGGCTTGTCCCGGCGGAACAGCAGCACGACGGCGGAGGCAACCACCATGACGATGTGGGCCTGCAGGTTCATGCCCGGGCGGTCGCCGACAAACACCCCAGAGCCGGCAAGCAGGTACACCAAAACCACCACCACATCCGTGATGCGGGGGTGGTTGTAAAAATAGGTCCGGAGCACGCCGCGGCGGCGGGCCGCAAATTCTTCGGCCCGCCGCACAACGGAGGGTAGTTCGGCGAGGGGCGCGGCCGTTCGTTCCGCGTCCCCCGCCTGGTCTGGTGTGCCCATGGGGTGGATCAGCGTCCCCAGCGGGGCGCCGGACCGTTCCTAGACGTCACGTGTCTTCAGGGCAATAAGTGCCGGAATCATGAAGAGCAGGATCCAGCCGACGAAGATCAGGGCGCCGGCGGCGGGGCTGATGAAGGCCACCTTGTCGTTGATCTCCAGCATGCGGCCTCCGGCCACGCTGGGCACGTACTGGTTGACGTACTTCCAGAACTCGCCGGGGATGAAGCTCATGAGTTGGGTGCCGAAGTCGAGGAGGAAGAAGATGACCACCAAGACGATGATGCCGCCTGCGGAGCTGCGCAGCAGCGTGCCCAGGGACAGGCCGATCAGGGCCACGCCGGCCACGTAGAGCCCGCCCATGAGGATTGAGTAGACAATCCCGTCCATGCCGAACGAGATCTCGATCCCGTAGGCGCTGAAGATGGGCATGGCCACGAGGGTCGTTGCAACGGCAGCCACCAGCGTGAGCACGTAGGAGACCACCACCAGGACGGCAGCCTTGGCGAAGAAGACCGGCAGGCGCTTGGGGACGGCAGTCAGGGTGGAGCGGATCATCCCTGTGCCAAACTCGGAGGAAATGAACAGCACGGCCAGGGCGCCGAGGATCAGGATGCCGATCTGCAGGCCCGCGTTCGGGATGCCATAGAGGTTGACACCCATGGCGGCCGTGGCCTGGTCAAGCGTCATCGTGCTCTCCGGCGACCCGGGAGCACCCATGCCCATGCCGTGCTGCATGATCCCGTCAAGGGACAGTGCCTGCACCCAGGCCGTCATCGAGCCAACGCCCACGACAGCCAGGAAGGTGAACAGCAGCAACAGCTGGGTGGAGCGGAGGGAACGGAACTTGATCCATTCACTGCGGAGGATGCCGGCAAAGGACAGCCCGGTGCCGCCGGCCGCGCGGGAGGGTGAGGAAATCGTCGTCGTGCTCATCTTTAGAGTCCCTTCACAGCAACGGGGGCTTGGTCATTGAATTGTTGGGAGTGGTATTCGACCTCGTCCTTCGTGAGGTTGAAGTACGCGTCCTCCAGGGAGCCGTTCATGGGCGTCAGCTCGTACACGAGAACCTGGTTCTCCAGGGCGGTGGCCGCGATCTGGCGGGCATCGAGGCCCGTAACCTCAAGGGTCTCGTTTTCGTGGCAGGCCACATTGACGCCGGCGCCGCCCAGCAGCTGGCTCAGGCGCGTGACCTCGGAGGTGCGGACGCGGATCTTGGCTTTGTCCGAACCGGCCAGGATCTGGGCGATCGGCGCGTCGGCGATGATCTGGCCGCGGCCGATCACGATGAGGTGGTCGGCGGTCTGCGCCATTTCGCTCATGAGGTGCGATGACAGAAACACCGTCTTGCCCTCGGAAGCCAGATAGCGGGCCAGGTTGCGCACCCACAGCACGCCCTCGGGGTCCAGGCCGTTGACGGGTTCGTCCAGGATCAGGGTCTGCGGGTCACCCAACAGTGCCGAGGCAATGCCCAGCCGCTGGCCCATGCCGAGCGAGAAACCGCCGGCCTTCTTCTTCGCCACGGCGCCCAGGCCTGTCATGTCTATGACCTCGTTGACACGGCGGGTGGGGATGTTGTGCGTGGCGGCCATGGCCAGCAGGTGGTTGTAGGCGCTGCGGGACGTGTGCACGGCCTTGGCATCGAGCAGGGCGCCCACCTGGTGCAGCGGGTCGCGGTGCTGTTCAAACGGCTTGCCGTTGACGGTGACCGTGCCGCGGGTGGGCTTGTCCAGTCCCACGATCATGCGCATCGTGGTGGACTTGCCGGCGCCGTTGGGGCCCAGGAAGCCCGTCACCATTCCCGGCTTAACGGTGAACGTGACACCGCCGACGGCCGTCTTGGCACCGTAGTGCTTGGCCAGGTTTACTGCCTCAATCATGTGGGTTCCCCCTCGGGTGACCGCCGGCCCATTGCGGCACGGCGTGCGAATCTATAACCACGGTACGCAACGGAATGCCGCATTACATCTATCTCAGGGATGATTCAGGGTTCACTCAGGGTAGTCACAAGGGATGACAGGCCCGCCGCCCTAGACTTGCCCCATGGCCCAACCAACACTCCGCACCTCAGCACTGCGCCCCCTCGGCTGGGGCCGGTCCCGCCTTCTCTGGGCATCGCTGCCTGCGCTGGCGCTCATGCTGGCCGGGGGCCTGCTGGTGTGGGCCACGGGCAACAACCCTCCTTTTCAGAAGTACGACGACGGCTGGTACCTTTTCATGCTGTCCTCGCGCACGCCGTGGCTCACCCAGGCCAACCTCGTGCTGGACTTTGTGGGCAACGCGGGCATGTACATCTACGCCGTGGCACTGTTCCTGGTGCTGCTGCGCCGGCACTGGCGCCTGGCGCTGTTCACCGCGGGGGCGAACCTCGGTGCGCTGGGCCTGACCCACCTCATCAAGTTCCTTGTGGGCCGCCCGCGCCCGCTGGACCGGCTGGTGCATGTCAGCTCCGACTCATACCCTTCCGGGCATGTAAGTGCCACGGTGGCAGCCATGGTGGCGACCGCCGTCGTGCTTGGCAGGCTGTGGATGTGGGTCAGCGGCGCCATCCTCAGCGTGGCCATGATGTACAGCCGCACCTACCTGGGCGCCCACTGGCTCTCCGACACCATTGCGGGGGCCCTGCTCGGCGCCGGCGTGGTCCTTCTGCTGTGGGCCGCCCTCAGGGACAAGTGCCTGGGGCGGCATATGCCGGGCTAGTTTGCTGCGTTCTCGTACTCCGACTTGGGCAGCGGCCTGGCGGCCGGGGCGGTCAGGATGGAGGCGACGATGGCAACGGCGATGGCCAGCAGCGCCCAGCGGATGGTGAAGTGGTCGCCCAGGAAGCCCAACAGCGGAGGACCCGCTAGGAACGCCACGTAGCCGATGGTCGAGACCACGGAGACGCGGGCGGCGGCCCGGGCGGGGTCGTCGGCGGCGGCGCTCATGCCCATGGGAAAGCCCATGGCGGAGCCCGCGCCCCACAGGACTGCGCCCACGGCTGCGAGCAGCAGGTTCGGTGCCACCACGAAGACCACCAGGCCCAGCAGCGCCGAGCCCAGGCTGCCGTACAGGACGGGCACGCGGCCAAACTTGTCCACGAAACTTCCGCCAAAGAACCTGAACAGCGTCATGGAGGCGACGAAGACGGCAAACATGATGGCCCCGCCGGCCTCCGTGGAGCCCAGCCCGTCAACCGTTGCCTTGGCGATCCAGTCGTTGGCGGAACCTTCCGTGAGGGCCGCGCCCAGGACCACCAGGCCCACCAGGAGCGTGCGCTTTTCGGTCCAGGCGCTGCGCCCCTTGTCGGCCTTGTCCGCTGAGGAGCTGCGGCTGCCGCTGATGGCGGTTTCGGGCAGGAACAGCCTGGGCACGAACACCATCGCCGCCGACACGCCCAGCACAATGACCAGCAGGTGCAGCGACATGCTCACGTCCAGGGCGGACAGGCCCGCGCCAACAAGGGCGCCGATGAGCGCCCCGCCGGAGAACCCTGCGTGGAACTGGGGCATGATGGTGCGGCCGAGGTGGCGTTCCACGTCGGCGCCCTCGATGTTCTGGGCCACGTCCCACAGGCCGATCCCGATGCCGAAGAAGAACAGCCCCACGGCGGTCAGCGGAACATTGTGCTGGGACAGGGCGAGGGAAATGATGAGCCCGCCAAACGCTGCGGTGAAGCCGCCGGTGCGGATGGTGTGGGCCGTGCCGATCCGCGCCACCACGGTCCCGGCCAGCGGCAGTGCGATGACGGAGCCGGCGGCGATGGTCAGCAGCAGCAGGCCCATCTCCCCTGCCGTCAGGTCAAGGATCCGGGTGACGGCGGGGATGCGGGCGGCCCAGCTGGCAAAAACAAAACCGTTGATGGCAAAGACGGCGAAGGTGGCGAGCGCGGCTGCGCGGACCGTTTTCTGGTTCATGGTGGTGGGGCTCTTAACAAGGGGAGGGGCGAAAGGGGCGCCACACTTCCCGGCGCTCCATCAACTCTAGTGCCGCCCCCGCCATTGTTGTCCAGCAAAGCACTGGCACGGCCCGCGCCGGCACCCCGGCCCGGCCTGGAGTCAGGAGCCGGGCTTCGTCTCCGCCAGGCCCGGGACATCTGCCACGCCGGCCAGGATGTGGTCGTGGGACACTGCTGCCAGTTCGGCGCGGCCAAGCTTGCCGGTCAGCACCCCCACGGCGATGGCGCCGGCATTGCGCCCGGCCTGCACGTCGACCACGGTGTCCCCGGCCGCCAGCACGGCACGGACATTGTGCACTCCCGTCCGTTCCATGGCCCGGTGGATCATGTAGGGCGCGGGCCGGCCCTGCGCCACGTCGGAGGTGGTGACAACGGCATCGACCACCGTCCCCTCCCCCGGCCCCACAGACCAGCCGAGCGATTCGAGCAGCGGGTAGGCAACGCCGTCGTCAAAGCCGGTGGTCAGCGCCACCTTGATGCCGCGTCCCCGCAGCGTGCCGATGGCGGCCTCCACACCGGGCAGTGCCACGGGAGGGGTGGCCGCGTAGCGCTCGGCCAGGATCTCGCGGAAGCGCGCGAACGCGGCGGCGACCCGGCCGCCGTCGGGCTCCTGGCCGCCAAGGGCCATAAGTGCCGTGATCGCGGAAACCTTGTCGGCGCCCATCCACTCCTGCAGGTCCGCTGCCGACACCGGGGCGCCAGTTTCCTCAACTGCGTCCTTGAGGGCAAGGTAGACGATTCCGTGGTCGTCGATTGTGGTTCCGGCCATGTCAAAGACGGCAAGTTCAATCATGGTGTTCAATTCCTTGGCTGCAGTGCTGTGGGGTGGGGACTGTGGGTGCTGGACCGCCCGCTCATGGCGTTGAGTCTATCCCCCGAAAACAGCGGAATTCCGCCAATTTCTCGACCTTCCACTTGAACAATTGGAAAACAGTGGAGCCGCCGGATGAACCCTGGGGGAACTTCCCTCGGTGAGCCTGCCACAGCTTGCCCGGCCCGATCGCGGCAGGGCAAAGTCGAAGGCATGACTGAATCCAGCCCGCTACTCCCGCCCGCCGATGTCCTGATCGTGGGGGCCGGCATCACCGGCCTGGCCCACGCCGCGGAGGCCGTGGCCCGGGGCCTGAGTGTCCACATCATCGACCGCGACACGCGTGCCGTGGGTGCCTCCATCCGCAACTTTGGCCACTGCTGCGTGAGTGCGCAGTCCGGGGAACTCCTTGAACTTGCCACGGCAGCCCGCGACGGCTGGCTTCGGCACAGCGAACTGGCCGGCTTCTTCGCGGTGGAGTCCGGCGGCCTGGCCGTGGCGCGGAATGTGCAGGAGGTGGCCGTGCTCGAGGAACTTTCAGCGGTCCGGGGCGCCGGCGAGATTGAGCTGGTGGGCGCGGCGCGAGTGCGGCAGGAACTGTCCGGCGGCGGCGACCCGGCCATCCTCGGCGGCGCCCTGCTGCACCGCGACATCCGCGTGGACCCCCGCGAGGCCGTGGGCCGGCTGGCCGGCTGGCTGGCCGCGCAGCCCGGCGTCAGCTTCTCCTGGCGCACCTCCTACCTTGGCCAGTCCGACGCCGGAGCCTCCCCGGGCGGCCCCGTCACCGTGCGCACCTCCCGCGGCCCGGTGACGGCCTCGCGGGTCATTGTCTGCGTGGGGCACGACCTCGACTGGGTGCACCCCGAACTGGCCGAACCATTTGAGGTCAACCGCTGCGCCCTGCAGATGGCCCTGGTCCGCCCCGCTGCACGCACGTTCATCAAGCGGGCTGTGCTGACGGGCACGTCCATGCTGCGCTACCCGGCCTTTGCCGAAACGTCTGCGGCCGCGGCCCTGCGAACGGAACTGGAAAACAGCAGTCCCGGGCTCATCGCCATCGATGCAAACCTGATGCTGACCCAGCGTCCCGACGGCACACTGCTCATCGGTGACAGCCACCACACGGAAACCACCCAGGACCCGTTCCTGTACGAGGCAACCTCGGACACCTTGTTGCGGGCCGCCGAAACGCTGCTGGGTCGCAACTTCGAGGTCCTGCAGCGCTGGCAGGGCGTGTACGCCTCAAGCCCGCAGCAGAGCTTCCTCATCAAGGAACTGGCACCCAACGTCACGGCAGTCTCCGTCACCTCGGGAATCGGCATGACCATCAGCTTCGGCCTGGCCCAACGAACTTTCGCGAGATTCCACGGCGGCGAGGTCCCGGCCGCGGGCTTGCAGCCCGCCGGCGCCGCCGGGGCGTGACCTGACGTCAGCGCGCCCGCTCCACCCGCTTTTCGTCCCACACGGGCTCGTCGGATTCGTAGACCTTGCCGTCCGAGCCAAACACCAGGAAGCGGTCAAAGGACCGGGCAAACCAGCGGTCGTGCGTGACGGCCAGGACGGTTCCCTCGAAGGAGTCGATCGCCTTTTCCAGCGCCTCTGCCGAGTGCAGGTCCAGGTTGTCCGTGGGCTCGTCGAGCAGCAGCAGCGTTGCCCCGGACAGCTCCAGCAGGAGGATCTGGAACCGCGCCTGCTGCCCGCCGGAGAGGGAGTCGTACTTCTGTTCCGAGCTTGATGCCAGGCCGTAGCGGTCCAGAGCACTGGCGGCGGCCTCGCGGCCCAGCCCGGAACGGTGCTCGTCACCGCGGTGCAGGATGTCCAGAAGCGTGCGGTTCAGCAGGTCCGGCCGGGCGTGCGTCTGGGCGAAGAAGCCGGGCCTGATGCGTGCACCGAGCTTCACTGAACCCTCGTGCGGCACGGGCGCAATCTCGACGTCGGACACGGGCTCGTGCTCTTTGTCCGGGTCCGAGCCGCCCGCAGCAAGCAGGCGCAGGAAGTGGGACTTGCCCGAACCGTTGGATCCGAGGACGCCCACACGGTCCCCAAACCACACCTCGGTGCTGAACGGCTTCATGAGCCCCGTCAGCTCCAGCTTCGTGGCCACGATGGCGCGCTTGGCCGTCCGCCCGCCCTTGAGCCGCATCTTCACGTTCTGCTCAATGGGCAGGGCCTCCGGCGGACCCTTCTCCAGGAACTGGGCCAGCCTGCTCTGGGCGGCCTGGTAGCGGTTGGCCATGTCGGAGCGGAACGCCGCCTTGGTCTTGTACATGTTGACGAGTTCCTTGAGCTTGATGTGCTCCTCGTCCCAGCGCTTGCGCAACTCCTCAAAACGGGCGTTGCGGTCCTCGCGCGCCTTCACATACGACTCAAAGCCGCCGCCGTGGGTCCAGCTCGAGGCCCCGTTGATGCCCGGCTCCAGCGTGACAATCCGGTCCGCGGCGTTCGCCAGCAGCTCCCGGTCGTGGCTGACGAACAGCACGGACTTGTCCGATTCCGCCATTTTCGCCTCGAGCCAGCGCTTGCCGGGCACGTCAAGGTAGTTGTCGGGCTCATCGAGCAGCAGGAGCTCGTCGGGACCGGAGAACAGCGCCTCCAGCACAAGCCTCTTCTGCTCACCGCCGCTCAGCGACGCCGCCTTGCGGTGCTGCGCCGAGTAGAAGTCCATGCCCATGGCGGCCATGGTGACCTCGTCCCAGGTGGTCTCCATCTCGTAGCCGCCCACGTCGCCCCAGTCGGCAATCGCCTGCGCATACGCCATCTGGCTGGGCTCGTCGTCGCGCTCCACCATGGCCAGCTCAGCGTCGTCAACGGCCTTTCCAGCCTTGGCAATGTTCTCGGCGGCCACCGACAGCAGCAGGTCGCGCACGGTGCTGTCGTCGCGCACCTGCCCCACAAACTGCCGCATCACGCCCATGCTGCCCGAGCGCGACACCACCCCTTCATCGGCCTTGATGGCTTGGCAAATGATGCGCAGCAGCGTGGTCTTGCCGGTGCCGTTGGGGCCGATCAGGGCCGTCTTGGTGCCGTCGGAGACGCGAAAGTTCACCCCGTTCAGCAGCTGCCGGCCGTCGGAGAGAAAGTAGTCAATGTTCGAAACGTCTATATGTCCCACCCGGCAATTCTCCCATCTTCCTCGCAGCTTCCCTGACCCCGCTTTTTCAAGCACGACGGCGCGCCCCGCCGCCTGCCAACGCTCTGTCACCTTCCGGAGTGTTCCGGCGTTCCCTCTGTCACGTTCCGGGGTTGGGCCCTCCCTGTTTCCCGCATGGACACTCTCCCATTTGGCATGGACGCCGCCTGGGGCAAGAGAAGGTCCAGCGATCGGCACCGCACCAGGGCGCAGCAACCGCGGTGTGCAGGTGCACCCCAAGGTGCTTGGGGATCCGTGATTCACCTCGAACAGCAGGTGACAGAGCGTTGCCGGAAAGACCCCGGAAGGTGACAGAGCGTTGCCGGAAAGACCCCGGAAGGTGACAGAGCGTTGCCGGAAAGACCCCGGAAGGTGACAGAGCGTTGCCGGAAAGACCCCGGAAGGTGACAGAGCGTTGCTGGGGTGAGTGGCCGGGTGGGGATATCCCCACCCGTGATTGACCGGCTGGCATGATGGTTTCAGGACGCCGCCGCAACCAGAATTGAGTCATGACCAACTCCACTGCACCCGCCCGGCCGCCAGTCCCGGCCAAACAGAAGTCCTGGCCCGTCTGGAAGGCTGCAAGCTGGCGTCAGATGGGCTCCGACCTCGCTTACATCCTGCCCGGATTCTTTGTCTCGCTGGCCTCATTTACGGCACTGACCGGACTGTTCACCCTGGGCCTCAGCACCTTCATTGTCTGGATCGGCCTGCCCATCCTCATGGCCTGCCTCGCCACCGCCCGCTGGTTCGCCGGCGTCAACCGGGCGGCCCTGCGCCGCTGGGCCGGGAACATCCCGCCCGTCCACTACCGTACGCCGCATAAATATTCCATCGGTGGAATGTTAAAGAACCTGGCCGATCCGCAGCTGTGGAAGGACTTTATCCACGGATTCCTCGTGACGTTCCCGCTGCGCACCGCCACGTTCTGCACGGCAATCACCTTCCTCGCCGCCACTGCCGGCGGCCTGACCCAGTGGTTCTGGATGCGGTTCCTGCCTCCGGGCGGCACCTCCCTCGCCGAACTGATCGGCCTCGACACGTTCCTTGGCGTCAGCCCCGAAACGGCAGAGGGATGGCTTGGCATTGCGTACGGCGCCGTGTTCCTGCTGCTGCTCCCCTTCATCATCCACGCACTGGCCCTGGCCGATGCCGCCACCACCCGCGCCCTGCTCACCAACGAAACCGCCGCCCTCCGCGCCCGCACCGAGGATCTGGCCACCCGCCGGGCCCAGGTGGTCCAGGAGGAGGCCAGCACGCTTCGCAAGATTGAGCGGGACCTCCACGACGGCCCCCAGCAGCGGCTGATCCGCCTGCAGATGGACGTCGAGGCAGCCCAGCGGCAGATGGAAAGCAATCCCGACGGCGCCCGCGAACTCATGGAGGGCGCCCTCGAGCAGAGCCGCGAGGCCCTTGCCGAGTTGCGCCAGCTCTCCCGCGGCATCGCCCCGCCGCTGCTGGCGGACCGTGGGCTGCGCGCCGCCGTCGAATCCCTCGCCGCGAAGTCCGCCGTCCCTGTGACGGTCAAAGGCAACCTCGTCCACGGCGCCCGGCTCGCCGAAGGTGCGGAGAACGCCGCCTACTTTGTGGTCTCCGAGGCCCTCGCCAACGTCTCGAAGCACGCGGGCGCCGGCACCGCCAAAGTCGCCGTTGACGCCCAGCCCGCCGAGCTGTTGATCCATGTTTCGGACGACGGCGTTGGTGGCGCCCATGTGGGCAAGGGCCACGGCCTGGCCGGGCTCGTGGACCGGCTGGCTGGTGTGGATGGTTCGCTGGAGATCAGCAGTCCGGCGGGTGGGCCCACCTCGCTGCGCGCCAGCATCCCCTTGAACGGCTGAGCGCATGGCGCAGCTGGTGGCTGCGGCCCGTCCGGAAGCGGCCGGACAGCGGCGCCCGGGGGCTAGTGTTGATGCCATGCGTGTTGTCATAGCTGAAGATTCCGTCCTGCTGCGGGAGGGCTTGGTCCGCCTGCTCGGGGAAATCGGCGGCGAGGTGTGCGCGGCGGTGGGAGACGGCGTCGAACTTCTCCAGGCGGTGGACGAGCATGTTCCGGAGCTGCTCATTACGGATGTCCGGATGCCGCCGTCGCACAGGGACGAAGGGCTGCGTGCGGCACTGGAAGTGCGGGCCAGGCACCCGGAAGTGGCCATTCTGGTGCTCTCGCAATATGTTGAGCTCAGCTACGCCGGCGAACTGCTGGCAGGTGCGGGCAGCGGCGCAGGGCTGGGGTACCTGCTCAAGGACAGGGTGGCGCGGTTTGAGGATTTCACCGATGCCGTCGCGCGCGTCTGCGCCGGCGGGACGGTGCTCGACCCGGAGGTGGTCGGCGCCTTGCTGGGCAACCGGAGCCCCGCTGACCCGCTGAATGCGCTGAGCCCGCGGGAGTCTGAGGTGCTGGGGCTCATGGCGCAGGGGCTCACCAATGCCGGGATCGCCCGGGCCCTGGTGATCAGTGCCGGGGCCGTGGAGAAGCACATCAGCGCCATATTCCTCAAGCTTGGCCTGCTCCCCGGCGCCGACGACCACCGCCGCGTCCTGGCCGTGTTGCAGTACCTTCAGACGCGGGGCTGAACCGCCGGGAACCCGGCCGCCAATGGCTGAGCCGCCCTGACTCCCTAAAGGGCCAGGGCCCGCCCGCTCAATGCGGACGGACCCCGGCCCTGTGCAGTTCAGGAACGGCTACTTGCCACCCTTCCCCTTGTTCACCACGATGGCCGAATTGGCCACCACGGTCTCGCCCTGCTGCAGGAGCAGGGTGTGCATGCCGTTGGACAGCGACTTCGGCAGCGTGACCTCAACGGTTGCGGAGCCGTTGCCGCCGGCCGTGACGTCTGCGAGCTTGAGGTCGCCCACGTTCTGGTTCTTGCCCGGCTTGGCGTTGGTCCACAGTGCGTACTTCGCCCCGGCGGCCAGTCCGGTGAACTGGACCGTGACGGTTTCGCCCGGTGCGGCCTTGGCGGGTGCGTCCACCACGGGTGCCGACGGCGCAGGGGTCTCAACCGGCGCCACCACGGCGTCCGAGGAGGAGGCTGCGGCCAGGCCGGCCTTGTCCGTGGCACGGTAGGCGACGGACACGCCGTCGTCCCCTGCCTTGATCGCGGCCGTGTACGCCTGCCAGGTGGCGCCGCCGTCGGTGGAGTATTCCACCGTGGCAATGCCTGAGCCGGAGTCGGCGGCCTCAACCGTGACCGTGCGGGCCTCGGCATCAACCGTTGCACTCACGGTGGGCACCTGCGTGTCCACCTTGAACTCGCCGGCCGACTTGGCCTCCTCGAGGTTGCCTGCCGCATCCCGCGAGCGGAACGTGAAGGCGTTGACGCCCTCGGGGAGCGTCACGGCCTCGGTGTATGCGGTCCAGGGGCCCTCGCCGACCTTGTATTCGGTCAGTTCGACGCCGGACTCGTCCGTTGCGGCCAGGGTCACCGCAGGGGCGGTGGTGTACCAGCCGGATGCGGTGGGCTCGGCAGGTGCGACGGTCGCCGTCGTGACGGGTGCGGTCTCATCCACCGGAGCGGGTGAGCCGCAGCTGAACTTGGCATCGCCCCACACGCCGTGGGCGCCGTTGATGGCACCTGCGGAGATCGGGTCGACCTTCAGTTCAACGTAGGAGACGCCCGCCAGGTCCACCACGGGGTGTTCCGGGGCGAAGCCGTTCGTGAAGGTGCGGCTCTGGTAGAGCACCTTGCCGTCGCCGACGATCGTGAAGATGATCTTGCCGCCGAACTCGCCTTCCAGGCCGACATGGCTGGAGAAGCTGGTGCACTGCCCGCCCGTGTAGAACTGGACGTTGGATGCCGCGTGGACGCCCAGGCCCTTCTCATAGGTGTTGGTGACCGGCTTGGCCGGATCGGTCTTGTCGATGATGGTCAGCGGGACATCCGGCGAGTCGGCCGAATCCTTGTTGACCACGTCCCAGCCAATGACGCCCCAGCCTGTCGTTGCGCTGACGGGAGTCAGGTCGGAGGCGAAGCTGTCCTTGTCCGGTGCCGTCGGGAGCGGGAAGTCCACAACCTGCCAGTCGAAGATCTTCACGTTCTCGGCAACCGGGAGCTGGATGGAGGCGAGCTCCTTGGCCGGCAGCAGGCGCAGCGTGGCGGAGTAGATCTGGTACCCGGTTGAGGTGTACTCAGGGTTGTTCGCCTGTCCGGTGCTGTTGCGGCCCATGGACTTGATGGCAACCTTGGCACCCTTGGTGTCGCCCTGCGGGAGCCAGTTGGGGTAGTACAGGCTCTGCTTCTGGACGGTTCCGTCGGTGTAGGTGATGGTGAATTCCGGGCTGACGCCCGAACCTGCAGCGGCCGAACCCAGCACAGCCAGGTCGGATCCCTTGCCGGTGAGGGCAATGGTCTGGCCGTTGAGGGCCACGGCGTTGTTCTTGTCCGCACCAGCCTCGGGCCAGGTGTAGTTGACCTCGGTGGCCAGGCCCTTGTCCACGGTGACCGTGGAACCGGGGGTCACGCCGCCGGCCGGGACCGGGGCGGTCCTGAGCTGGTCGGCGCTGAAGGTGGCGCCGCCGCCGTCGAAGTTGCCCAGCTTGTCAACAAACGAGCCGTTGGCGGTCGTGACGGAGATATTGTTGAACGCTCCGGCGAGTGAGCCGTACGCAACGTACATCTGGTTGGAACCGGTGACTTCCCGGGCCGCGCCCTTGGAGTCGGTGTAGCTCGCGGTGGCACCGATGCTCTGCAGCCCGGCCGCAGCCTCCGTGCCGGGTGTCAGTTCAAATGTTGCCTGGACCGTGGCGCCCGGAGCCACCGAGGCCACGGTGTTGCCCTTGGCGTTGCTGACGCTCCAGCCTTCGGGGACGGCGGGTGTGATGACCACGTCGGTCTTGGCATTGGATCCGGTGTTGGTGAACTGTGCCGAGGCCTGCGTTGCCTGGCCCTGGAAGACCTTCTCCTCCAGCGTCACTGCCACCTGTGCGGCCTTGGCGTCTGAATCGGTGCCGCCGACGGCGGATGCATCCTTGAGCGTGATCGTTGCGGTTGCGTTGGAGGCAACAGCCCCGGCCTTCACATGCACCGTGCCGCCCGCGTCGGCGTCGTCGTAGTACCAGCCCGTCTCGGCGGCGTCGAAGGCTGCAGCGTCGGCGACCTTGTCCAGGATGGTGGCCCCGACCAGCACGGCCGACGGCTGCGAGCCGCTGTGGACGTCCAGCTTGTAGGGGCGGGCGGCAGCCTTGCCGGCGTAGTCGCCGTCGCGCTTGCCAATGGTGACGGCGACGTCGCCGCCGTCCTTGGCGGGTGCGGTGACGGTGAACGCCTGGCGGCTGGTGGCGCCGTTGCGGTATTCGCGGGTGACCTTGTCGTCCTCGTTCATGGTGAAGGAGGAGTCGCCTGAGGGGTAGACGTCAACCGTGATGGGTGAGTCTTCCGGGATGAGCGAGGCGTTGCGGGCGATCTCGCCCTGCGGCACCACGGATCCGGCCCTGACGAACATGGGCAGCGTCTCCAGGGGGGCGCTGTAGCCGTTCAGGATCTGGCCGCCTTCGTAGACGGTGCCGGTCCAGTAGTCGACCCACTGTGACCCTGCCGGGAGCACGATTCCGTTGCGGACAGGGTTGCTGTTGGAGATGGGTGCGACCAGGTAGTCGCGGCCCAGGAAGAACTGCGTCTCGGCTTCCTTGGTGTAGGAGAGCGGGTCGTTGGGGAACTCCAGCGGCATGGTGCGCATCATGCCCACGCCGGTGTTGCTGGCGTCAACCGCCAGCGAGTAGATGTAGGGCATGAGCTCCTGGCGCATCTGCAGGTACTTGCGGTTGATCTCCGTGGCGGTTTCGCCGTAGAGCCAGGGCCGCTTGTCGGTGGGTGCCCAGCCGCTCATGGAGTAGAGCTCGGGGGCGAAGGCCTTCCACTGCAGGTCGCGGACGTAGCTTTCGGCGCTGCCGCCGAAGATGCCGTCCACGTCGGAGGTGGTGAAGGCCATGCCGGAGTTGGTGGCACCGGCGAGTGCCGAAACACCCCAGCGGCCCTGGTCCAGGTTGCCGGAGTGGTCACCGGTCCACTGCACGCCGCAGCGCTGGGAACCGGCCCAGCCCTCAACCATGAGGGTGTTGGCCCGGCCGTTGGAGTACGTCTCGATGCCGTCCTTCGCACTTTCGCAACCGGTCAGGGCGAGACGGTAGCCGGCGCCAACCCAGGCCACGTCCAGCTTGCGCAGGGCGATGCCGTCGTTGCCGACCTCGGATTCCTGGGCGGTCAGGGAGCGCTGCGTCCACAGGCCCGTCTTCAAGTCTGCCTCGGCCTTGATGGCCTTCACGGTGCCGCCGAGTCCCTTGTCGGGGTTGGCGGGATCGTAGGGTGCGTTCTTGTCGTAGCCTGCCGGGTCCGGCGTGTATTCACAGCCGTAGCCGTCGTTGACGATCATCCAGCCGGCAGGCATGTCGTTGGCCTTGAACGCCTTGGCCGTCTGCACGGAGTCAAAGGTGACCTGCTTGGGCGTGTCACCCTGCCCATAGCCCGACGACGAATAGGTGGGGCTTGAGCGGTTGTAGCAGTCGGCGTCGCCGTACTCCAGGCCGTAGACGGGAGGCAGGTTGGGCCGGCCGGTCAGCTTGGTGTAGCCGTCCAGGCTCTGCTTGTAGTCGCCCACGAAGTAGTAGGCGTCAAAGCGCTTTTCGCGATGTGTGGTGGTCTCGTTTTCCGTGAACGTGTAGGAACCGGGCGCAAAGGTGTTGCGCAGCACGCCGTAGCCGGCGCTCGTCATGTAGTAGGGCGCGGCGTTGGGGTGGCCGCCGTCGGCCCAGTTGAAGTTGTTGGAGATGTTGATCGTGGATCCGGTGTGGACCACGCGGCCATTCTGCATGCCGCCGCCCAGGAACTGCTCCCCGGCAACGGGCTTCAGGTGCTGGGTGGTGGTGTCGGAACCAAAGCTGAGGGCGGACGATTCCTGCCACACCACGGTGCCGTCTGCGCGCTTGAGCGTGAAGGCGCCGGTGGCCTTGTTGGCCTCCAGCTTGACCGTGGCTGTGGCCATGGTGATCACGCCGCCGGCATCGGTTACCGTGACGGCGCCCTTTTTGAACTCGTCGGCACCGACCACGATGTCGGCGGTGCGGGCGGGGTCTGCAGGGGTTTCCGGGGTGTTGGCCGGGTCGGTGAATGTGCCCGTGGGGGTGGCCTCGAGGCGGAAGTTGCCGTCGTCGAGAAAGGTGACACGGATGGAGCCCTTGGCCGGTGCCAGCGTGACGACGTTGTCGGCCTGGCTGAACGAGCCGATGGCGCCGAGGGTGGTGCCGTTGGCGTCCACACCCACTTCTGGCTTGATGTTTGATGCTGCAATTGGTGTGCCGGCATCGGCTGCTGCTGCCGGCGCAAGCCCGGCCCCGGACAGTGCGAGTGCGGGCACGGTTCCGACGGCCAGCAATCCGGCCAGGGCCACCGCGGTGGCGCGCCTGCCCATCGACCCTCGACCTGGCGGTTGTGCTGGCGACATTGCCGGGTCCTTCATGTGAAGCGGTGACATGCGAACTCACTTTCAACTAATGACGATGGTTCGTGATCGATTTATAAATCAAATACTCACCAACAATCACTTAAGAATGTGACGCAGGTCAACCCCCTCTGCGAATGTGACGCATAACACCACCCCGGCCTGCGGCAGGCCGGATGAGCAGCAGGAGTGTGAACGTGGCGGGGCCCAAAGCAATCAAGACCCACCATGGATGGCCGGGATCAGGCGCGCGGACCAGCTGGCTTTGCACCTCTTTCGCCTCGGCGTCCATCGTCGGTATCCGCTCGCCACGGACCAGCAGCCGGTGCGTGTTCACGTATCGGGGTGTGCATGTCAACAGTGTCACGTAGTCCTTGCCGGGCACCTGGCGCAACAGCTCAGATTCGTTGGGGAGGACCGTTGCAATGTTGTCGACCTTGTACGTCAACACCTCCCCAAGAACCGTCAGGGTGAAGGTCTCGCCAAGCTTCATTGACGGCAGGTCATCGAACAGGGTCGAGTTGACGTATCCGGAGTGCGCACTCAGAACGGCGTGGTTTCCTGCACCACCCACGGGCAGTCCGGAACCGTAAAAGTGCCCGACCCCGCGCGTCAGCGTTTCTTCATCGGTTCCGTGGTAGACGGGCAGGTCAAGGCCCAACCCGGGAACCACCAGCCGCGCCATGGGTGCTGCGGGATCGTCGGGATTTATCGCGAGCTGTTGCTGGTACTGTTCGCGGCCCTCTTCCATGTTGACCGCTTCACCGCGTTCATTGATGACGTATGGGTCGCGGAGCGGTCCGCTGGGCAGGTTCGTGTTGTAGTCACCTGCAGCCTGGAGCAGCCGCTGGCGGAGCGCCGGCTCTATCTCGGAGTTCTGTTGTTCGTATTTCACCACTGCGTCGGCCTGGATTGAATCGGCTATCCATGGAGCCGCAAGCGGGTAGGAAAAAACTATGCCCCCGGCCAGGGCCCCCAACACCAGCAGGGCATTGAACCCGCGGGACGCCGCGGAACGGCGGCGGCGCGGGAGCGGCTCTCGGTCCGATTCAGGTTCAGCTTCCCATTCGGAGTCCGGTCCCGGGCCGGGTTGCAGAAAAATGCTCATTTTGTGCCAACTTGTACTAGTTGCAGTCGCGTGCTGCAGGAACGCCTGCGCACGGCAGAGACAGCTGTGCGGTGGGCGACGCCAGGATGCGCCGCCCACCGCCATGGTGGTGCGTGGTTAGGCCATGGCCCCACGCTTGCGTGAGCGTACAACCAGCAGCGAGATGCCGCCGAGGATCAGGGCTCCGGCAAGGAAGAAGATGCCGGTGGCAATGGTTCCACCGGTCAGCGGCAGTTCGGTCTTTTCAACGTTTGGCACGTCCAGGTCGCCGAACGGCAGGACCGTCGGAGCAGCGTTGTCGTACTTTACCGTGATCGGCCCAAACGGAGCTGTCGCAAGCTCGTAGCCCTGGGGCGCCTTGGTCTCCAGCAGCCAGTAGTTCTGGAAGTCCGCCGGATCGCTCACCTCGGCACCGTCCTGCCAGTTGGAGGCGCGCAAGCCGAAGATCGACACTTCACCGTTCGTGCCTGTCGTGAAGGTGTCAACCAGGGCGCCGGCGCCATTTTCCTGCGCCTTCAGCGGCAGGGAGGCGTTCGAAACCGGATCAGCCGCAAACGCCCGTGCATCTGCTTCACTCTTAAAGACCTTGAACTCAGCGCCCGCAAGGAACTTCGTGCCGTCGGCCGCATCCACCTTCAGGATGTTGATCGCACCGAACTTTGACTCGACCGGCGGTGTCACGACGCCCGGTCCCGAGATCGGGTAACCCGAGTTCGGGAAGACGATGCCCTCGTTCTCGATGATGCCGTTTTCCGGCAAGGAGACAACCTTGGTGGTGATCGTCAGGGCAATGTCCTGGCCGTTGCCGGTCACCGCATTCAGCTTGGCCAGGCCGCTCGCTTCGAGCTCGACGAGGAGGATGTTGTCGCTCGCCGCGTCATAGCCAAACTTGTAGTCGGCAGGATCCAGGGCGGTTCCACCAATGGCTACGGAAATGTTGTCGCCAACGTTTGCCGGGATCTCGAGGTGGGCAACCAGTTCATCCTTGAACGCGTAAGCGTCCGTGGCCTGCGCGGGCACCTGCGCAGAAATGGTCCAGTTGATCAGGTCGCCGACCTGGTAGGTCGAGCCCGGGCCGTCGTCCACAGTCTTCGTGGGGCTGGTCTGATGGTTCTTGGGGTAGACGTGGACGTTGTAAACCCAGTTGTCCAGGTTGTCAGGGTCTGTGATCGGGATGGTTACGACAAAGGGTGCAGCACCGGTGATGCCGCTGTCGATCTGGGCGGGCGTCAGTTGCTCGGTGACGAGGTAGGCGCCGACAGGCAGGCCGCCAAACGTGTAAGTGCCGTCGGGTTCGGTCGTGGTTCCCGAGACGGCAGTGCCGAGGTCCGCGGCCGGGATGGTGCCGGGGTCCTTTGCAAATGCGCCTGCAGCCGACCATCCTGCGGTCGTCATCAGGTCAACGTTGCCGATGGACTGAAGATCAAAGCTGATGCCTGCCAGCGGGCCTCCCGGGGCGGCGGGGTCTTCCAGCCCATTGCCCGGGGTCAGGACTCCCGCCGGGTTGACCCGCTTGTGGATGGTGAGACTGCCGGTCGCACCTGGGTCAATCGTCGGGGCGGCGGCCGCCGGGCTGGCGAAGCCAATGGCCGTGAGAGCGGCGATGGCGGTGATCGCGAGCGTATTCCGCCAGCGACGCGTGAATGAGGAATTCACAGGTAGTTCTCCTGTTCCGTGTGTCGATCGTGCAGTTTTGAAGGGTGTGAATGCCGCGGGTTTGCGGCGGTCATGCGTCATCGCGGCGTCGCCTGATGAGTACAACGGCGATGGTCCCGGTTAGGGCGACCATCAAGACCCCAGCGGCATAGAACAACCATGGGGGAACCAACCCGCCAGTTTCTGGCAGGGCAAGAATCGGAACGTCCTGCACCACGATGGTGGGGACGGTAGTGTTGTCGGCGGGTATGTACTGGCACAGCCCTGTGGACGCCGCCACGGCACACGCCTCAATCGAACCCGTATTTCCTCCGGCCAGTGTCACGGTGCCGTCGGCGGCCACGGTAAATGCCACGGGTCCGGGCAGTAGATTGAAGCCGTCCAGCGCCTTGGTCTCCGCCAGCCAGTAGCTGCCGGGTGCCAACTGGGCCTGGAACAGGCCTGTGCCAATTTCCGGCGACTTGGGCTCCGGGCCAAACTCCACCACCGGCGTCGCGGCAGGTGCACCGTTGTCGTCCAGGTAGATGGCCCACTCGGACCCTTCGAACGGGATCGTGGCGCCGGTGGAATCTTCGCCGACCTTCAGCACCTGAAGGAGGCTGGGCGTGTGGTGAATGGTGGAACAGTTGGCCAGGTAGTCGGCCTCACTGTCTGCCGCACATTGCACCGGCGGGTTGTCCGCAAGCACGCCAAGCACGTAGTTGCGGAATGACACGTTCGATGCAGCGGGATCCTTGACCGTCACCTTGTAGGTTATGGGCGTTGTTGTTGCGGCAGGCAGGTTGAGCCCGGCGACTGTGAGCGTTTGGTTGTTCGCCGGCACCGGCTCCGTGACGGTCACCCCGGCCGCCGGTGCAGCGCCGTTGATGAGCACGGAACCGGCCTCGAATTCTGCGTATTGCAGCACCTCTGCGAGGTTGTCGACCACTGAAACACCCGCAACGGTTCCGATGGGCTCGGGGTCGAGGGCTTCAACCGAGACCGTGTATTCGATCGTTTCCCCCGCTCCCACCAGGCTGCCCGATGCCGGCTCAGCGGCCTTGCCAAGCGTCCACTGCGGGATGTGCGGGAGGACCGTGATCAGGGCGTCGTCTTCGTTGTTGCTGAAGTCGTCTTCCTGGGGGCCGCCCACACGGCTCGTGGCCACGACTGCGGTGTTCGGGTAGCTGCCTTCGCCTGTCGACGCGCCGACAGTGCCTGTGAACACGACGTTGATGTTTGCCGTTGGGTCGTGGGTCCGCGAGGCCGCAGCCCAGCGCAGGGGCGCTGCATCCGTGAGCGCTCCGGTTCCGGAAAGCGTTGTGCCGTATGCATCGCACTTCACGGTTGCCGTGTTCCAGCTCGTGCACACCTTCGCATCACCCGTGGCCGTTGCGGTCCACGCCACGTTGGCCAGGTCGTCGAACGGCACCTGGTCGAGGCCGTCCACCAGGCTGGCGGGGTATTCGTCGTCAAGGTCGGAGATCCCGTTGTTCCAAGCATCAATCTTGTAGGCGACCTTCTCGCCGGCGCGCACTTGGGCCTCATCGGCCCACGCACTGCCGTCAATGGTGCTGCCCGTTCCCGTCGCCTGCACGGTTTTGTCGACAGCAAGGTCCACGACACTCGTCACGCGCACATTGCGGATCTGGTGGTAGTTGACAGCCCAGCCGGTCGAGGCGGAGAAGCCAAGCTTGAACTCCTGCGGCAACTCGGCCTGGTAGCTGCTGGACGCGAGGTCATAGGAGAACTGCTCGTTGAAGGCATAGGGCTGGCCGTGGTGCCACGTGCCGCCGCCGCTGATGCAGCTGTCGCTGGAACCGTTGGCGCCGACTCCCGTGATTTCCACACCGGCCGGGGTGTAGCACTTGTCATCCGAGACATTCAACTTGTCGGTCCAGTACACCTTTACGGAACGTGTCCCGTCGGCTTTCGGTGTGAGGGTGATCCGCACGCGGCGGTACCCGGTCGAGTCCATCTGAGCGTTGTCAATGACGGCGCCCTGGCGCGCGGCGGCATTGTCACCGATCAGGGCCGGGCTGGTCGGGTTCGGTGCGCTTGACAGGTTGTTTGTTCCGGCCAGCCATCGATAACCGCCAACCGTGCGCTTCAGCGGCGTGTAGCTGGGCGCATTGCCCAGGGCCGCGTCCCCGTTGATGCCGACGAAGTTGGCACCGGCGGTTACATTCTTGCGCGTGTACCAGAGGTCGAACGGGGCTGCCGCGGCCGGCACCGTGAGCATCACGTATCCTTTCGGGTCGCCGAGGCCCGCCGGCAACTGCGCAGCCGTGGCCTGGGTAATTGCGCTCTGGGGAAGGTTCACCCACGTGCCGCTTTGCTTGTCGTTGTAGCCGGCCTTGTAGTCGGCGGCAGTGTCATTGCCGTCCCATTTCGGCTGGAAGACGGTGACGTAGCCGGGCTGCGTCACGAGGGCATCATTGGTGGCAACAAGGCCAAAGGCCTGGTTCATGCCGCCCGTTGCAGCGGGGTCGCACGCAGGTGTGTCGGTGTAGCGCACGCCCGAGCCGCGCAGGCCGATGGACTGGGGGATGCGGGCTGACGTGACTCCGCCGGAGAGGCCTGCAAACGCTGCAGGGTTGCTCTGCGCCACGCCCCATGGCCGTGTCGCGCGGTTGAACGTGTCGGTGGCGTTGGTGTTCTCGGCTTTCTGGTAGTTGCCGTACACGTCGAAGCCGACGCCGATGTAGCCGCCTGCCACGCCCTGCGCAGCGGGGCAGAGCTTGTCGCCGTTGTATGACACGGCCGAGTATCCGAGGCCTGCACCGTAACCTCCGGCCTCGCCGACAGACGTGTCGATGCCGCTGTTGCCGTAGTTGTTGCCGTTGGCGTCTGCCAGGTAGACGGCCAGGCCGTCACCGCCGCCCTGGATGGCCGGAGAGCCTCCGATGCGGCCGTCGTTGGTGCGGTACAGACGCTGGTCGTATTCGAGCACCACGCCCAAGTCGGATTTAAAGGGTGTGTTGTTCAGGGCTGTGCCGGCCTGTGCACCGCCGTTGTTGTTGGCACTGTTTGCGTTGGTGTTGTCCGTCGTCAACGTCATCCACTTGCCGTCGCGGTCCGGGCTTTTGTTCGCCAGGCACCTCGGCCACTGGTTGGCGCCGGTGCCAAACCCACAGTTGTTCGTATTGCCGCTGTGGTTGACGTTGTTGTTCTCAGATATCGTGCTCAGTTGCGGAAGCCATGCACCCGCCTGATGTCCGCTGCCGTCAGAGACGTTGCCGTCACCGGACAGCGACCATCCGGTCAGCGGCGCCTCGCCTTGCAGCGGCTCGTCGATGTAGACCGAGTTTCCGCTGGCGGCCTTCGCCGCGGGTTCCTGCCCGGCAATGCCCGGCGCAACGACCAGGGTTCCTGCGAGCATGAGGGCGCCCACGCCCGCAAACCACTGATGGAGCACACGTGAACGTTGCTGCTTCCGGAAGCTGGGCGTGCGGACAGGCTGGTGCCGTGGCATTTGTTCCCCCAATAGATTTTCGGCGTCGTTGTTCTTCGGCGCGCCGTCCGACCGAATTAGTAATCAAGCTAACAACGCCATCCAATTTTTGCAAGCGTTTCCACAAAATACTTGGAAACGCTTCCATTTATGATATCGCCGCGACAAGGCGATGCCCGGGCAGGGGATTCCCTGCCCGGGCATCGCGGGCCGTGCGTGGCCCGGGCAACTCAGCTGGCTGCCAGTCCTGTCATTTCAAACAGGCCGACGGACATCTGTTGCTTTTGCTCGGCCTCGGACACCAAGTTCAGTGCCGTCGCCGAGATGGAGTACTCCGGCAGCAGCACCGTCAGGGCGAGCGCCTCGCTGCTGGGGGCGATTGCATAGACAATGCCGCCAGCGTCCGAAATGCGCGGATCCTCAAGGACCGTGCCGCCTGAAGCAGCAACTGCCTCCGCGGCGGGAACGGGACTTGTTGCAGGCCACACTTCGACGCTGAAGACAGTCTCCTCATCGTCGGCTGCAGCCCAGTCGCAGAACACACTGGCATCGCTGACCGATTCCATCGTGGGTTCCATCCCATCCAGCAACGCCCCAAAGTGCTCACCGACTGCCTTGCAGTCGGTGATGCTCTCGAGCACGGCGGCACCTGCTGCAGAGGCATCAGGCACGTATTCCACAGCAGAGGGCGCTGCGTCCTGCGTCGCGGTGGGCGGCGGGCCGCCCACGGTACAGCCGGCAAGCGCAAGCGACATGACCGCCGCAGCCGTGGCGCCCCTTGCCCAGAGGCCCATCTTGTTGGTTCGCATTTCGTCTGCAGTCCTCACTTCAGGAAGGGGCTTCCATTGCCAACCTTGCCCGGGGCAGGGTTGCCTGGCAGGGACAGCACATACGCACGCATGTTGCCCTTGCCGGAGAGCGGAATGGTCAGCGATCCGTTGGAGACCGTCTTGCTGTCACCGGTTACCGCATCCACGTAGGTGCCGTTGGGGATGCCGGAGAACGACGCCCCTTCAGAAACCGCAACCAGCACAAAGCTGTCCACGGAGCCTTCCGTGAAACGGCGCTTGAACGCCATGTTTCCGCTGACGCCGTCCGTTGAATACTGGCCCTTCTGAAGGGCTGGGACGGCACGACGGACTTGGTTCAGTGTCTGGAGGTGCTTTACCAGCGGTTTCTGCAGCGTCTCAGCCACTGCACCGCTGGCAGAGGTGACAGTGCCGAAATCTCCGGCCGTCACGGTTCCCGCCAGGTGGTCGCCGAAGTAGGCACGGCCGGTGGTCGCCAGCGGACACGTGGGCCCGCAGTCGATCGGCTTGCCCGCCTGGAACTCGATCTCTGAACCGTAGAACAGCACAGGCACTCCCCGGAAGGACCACATGAGGCTCAGGTTTTCCGCCCAGGCATCCGTGCCGCCGTCGAACCTCACTTGCGACTTTCCCGGACCATAATCATGGCTGTCCACATACACGGCGTTGTAGGTGGCATCGTTCGTTGCGTCGTCGGAGTCCATGCCCGAATGGAAGGCATTGGAGGCGTTGTCGAAGTTCATGTGCATCCGCATGTCGATGATGCTCATGCCGGACGACGCCGAATGGTCGGGTTTGTGGTAATTGTTGCCGTCCAGCTTGTGGTTGGCGCTTGTCGGCTGGCCGGCAGGTCCCATGAGGTTCTCATACTGGAACTGCTCGGCCGCCGCCACAACGTCGTCCATGCTGTAGGAGCGGCGCTCCTTCCAGGTGTAGAACGGGGCCGAATGGTTGACGGATCCGCGGTTCCACTTGTCATGGACAAACTGGGCGACCTCGCCAAAGACGTAGAAGTCCTTGCCCTTGTCACCATGCGTTGCCACTGCGTGCTCCTGCAGCGCCGGCAGGAAGTGCCGGTTCCACATGACGCGCGGAATGTGCACCGCCGTGTCGACACGGAAACCGTCCACACCCATGTCGATGTACTTGTTGTACGTGTCGATCAGGTAGTCCTGCACCTTGGCGCTTTCGGTGTTCAGGTCAGCCAGGTCCTCATGGATCCAGCAGTCCTGTGCGTCCTTGCCTTCCCAGTTGCCAATCCAGCACTGGTGGAAGGTGTCGGCCGGGAACATGCCCGAGGTGGCGTTGGGCCACTGGCAGTTGTACACCTTGTAGCCTTCAGCCGAGAAGCCGCTCTGCACGCCCCAGTTCTTGCATTTTTGGTCTGCGGGCTGGGTTGTGGACCACAAGTCCCCGTTGTAGGTGCTGCCGTCGGCGTCGGTTTCGGCGGGGTTGTAGGCCTTGCCTTCCACCGGCTCGTCGTAGTACCAGTCCCACTGTGCATCACGTGTGCCGAAGACGGTGGGGACAAAGAGGTTCTTTTCACCCCACCGCGAGGTGTGGTTGTAGACCACGTCCTGGTAGATCTTGATGCCCTTGGCGTGGGCAGCATCGATCAGTTCCTGGTAAGTGGCACCCTCTGATTCCAGGCGCGGATCAATGCGCTGGAAGTCCCAGCCGTGGTAACCATGGAAGTCATAGTCGCTGCGGTTGGTGACCACCGGGGTGATCCAGATGGCAGAGAAGCCGATTCCCTTGATGTAGTCGAGCTTGTCGATGACACCTTGGAAGTCCCCACGGTACATCGGGTCGTTGTTGGCGGCATTGCCCGACTTAACATGCTGGCTTCCGCCCATGTTGTTCGAGCTGTCGCCGTCATTCCAGCGCGCTGTCATCATGAAGTAAATCGAGTCTTCACGGGGGTCCCCGCCCAAAGGTGAACCCTGGGTTGCCCCGGCCACCGAGCCGCCAGGCTCCGTTCCGGGACCCGGCGTCGGGTCAACGGTGGGTGTGGGGATCGGCGTCGGGTCAACTGTCGGTTCCGGGGTGGGATCCACTGTCGGTTCCGGGGTCGGGTCGACGGTGGGTTCCGGGGTGGGATCCACCGTTGGTTCCACCGTCGGATCGATGGTCGGTGTCTCGGTGGGCTCGGTGGTGGGCTCCACCTCTGTGTCGGTGGCCGCAAAAACCGCGGCCGAGTAGGGCGAAGCCCCCGCAGTCGTCTCCGCGCGCACCTTGAACCAGTAGCGGGCTCCCGGCGCCAGGCCCGTCGCCGTGAACTGGGTGCCCGAAGCGACCTTCACGAAGACAGGTTGGCCCTGGCTCTCAGCTGCATAGGAGACGGTGTACGAGGTGGCGCCTGCAACGGCAGCCCACGACGCCTTGAGACTTGTCGTTCCCACGGGGGCAGCTGTCACCGATTTGGGTGTTGCCGGCAGGACGGATGATGTGCCGACGCTACCAACACTGGCGAATTTGGCCGTGAACGTATCCACGTCCTCCTTCTCAGCTGACGTTGACTCATCCGCGGTGTAGGGGTCCAGGGCATGGTCCAGCGTTGTCGGATCGTACGGCAGCGAGCCAATTGCGGATTCCCCGAAAGTGGAAACCAGCATGACGCCGACCCCATTGCCTTCCAGATAGCCGCGGTCGATGCCGAGCGAAGCCAACGGGATCTTCATCTCGTAGGTGGTGTCCTGGGCCTTGTCGTGGCCCTTCGTCAACAGATCCGTGAAGTTCGCTGCATCCTTCAAATCGGCCGGAACATATCCCTCATGGCCGTTCTTCTTGATGCCCATCACAGTTGATCCGACGAAACCATCTCCGTAGGCGAAGCTCACGCCAGCGTCCTTGAAAGCGCTCACGTTTTCCGGCTCATAGTCGAATTCGTCATCCGAGTTGAGCGAGAAGATCGACGGCTGGCCCACCTTGGGCTTGCTTGAGAACATCAGCAGGTGGTCTGCCTCGTTGTTCGCAAAGGAGTAGCGCATGCCCCAGACGCCCTTTTCGTCCGCCGTGACCATGCCATTGCTGCCGCGGTTGTTCACGTCCAGAGCAATGGCCTGGGGGATGTCTCCCTGGTAAGGCTTGCCGTTATCGCTGATGGGGTACCCCTGGGCCGGGTCCACCACGTCCGTGACGTTGGTGAATTGCCACATCAGGTAGAGGTTATCGTCATCCCAGGAGCCGTAGAGCGCATAGGGATCGTAGACAGGGCCTTCATGCGATCCGCGGAAGATGCGCGGATCGTCGTTTGCCACGCCTTGGGCGATGATCATGTCCGCGGTCCACTCCGAGGCATCGCCGTCGACCGTGATGGCCTTCGACTTGCCAACCTGCGCCGAGGGGTTCGTCTTGTAGAGCCCGACCGAGTGGTCGGTTCCCACGCGATCGCCCGGTTCGCTGGTCGGAGGTGCTGTGGGTTCAACGGTGGCAGTTGCCGTGGGTTCAACGGTCGGCTCAATTTCGGCCTCCGTGGTGGCGAAGGCTGCCGGCGAGTAGGCCGAGGCCCCCGCTGCGTTTTCCGCACGCACCTTGAACCAGTAGCGCTTGCCCGGGAGCAGGCCCGGCGCCGTGAGCTCAGTTCCCGATGAGACCTTGACGAACAGGGGCTCGCCCTGCCCGTCCAGCCCGTATGAGATGGAGTAGCTGGTGGCGTCGGGGACGGCAGTCCACGTTGCCTGGATGCTGGTGCTGCCCAGCGGCTTGACCGCGACGGCCGTTGGCATGGCCGGAATGGCCGGCTCAGGCACAATCACGCCACAGGGGTCGGCGGTTGTGACCTTTCCTGCGGACACCGCGGCAACATCGGTCGTGAACGTGTAGTTCTTGCCTCCGTTGTTATCCCATGCCCCTGCGCCGTTGTTGAATGCCACTGTCACGTTTGCAGCAGTTCCGCTGTCTATTGTCAGGCGGTACCAGCCGTTACCCGAGACGCAGCTGGACACGGCCGCCATGGCAATGCCCGGAGCAGCGGTCCAGGCACCCGCACCAACCTGGTAGTGCGCGTTGGCTGTCGACCAGCCGGGGCCCGTCTTGTAGAAAAGGTCCAGCTTCCCCGCCAGCGGCTTGGGTGCCACCGGTTTCTGGGGCGCTCCTGCGTTGACGGAACCGCCCGACACCGACCATGCCGGGCCTGTCGGGATGGCGTAGTTGTTGCCGCCGTTGTTGTCCCAGGCACCTGCACCATTGTTGAATGCAGCGGTGGTGGCAGTGCCGGCAGGAGCCTCGATGGAAGCCTTGAACCAACCCGGGATGCCCTCCACCGGCGTCATTTCGACGCCCGGTGCCGTGGTCCAGGCGGCCGTGCCAACACGGTAGTGCAGGTAGGCTTTCGTCCAGCCGGCGGGTGCCTGGTAGTACACCGAGGAGCCCGTCACGACCGGCTTGTCGGGGGTTCCGGCCACGACCTTGCCCTCCGACACGGACCATTCCGGACCTGCCGGGATGGCATAGTTCTTGTCGCCGTTGTTGTCCCATGTTCCCCCGCCATTGTTGAAGGCGGCGGTCAGCGCAGCGCCGTCCGCCGCATCAACCGTTGCCGAGAACCATCCAGCAAGTCCGGCCACCGGCGCCATCTCCGTGCCGGGTGCCGTCGTCCATGCGCCGGTGCCGGAGCGGTAGTGCATATACGCCTTGGACCATCCGGACGGTGCCTTGTAGTACACCGATGTGCCGGTCACGACCGGTGCTTCCGGAGTGGTGACGGCGGCTGGTGCAGAGGCTGCACTTGACTTGCCGGAAGCGTCCCTGGCCGTCACCGTGTACGTGTATGCGGTGGCTGCCGAGAAGGTCTTGTCTGTCAGAGTCGTGCCCGTGACGGTCTTGGTGACCGCCCCGCCGCTTCCGCCTGTGCGGACCACGTCGTAGCCGGATACGCCACAGTCGTCGCTTGACGCCTGCCACGAAACCGCAAGCGAACCGCCGTCGACCTTGGCGCTGACGGCCGCAGGGGTGCTGGGTGCACTGACGTCGACGCAGCTTTCAACCTTTGCACCCGCATGCAGGGCAAGGGCGGTCTTGGCAGACACTGTGGCCGTGAACTTGCCCCCGGCAACGGTGACTGTGTCGCCGCTCCAGGAGCTGCCGTTGCGCTTGGCGGTGATGACGTTGTAGTACGTGCCGTCGGGCAGGCTGGTGGTGAATTCGCGCTGGACCTGGCCGCTGCCGTTGTTGAGGGCGATGAAGCCCCTGTCGCCCCGGCTGAACGACATGGCAGAGCCGTCCGCGCTGGACCACTTGTTGGCTACTGCCGTGCCGTACGTTGCCACGCGGAATCCAACCATGTTCTGGATGTCGTTCTGCGCGTGCTTGAACGTCCAGCCGTTCTGGCCCGGTGCCGGGTCAATGACACGGCCCTGGCCGTCAAGGGCGGGGCCTGCGTCCTTGTCAGAGAAGGCATATCCGGAGTGGACGGACGGGGATCCGTATGGCCAGGCCAGGGTAAACGCCTGGGCCAGGTCGTAGGATTTTCCGTCCTTGTAGGACAGGGTTTCGTTGTTGCGTTCGGTGTCGTGGTTGTCCACGAATACTGCCGCATCGTCCTGCTTGAGGAACCCGTCCCAGCTGCCGCCAATACCGGCACCCGAGATCAGCCAGTCGATGCGGGATCCGCCGAAGGCCTCCTTGAGCTTGCGGGCAAAGCCGAACTCGTGGACGTCGCCGATGGAGATGTACTCCTCAGGCTGGACCGGCTCGTTGGCACGGATGACTTCCTGCACCACGTAGAGCGAGTCCTTTTTGCGCACGCGATTCCAGATTCCTGCCATGTCCTGTGCAGCAATGTGCTTGACGGCGTCAATGCGGAAACCGGCAACTCCCATGTCGACGAAGCGGTTCAGGTAGTTGGCGATGGTCTGCTGCACGTGGTCGGAGGATGTGTCGAGATCCGCGAGATTGACCAGGTTGCAGTTCTGGACGTCATAGCGGTCCTGGTAGTTGGTGATGTCCTTGCGGCAGTTGTGGAAGTCGCTGCTGCTGTAAATTCCGGGGTAGTCGTAGTGCTGGAATGGTGTCCCCGCCCAGCCTGTACCGCCTTCTGACTTGCCGGACATGTGGTTGATCACTGCATCGACGATGACGCCGACGCCGGCGGCCTTGCACCGCTGGACCATTGAGGTGAATTCAGCCTCGGTGCCCATCCTGGTCTCAAGTTTGTACGAGACCGGCTGGTAGTAAGTCCACCACTGGCTGCCTTTCACATGTTCCTGGGGCGGGGAGGTCTGGACGTAGCCATACCCCGCCGGACCCAGCGTTGATTCACATTCCTTGGCGATCTGGTTCCAGGTGTATGAAAACAGCACGGCGATCGTGTCCTTCGGACCGGGCGCTGCTGCTTGGGCTGGGGAGGTGCCGCCTGTGGCGACGAGTCCCGTAACCAGGAGGGATGCGGCCGCAAGGACCGCCAATAATCGGCGCAGACTCCGCTGCGCTTCCATGGTCACACTACCGTGCATATTGAGCTCCTTTGCGTCAAAAAACGCGCTGCCCGTGCATCGCGTCTGTTGCCACTCAACACAAGGCCTCAAATTAATGCAAGCGTTTCCAACAAATTAGTGTAAACGCTTCCAATGTGACACAGCACTCATTCTGATCATTTCCGGAGGTCGCTGGATCGGACCTCGGCACGGTTTTCCATGGAGGTCGCGAATGATGGCAGGCCGTCGCATGGCACAATGACGGCCGCCGGCGGCCGTGGGGATTGCGGGACAGGGCAGGACAGGGGAAAGCAGCGCTACAGTCTTGAGGCGGCCTGCTGCTCGGCTGTATTACGGCGCGGAAGGACTCTCGGCTGGCAGTCCGGTGGTTGTTTCCACGGCTGCATCTGCGGCATCGGTCTGCGCCGCTGCGGAACTCGTGGGATCAGTGGCAGCGGGCTCCGCATCGCGCGTCGCCGTTGGTGTTGGTGTTGGGGGTGCCGTGGTCGCGGGGGCGCTGGCAGCCGGGGACGTTGGCGGCGGCGCCACAGTTGTTGCCGGCGGCGCAGTTGTCGGGGCTGGTGACGGCGCCGCTGTCGGAGCAGTGGTTGGACTTGCACTGGGCGCGGCTGTTGTCGGCGGCGTTGACGGTGCTGTGGTCCCTGGCGGGGTGGTCGACGGCGTTGTGGGCCGCGCGGATGGCGGGGTGGTGCCGGGAACTGTCGGCTTGGTGGTCGGTGTTGGCGTGGGCTTGGCGGTTGGAGTGGCCGTCGCTTTCACCGTCGCCTGGGCGGTTGCCTGTGCTGTGGCGCTGGCAGATGCACTGGCACTCACCGTTGGCTTCGCTGTCGCGCTTGCGCTTGCCGTTGCCTTCGCCGCCGCCTCGGTGCGGGCCAGCTCGTCGGAGGAGGCAAAGGCGGGAAGGGTGAAGTAGGTGGAGGAACTGCTCGTATCGGAGGGGGCGTGCAGGATGGTGCCGACCGAGGGGTTGAGGGCACTGATCATCTTGCCGTTGCCGATGTAAATGCCGATGTGCGACCAGTGGTTGGGGCCATCCGGGTTTTGTACCACGAGGTCGCCGGGCTGGGGGTTGTTCGTCTCCACCATGGGGGCCCACTGTTCAGTGCGCGGCAGCGCAATGCCTGCCCTGGCATACGCCCACTGCACAAAGCCGGAGCAGTCCCAGCCGTAGTCAAAACTCGTCCCGCCCCACACGTAGGAGTGTCCCAGGCCCAGGTAGGCCGCCGTGAGGATTTCGCGCCGCACTTGCGACATTTCCGCCGCGCTGATCTCGGGAAGCTTTGCACGCATCGCAAAGACGCCCTGGGCCAGGTGGGGTGTGCTGGCGTTGGGGTCGGTCAGGTCAAAGACGGGCTTGGGGGTGGGTCTGCGGGCTTCAAACAGCATGTCTGCGAAGGAAAGCTTTACGCCGTACCCCGGGGCCGTGACGGGGTCAAAGCCAATCGCAGCCACCTCGTCATAGATGTTGGCCGCACGGTTCAGGCTGCTCAAGCTCATGGCCGCAGCTGCATCGGCCGTGGACGCCTCCGAGTATCCGGCCGCAATGAGGCCGCCGGATGCCAGCATCGTGCAGATTACTGCCATGCTCAGCGGGTACCGGCGCGCGCCACCTAGCTTTTTCCCCACCGATGATCCTCCAGCCTCTTTGCACGCGGTAAGTCGAGCCTAGCCGTTTCAGCCACCTCTGGCGATGCTTATCCGAGAAAATCTTTCGCGGCGTGTCATCCATAACATCGCGCAGTTCCGGCGGCCGCTACCCCGCGCTGCGGATGATCCGCCGGGAAACCGCCACAGAGATGGCCGCAGTCCGGTTGTCAACGCCCAGTTTGTCGTAAATGTGCACCAGGTGTGTCTTGACGGTTGCCTCGGAGATGAACAGCTGCTTGGCAATCGCCTTGTTGCTCATGCCTGTGGAAAGCAGCTCCACCAGCTCCACTTCCCGTGCGGAGAGCACCGGGGCGGGGTTGCGGATCCGCCCCATGAGCCTCGCGGCAACTTCCGGCGCCAGCGCCGTCTGCCCCGCCGCTGCCGACTGCACCGCGCTGCGAATCTGTTCGGGCGGCGCATCCTTCAGCATGTAGCCGCTGGCGCCGGCCTCGACCGCAGCCAAAATATCCGCGTCGGTGTCATAGGTGGTCAGAATCAGCACAGGCGGCGCATCGGGAAGCTCCTTCAACGCCTTGGTGGCGCTGACCCCGTCCATGCCCCCGCCCATTTGCAGGTCCATGAGCACCACGTCCACCGGTTCGCCCAAGACGGCGAGGCGCTGCACCTCTTTAACGGCGGCACCCCCTTCCGGCGCCTCCGCCACCACAGTGAAACCCTCAAACTCGGTCAGCATGGCCCGCAGTCCCGCACGCACCACCGGGTGGTCGTCCACCAGCAGGATCCTAATTTCACCCATCAACATCCCCTGTCCCTGCACTCACTCCAGCTTCCAGCGGCAGCCGGATGGCCACAACCGTCCCTTCATCCGGGGCCGACTCAATGGTCAGCGTCCCTCCCTGCGCGGCCACCCTCTCACGCAGCGACCGCAGCCCAAAGCCGCTCCCGTCCGCCCTGCCGGCCACCGTGTCGGCGAGTTTCTCCGGCTCAAAGCCGCGACCGTCGTCGAACACGTCAAGGGTCACCTCGCTGCCCAAGAACGCGAGGCTGACGACGGCGGAGTCCGCCTTGGCGTGCAGCCAGACATTGGCGAGGCTCGCCTGGGCGGCTCGCAGCAGGGTGACCTTGTAGGGCTGCGGCAGGTCAATGGGTTCACCGTCCAGCCGGAAGCTGCACCGAAGTTTTCCGCCGCGCGCGGCAGCCTCCCGCTGCGTCTTGGCACACAGCCTGGACAGGCTTTCCACGAGGGACGCCTCCGACAACGCCGGGGAGGAGAGCCCCCGCACAAAATTGCGGGCCTCGGCGAGGCTCTCTGCCGCGGTGGCCTCCACCATGGCCAGGCTCTCCTCCGTGGATTCCAGGTCGCCCGAGGCCAGCGAACGCCGTGCCGCCCTGGAGACCAGGATGATGGAGGAGAAGCCTTGGGCCAGGGTGTCGTGGATTTCCCGGGCCAGCCGGGCCCGTTCGGCCAGGACGCCGGATTCGTGTTGGGTGGCGGCCAGCTCTGCCCGGGTGCGGCGGAGCTCGTCGGCGGCGTGGCGCTGGTTTTCCCCCTCCTGGTACAGGAGCCGGTATGCCTTGGACGTGGCCACCGAAAACGCCATGCCAAACACCGGCCCCACAATGACCGGCAGGGGCGGGAACGCTGCGTCCGAGGCCTGCCACTGGGCAAACACCACGCCGGCCGTCATGAGCAGCACCATGGTGATGCCCGCCCAGCGCGGCAGCAGGTGCAGGTGCAGGAAGAAGAGTGGGAAGACCAACCAGGAGAACTCCACGGTGCCAAACATCAGCACGGCCCACATCACGGTGATGAGCGCCAGCCACACGACGGCGTAGCGGCGCGGGTTTCGCTTCAGGGCCCCCGCAGAGAAGCGCTTCTCGGCAACCGTCCCCACAAGGTAGGTTGCGGCCAGCAGCAGCGACAAGGCGAGATAAAAGTATCTGGCGGCGCCACCGTCGGGCTCCAGGATCAGGCGCACCATGCCAACGCCCAGGAGCACGGCAAAGCCAACATGCAAGGTCACGCGCAGGAAGCGCAGGATCGTTCCACTTGTCACGGGCGGTGCATCCACGGCAGACATGGCACAAGCCTATCCCCACGCCCTCCCACTGCTCGTTCCTCGCAGCGGGGCCCCAGGCATGGGCCCTGCACACATTCGTGCAGCGTCATCAACCAAAAGGTTGATCGCAGGATCAACCCCCTGCCGCGGGCAGATCATCCAAGGCCGCGATGGACTGGCCGCCGTTCCGCGGGAAGGTTGAAGTACTTGAAAAACATCCCGGACAAATCCTCGTGGTCCGGCACCAGAAAAGAGCTGTACATGTTCCTCGCGATCCGAGACATCCGCTTTGCCAAGGGGCGCTTTGCCCTGATGGGCGCCGTCGTGGCGTTGATCAGCCTGCTGCTTGTGCTGCTGTCCGGGCTCACCGCCGGGCTGGGCAACCAGTCCACCTCCGCCGTCGCCGACCTCGGCGCTGCGTCCGGCACCCCGGTCAGCCAGATGGTGTTTGGTGCGCCCGCCAAGAACGACCCCAAGATTTCCTTCACCGAAAGCCAGGTCACGGAGAAACAGGCCAACACCTGGGCCGGCACGCCCGGCGTCTCCTCGGTGGTGCCGCTGGGCGTGAGCCAGAGCCGCTTCCAGGGCGCCGGCGACAGCCAGGGCATCGCCAACGTGGCTGTTTTTGGCGTGGGCAGCACCGTGGACGGCGGGCCGGCCGCGGAAGCCGGGATCGCGCCGTCGGACATCAGCGATTCAAGCGTGGTGATCGGTGAAAGCGTGGCCAAGGAGCTCAACTTGACGACCGGCGACGCCGTGACCATCGCCGGCACGGAGCTGACGGTTGGCGGGATTGTGGCGGACGAGTGGTACTCGCACAGCTCGGTTGTGTGGACAACGCTCCTCACCTGGACCAAGATTGCGCACCTGAGCGACCCCGACCAGCTGGCCACAGTCCTTGCCGTGACGTATGAAAAGGGAGCAACCGTGGACGCCGACGCCGCCAATGCTGAGGCCGGCACCGTCAGCAGCACCCGCAGCGGATCCTTCGACGGACTGGGCGGCTACAAGAGCGAAAACGGCTCGCTCATGATGATGCAGGCGTTCCTGTACGGCATCTCGGCACTCGTGATCGTGGCCTTCCTGACCGTGTGGACCGTCCAGCGCACCCGTGACATCGCCGTGTTGAAGGCCATGGGCGCCTCAGGCAGCTACCTGCTGCGCGACGCCCTGACCCAGGCTGCCCTGGTGCTGCTGGCCGGTGCCGGATTGGGCGGGCTCGTGGGCATCGCGGGAGGCATCTTCGCCGCCAAGGCCGCACCGTTCCTGCTCACCCCGGCCACCACCCTGCTGCCCATGGCGGGCATCTTTGCCCTGGGCCTGGCCGGCGCCGCACTGGCGGTCCGCAAGGTCACCCGCGTCGACGCCATGATCGCCCTCGGCGGCAACTGACCCAATCCGCCCGCCTGCCGAACACCCCCACAATCTCTAAGGAACCTCCCATGACTGCATTGAATCTCGTCAACGTGACGTTGGAATACCCGGACGGCGAAGGCACCATGACGGCGCTGGATGCCGTGAACCTTGCCGTCCACCCCGGGCAGTTTGTCTCCCTCGTGGGCCCGTCGGGCTCAGGCAAGTCGAGCCTGCTGGCCGTGGCCGCCACGCTCATCAAGCCCACCGGCGGACTCGTGGCGATCGACGGCATCGACGCCACCGGCCTCAATGAGAAGGAACTGGCCCAGCTGCGCCGTGACAAGATTGGCATCATCTTCCAGCAGCCCAACCTGCTCGCTTCGCTGACCGCGGCCGAGCAGCTGGTCATCACGGACCACCTGCGCGGCAAGTCCCCCAAGGCTGCCGGTGCCCGGGCCATGGAACTGCTGGACATCGTGGGCCTGGCCGACTGCGCCAAGAAGCGCCCGCACCAGCTCTCCGGCGGCCAGCGCCAGCGCGTCAACATCGCTCGCGCCCTCATGGCCGAGCCGAAGGTGTTGCTGGTCGACGAACCCACCGCCGCACTGGACCACGCCCGCAGCGACTCCATCGTGCGCCTGCTGCGCGAGGTCAGCGACGAGTTCAATGTCGCCACCGTCATGGTCACCCATGACACCGAGTTTGTCCCGCTCACCGATGCCGTCGCCACCATGCGCGACGGCGTCCTGACGGCGCCTGTGCCTGCAGACGCCGGCGTCGGCGCACACTGACGCTGGCGACGGCGGATGCCCGGCTCGGGCGGCCGGTCGTGCGGTCGTGCGCCGGCAGGCGCCCGGTACGGCTCCCGGCCGGCCTCCAGCCAGAAGCCGGGAATTCCCGGCCATGCAATAACATAAGGGAAACGGACCTTTAGACCAGTGCGATCGGAGCCACCACACTATGAAACGTCTTGCAGCCCTTGCCGGCGGCCTTCTCCTAGCCTTGACCATCTCCTCCTGCGGAGCCGCAACGGGCCCCGTCGGCACGTGGGGCGACGGCTACAACACCGACAAACAGCCTTACCTTGAACTGGCACTGGCTGCAGACCAGGATGCCAGCTTCGAACAGGCCGGCTTCATCAGTGGCAGCGACGGTTGCAACCGCCTCTCCGGCCAGTGGTTCTACGCCCAGGGCCAGCTGAAGTTCCAGAACTTGGGCGGCACCCTGATGCTGTGTGACGGTGTTGACACCTGGCTGTCCAAGGCCGCCACGGCCAAGGTCGACGGCGACAAGCTCACCGTCTCAGATGCCTCCGGCGCCGAGCTGGGCACCCTGGAACGCCGGAACTGACCCGGCCCGCGGGGAGCCATTTCGGCCCCCATTTCTTTGCAATCAGCCCGCAGTCACGGGGCGGAAATTGGCAGTTGCTCGCCGTTTCGCCCCTTGGCCGCAGGCTGTTTGCGTTTCAGGCAGTATGCGTTCCAGCAGCTCCTGCCTGCGTCTGGCTCAGCCGTCCACCCCAAGGGCAGGTGCCGGCAGCCCGAAAGAGTGCTTCAAGGCCGACCGCGCTGCCAGCCACCCGCCCATGCCGTGCACTGCGGGACCCGGCGGGGTCGAGGCGGACCCCAGGTACAGTCCCTCAGCGGGGGTGCGCCACGGGTCTGCGGACATTACTGGCCGACTCAGCAGCTGGCCCAATGTGACGGCACCGGAGCTGATGTCCCCGCCAATGTAATTGGCGTTGTATTCGCCCATGTCGCGGGCTGTCTGGCCACGGCTGGCCAGGATGAGGTCGCGGAATCCCGGTGCATGCCGCTCCACCGCGGCAATAACCTGTTCCGTGCAGTCACGCGTGGAGCCGGCCGGCACGTGGGTGTAGGCCCAGAAGGTGTGGTGGCCGGCTGGTGCACGGCTGTCGTCAACAACGGATGGCTGAACCGCAAGCACGTAGGGGCGTTCGGGGTGGCGGCCTGCCAGCACTTGTGCCTCGGCGGCGGCGATGGCCGTCCGGGATCCGCCCAAGTGCACCGTGGGTGCCCTGCCCACCTCGGCCGCAGTCCAGGGAACCGGGCCGGAAAGGGCAAAGTCCACCTTGAACACGCCGGGTCCGTACTTGAAAGATTCCAGGCGGCGTACATAACGTGGAGGCAGCATGTCCCCCGCCATGGCGGCCAACGCCCTGGGCGTGACGTCGGCAATGATGGCCCTTGCTCCGGTGGCAGCTTTCAGCTCCGCCACGCTCCCAACCTCGTGGGAGACGGTGATTTCACCTCCGTGGGCACAAAGGTCATCGGCCAGCGCATCGGCGATGGCCTGGCTGCCGCCCTTGGGGACCGGCCACCCGCCTGCGTGGGCCAGGACCCCCAGCAGCAGTCCCGCCCCGGACGTGGCCAGTGACGGAAGCCGCCCGATTGCATGGGCGCCCACGCCTGTCAGCATGGCCGGGGCCACGTCCCCCTTGAAGCCCACGTTCCATGCCTGCGTTCCCTGGGCCAGGGACCTCAGGCCAAAGGACGCCACCGCCATCGGATCACTGGGAAACCGCAGCAGGCTGCCCTGCGTGAAGTCCACAACTCCGTCAAGGCGCCGAAGCAGCGGCTCCATGAGGCGCCGCCAAGCCGGCCCGTCCGGCCCCAGCCCAGCCACCGTCCGGTCCAGGCTGCGGTGCGCAATGCCGGCGCGGCCGCCGTCGAGCGGGTGGGCGTAGGAAGCATCCGGCACCAGCTGCTCGATGCGCCGGCCCAGTTCAAAGGCCCGGAAGAACGGCGATGCCAGTGCCATGGGGTGGACGGCCGCGCAGACGTCGTGCCGGTATCCGGGCAGCGTCAGTTCAGCCGTCCGGATGCCGCCACCCACAGTACCGGCCGCTTCAAACAGTTGCACAGAGAGGCCCGCCCGGGCCATGGTCACGGCGGCGGCCAGGCCGTTGGGCCCGGAGCCCACCACGGCGACGTCAGGCATGGCCGTCCCGCGCAGCCGCTGCGTTCAGGACACCGCCTTGCGGGTCCCGGCCGCCCCGGGCCACCACATCATGCTCCGGGGCGTAGATGTCGCGGATGACCATAGCGGCCAGGGCGCAGGTGGCCAGCGTGGAGATCATGGCGGCGAGCAGGAAATATGGCATGTCGATCGCGTGCTGGTTACCAATGTTTCCCAGCATCTTGCTGCGAAAAAGCATGAGGGCGATGAAGTGTGCCACCACAGCGGCCTGCCACAGCAGCACCGGACGCCACTTGGGCAGGGCCAGTGCCGCGAAGGGAACCAGCCACATGGCATGCCATGGCTCCGCTCCCTTGTTCAGCACCATGAAACCGGCCACGGCCACGAACAACAGCTGGCCGACACGCGGAGGGTGCGGGGCGTAGAAGGCCAGGGCCATGACACCAAGGACCAGCACCACCAGCAGCACCGTGAACAGGGTGTTGGCCACTCCGACATCCATCACGGACCAACCCAGCTGCCGGGCGACCAGGTTGTAGCCTCCGTAAATGGAAGATTCCGAGGGCTCGGCGGCAAGCAGCTTGTCCATGTAGTCCGGGTAGGCCGTCGGGTTCAGCAGCATGACGGGTGCCAACACCAGCAGCCACGCCACCAGTGCGGCCGCGAGCAGTTCCAGCATCTTGGTGACCTGCCCGGCACGCATCCCCAGGAAAAGCAGTGCCAGGAGGATGACCACGGGATATGGTGCAGCCATCGCCGCAACGCCAAGGGCCGCGCCCGAAGCCACAACACGTCCCCTGGCAAAGAAATACAGGGCCAGGGCAACGGGCGCTACAGCCCAGAAGTCCCAGCCGACGTAGGCCGTCAGGACCAACACGGGACTGCAGGCAATGATCGCCGCGTCCCAGCTCCTGCGAGCCGCCGTCCGGGCCGCGACCACCACCGTCAGAATCCACAACAGGGCAATCATGGCGGCATTCACATCGAAGAACGCCAGCTGCCGCACAGGACCGCTTCCTGCTGCCGAGGTCAGCCACGCAGCAATGCCTGCAACCCATCCAGCCAGAACCGGACCGTCAAACGGGGATCCTTGGCTGAAGAACGGCACCAACTTGTCCAGCTGGCCATCGAGAAAGGCATTGGGGAACACGGAATAGCAAACCGTGGAGTACTGGTCGGGCGTGGTCCATCCGACAGTGCGGCAGTGGCCCTTCAGTACAACAGCCAGCAGTGCGGCCACAGCGCTCATGAGCACCAGCACGCGTTCCACGGTGAAGAATCCCGCTCTCACCACACCCGGTGCGGTGTGCCTGCCCAGCGGCCCGCCCACCGGTTCGGTCATCGCGGACAGCAGTGGGTCGCTGCGCGATGGCACAATCAATGGCTGCGGCGTGGACGACCCCGAAGGCGGTGTTTCCTGCATGGACACGAGCCTACCGGCTGGCGCGGTCCCGGTCCCCGTTGCAATCCAGGATTACAGCCCCCACTGCTCCACGGCCGGCGTCTTCTTGTCCCAGCCCAAGGTGCAGACTTTTGCGGTCCCCAGCATGAAGTGCCGCCCCTCGCCGGCCGGCAGTCCCAGCCACCGTGCCGTGAGGATGCGCAGAAAGTGCCCGTGCGCCACCAGCAGCACATTGGCCTGTGCCCCGTCAGCGCGCGTCACGGCCCGGACCCGCTCCACGATCTTGTCCGCCCGTGCCGCCACGGATTCAAGCAGTTCCCCGTTGGGTACGCCGCTGTCCCAGATCAGGTATCCGGGGTTTTCGGCCCGGACCACGGCGCTGTCGATGCCCTCATAGTCGCCATAGTCCCATTCGACGGCGTTCGGCTCCACTTCGGCGTCCGGGTAGCCTGCGAGGATCGCAGTCTTGTGGGCCCGCTGCAGCGGGGAGGTGAGCACCAGGTCAAGGTCGACGCCGGCCAGCGCCTTGCGGGCCGACCGCGCCTGCCCTTCGCCCTCGTCCGTCAGTGGAATGTCCGTCAACCCCGTGTACTGCCCGCTGCGGGACCACTCCGTCTCGCCGTGCCGCAACAGCCAGAGCTTGGGTCCGCCGGGAATGGCTGCCGCGGGGATGGTTCCAATATTTTCAGCGCTCATGATACATATTCCAATCCAAGAATATAGAAGTGTGGGGATATTTCCTGTCAGTCTGGCAGGGTCTCCGCCCGAAGCGGGCCTGACTGCGCAGCCTGTGGCCCTGTGTTCTCCGTAGCAGCATCGGGCTCCACTCTCTGGCTTTCCACGCCCTGGGTTTCGACGCCCTGGGGCACCGCCTGCGGCCCTGCTTCCTGCGACTCCGGCTGTTCCGCCCACCACGTCCGCAGCTCCGCCTCGGCCCTGTCGGGACCCAGCGGTCCGTGTTCCATGCGCAGTTCCAATAGGAAGTTGTAGGCGCGTCCAACTACGCGGCCCGGCTTGATCCCCAGCAGTGCCATGATGGCCCCGCCGTCCAGGTCCGGCCGGATGGAATCCAGTTCCTCCTGCTCGGCAAGTTCGGCAATCCGGTGTTCCAGGTCGTCGTAGGCGAACGCCAGCCGCTCCGCCTTGCGCTGGTTCCGCGTCGTGACGTCGGAGCGGGTCAGGCGGTGCAGGCGCTCCAGAAGCGGCCCGGCATCGGTCACGTAGCGGCGCACGGCGGAGTCGGTCCAGCCGGCCTCGCCGTACCCGTAGAAGCGCATGTGCAGTTCCACCAGGCGCGAGACGGCCTTGATCGAGTCATTGTCAAAGCGCAGCGCGCGCATCCGCTTTGCGGTGAGTTTCGCCCCGGCAAGGTCGTGGTGCCGGAAGCTGACGCCTCCGCCAGGCTCAAAACGGCGCGTCTTGGGCTTGCCGACGTCGTGCATCAGCGCGGCAAACCGCAGCACGAAGTCAGGGCCGGGCACGGAACCGTCGGGCCCTGTCTCCAGGGCGGCTGCCTGCTCCAGGACCTGGAGCGAGTGCTGGTAGACGTCCTTGTGGCGGTGGTGCTCGTCCGTCTCCAGCTTGAGCGCCGGGATCTCGGGCAGGACCAGCGCAGCCAACCCCGTGGACACAAGGATGTCCACGCCGGCCCTCGGGTGCGCGCCGCAAATCAGCTTTACCAGTTCGTCTCGCACCCGCTCGGCGGAGATGATGCTGATCCGCTCGGCCATGCCGGTCATTGCGGCCAGCACGTCCGGGTGCAGGTCGAAGCCCAGCTGCGAAGTGAACCGGGCGGCCCGCATCATGCGCAGGGGGTCGTCGGAAAAGGAGTCCTCGGGCGCACCGGGAGTGCGCAGGATGCCTGCGGCCAGGTCGGTGGCGCCGCCGAAGGGATCCACCAGCTCCATGCCCGGCAGCCGCAGCGCCATCGAGTTGACACTGAAGTCGCGCCGCTGCAGGTCGTCCACCAGCGAGGTGCCGAAGGCCACCACCGGCTTGCGGGAGTCGGGGTCGTACGCCTCAGCCCGGTAGGTGGTGACCTCAATGAGGAGCACCTCCTTGTTCCTGTTGCGCTTGCGGAAGCCGATGGTGCCAAAGTCCCGGCCCATTTCCCAGTGCGAGTCCGCCCACTTCCGGGCCACCTGGAGAATCTGGTCCGGCGTGGCGTTCGTGGTGAAATCCAGGTCCGGGGAAATTCGTCCCAAAAAGAGGTCCCTCACAGGCCCGCCCACCAGCGAAAGCTCATATCCGGCGTCGTCAAAGAGCCGTCCCAGTTCAAGGACGACCGGGTCAAGTTTTGAAGTATCAGGCACTAAATCCATGGTTCCTTAAGAATGCCAGACTTTTGCCGACACGCCGCTGCCCGCAACGGCCGCATGCGCGCGCGGACATGGCAAACTGCGCGCCTTCCTGTCATCATCGGCGCCCAAAGATAGCTAGAGTGGACTCCATGGTTCACCCCGTGCCGCGCGCGCCCAAGAGGAACCCATTGCCACCGGCAATGGGCGCCCTAGGCATGCCCGCAGCAACGGTCCCCAGCCAGCTGCCCACCATGGAGGAAGTCTCCGCCGGCGGCGTGGTGGTGGAGATGCACGACGGCGTACCCCGGGTTGCGATTATTGCCCGCATCAACCGCGGTGGCCGGCTTGAGTGGTGCCTGCCCAAGGGGCACCCCGAAGGGTTGGAGACGCACGCCGAGGCGGCCGTGCGCGAAATTGAGGAAGAAACCGGCATTGCCGGGAAAGTTTTGGCCCCGCTCGGCAGCATCGACTACTGGTTTACGGTCAGCGGCCATCGCGTGCACAAGACTGTCCACCACTTCCTGCTGCGGGCCACGGGCGGTTTCCTCACAATTGAAAACGATCCCGACCATGAGGCCGTGGATGTCGCATGGGTCCCGCTTGACGAGCTGGCCCGGAAGCTGTCGTTCCCCAATGAACGGCGCATCACCGACCTCGCCCGCGAACTGCTGCCGGAACACTTTTAGGCCCATGTCTGGGCACAGCGGACACCCTGCCCAGGAGTGGGCCCTCTGTGCGACATGTAGCCGACACCGCTTTCCCGGTTACCAGCCCCCGCCAAGGCTGCGGTGAGATGATGGGTAACGATGTCTAACGAAGAACGGGTCCAAATCCCGCCAAAACCCACGTGGGCGCCTCGATCAGCGCGTCCCACCGTGGACACTTCCATGTTCGCCGTGGTCCAGGCCAATCCGCAGTCTGCCATGATGGTCGGCCCCTCCACGGGGGCCCTGCCCATCATCGGCCTTGACGATGAGTGGGAGGATGAAGACTCAAGCGCCCCCGCGCCCAGTGCCGTTCGCTCCGGCGCCTCCCTTGCCCTGGGCACCATGGCATCGCGCATATTGGGGTTCATCAAGGGCATCGTGCTCAGCATTGCCATTATCGGCAGCCCGGTGGCGGACATCTTTGAAGCGGCCAACTACCTGCCCAACCTGATCTTTATCATGATCGCAGGCGGTGTGTTCAACGCCGTACTGATTCCGCAGATCGCCAAGGCCAGCCGTGAGGCCGACGGGGGCACGGAGTTCATCTCCCGACTCTTGACGATCGGCATCACAGGCCTTTTGGGCCTGACGGCACTTGTCATGGTGCTGGTGGTTCCCATCATGGGGCTCACCATGTCCTTTACCGGCAGGAACATGGAACTGGCCATCACCTTCGGCCTGTTCCTGCTGCCACAGATCTTCTTTTACGGCCTGTATTCGCTGCTGGGCCAAGTGCTCAACGCCCACGATTCTTTCAAGGCCTATGCCTGGGCACCCGTCCTCAACAACGTGGTGGCCATCGCCGGGCTGCTGGTCTTCATCATGGTGGCCGGCAGCGAGGCCAGCAGCCATCACTCCGTGGGCAACTGGACCTTGGGTGAAACGGCAATGCTGGCGGGCACCGCCACGCTCGGCATTGTTGTCCAGGCGGCGGCACTGATCATCCCCGTCCACCGGCTCGGGCTCAACCTGCGCCCCAAGTTTGGCCTGAAAGGCACAGGGCTTGGCTCAACGGCCAAGATTGCCACGTGGACCATGGGCACCATGATCATCGGCAACCTGTTCTTCCTGGTCATCCTCCGTGTTGCCACCATCCCCACGAGCAGCGACTCCCAAACGGGCACAGCCAATCCCGGCATCCTGGTCCTCAACCGCGCCACCGAGCTGTACATCATGCCGCACTCGATCATTGCGCTGTCCATTGCCACAGTCATGTTCACGGCCATGGCCCATGCCGCCGCCCGCAACGATTCCTCGGGCGTGCGCAACTCACTGGCCGCTGCCCTGCGCACCACAGGCATCGCCACGGTCTTCGCCGGAATGGCCCTGTTGGTGCTGTCGGGGCCCTTCGGCATGCTGTTCTCGGGCAACCAGTCCGAGGTCGGCCGGCAGGTGGCCATCACCCTGGCCATCCTCGCCATCGGGGCCCCTTTTTACAGTATTAACTTCATCCTCAATCGTGTGTTTTATGCCCAGGAAAACGCCAAGACGCCATTCATCATTCAGTGCATCATGGTGGCCATTGGATTATGCACCGCACTCTATGCGGGCTCACTGCCGCACGAATGGATCATTTACGGATTGGCACTGAGCTACACCATCAGCAATGTGGCTGCCGCGATTATCAGCCACTTCTTCCTGAGGGCAAGGATCGGCGACTACGGCCAGGGGCTCATCATGCGCGCCCACATGCGCTATCTCGTGGCAGCCCTTGCAGCCGGCGTCGCCGGCGAAATTATCCTCCGCCTTTTTGGCAGTTCCTCACCCGGCGGCTTCATGTGGAGCTCCATCCAGGCATCCGCGATAGTTTTGGCCGTTGTCGGCACAGTGATGGCAGTCATCTATTTCGTCATTCTCAAGCAAATGCGGATTCCTGAAGTGGATGCACTGTTGAATCCCGTGCTGTCCAAGGTAAAGAGCCGCCTGCCTGGGCGTTAGGGGTCGATATCGGAGGGGTTATTTCCCTTACTTTTCCGAGGCGCCGTTCCGGGCTTTGTCCGGCACCGTCCCGGGCTTTAACGGGCGCCCGCCCATGCTTTATGGAGCTGTTTCGGGAAAATGCCGAAGCGATCATCCGGGGCGGTATCCATGGTTCTTACAGGGTTTTCCTATAGAATCAGTCAGAATATGGCTTTGTGCGCATCCGCAGCACAGGCCACCATGCATGTTAGAGGAGGAATTGGTGCCACAACCTATTGATGTGGGCTCCATCCTTGGCGGTCGCTACAAAGTGACTGGCCGCATCTTGGCTTCCGCCGAGAACGACGTCATTTTGGATGGCCTGGACCAGGTCTTGAACCGTCCCGTCAGCATTTTGGTGGCGGCCGTGGACAATTCCGAGCACCTGACACAGAGTGCGCGTGAAGTGGCCACCGGTGCACGCGTTTCCAACGTCTCCATCCTCGACCTCGGGGTCCAGGACAACTCTGCCTACTTGATCGCAGCACGGACCACCCCGGCCGACCTCCTTGACCTTGTCGTCCCCACTGAACCCGTGGAACAGACCTACCAAGAGCCGTTCTTCACTGACACTTTGGGCACGGAAATCTTCGGCTCGGCCCGCGATGCCGCCCCCACCGCCGGCGGCTACGTCTATGAAGACAACTCGCCACTGACCCCCGCCCACCCGCTCCCGCGCGTAGGCCGGGACCCGCATCCCACACCCCCGCCGGCAGCAGCGGTGGGACGTCCGCCCCAGCCGGCTGCCGCCGTCGTGCCTCCAGCAGCACCCAAGGCGCCTGTCTCCAAGGTCACCGTCTGGGATGATGCCGATTTTGGTTTCATGAACGACGACGAAGGGCAGTCCGCGAATGCCGGCACCGGCCGTCCGGGCATCTTCCCAACGGAGCTGCGCGCGGCCAGCGATGGCTATGACGAGGACTATTACGACGACGAAGACGACGAGCGCAATGCCCCGCGCATTAGCGGCCGGTGGCTGACGGGTGCAATCGTCGGCGTGCTGATCATCATTGCACTGGTCTTTGCCGTCCAGCACATTGGCGGCCTGCTGAACGGAACCAACCAGGCCGGCGGCGAGACCAGCGCCGCACCGTCCGAGCAGGCCAGCAGCGCCGGCTCCGAGGCCCCCAGCTCGCAGGCACCGGCCGAACCTGCCCCGGTGGCCCCTGTCATCAAGGGATTGACGGACGTCACCACCTACGCCGCCGGCGTGACCAATTACGGTGAAGCGTACTTCCCGCGGCTGAAGGACGCCATCGACGGCAACAAGGCAACCTACTGGCCCACCGTGGAATTCTCCAGCGCCGACTTCGCAGGCATGACGGAGGGCATCAACCTTGCCGTGGAGTTGGGGGCTGAGGCCAACATCAGCTCCGTCACCATCACGCAGCTCAACGGCACCGGCGGACAGTTCAATATCCTGACCAACGACAAGCCCTCAATCGACGGCGCCACAAAGATCGGCAACGGCTCTTTCAGCGCTCCCGACCTGACCATTCCCGCGGCCCCCGGCGCCAAGGGCAAGTACGTCATCATCAACTTCACCCAGCTGCCCAACCTGGCTCCGTTTACTACGTATCCTTACGGCTTGAAGATTGCTGAGATCAGCATCAAGTAGCCTTGCACCGCCGGTGCGGAATAACTGGACACCCGCGCCGGTTGTGGCTATCGAAGGTCCCTTTGGGCTGCCAATGCGGCCCAAACTATGAAGGAAGAGGAACACTCACCCGTGAGCACTGAAGTTACCCCCGCCAGCGACGTTCGCGATGTCATCATCATCGGCTCCGGCCCGGCAGGCTACACCGCGGCCATCTACACCGCCCGGGCAGACCTCAAGCCGCTCATGATCGCGGGCTCCGTGACCGCCGGCGGCGAGCTCATGAACACCACCGACGTGGAAAACTTCCCCGGATTCCCCGACGGCATCATGGGCCCGGACCTCATGGAAAACCTCGGCGCGCAGGCGGAGAAGTTTGGCACCGAGATCATGTACGACGACGTCACTTCCGTTGAGCTTGAAGGTGCGGTAAAGACCGTCACCCTGGCCGACGGCCAGGAATTCAAGGCCCGCACGGTCATTGTTTCCACCGGGTCCGCCTACCGCGCCCTTGGCGTGGAAGGTGAGAAGCGCCTCGTCGGCCACGGCGTCAGTTCCTGTGCCACGTGTGACGGATTCTTCTTCAAGGGCCAGGACATCGCCGTCATTGGTGGCGGCGACTCTGCCATGGAGGAGGCCATCTTCCTGACCAAGTTCGCTGAGACCGTCACTGTTGTCCACCGCCGTGACACCCTCCGTGCTTCCAAAATTATGGCCGAACGCGCCCTGAACCACCCCAAGATCAAGTTCATTTGGAACTCTGAGGTGGTGGGGATTGACGGCGACGCCAAGGTCACCGGCATCCGGCTGAACAACCTCGTCACCGGCGAACCCTCGGAACTTGCCGTCACCGGCGTTTTCGTTGCTATAGGCAACGATCCCCGCGTGGATCTTGTCAAGGGCGTTCTGGAACTGACCGAAGCCGGCACCATCGCCGTCGACGGCCGCTCCTCCAAGACCAGCCTCCCCGGCGTCTTCGCTGCGGGCGACGTGGTTGACCCCACCTACCGCCAGGCCATCACGGCCGCAGGCTCGGGATGTGTTGCCGCCCTGGATGTGGAGCACTTCCTGGCCGAGCAGGATTCCTAAGAGAAAGATAGAGTTCACCATGAGCAATGCAACAAGTGCAACAGATGCAACGTTTGACCAGACCGTCCTGCAGTCCGAGAAGCCTGTCATCGTGGACTTCTGGGCCGAGTGGTGCGGCCCGTGCCGCAAGCTGGGCCCCATCCTGGACGAGATCTCCGTCGAGTACTCCGACAAAGTTGATGTGATCAAGGTAGATGTGGACGCCAACCCGGCCATTTCCGCCAAGTATGGCATCACTTCGATTCCGGCCGTCTACCTGTTCCAAGGCGGCGAGGTTGTCGGCACCGTCATCGGAGCACGGCCAAAGCAGTACTTTGAGAAAGAATTCTCCAACGTCCTGAAGTAGGACGAAGCCGGACCTGTAACGTGTGCACTGCAGCGGCTCCGATCGGAGTTTGCCGACATGACACTGCCGCAGGCACCGTACCGAGCTTTTAAGTGACTGGTGGCCGGACATTGTCCGGCCACCAATCATTTAAGCCCTTTTCATGAGTTCTCCCAGATCGATTCTAAGCTCCAAAAATCATGCAGCAACTTTTCGGGAACGGGTGAATTTCGACCACCATTTGACCTTTTCCCACCGAGTGTTCGACGACCGGCACCGGAAGCCTCTTTTCACGAGTCGCGCACGAGAATGGCCACCACCATTCCAACGAGTGCCAGCCATGCAGCTGCCGGCACCAACCAAGTCCTCACTCGGGCTGCCCGACGCGCCACTTCCGTTCGCGCTACGCGAGACACGTCCGGCCGGCCCCTCCGCGAAACATCGCCCGCCCGAAACAGGGTCTCCTTGTGGGGCATCACCATGATCTTCCCTCCTGGTGACGAGTCATGCGCATTGGCCCAATCCGGCGGTGGATCTCATTGGACGAAACGAACAACACCCAAGCACCCAAGTGTCGGGCACCGGCACACTGAACCGCCAACGTCTTGCGCCATGCCTGCCACGCAATCTACGAGCCAGTTGCCTCTCCTGTTAGCGGCCAGCAGGACCTGCCCACCGGCGGCCAAGAGGATTTCGATCATTTGGGGCTCGGCGGCCACTTTCGGTGCCCGCTGGCGACCACACCTATCGTCCCCAGTCCACTGTGAATTTCCTTCCAGGCAGGACCCATGCCGACGCCGATGAACCAGCGGCGGCGACCAACCCAAAGACGCCACGCACAGCTGCTTCAAGACCGGTGCGGACTCGGGATTCAGTGACAAAGAGTGGCCATACATTCGGCTATGCGCCGCGACGTCAATGCTATTCCAGCGCTCCCCTCACCGTGCGGGATGGAACACAGCCTCTCCGATGCCGCCGACCTGCCCACCATGCCGGCTGTGCCCCGGCATAGCTGGGCGTAGCGGCCGGAGACGGCCACACAGGCCAGTGAAATCAGACGGCTCTTCCATCTTCGTTCCGTGGCCAGAACACTCAACGGGCAACCTCACCACGAGCCTCTCACCAGCCGACGGCCATGGTGTACCCGCGCTGGCCGCCAATCCGCCCTTGGCCGCCAACTCTCTTTCGAGAGGTTCCAGAGTCAGCGCCGCACCCCGAAGACCAGGTCCCGCTGCCCCCTAGCCTCACTGAACCGCTGCCCACTTGCTGATTCCCTGGACATCGAACCGGCTATTCACCGCGGCTTCGAAATCTGGTCGAATGCCGCTATTCTGAAACCGCTCAGCACTCCCACCAACCACCGTGGGCCACCCTTCACCTCACGATTTACCGCCAACCCAGGCAATCCATTGCCTTGCTGTCATCGCAGAGTTGAACCAGTCCCACTGTCGCGAGTCCATACGATACATCGCTTCGCCGTGATCGTAGTATCGAACCACACCGACAGCGAACTCCGATGCCGATGTATGAGCTTGGCCAATAGCGGGCACGGGGTCGCCGTCCGTGGCAATGGATAGATCGATTCGCAACATTAGTCCAGTGCGCCGCAGGCCGTTGCGTCAGGCCGGCTGCACCGTCGATGCCCTTCGGTATTCCAACCGATATATCGACAGGATTCCGGTCAGCAGCCCGGTTCCCTGCAGCCATGTCCCTTCCATCTGTCAGTCGGACTCTCCCACCGAAGCTCACCGAGGCCCGTCCCTGTCCCAGCGGCAATGCATTCGCACATTGCCACATGCCCACCCCCGACCCTGTGCACCCCCGTAAGGTGTCAGGCGCGTTCCACGTGAAACATCGTCACGCCAAACCCCTTAGCCAACCACTCAAGCGAAGCCAATCGGCCCGACGACATTGGAAGAAACATACGAATTGATGATCTTTTCTATTGAAAGATAGGTATATTAGTTCTAAAATGGATTATGGGCAATCTCCAGAATTTCCCGTACGAGCGGGCTGGCATTTCCACCACAGCGGCTGTGGTGGACTTGATAGCGGCCCTGGCCCCTCCCCCTATTCAACCCTTTGCCACCGACATACTGGCCATGGAACTACTGCCGCTCTTTCCTGACACAATCAATGGCAGCCGCGTTCCCGGCACGGACAATATAGACGGCGAAGGATTCCAGGATCCTGACACATCCGCTCCGACGGCCTGCGACTCACAACTCGACTATGCCCGGAGACTCATGGACGACTGCATTTCGTCCATTGATGCACTCAACAAGCACCAGAATCGATGCGCCGGCATGGCCGCGGTTCTGATTGACCGTCTCGCCAGCAGCATAGAGCTCGAGGCCGGAATTCTCTCCCTAGATGCATGGCAGCAGAAGAACTCGCTATCAAGCATGGCTGCAGAATTGGCCGCGGTCCTGCAGTTGCCTGAGGGTTCAGCAAATAGCCTAATGCTCCACTCCACGACGCTGGTGAGGCAATTGCCCGCCACTATGCAGCATCTCCACAGTGGCGAGCTGGGCTGGGATCATGCTGTAATCATCGCCGAGGAGACATCACTGCTTCGTGTGTCTGGAGTATCGGAAGAAGCCACAGCTGCCTTTGAACTCATACTTCTCGGGAAGGCGCAAAATTGTACGATTCCCAGCTTCCGCGAGAAGTCGCGCCGCCTACGCGAACGCCGATACCCGGAGAGTCTCGTCCCACGCACGCGCAAGGAGTATGCGGACCGCAGAATGACCAAAAGTCGTGCGCGCGATGGCATGTCCTGGTTGAGCTTTTACGCTCCTGCACCCACCGTGGAAGGCATCTGGGACCAATGCACGGCAACTGCTCAAGCGGCACAGGGCCCCCATGAAAGTCGCACCCTGGCGCAGCTAAGGTTGGACGTTGCGGCAGCCATGCTGCTGAATCAGAGCCTGGCCGAGAACGACATCTACGCTCCATCCCGGTGGAACGTTCCCGAACCGGCTGGTGCACCCGGGAGGCGGAAAGTGAATTTCGAACCAAACCTGGACGTCCCGTCCTGTGACACAGCCTCCGTCCCCACGCCCACGCCCACGCCCACAGGTGATGTAACCACCTCGACCGATGGGCTTTCCAACGAAACGGAAGGCGTGGCATCGGCGCGATCCTATCCCGAGCGGAAGTCATTGCAAGAGACCGGCGGCCGCTCACCTCAAGGATTACAGAATCAGTCGAATAGCCATCCCGGAGCATCAGCGCCTGGTCCAGTTGCGGCTGACGAATCGGATGACCCTGGCTTTGACGAAGGGCGACGATATTGGTGGATGTATCCGTGGAACATCCCTGTCTTTGACGACCCTGACTACCGTGATTCAAACTTCAAGGAACCTGATCCCCGAAATGAACCAGATTGGATCCCAGGTGCTGCCCCTCCCACACTCAACCCGCTGCCTGGTTTCCGAGAGCAAACGGTCGAACAATCGGGTAGAGATTCAACGCAGCCCGGAACTTCAGAGACGACGTTCCTTGGTGCGGCTAGCCATCATCCACCTTGGCCGCCGCTGCCGCGGGTACTCCCTATCGTGGTGGTGCCTGTGTTGTCCATGCTCGGCGCTACAACGGAGCCGGCATGGATGGAAGGTGTTGGACCCATCAGCATTGAGGTGGCCAAGGAACTAACCGCAAATGCACCGAGCCTGTACCGGCTCTTGGTAGACCCCATTCACGGGAAGCCACTGGACATTGCACCAGAGTCCTACCGCATCACCAAGGCGCTGCGGACTATGATCCGAGTCAGGGACGAGTACTGCCAATTCCCAGGCTGCACGGCCAAGGCATGCAGTTCGGAAATAGACCACATCAGAGCCTTTGAAGCCGGAGGAGAGACTACCCTCGACAATCTCGAGAGCCTTTGTCTTCACCACCACCTGCTGAAGCATTTCAGAGACGACAAGAATAAGGATGGAACCAAGCGCATCCACCAGGATCCACAGCGTGCGCGATTTGGTCTCCGTGGCTGGACCCCAGTGGTAGAGGACGGCGGCCACGTATCCTGGCGATCCCCAACGGGCCGCTTCTTCCCATCTGACCCGAGTGAACCAATGCTGATGCATTATCCTCAATGGCTGAGGACCCTTGTCGATCAGGCTCTTATGCCGGCCAATGGCGATCATCTCGACTGTGACTATTCTGCACTCGCTGAGGATCCATTGTGGAACCCAAGCTTACTTCCCGAGGAGCCCTCAATTTCACGCCCTTCCGCTGAAGAGGCCGCAATCATGGAACGCGAAGCCATTCTCCGAGGACTCAGTGACCCGGATCTCGGACGCTGCAGAGTTTCCTGAATCTACCCGCCACACCCTTCCAGAGTCACCAAAGGACAGCCTGATGCCCGTCGCCGATCACCCCGATTTTCGTTTCACGTGAAACGCAGCCCCATGCCTGTCCTGTTGAAGCAGTGGAATTTGGCCACAGAGAAGCGGAGAAGCTGTTTGCGATGCTGTAGGTCCCCTGCAGCGGTTCGCCAAGATTTCCGCGGGCAGAACCTCCACGCGTGTCCATAGCCTGATCAATGGAACAGAAGCCACTGAGCCGGCCGCTTTGGCGGACATGTCGTGCCTCGGAGTGTGCGACTCGCCGTCACCGGGATTCACCGAAGAAGGAGGGGCCGTCCTGCGCCATTCAGATGGGGCGACTAGCAGCCCGAAGTATTGGCTTGCCGGACCATGTGCCCATTGTCCCCTTGGTAAGCGACGAGCTTATCAATGTCCCACGCTCGAATCTGGCGGCTTGCCCGCTGAGCCCATCGATAAGCGTGTGGGTTCTGCCGCTGTGGCAGCCGCACAAGTCCAAGGTGCTGCCCCTTTTTCAACTCCGTGTCTGTGGTCGTGCCAGGTCCACAATGCCATATTTCAAACGTTCATCGAGCCGTGGATTCGACATCAATGCCTCACCCAACAAAAACGTAGGAGCACTGAATCGTCAGTGAAGGACAGTGGGCTCAGGTCCGACGCCACGACAGCTGCCACAAGTGGGACGCCCAACACGATCACGCGCCTTCTGCCAAACCGGTGCTGATCCACAGCCAATGTCGGCTTGGCAGCGCGATGCCATTCCCGATGACGGATTCTATCTGGCATCACCCGTTCAAGTTTCCTCCTCCATTCCACGAACATGCTCCCGTCGCCTGGTCCCATACCACTTCGTTGGATGCCAGCTGCCAGAGGCATCTTGTGGATCCCTCGGAGTTTCACGTGAAACACAGGACCACTCGCCACCAATCCATTGGGTGAATCGATCTCCACCGATAGACCCGTCTTGGAGGCGGCGAGCGGTAGGCGTGCGTTCGGAGATGGAGAAAGACAGCCACGCATTCAGCGCGATCGGACCACCAGACGTCCAGACGAGTATGCTTTCCCGCGGGGCCGTCGATACCGGGCATGGGGGGCTATTCCGGGAAAGGAAGGACACTCCCTTTGGGTTCACCAGTCGCTTCACCGGGGCCATCGTGGCGTGAACGGGGGGCCAGTCCCACTGTCTGTTCCTCCCCTAAATAGAGGCAACCGGGTCAAGCCCCGCGACAAGCCGCCTGCCACCGTAAAGATATCGCAGTCCACGGGATTTCGTCCTGCCGGCCATTCTTGAGCAGTTGCCTGAGTGCACCTGCTCGATGCTTCTCCGCGCGCTAGCAGGTCCGCGGCCGGCCCGCACGGTGAGAACCCGATGATGTTCTTCACGCACACATCTGCAGCAGGACCGGCGCCGGCGGCTTGGCACCGGGTACCGCGGCGACGCGATCATGGACCCGATCATCCACACCACCAGTTGGATCGAGACCAGAAACTGCAATATTTGATTGACGATCGGCGCCGATCAAGAATAACTAGGCTCGTCGCTGGCCGGTGGGTTCCAAATCGTCGAATATTCATCCAGATGATTTGCCTGCGACGTTGCAATATCCGGATGGAGATCTCGGCGGCGGGTACTGACATTTCCATTTTTTGCCGACATTGATAGCCCGTCGCCCTGCCGCAGGTGCCGATCAAAGTGCTACGCGCTTTCTTATAGCGGGATATTTTCATGGCTGGCTCGCAACTGATAGAGGCAATTGTCGCGTGCCAGCGGCATGGGACCACCTCTTGTCCGCGAGTATGGAATTCCCGGTCGGCTTCGGCTTTACGGCGCCCCAGCCAAGTCGTCCCAGTTCCGACAGCAGTGTCGCGAACTGTAGCTACACCAGTGCTCCGTGCCCAACCTGCGCGTTCGCGGCCAAAATACCAGTCAACGCGGCTGATGATTGGAGCTGCCGATTTTGGTGCCCTCTAAGGAATCCTGCGTCCACCGAGACATCCTGACTCCTCCGGCGGTGCGCCTGCCTTGCTGCCGCACGAAGGCTGTCGATGCCAACTGAAGATAGGGCCACTGTTGCCAATCGAAAATGACGCCACCTAAAATAATCGGAATTGATCAATTTAGATGATTGGGTAGCATTCCCCACCGCTTTGCGAACCAGCGGATCTCGAAGCGGGATTTGGCGAAGCTGCTGGGTGCCTCTCGTGAGACTGCGGATCGACCAATGAACTCGGCACTCCGATCCTGGTCCTGGTCCTGGTCCTGGTCCTGGTCGACACTGTGCACGAGAGTCATCGCTACCCGACACGGCAGGATGGAGAGAGCTTGTCCTTTCAGGTGCCATCCACCTGCAAATCACCCACCATAAACACCGGACGATATTGTCATTGGGTGCCGCTCCTGACTGTCTCAGGCGAACAAGCGGAGCATCATCCTCGTCCGGTGGGGTTCAGCGGCTGCCACCTCGTGAACCCAGGAGCGCAAGGCCTGCCACCCGAATAACCGTCCGACTCGAAGCCCGCAATCGGACACACGCAACGCCAGCTGCGCGCAGCTAGCCCATACGAATCAACGACCACGGGCACAGTCGTTGATCGGCATCGAATCATGGCGGCATCAGCAGACAGTTTCAACTACCGACAATTAGCTTTCCTTGAAGTTGAAAGTCGACGACTCCGCACATGTCCGGCGTCCATATTAGACGGCTTCTTCGGCGGATCCCTTCAACTGCTTACTCATCCTGATGGACGTTGGCATATATCCCAGTGATTCATAGAGATCCCTGGCTATGGTGTTGAATCCAAAGACGTGCAGACCAATGCTCGTTGCCCCGTTGAGCACGGCAGCTGTCTCCGCAAGTTCCATGATCTTCCGCCCATACCCCCTGCTGCGATGTTCCTCGTGGACGGCAATGTCCCATACCCACCAGGACGCGTTGTCACCACCCGACTCAGGGCCAATCCAGACATACCCCACGGCACTCCCGTCCTCCTCGACGGCCTTTCGGACAATGTGGCCAGTCTGTGGTCTGCCACTTGGAAATAGCCTGGCAAAGGACTCTACTGCCGTGGACTCCGCAAGCTCCGGACTCTCACCGGCCTGAATTCGATCAGTGATGTAGTCTTTTAGGCTCGCAGCAATCCAGTCGGCGAACTCAGAATCATTCATGGGTAGCAAGGTAAGCTTCATGAGCCTATTGTTTCACCCGGGCTGTTAAGTTCACAGACAGCCGTGTAGCGTCGCATCTCCCTTCTGTTCTTCTGTTCCAGAACCAAAGTCCTCCAATGGGTGCCACACCCTCACAGGGCTCAGATTGTCTCCAGTATTTCAATCAGCCGCAGCTCCGGCCAGGAATCGATTGTGCTCCACACCTGGGCGGAAGGTTCTAGAAAGCCGGTTCTGACGACGCGTGTCGATGTAAAGCCGGACAACCTGTCGGTAGCCAGCGAGCCGAATGTCCGGCGTGCAGCTTCAATCGAATAAATTCCGTGGCGACCCGGGCAGCGAACTGCTGTCCCTGAAGAATCGCCACCGAACGGACACCACTGGTGGGACTCCTCCGTCCAGGTGAAGTAGGCCGCTGGCAGTGGCCGCAGGCCATCGACGCTCCCGTCGAGGCTCCCGTCGAGGCTCCCCCGCCCACTAAATTTCCTTGTCGTAGACGTCCTTGCGAGGACTAAGCACGTCGATCCGCGTCAACTCAACGTTCCGTTCAGTTGATCGCCTGCATGGAGTTGATGCTTGGAGGTCAGTTCCTTTGCTAAGGCCAGCGTCTAGTTCACCTTCCGCTGGAACGGGCTCGGAGCATGCACCCAGAAAGGGCCATCCCGGTTCACTTCGTTCTACTGCTTGTCGTCCACAGGCGTTCAGTGCCCGCCAGAGCGCCCAAAATGAGGACTTCTGGCACGTGAGCGCTCAATAGGCTGCGATAGCGCGAGACGGCAGCACACGGCCCCGCATTGGCTAAAGAACGGGTCACTGGACATTGCCGAACGGATTGCCTGAATGATTCCCCGATTGGACCGTCCGCCCACGGCCTAACCAAATCTCGGAGCTGCCCGGTTTAGCCTAGGCCGGGCGCAAGTGCCGGTCGCAAGGATGTCGTGGGTCAAGTGCAGCAATCAAGTACGGCAAGGCGAAACCATATCGACGATGGATTGCACCGGGCACCCGAATCCGGCATCACGTATGAACTGGCAGTTCAATAGCCACAGAACTGAAATGGGCAAATGGGGCCGCAACAATTCATATCGGTTCCGAGCATGATCAGCAAGCCGGGTTCTCCCGCGCTCAGAATTCCCGGCCGAACTCATACAAGAACCATGCCTTCTGCCCACCATGGGGACGCGGGCCTGTCGTGGCCGTTGTCGCCCTACCCACAGTTCTTGGCGGCGCCTAGAGCAACGGTGCAGTTGAAGCCGATGTCCCGAGCTTCCACGAAAATATGAAGAATCCCCAAGCCCTCGCTGAAGTTTCCGATCATTGCGTACGCGGTTGGCGGGCGGCTTCACGCAACACAGCCCGCATGTTCCATGCGGCATGCGACGGGCGAGCAGACTGGCTTGCAGATACGGATACCAGGACTCTCCATCCACAATATTGAAGGCGGTGTCCACGACAGCGACAACCCAGCAGCGGACACCACAGAGATTTATCCGTTCCGGCGTTTCGCGTGTTCCAAGGAAGCCTCCTCACGATGGGCGGCGAGATGTGAACATCCCCGGGATGGGTGTGGATGGTTTGCCTTCGATTTGGGGTGACGAGTGTAGTGACGGGTGGTAGCAACTGGTGCTGCAGGACCTTGTCCCCCGCGGCCTTCAAGACCAATGAACACACCGGCAGTTCTATGATTTCTACCGACTCCTATCGCGGTGCACGACGACGGAACTGATTCGAAGTTCTTGCGTCGTCAGTTGACCGGAATTAGTTTTCGTGTTGCAGCTTCACCCGAACACTACCCGGATCATCACTTTCTCAGATGGCTGCAGAATCCTGCTTGGTCGACTTCCGTCGACCTCAACAATTCCGCCGGAACTGCATGGCCGCTTGTTGACCCTGCACGATCCCGTTGCACCTCCATATTTTGCAACCATTGCTGCGCCGCCCAATCACCAAAGCCAGGGTGGCGACGCCGGCGTTTGCCCGTGCCAGGCTGTCGAGCCCGTCATGCCCACCCCTACATCCGTGGGCAGGGTCCGTTTCACGTGAAACGGCGGTGGCACCCGCCCTTCGACGTAATCAGCCAACGACGTGGCCAACTAGCGGCGGAACAGCTTCAAGGATTTGATGCTTAGGATCGATTCAGGCGAACGCCGGTTAACGTAGTGGAGGTGGTGTTTCACGTGAAACACCACCTCCACTACGTTAGCCGCCTAATTGTTGCCAGGCGCCAAAACATCCATGATCCGGTTCAGATCTTCAACAGACGCAAACTCAATGCTCACCTTGCCCTTTCGGGCGCCGAGTGAAATCTTCACGTTCGTGTCCAATCGGTCTGCCAGTGAACTGGCCAAGAAATCAAGCCGTTCGTGACGCGGACTCGGCGCCTTTGTGGGTGCCTTCTTTTCGCCCGCCGGAGCCTGGTACAGCTGGACTGCTTCCTCCGTGGCGCGAACCGACATGCCCTCGTTAACAATCTTCTGAGCCAGCTGCTCCATGGCATCGCCACCAGGCAATGCCAACAGTGCGCGTGCATGGCCCGCCGACAGAACGCCCGCCGCTACACGACGCTGCACAACCGGAGGAAGCTTCAGAAGGCGCAAGGTATTTGAAACTTGCGGCCGGGAACGCCCAATCTTGTCGGCCAACTGTTCGTGTGTGGTGCCGAAGTCTTCAAGCAGCTGCTGATATGCCGCGGCCTCTTCGAGGGGATTCAGTTGGCTGCGATGAAGGTTCTCAAGCAGGGCGTCACGCAGCAGATTGTCATCGGTGGTCTCACGGACAATAACTGGGATGGTTGCCAGCCCAGCAGCCTGGCTGGCACGCCAACGGCGCTCACCCATGACCAGTTCATACGGCTGATCGCCCTTTTCCGTGGACTTGCGGACCACAATCGGCTGCAGAATGCCGATTTCCTTGACGGAGTGGACCAATTCCGCCATGTCGTCTTCATCAAAAACTGTACGGGGCTGTTTCCGGTTCGGATGAATCTCACCCACCGGAAGTTCCATAAACGTGGCGCCCGGGACTTCAACCAGGTCAGTCTGTTCGGCGACCGGCTTCTTCCTCGAGCGCGTCGGCCTTGTCACAGCAACGTCTGCGGGCGGCACGGTCGCTACAGGCGCAGTGCGGTTCTTCGGTTCCGGAAAGAACAGGTCCACGGGGCGCGTCGGCTGCGTTGCACCTGTCTCATCGCCTGAAGAATTGGGGATTAACGCACCCAAACCGCGACCAAGACCCCTGCGCTTGTCAGTCATTGAGACATCCTCCGTTGAATTAGCCCCATCATTACTGGGACCTGCTGAACTTCATTGTAAGTGGGAAATCGAATCAGGCACGGCATTGTCAGCCCACGGACCGCTCGGCCAACTCTGCCGCGGCTTCCAGATAAGACAATGCACCGGTGGACGACGGATCATACGTCATTACCGTTTGCTGGTAGCTGGGCGCCTCAGAAATTCTCACAGATCGCGGAATCATTGCCTGCAGCACCTGCTGCGGGAAGTGTTCACGCACATCCGCTGCCACGTGTGCAGCCAGGTTCGTTCGGCCGTCATACATCGTCAACAAAATGGTCGAAACAACAAGATCGGAATTCAAGTGCTTCTGGATCATCTCAATGTTCTTGAGCAGCTGGCTCAAGCCCTCAAGGGCGTAGTACTCACATTGGATGGGAATCATCACTTCATTGGCTGCGCAGAATGCGTTGACAGTCAGCAATCCCAGACTTGGTGGGCAATCAATGAAGATGAAGTCGAGACGTTCCTGACCGTTTGCCGCCCGGAACTTTTCATACTCATCAATGGCCCGACGCAGCCTTTGCTCCCGAGCCACAAGCGACACGAGTTCAATTTCCGCTCCAGCCAGGTGAATCGTCGCAGGTGCGCAGTACAGATTGTCGATATCGGGGCATTGCTGCACAACCTCCGACATCGGAAAGTCGTTGATGAGCACATCGTAGATGCTGTCAATTTCCGCGTGATGCGGCACACCCAGAGCCGTGGAAGCATTTCCTTGCGGGTCAATGTCTATGACGAGCACGTGAAGGCCGGCCGACGCCAGCGCGGCAGCAATGTTGACTGTTGTCGTGGTCTTTCCCACGCCGCCCTTTTGGTTGGCGACCGTCATGATGCGTGTATGGACAGGCCGGGGCAATTCGCGACCCAGCAGCCGTTCGCGGCGCTTGGTCTCATTTACCAGCTGGCTCGCAATGGGACTGCTGTCGTCAAAGTCGTTGTCCAAAGGATCAAAGCGCTCAACGCTTGTTTCACGTGAAACATCGTCACGTCGAGCAAAATCAAACACTTTAGGTTGATTGAAGGCGTCGGAGCGCGCAGACCCTAACGTCATGAACGGAGGAATCCGTTGCGAAGATGTTTCGCTACTGGTCACGCTGGCACTCTCACTTTCCTGTGGCTATGCTTGCCAACCTCTAGCCTATCGGTTCCAACCCACAGCATCGGGGATCAGCGCCGCTTCACCTTCACGCGTACCACTGTAGTGGGATCCTCCAGAATGTCCTCGCCCGCAATGACCACTTCCGTGTGCACACCGCCGAGCTTCTTCAGGACCTTGGCTGCCTTGGAGATCTCATCTTCAGCGCTGCGGCCTTTGATGGCCAGCAGTTCACCCTCGCCGCCAAGCAGTGGGATGGTGAGCGGCGCCAGCGTGTTCAGGGCAGACACGGCGCGTGCCGTGACCACGGTGCACTCAACCTTGCCAATGGCGGCTTCGGCTCGCGCGCGAATGATCTCCACATTTGAAAGGCCGAGGTCCATGACCACTTCCTCCAACCAAATGACACGGCGTTCCAACGGCTCGATCAAGGTCAGGTACAGATCAGGGCGGGCGATCGCCAGGCAAAGACCCGGCAGGCCCGCGCCGCTGCCCACATCGGCGACCTTTGCGCCGTCGTCAATCAAGTCAGCAACTACGGCACAGTTGAGCACATGCCGGCTCCACAAGCGAGGAACTTCCCTCGGGCCAATCAAACCACGCTCAATGCCTGACGTTGCCAGGTGCTCGACGTATCGTTTGGCCAGATCCAGGCGGGCGCCAAAGATTCGTTCAGCCGCCACAGCCTCTTGTGCAGTAAGTTCCACCACTTTTATGTCCTCTAAACTCTGATCCCGGCCACTCCCCTGAGGTAGTGGCCGGGACCGTTTTTGAATCTCTTAATGCACAGCGCTTAGTGCGCCGCGCTCACTACAATGTGTCGCTTGGGGCCTTCACCCTCGGATTCAGACTCCAGGCCCAAGTCGGCGATGGCATCATGAACAATCTTTCGTTCATAGGCGCCCATGGGCTCCAAGGCGACCGACTCGGCACCAGCCTTGATTTCCTCGGCAGCGTCCTTGGCAATCTGGGCCAGCTCGACGTTACGCCGTTCACGGTACCCGGAAATATCCAGAACCAGTCGCGAGCGGGATTCCGTGGAGGACAGTACGCTCAGCCGTGTCAGCTCCTGCAGTGCGTCCAGCACCTCCCCGTCCTGGCCAACGAGGTTGGCCAGTGAATCGGTGCCTTCCTCGGCAACAATGGAAATGTAGGTGCGGCCATTGCGCACTTCAATGTCGATGTCTCCGTCGATATCGGCAATGTCCAGGAGTTCCTCGAGGTAGTCGGCGGCGATGTCGCCTTCTTCTTCGAGACGGCTGACACCTGTGTCGGCCGCTGCTTCTTCAGGGATGATTTGAGTGTCTTCAGACATTATTTCTTCTTCCTGTTCTTGCGTTGTGGCTGGTTCCGCTGGCCCTTGGGCTCAGGAATCTCCTCGACAACTTCCTCAACCTGCTTCTTGGACGCACCCAGCAGCGGCAGGCCCTTGGCCTCGCGGCGCTTCTGGTATTCCTTGTAGGCAGGCGATCCGGGCGTGGGCATCCGACGGATGACAAAGAACTGCTGGCCCATGGTCCAGAGGTTGGTGGTGGTCCAGTAGATCAAGACACCGATGGGGAAGTTGATGCCACCGATGCCGAAGACGAGCGGCAATACATAGAGCATCATCTTCTGCTGGCGCATGAACGGGCCCTGCATGGCTTCTTCAGACATGTTCTTGGACATGATCTGCTTCTGCGTGATGAACTGCGAGGCAATCATCGCCACGATCATGACGATGGAGAGAACGGCGATCGACCACGTCAGGTTGCCGCCCTGCCACGACGGCAGCAACGCATCCGAAAGCCGCGCGCCAAAGATGGTGGCCTCATCAAACTGCACGACTTCGTCGTGCGTCATGGCACCGATGCCCTGGTTGCTGATGTTGGCCTTGGCTACACCGGAAAGCACCTGGAAGAGGGAGAAGAAGAACGGCATCTGGATCAGCATGGGCAAGCACGCGGAGAACGGGTTGGTGCCGTGTTCCTTGTACAGTGCCATCTGTTCCTGGCCCATGGCCTGGCGTGAAAGCTGGTCCGTTTTGCCCTTGTACTTGGCTTGGAGCTTCTTCATGTCCGGCTGCAAGGCCTGCATGCCGCGCTGGGCCTTGATCTGCTTGACAAACACGGGAATCAACGCAGCACGGATCACCAGAACGAGCCCGATGATGGCCAGCGTCCATGTGACACCCGATGCGGGATCCATGCCCATCCACGTGAATAGGTCATGGAATGCCACCATGATCCACGAAACGATCCACTTGAACGGGAACAGAATTGTATTGAAGAAGCCCATATTTCTTTATCTATCTCCTCAAGCCGCTTTGCGGCTTTGCGTTTCCTGTTGCTTAGCTAGAAATACAACCGGGTGGTTCAGCTGAACAATGAGGGGCACCGTGGCAGGGTCATCCCAGTCAACATGGGCCGGCGATGGAACTGGATCCAGCCCGCCGGCACTCCACGGGTGGCATCGAATGATACGCCGTAGAGCAAACCAGCTGCCCTTGACCGCACCATGAACGGTCACGGCTTCCAGGGCATAGGCCGAACATGACGGAAAAAACCGGCACACCTGCCCATAAATGGGCGAGATGACGCGCCGGTACAATTTCAAGACGATGATCAGGATGTTTTGGGGGAGGTGCCAAAGGAAGAGCACGACGTCGGACAACCACTTGGGTGCCCGACGTTGAGTTTGTGATGTGCTCACAAAGCTTCTCCTCCTCTGTACCCGCTCACCTTATCCACCGCAGGTGCCGATGTCGCAGGCGATGAGCCTCCCGGCCCCCCGTGTAAACGGGACAGTGCCGAGGAGCATGCCTTGCGGTAGTCCATGACAAGTTCGCTGAAAGAGGCAGCAGACGATGCGGGCAGGGCCCGCACCACCACATTGACTCCCTGGGGATGCTGCCGAAGTGTTTCGACAACAATCTCCCTCAGTCTCCTCTTAACGAGATTGCGGGTCACGGCGTTCCCAACAGATTTCGACACGATAAAACCAATTTGGCTGGGTTCATCCGACGAAGTGGACACCATATATAACACTAAGTTCCGGCGTCCATTGCGGACGCCGGAACGTACAGTATGTGAGAAGTTGGCGGAAGTCCGCATTCTATTTCTGGTGGCCAGCACCCTGCGATCAACCGCTACTTCACTAAGGCTCGACGAAGAGTCAAGCAGTTATTGTTTAGGCCGACAGCTCTACGCGACCCTTGCCGCGGCGGGCGGCCAGGATGGCGCGGCCGGCGCGGGTGCGCATACGAAGGCGGAAGCCGTGCTTCTTGGCACGACGGCGGTTGTTCGGCTGAAAAGTCCGCTTGCTCACGGTAGTTACTCCAAGACAATCAAAGATGCGCCTTGCCCGTAGCTAACAGGTAAGAAAGGGGTCGACGCTAAGTATATGGATGCCAGCTTCTTTTGCTTCCTCATTACAGGAGGCGCACGCAAGAGCGCAAAGCGGACACATGGGACTTCACAACGTTAGGTCATCTTGGCCCTCCCAGTCAAACGCCGGGTCCGGCCGGGCACCGGCATCGACACCGGAAAGACGCGGATTCCGTCTCCTCCACCCCTTCACCCCGCTCCACACGTTTATTCACAGCTGTGCACAAGATCGTGGACAACGGCTGTGGACGGAGCCCTGAATCACCCCTGGTTGTGAGATTTATCCACAAGCAGTTTGCCCCGCTATCTTCTGGGCTTTTCATCCTCTAGGCTAGGCGCGTAGCAAGTTATCCACGGATGTGCATAACTCTGTGGATTACTGTGATTTGACGGTTGAGACGGTGGCAAAACTGGCACGTTGCATCGTGTTACCGAGATCACGCCAGCCGGCGTGTAACTTTTGAGCATTCCTGCAATCCACGCGGGAGTAAGGACGGAACAATCAATGAGCACTGAGGACATCAATGACGTTGGTAGTTCCTGGCGGCGCGTCATCAGGATCCTGGAGCAGGATGAACGGGTCTCTCCCAGGCAGCGTGGATTCGTTGTCCTAACCCAGCCCCAGGGCCTGATCGGCAACACCTTGCTGGTGGCCGTACCCAATGAACTCACCCGCGAAGTTTTGCAGACGCAACTCCACACCGCACTGAGTGATGCCCTGGCGCAAGTCTTTTCCGAAGAAATCAGCTGTGCATTCAGCGTCAACGCTGATCTGGTGCCCCGGGTCAAGGAAGAGGAGCCCGCTCCCGCGCCGGTTGCCATCTCCACTCCCAGCCACAACGAACAGATCGTCATGGCGGAACCTGTCGAGTCGTTGTCCAAGCCGTCGCCAACCTTGCCCAGCACGTCCCAAGAGTTTGGTCGGCTCAATCCCAAGTATGTTTTCGATTCCTTTGTCATCGGTTCGTCCAACCGATTCGCCCACGCCGCGGCGGTGGCGGTGGCTGAGGCACCGGCGAAGGCCTACAACCCACTGTTTATCTATGGCGACTCCGGCCTGGGCAAAACCCACCTCCTGCACGCCATTGGGCACTACGCACGCCGGCTCTACAACGGAATCCGGGTCCGCTATGTGAATTCCGAGGAGTTCACCAACGACTTCATCAACTCCATCCGTGACGATGAAGGTGCAAGCTTTAAGCAGTTGTACCGCAACGTGGACATCCTGCTTATTGACGACATCCAGTTTCTGGCCAACAAGGATGCCACGCAGGAGGAGTTCTTCCATACCTTCAATGCCTTGCACAACCACAACAAGCAGGTGGTCATCACCTCCGACCTTCCGCCCAAGCGCCTCCAGGGTTTTGAGGAACGCATGCGGTCGCGCTTCGAGTGGGGCCTGCTGACCGATGTTCAGCCGCCGGAATTGGAAACCCGCATCGCCATCTTGCGCAAGAAGGCGATCGGCGAGGGACTTTCAGCACCGGACGACGCCCTTGAATACATTGCTTCGAAGATCTCCACCAACATTCGTGAGCTCGAGGGTGCCCTCATCCGCGTCACGGCATTCGCCAGCCTCAATCGCCAGCCCGTGGATGTGGGCCTTGCGGAATTGGTCCTGAAAGACCTGATCACCGATGACGGCGCCCAGGAAATCACCTCCACGGCCATCCTTGGCCAGACAGCCGCGTACTTCAACATTTCCCTTGAAGAACTGTGCAGCAAGTCCCGCACCAGGACCCTGGTGACGGCGCGCCAGATCGCAATGTACCTGTGCCGCGAACTGACCGACATGTCACTGCCCAAGATCGGCCAGGAATTTGGCGGCCGCGACCATACAACCGTCATCCATGCAGACCGCAAGATCCGCGAGCTGATGGCGGAGCGACGGGCCATATACAACCAGGTCACGGAACTGACAAACAAGATCAAGCAGCAGCAGCGCGAGGGTTAGCCCGCGCAGCGGGCGAAATTTAAAGAAATTAACAGGTGTGGACAACCCTGTGGATAAGTTGGTGCACAACATCGACTACCTGCGGATAACCACAAGGTCTCCTGTGGATCGTTAATTCCGCCAGAAAAGTTCTCCACGGGTCCCCACAGACGCAAGCGGAAGAACCACACACACTGTGCACAGCCAATTTTCGCGGAACCCCGCGGGCCAGGGCACTTATCCACAGTATCCACAGGACTTATTAACACTACGAACTACAAGAATTCTTCGTTTCAAAGAACATCTGGTTCCTTCTTCCCGGACGCACCCACCGAACCTCAAAGCAATGCCCACAGGCCTTGCCCAAGGGGCTAAGCTAGCTGCAAGCATGTAATGTCATTCCTGCCCTGGCTCCTATGGACCTTCCGGGCAAACTCAGCACGATACTTTTTCGCACCATGAAAGGCGGCACCCTTCCGTGAAGTTCCGAGTCGAACGGGATGTTCTGACCGAAGCAGTCAGCTGGGCCGCACGATCCTTGTCACCGCGCCCGCCTGTTCCAGTGCTTTCCGGCCTGTTGTTGAAGGCTGAAGCAGGTACTTTGAGCCTGGCAAGTTTCGACTACGAAATCTCCGCACGCCTGCATATTCCGGCAGACATTTCAGAAGAAGGAACCATCCTGGTTTCCGGCCGGCTGCTCGCGGATATTTGCCGCAGCCTTCCGGCAGCACCGGTTGATGTTGAAACTGACGGCAGCAAAGTTACATTGACCTGCCGCAGCAGCCGCTTCCACCTGGCAACAATGCCTGTCAGCGACTACCCGGAATTGCCGGCACTGCCTGACATCAGTGGAACTGTCGACGGCGACGCGTTCGCCCAGGCTGTTTCCCAGGTCATCATTGCCTCCAGCAAGGACGACACCCTGCCCATTCTCACCGGCGTGAAAATGGAGATTGAGGGTGACCTCATCACACTGCTGGCCACTGACCGCTACCGCCTGGCACTGCGTGAAATCCGCTGGAATCCCAGCACTCCCAATATTTCCACCGGTGCCTTGGTCAAGGCGAAGACCCTCAGTGAAGTTGCCAAAACGCTGGGCGGTTCAGGGAACATCAACATCGCCCTGTCTGAAAACAGCGAACTTGTTGGTTTTGAAAGTGGCGGCCGCCGCACCACGTCCCTGCTGGTCGACGGCGACTACCCCAAGATCCGCTCACTTTTCCCAGACACCACACCCATCCATGCAACGGTTGAGACCCATGCCTTGGCAGAAGCCGTCCGCCGGGTGTCGCTTGTTGCCGAACGCAACACGCCCGTACGGTTGATGTTCACGGACGGCCAACTGACGTTGGACGCTGGAACCGGTGAAGACGCACAAGCATCGGAAAACCTGGAAGCGGCACTCGTCGGGGATGAAATCACTGTGGCCTTCAACCCCCACTACCTGAGCGAAGGCCTCAGCGCCTTTGACAGCAAGTACGTCCGCTTCTCCTTCACCTCGGCCCCGAAGCCCGCAATGCTCAGCGCCCAGGATGAAATCGACGGAGAACGCCGCGACGAATACCGTTACCTGGTCATGCCGGTCAGATTGCCCGGCCAGTAGCCAAAGAAACAAACCCCATCGTTAACCACCCACGAAAGAGAGCTAATTTCATGCACATCGGACTCGTCGGACTGGGAAAAATGGGTTTCAACATGCGTGCCCGGCTGCGTGCTGCGGGCATCGACGTCACCGGATATGATCGCAATCCCGACGTTTCAGATGTCCCGTCCCTGGCCGAGCTGGTCGCGGCTGTACCTGCTCCCCGACTGATCTGGGTCATGGTCCCCTCGGGGGACATCACCTCTTCGGTCGTGACGGAACTTTGCAGCCTGATGGACTCTGGCGACCTTCTCGTTGACGGTGGAAACTCCCGTTTCACGGAAGACCAAAAGCACGGCGGACAGTTGGCCGAAAAGGGCATCGGTTTCATGGATGTTGGTGTCTCCGGCGGTGTCTGGGGCCTGGAGAATGGATACGGTCTCATGGCCGGCGGGTCCAAGGATGACGTGGAGCGTGCACTCCCGGTACTTGACGCTCTCCGTCCTGCCGGCGACCGCGCCGACAGTTTCGTCCATGTTGGTGGAGTCGGCGCAGGACACTACGCAAAAATGGTTCACAACGGCATCGAATACGGCCTCATGCAGGCCTATGCCGAGGGCTATGAACTCTTGGCCAAGAAGGAAATCATCGAGGACCTTCCGGGAACCTTCCGCGCCTGGCAAAAGGGGACAGTGGTCCGTTCATGGCTGCTGGACCTGATGGTGAAGGCGCTGGATGAAGATCCCGGCCTGGAATCAATTGATGACTACGTTGAGGACTCCGGCGAAGGCCGCTGGACGGTTGAGGAGGCCATCGCCAACGCCGTTCCGGCCCCGGCCATCACTGCCGCCTTGTTCGCACGGTTCTCGTCTCGCGAAGACAACTCCCCCGCCATGAAGATGGTCTCGGCACTGCGCCACCAGTTTGGCGGACATGCCACCAAACCGTCGGGTTCCTAGCAGTGCACCCAACCCTTCCTGTGCAAAAAATACGGCACAAAGCTTGGCTCCATGTATCTTGAACACCTTTCGCTGACCGATTTTCGCAGCTACGCCCAGGTCGATCTCTCCCTGTCCCCCGGCGTGACGGTTCTCGTTGGATCCAACGGTCTGGGCAAGACCAATCTTGTCGAATCCATCGGTTACCTTTCCACGCTTTCCTCCCACCGGGTGAGCAGCGACGGCCCTCTACTCCGATTCGGCACCGATCGGGCCCTAGTCCGTGCCCAACTGGTCCGCGGCAGCCAGAAGGTCATGGTTGAGGTGGAAATCAATGCATCCCGCGCAAACCGGGCCCGCATCAACCGAGCCAATCCCATCCGGGCAAGGGACATACTCGGCATCTGCCGCACCGTCTTGTTTGCACCCGAGGACTTGGCTCTCGTCAAGGGGGATCCCGGCAACCGCCGCCGCTTCCTGGACGACCTCCTCGTGGTCCTGCTGCCCCGCCACGCCGGCACCCGCAGCGACTACGACCGGGTGCTCAAACAGCGGAATGCCTTGTTGAAGTCCGCCAGGTCGCAGCATTTTTCCCGTTCGGGCGTTTCCGAATCGCATCTGGCCACCCTCGACGTGTGGGATGAGCACCTGGCCGTCGTTGCGGCCGAGCTGCTGGCGGCTCGCCTGGAACTGCTCAACCGGCTGCGACCGCACATGTCCGAGGCATATGCCCAGCTCACCGACGGGTCAAAATTGTTGCGGGCCATTTACCGCAGCAGTCTGAATGAAGTTGAAAAGTACGACGGCGCCTCCTCCTACGCATCCGGCCAGCCAACTGCCGGGATCTTGGATGCGGTTGACGAAGGCGCCGACCTGTCGCTTTGTTCGGTGTCTGAACTGGTGGAAAAGTATCGCGTGGAGTTGGCCTCTTCCCGCAAGCGCGAACTTGAGCGGGGCATGTCGCTGGTGGGCCCTCATCGGGACGAAGTCGACTTGTTGCTGGGCCAGGCGCCCGCACGCGGTTACGCATCCCACGGGGAATCGTGGTCCATTGCACTGGCGCTGCGGCTGGCTTCTTTCCACGTCCTGGATGAGGACAAGCACATTGACGGCAACCAGCCCATCCTGATCTTGGATGATGTCTTTGCCGAGCTTGACGCCCAACGTCGCCGAAAACTGGCCAGCATGGTTGCCGAGGCCGAACAGGTTCTTGTCACTGCGGCTGTGGGTGAAGACATTCCGGCGGAACTGGCGGGGGCAACCGTCCAGGTGATACCCGGTGGGGTCGTACCCCATGGCTGAGAATCCTCCGGGATTTCCACACAATGATCCCGTGGGAAAAAAAAGCAGCAGGGAGGCTGCCGCAATTGACCATGTCACGGAGGTCGACGCTGCGCAGGCAGCCTTGAACCGCATGCGGACAATTGCCAAAAGTCGGGGTGAATTGCGGATTCCGAGAAGCCGGCTGGGCGAAAAGGCCGTACCCAAGAACAAGCGGAAGCCGTTCCTGGATGCCAAGTACGGAGGTGGCAGGGATCCGCAGGGCCTGGGCAACGTGGTCAGCCGCCTCGTCTCTGACAGGGGATGGAGCTCGCCGCTGGCCGTGGGCTCGGTCATGTCCCAATGGGACACCTTGGTGGGCCCGGACATCGCCGCCCATTGTCAGCCAGAGAGTTTTGAGGAGACCACGCTTCACATCAGATGCGATTCCACTAGCTGGGCCACACAGCTGCGGCTTTTGTCGGCATCCTTGCTGGCAAAGTTTGACGATGTGCTGGGACGCGGCGTCGTCACCAAAATTATGGTCCTCGGCCCTGCGGCACCCAGCTGGCGCAAGGGATTCCGAAACGTCAAGGGCCGCGGCCCCCGTGACACCTACGGATGATGTCCGCCGTCGGACGCAAGCTGTCCAAGGCGCTGCAGGGCCATTCAAACCCCATCGGGCGTACATCTCCTTAAAGAAGAGCTGGCAATTGCGCCCTGAGCCGCTTTTTACGCGTTCTAGGGCACGTTGAGCCACCATCTGTGCCCGCCGCAAGGTAGAATTGGGGGTATAACCGTCTCTCCGCGGCGCTGTGGCAGGTTTTTGGTTTCGTTGAGAGCGGTATTTATCTGCCTTCGAAAAGGAATCGGCGCATGGTGCATGAGAACCCCGCGATCGTTCCTGGCGTTGGCAATCGAGCTGAACAACCAAAGGGGTCGAACGCGCCTGTGACGACGAACAATTCGGATAGTGCCGTGAATCCAGAACCGGAAGACACACCGTCGGAGGCGGCGCCAAACACGGGCGCGGCTGCCTCCGCAGAGGCAGCACCTGCCACGGAGCCGCACTACGATGCAGGCGACATTACGGTTTTGGAAGGCCTCGAGGCTGTCCGCAAGCGCCCCGGCATGTACATCGGCTCCACGGGACCGCGCGGCCTGCACCACCTGGTGTACGAAGTGGTTGACAACTCCGTTGATGAAGCCCTTGCCGGGTATTGCGACCACATTGAAATCACGCTCACTGCCGACGGCGGCGTCCGCGTTGTCGACAACGGCCGAGGCATCCCCGTCGACATCCACCCCACTGAGGGCAAGCCGACCGTCGAGGTCGTCATGACCATCCTGCACGCCGGCGGAAAGTTTGGCGGCGGCGGCTACGCCGTCTCCGGCGGCCTGCACGGTGTGGGTATTTCAGTGGTCAATGCCCTGTCCCGCAAGGTTGAGACCGAGATCCGGCGCAAGGGTTTTGTCTGGCGCATGCGCTTTGTCGACGGCGGAAAGCCGCAGGGCACGCTCGTCAAGGGCGAGGCCACCACCGAAACCGGCACCACCCAGACCTTCTGGCCGGACCCTGAAATCTTCGAATCGATCGAGTTCGACTTTGAGACGCTGCGGGCCCGCTTCCAGCAGATGGCGTTCCTGAACAAGGGCTTGAAGATCACGCTGTCGGATGAGCGCGTGGCGGAGGCAGAGTCCAATGAAGACCCTGACCTGGATGCGATTCCCGAAGGCAAGGACCTGGCCACCGGCAAGCGTGTGGTTGTTTACCAGTACAACGACGGCCTGCTGGACTACGTCAAGCACCTGAACACCTCCAAGAAGTACGAGACCGTCCACGAAGACGTCATCGCCTTTGAAACCGAGGATTCCTCACGCAGCATGGCCGTTGAAATCGCCATGCAGTGGACAACGTCCTTCTCGGAGAGCGTCCACACCTACGCCAACACCATCAACACGCACGAGGGCGGAACACACGAAGAAGGTTTCCGTGCCGCCATGACGTCGTTGATCAACCGATACGCGCGCGAGAAAAACATCATCAAGGAAAAGGACGACAACCTCACCGGCGATGACATCCGCGAGGGACTCACCGCCGTTATTTCAGTGAAGCTGTCCGAACCACAGTTTGAAGGCCAGACCAAGACCAAGCTGGGCAACTCCGAGGTCAAGGGCTTCGTCCAGCGCGTTGTCACCGATGGTCTGGGCGATTGGTTGGAGCGCAACCCCGGTCCCGCCAGGGATGTCATCCGCAAATCGATCCAAGCCTCCATGGCGCGGCTTGCTGCCCGCAAGGCGCGCGAAAACACCCGCCGCAAGGGCCTGCTGGAATCCGGCGGCATGCCCGGAAAGCTCAAGGACTGCCAGTCCAAGGACCCGGCACTGTCAGAGATTTACATTGTGGAGGGTGACTCCGCAGGCGGCTCGGCCGTCCGCGGCCGCAACCCCAACACGCAGGCCATCCTGCCGCTTCGAGGAAAAATCCTCAACGTTGAGCGTGCCCGGCTTGACCGTGCACTCGGAAACGCTGAAGTCCAGGCCATGATCACGGCCTTTGGTGCCGGCATCGGTGAGGACTTCGACGTCGACAAGGCCCGTTACCACAAGATCGTCCTGATGGCCGATGCCGACGTCGACGGCCAGCACATCACCACGCTGCTGCTGACGCTGCTGTTCCGCTACATGCGCCCGTTGATTGAAAACGGATATGTGTACCTGGCCCAGCCGCCGCTGTACAGGATCAAGTGGTCCAATGCGCCGCACGACTACGTGTTCAGCGACAAGGAGCGCGATGCCGCATTGGCCGCCGGTGCTGCGTCGGGACGGCGCATTCCTAAGGACAACGGCATCCAGCGCTACAAGGGCCTGGGAGAGATGGACTACACGGAGCTGTGGGACACCACCATGGATCCGGCCCATCGAACCCTTCTGCAAGTCACCATGGACGACGCAGCCGAAGCCGACCAGATTTTCTCCATCCTCATGGGTGAAGACGTCGAATCACGACGGAACTTCATCCAGCAAAACGCCAAGGATGTCCGTTTCCTCGACATCTAGACGGGCCGAAAGCGCCCCTTTAGAAATAGTGCGAAACCGACATATATTGGGAATGGAATATAAAGATTATGAGTGACGAAACACCCCAGAACCCGGACGAGTCCACCACGGATGAGAGCGCGGTTGAGGTTCATGAAGGAAACCTGCTCCATGACAAGGTAGAGCAGATTGATCTCCAGGATGAGATGAAACGCTCCTACCTGGACTACGCCATGGCGGTCATTGTCGGGCGTGCACTGCCGGACGTCCGTGACGGCCTCAAGCCCGTCCACCGCCGCGTGCTGTACGCGATGTTCGACGGCGGCTACCGCCCGGAGCGCTCCTTCAACAAGTGCGCCCGCGTGGTCGGCGAGGTCATGGGCCAGTACCACCCGCACGGTGACACGGCCATCTACGATGCCCTGGTCCGCTTGATCCAGGACTGGACCATGCGCTATCCGCTGGCTCTGGGGCAGGGCAACTTTGGTTCGCCCGGCAACGACGGCGCTGCCGCCCCGCGTTACACGGAAACCAAGATGGCTCCCCTTGCCATGGAGATGGTCCGCGACATTGACGAGGAAACCGTTGATTTCCAGGACAACTACGACGGCAAGAACCAGGAACCGACCATCCTGCCGTCCCGTTTCCCCAACCTTCTGGTCAACGGTTCTTCCGGCATCGCCGTGGGCATGGCCACGAACATTCCCCCGCACAACCTGCGCGAGGTTGCCGAAGGCGTCCAGTGGTACCTGGCCAACCCCACAGTGGGCCGCGAGGAGCTGCTTGAAGCTCTCATTGAGCGCATCAAGGGACCCGATTTTCCCACCGGTGCCCAGATCTTGGGCCGCAAGGGTATCGAGGATGCCTACCGCACGGGCAGGGGCTCGATCACCATGCGGGCGGTGGTCAACGTTGAGGAGATCCAGGGCCGCACCTGCCTCGTCGTCACGGAACTGCCCTACCAAGCGAACCCGGACAACCTGGCAATCAAGATTGCCGACCTCGTCAAGGACGGGAAGATTGCCGGCATTGCCGACCTCCGCGACGAGACGTCCGGACGCACCGGCCAGCGCCTTGTCATCGTGCTCAAGCGCGATGCCGTGGCGAAGGTGGTCCTGAACAACCTGTACAAGCACACGCAACTGCAGGAAAACTTCAGCGCCAACATGCTGGCCATTGTCGACGGCGTGCCCCGCACCCTGCCGCTCGACGCCTTCATCCGCCACTGGGTCACCCACCAGATGGACGTCATTGTCCGCAGGACCAGGTTCCGCCTGCGAAAGGCCGAGGAAGAAGCACACATCCAGCGTGCACTCTTGAAGGCCCTGGAAGCCCTTGACGAGGTCATCGCCCTCATTCGACGTTCCAGCACCACCGAAGAGGCCCGCGACGGCCTGATCCAGCTGCTCGACATCGACGATACCCAGGCCAAGGCCATTTTGGACATGCAGCTTCGCCGGCTGGCCGCCCTGGAGCACCAGAAGATCCAGGACCGCGCCGATGTCCTGGAAACCATGATCACGGAGTTCAACCGCATCCTTGCTGATCCCGAAGTTCAGCGCGGCATTGTCAGCGACGAACTCGCAGAGATCACTGCACGGTTCGGCGACGACCGGCGCACCGAGATCATGATGGGCTACGACCCCAACATGAGCATGGAAGACCTCATTCCCGAAGAGGAAATGGTTGTCACCATCACCCGCGGCGGCTACGTCAAGCGCACACGAAGCGACAACTACCGCACGCAGCACCGCGGCGGCAAGGGAGTGAAGGGTGCACAGCTGCGCGGGGACGACGTCGTCGAGCACTTCTTTGTCACCACCACTCACCACTGGCTGCTCTTCTTCACCAACCTGGGCCGCGTCTACCGCGCCAAGGCCTATGAGCTGGCCGAGGCCGGCCGTGACGCGAAGGGCCAGCACGTGGCAAACCTGCTGGCGTTCCAGCCTGACGAGAAAATCGCCCAGGTCATGGAACTGAAGGACTACCAGCAGTCGCCCTACCTGGTGCTGGCCACCAGGAATGGTCTGGTCAAGAAGACCACGCTTGAGGACTATGACACGAACCGTTCCGCGGGAGTCATTGCCATCAACCTGCGCGACGGCGACGAGCTCGTCTCGGCGCAGCTGGTCTCCGACACCGACGACCTCCTGCTGGTGTCCCGCAAGGGGCAGTCAATCCGCTTCACCGCCACCAACGAGGCCCTGCGTCCAATGGGACGGGCAACCTCAGGCGTGACGGGCATGAAGTTCCGTGACTTTGACGAATTGCTGTCCGCCTCCGTGGTCACAGATGAATCATTTGTGTTTATTGTCACAGAGGGAGGCTACGCCAAGCGAACCGCCGTCGGAGAATACCGGCTGCAGGGACGCGGCGGACTGGGCATCAAGGTGGCCAAGCTGGTGGAAGACCGGGGCGATCTCATTGGCGCACTGATCGTGCAGGAGGAGGACGAAGTCCTGGTCGTCATGAGCGGCGGAAAGGTGGTTCGATCCAACGTTTCCGAGGTTCCCGCCAAGGGGCGCGACACCATGGGCGTCATCTTTGCAAAGCCGGACAAGAACGACCGCATTATCGGCATTGCACGGAATACTGAGCGTGGCCTTGAAGAAGACGACGAAATGGATGAAGACGCCCAGGCGCCTTCGGAGTCCGCAGGGGCACTCGAAACGGTCCAACGGAATGATGAAGTACCGTTAAGCAGTAATGACGGAATAACTGGAGGTACCGATTGAGCACCAATAAGCCGATTCCGCGGCCTGGTTCAGCACCCAAGGTAGGTGCCCCTGTCCGCCCGCCACAACGTCCCAACGGCGCGCCTAATTCACCGTCGGCCCAGCGCCCGGCAGCGGCGGCACCCCGGCCCAAAGCGCCACCAACATTGGTCAAGCCTGCCCCCAAAGCCAAGGCACGCCGTGCGCGGCTGCTGATCAGCAAGATCGACCCATGGTCGGTTCTCAAGATGGCGTTTCTCCTGTCCGTCGCCCTGGGCATCATCACCGTCGTGGCAACGATCGTGCTCTGGTCAGTACTCGATGCCATGGGCCTGTTCGACAAGGTCAACCAGTTCATCAACGAGATTCAGGGCCAGGAGGCCGGCACGCCGTTCGACCTGCTCAGTTTTGCCTCGCTGGGACAGGTGGCATCATTCTCCACCATCGTCGCCGTCGTCAACGTAGTGCTGTTGACCACACTTTCAGTCCTTTCGGCCTGGCTGTACAACATTTCCTCCACCTTGGTGGGCGGAATTGGTGTCACACTGACCGACGATTAGTGAAAATTCCGCATAAATCCGGGAAACGGCGGGCCTGAGAAGTGTTCAGGCCCGCCGATTTTGGACTTTCGTATTCTGTGCGGTAAAGTTTTGTCTCGGCCCGATGAGGGCCGGTGAGGGCGTATAGCTCAGGCGGTTAGAGCGCTTCGCTGATAACGAAGAGGTCCCTGGTTCAAGTCCAGGTACGCCCACGGAACCCAATGGTTCTTGGTCAGGATGGTGTGCAGTGAAGAAGTTGTTGATAGTTGTCACGGCTTTGGGTGCTGCAGCATTTCTGAATAAGAAATGGCGGGAATCCAAAGTTGTGAAGACAACGTGGAGCAAGGCAACAGATTCAGTTGATTGAATCGGCCTTGATTCATATATACTGAATCAGCCTCATGGGGGCATGGCGCAATTGGTAGCGCACCTGCTTTGCAAGCAGGGGGTTCGGGGTTCGAGTCCCCGTGCCTCCACCATGAATAAACAACCCCGGTCTTCGGATCGGGGTTGTTTTGTTTTAACAGGACCCCCAGGGCCACTGGCAGGTGCCTGTCCGCTGAAGGCCCGTGCCGCCCGGGTGGCTTAGGCTTGAACGGTGATCATACTTCTGGCCGTCGTCGGCATTTTGGGCGTGTCGGCATCCGGTCCGATCATGGCAGCCACCATGGCGCCGCCCCTGACCATTGCCCTCTGGCGCAATATATTCGGTGCCGCAGCCCTCGGCATCCCCGCGGTGCTGAAGGACAGGTCCCAGTTCACCTCACTGAGCCGTTCGGAACTGAAATACCTTGTCATTGCAGCCGCAGCGCTGGCATTGCACTTTGCCTGCTTTGTCACCTCCGTGAAATTGACCAGCGTGGCTGCTGCTACGGCCCTGGTTTGCCTTCAGGCAGCATGGATTGCCCTGTTTCAGTGGATCAGGGGCCGGAAGCCGGCACGGCCGGTGGTTCTGGGCCTGGGCACGTCACTCATGGGTGTCGTGGTGATCACGGGGTTCGACATGGGAGTCTCCCGTGAGGCACTGCTGGGAGACCTGCTGGCAGTCGCGGGAGGTGCCCTCGCAGCGGTCTACACCCTCGCCGGTGCCCGGGCCCGCAAGACGCTGTCCACGAGCGTCTACTCCAGCATCTGCTACGGATTGTGTGCCGTGGTGATCTTGGCTATGTGCCTTGTTTTCGGGCAGCCCCTCGTGGACATCCCTGCAGGGGCCTGGGTGGGGATCATTGCTGTCACGGTGGCGGCCCAACTCCTTGGACACACCATCTTTAATCACCTGTTGGCCACCATCTCCCCACTCGTGGTGTCCATGATGATCCTGTTGGAAATCCCGGGTGCTGCACTACTGGCCGGAATCTTCCTCGGACAGGAACTGCCGGGTGGCACCTATGTTGGGCTCGCACTGATCCTGGCCGGGCTGGCAATTGTCATCATGCGCCAGGGCCGCAGCGGCCTGAAGAACCAGCCCAGGCGGCTCCGGCCCCGAAAGAAGCCCAAAGACGCGTCCTAGCGTAGACCAAATACAGCAGGGCCGGGATCTCCTGGATCCCGGCCCTGCAAACGCCAAACACGACGCAGCGGTAAAACTTACTGCTTGGGATCCTTCGGCTTCGGCTTGGCGGCGGCTGCCTTGGCGGATTCCGCGGCGTCGGAGGCCTTGTCCTTTACCTCGGCAGCGGCATCCTCCACCTTGTCCTTTGCGTCAGCGGCCGCATCCTTGGCGGACTCTACAACGCCGGCAGCCTTGTCCTTCGCATCGTCGGCAGCGTCTGCCACTTTATCTTGGACGTCAGCAGCCTTTTCCTTGGCGGATTCGGCTGTGTCCGCCACTTTCTCCCCCACTGTGTCGGCGACCGTTGCAGCTTTGGCGGCGCCGTCGTCCGCGGCAACCGGGACCGGAACAGGACTGGCGGGAACCACGGGCGCAGGTGTCTGCCAGGGGTCTGCAACGGGCTTGGAGGCCTTCCATGCTGCAACTCCTGCGGCGCCGGCCGCGACAATGATGCCCACGACAATCCAGCCCTTGCCGGACTTCTTGTCCGACTTTGCCGCATCCTTCGCTGCCTTCTTGAGATCGGCGGCCAGTGTCTTGGCGGATTCCCGGGCAGCCTTCTCAGCCTTGGCAATGGCCTTCTTGTTTCCGGCAAGCTTGGCGGCCACGAGCTCCACCTTTTGCGGGGCCTGGGATTTCTCCAACGCGGATTCGACGGCGTGCGCGGCATCGCCCAGCTTTTCGGAGAACAGCGGGATGAAATCGTCGACGACCTTGTCCTTGGCTGTGGTGATGGCCGGGCCCGTCCTGGTCAGCGCTTCCTGGATGTGGGGCGTTGCTTCATCCACGGCATCGGAGATCTTCGGCGCCAACTTTTCAAGGCCTTCCTGGAGCTTGGGTGTCACGGTGGCCACGCCGTCGGCCGTGTACTGGGCTGCTTTGCGCAGCCCGTCCTGAACGATGGGGGAAGCCTGCTCGATGCCCTTTTCGATCCGCGGAACGGCCCATGCCAGCGCAGCCTCTACCCGGGGAGCCGTCCAGTCCTTGGCGTGTTCAACGTGGGGGGCCGCCCAATCCACGCCGGTGTTGAGTGAATCTTCCAAACTTTGGGTAAAACGGTCGACCTTCTTCACATTTCCTCCAGATGTCAGCAGTTTCATGTTCAGCCTACGTCCACAACGTGGTCGTTGCTATCCCGCCACAGTTCGCCGCGCGCGGAATGGCCTGAGTTGTCAGAAAACTCCCACTTAGTCGTGGCAGAATATCGCCATGACTGCTATCCCAACCGCAAAAGCAATTATCAGCACGAGCCTAGGCGACATCGAGGTCAACCTCTTTGGCAACCACGCTCCCAAGACGGTGGACAACTTTGTCGGCCTGGCAACCGGAACCAAGGAATGGACGCACCCGGCAACCGGCGAGAAGACCACCGCCCCGCTGTACAACGGCACCATCTTCCACCGCATCATCAAGGACTTCATGATCCAGGGCGGCGATCCCCTGGGCCGCGGCGTCGGTGGCCCCGGCTACCAGTTCGACGATGAAATCAACCCGGACCTCAACTTCAACGAGCCCTACAAGTTCGCCATGGCCAACGCCGGCATCCAGGGCGGCCGCGGCACCAACGGTTCACAGTTCTTCATCACCACCGTGAACACCAGCTGGCTGCAGGGCAAGCACACCATCTTCGGCGATGTCACCGATGAGGCCTCACGCGCTGTGGTAGACGCCATCGAGGGCGTGGCCACCGGTGCCGGCGACAAGCCGCGCGAAGACGTTGTCATCAACTCCGTCACCGTCGAGCAGCTCTAAACGGGGCCCCAGGCTCCTATTTGCTTTCCTGGCTTCGGCCGCCGGCACCGCATGTGCCGGCGGCTGGAGCCTTCCTTATATATAACCATCAAGGAATATTCACGATGAGCACGCCGTACCCGGTCCAAGGCCCCGCCGTGGGCTCACCTGTCTGCCCGCGCCACCCCGACCGTGTCTCCTACGTGAGCTGCCAGCGGTGTGGCCGCCCTGCGTGCCCGGAATGCCAGCGCAGCGCCGCAGTGGGGGTGCAGTGCGTGGACTGTGTCCGCGAGACCAGCAAGGCCGTCACTTCCCGCCGGACCATCTTCGGCGGTGTGGCGCGTGCCGGCCGGCCGGTTGTCACCATCACCATGATGGCCATTTGCCTGGTCGGCTATGCCCTCTTGTGGCTCGTTCCTGACAATTTCATCATGCAGACCTTCGCCTATGCACCGGCGCTGACAGAGTCGGAGCCGTGGCGGATGCTGACGTCGGCATTTCTGCATTCCACCAGCATCATGCACATTGCATTCAACATGTACGCCCTGTGGATCCTGGGCAACGCCCTTGAACCGGCCTTCGGCAGGGCCCGTTTTCTGGCCCTCTACCTTGTCAGCGCCTTCGCCGGCTCCGTCGGTGTCCTGCTGATCGCCCCGTACGACACCTGGGTGGTAGGTGCCTCCGGCGCCGTGTTCGGGCTGTTCGGAGCCCTCTTTGTCGTCCAGAAGAAGCGCGGCGGTGACCTGCGCCAAATTGTCGTGCTCCTGCTGATCAACGCCGTCATCGGTTTCATGGTGCCGGGCATCGCCTGGGAGGCGCACCTGGGAGGGCTGGTGGCCGGAGCCCTGTGTGCCACGGCCGTCGCCTACGCCCCGGTGAAGAACCGCAACCTCATCCAGTGGGGCGGCATGGCAGCCGTTGTTGTCATTCTTGTGGCGCTGTCGCTGTGGAAGGTGTCTACCTTCCCGGTGTTTATCTTCTAAGGTTCGACGGCGCCCTGCCCGCCTGGTGCCTCAGGCCTTGAGCCGGCGGTAGCCCCCGCCGTAGTGGAGCAGCGGCGACAGCTCCTTGGTCCACTGTGCGTCCTCGCCCATGGAGAGGACCTCGCCCACCACCAGAAGGTGTGTTGCCGCGGTGTTCACCTGAGTTGTCTCTACCTCAAAATAAGCCAGCGCACCGGCAATGATCGCATTGCCGGTAGCTGGGCCGCGCCTGAAATCGATCTGATTCAACAAGCCCTCAACGGGCGTTCCCGGGCTGGCGAGCCAGTTGGCCTGCCTTTGCTGTTCCGCGGTGAGCAGCGACAGTGCCCAGCTGCCGGACTCTGCCACCGCCAGGGCAATCCTTGATTCCGCATAGAGGCTCACCAACAATGTCGGAGGGTCGTAGGAGACTGAGAGGAAGGAACTGACCGTGGCCGCATGGTCCCGGTTGCGCAGGCGTGTGCTGATGATGGCCACGCCGCTGGCTTGTTCTGCACTGAGCCGGCGGTACTCGTCGATCTGATCCTGGCTCGGATCCTGTGGGAAAACTCTGTGGACATCGAGAGAATCGGTTAGCTCCATGGACCCATGTTCCCACGTATCCACAGTTATCCACAGTGATGTCCACACATGGGCATAACTTACAGAGCTGTAGTTCTAGTACCTGATGATTCGTCGAACAAGCAGTTCTCCACAGGGTTGTGCACACTGGGTATAAGTTACACACATGTAATTCCACAACTGTGGATTACTTTCTGGCGGGGCGTTTCGCGCGAAGCGCCTTCTGCCCCACAAAGTTATCCACGTCTGTGGATAACTTTGTGAACAACTTGGGATAACCACAGTTTCGAAGACAGCTTGTGGATAGTTCGAAGGAGTTGTCAACGCCCGTGGATAAGTCTGTGGGTTGTGGGAAAAAGTTATCCACAGTGTGGAGAACTTTGGGGACAGCGGGCAGCCCGTCCCTCGTCAAGCGGAACGTTGTAGGTTCCGGAGCTATGTGTCACTTTTCCGGGTTTCGTGTCACCGGCGTGTCACCATTCCGGATTTAGTGTCACCAGTCGCATACTGGTGGCATGGCCGGAATCCAGGGTCAGAACGTTTCTTTGCGTTACCTCTGCATCGACAGGGGTGGGGTAAGTACGCGCTTCAGTGAGGCTGAAGCGGATGCTGTGCTCCACGGGTTGCCCGTGCGGAAGCCACCAACTTATAAGGGTCAGAGGAACTACCCCGGCTTGTTTTGGTCGGCGACAACCAAGTCGTTTTTGATCTATGAAAGTCTTCTGGAACTGGATTGCCTGTGGCTAAAGGACTTCGATCCCTCTGTTGAGTGGATTGCTACCCAGCCATTTGAAATGACTGGTAGGTGTGCTGGGCGCGACCGGCGGCACGTTCCTGACATCATGCTCCGCTCGACCTCCGGCTTGATTCGGGTCGTGGACGTGAAACCGGTGCGGCGTCTGGATGATCCTGACACGGCTGCAGTCTTCCAGTGGACAAGCGATGTTTGCGCGGCCCGCGGCTGGAACTACGAGGTGTGGTCCGGCGCCTCACCTGCTCTTCTTCGCAATACAAAGTTCCTGGGTGCAGCTCGCCGTCACCTTCTGGTCAACACTGGTGAGTTGACAACGCTCCTGGTCGACTTCGTCGAAGGCCGTTCAGTGGGAGAAACGGTCGTTGCCTTCAAGGGTCGCTGTGGAAACGAGTACCGCGTTCGCACTGCCTTGCTGCACCTTCTATGGTGCGGAGTGCTGGCTTTCGACATGGAATCGCCACTGACTGACGGCACCATCCTTTTTCTCGGGTCTGGAGAACTCGATGTCAACAACGTTTGAAGTCATAGTCGGTTCGGCGGTTTGGCTCGATGGCGAGATGTGGACTGTTCAGGAGATTACGGGCTCATCGATCCTGATTTCCAATGGAAAGTCACTGCGAAGAGTCGGTGCGGCCATTGTCGCGCGAGCCCATATTGGTGAAGCCAAGACTGGTGGCACACCTGAAAATGATCCAATTTCCGTGGCCCTCTCCCGGCTGAGCCCTGCGAAACTAAAACAACTGCAGTCCCTGGAGCGGGAACTCTTGGGAATTTTGGACATCGATCCGGCAGAGGGCACTACCCAGAGTGAGCTCGTCCGCAAGGCTGCAGAGCGGCAGGGCGTCAGTGTGCGGACCATGCGCCGCAAGATTGCCGACTACCGCAGCGCCGGCTTGCCTGGCCTGATTGATAGTGCGGCCAGCCGCAAATACGAATCCCGGATTGATCCGCGATGGGATAAAGCCTGCTTGGCGGTCCTGGCGGAACTGATCTACGAGTCAACACCCACTAAAAAGGCTGTCCTTGGCCGCGTTCAACGCCTGCTGGACGAAGAATTCGGGCCCGGAGCCGTGCCAGTACCCGGCAAAACAGTGGCCTATGCGCGTGTGGATGAGTTGGCGAAGGGCAGGCAGGCTTTTGGGCAGGGGAAGGCTCGTCGGTCGATTGCTGAGCGGCCGCAGGGGATGTATGGGCGGTTGAGGGCGCAGTATCCGGGTGAGTATGTGTTGATGGATTCAACGCCGTTGGATGTTTTCGCGTTGGAGGAGGGCACTGGCCGGTGGGTTTCCGTTGAGCTGACGGTGGCCATTGATTTGTTCAGCCGGTGCATTGTGGGATTGCGGTTGGCGCCGATTTCAACGGATGCCCGGGATATTGCCGATGTGCTGTATCAGGTGGTGGCCCCACCGGAGGAAGACGCCGACGGGTTCCCGTATCACGGGGTCCCGCACAACCTGGTCATCGGCACCGGGGAAGACCATGCCCCGTTGGGGGCTGTTCCGGGGACGATTGTGGTTGATCATGGCAAGGTCTACCTCTCCGATCACGTGCGTGGTGCTTGCGCCCGGATCGGGATCAATATTCAGCCGGCAACACCTCACAAGCCTACGGACAAGCCGGCCGTGGAGCGGTTTTTCAGGACGTTGCGGCAGTCGTTCCTGGAGCATCTGCCCGGTTACAAGGGCCCGGATGTGTATTCACGGGGCGACAATGTGGAGAACAAGGCCGTCTACTATGTGACCGAGCTGGAGGACATGATCCGCGAGTGGGTCTCGACGGTCTACCACCGCAGTGCCCATGCCGGTTTGTGCATCCCGGAGGTGCCGGGTATTGAGCTGTGCCCGGTTGAAATGTTTGAGGCCGGGTTGGCCAAGACGGGGCATTTGAGGTTGCCGGCCTCGGAGGATCTTGTCTTTGATTTCCTGGCCGTTCATTGGCGCACGATCCAGCACTACGGGGTCGAGGTCAAGGGCCAGCGCTATGACGGCGTGGTGTTGAACAAGTACAGGAACGTGAGGTCGAAGGAACGCGGGGCCAATGCCGGGAAATGGCCGTTCTTCTATGACACCCATGATGTGAGGTACGTGTATTTCAAGGATCCCGACGAACATTTATGGCACCGCCTGGATTGGGAGCATGCGCCGATGCTGGACGCCCCGTTTTCCCAGAAGGCTGCGGACTATGCCCGTGAGGTGGCCCGGAGGGAGAACCGGCATGTGAACCCGGAACAGGCTGTCTATGAGCTGTTGGAGAAGTGGCGATCGAAGGAGATCCTCTCGCGCAGTGATCGGAACCTTTCCAAGCGGCTGATGGCGAAGAAGCATCCTGGCCTGGAGAGCAAGTCCAAACCTGTGGCTGCCCCGGATCCTGCAGCGCCGGTGCCCGGTGAGGAACCTGTGGAAGCTGGCAACCCGCCAAAGCGGAGCCCGAAGGAGCAGCTGGTGGAGGAGCGCAACAGCCGGGTCTTTGACGTGTTTGCCGAGTACTACGAGAACAACCCTGATGCGGAGCTGGAGGTCTTCGAATGAGTGGGAACCAGTGGATTCAGTGGTTGCAGCGCAATGGGTCCCACCCGTATCGGCTGGGCAGCAAGGCGGGCTGGGTTGCCTTTGTTGAGGCCCAGAAACGTGACCCGCTGGCCCGGTTGGACATGCCGGCACTAGCGGCACTGGATGCTGAGGCGTTGGAGGACTACAACGAGTGCCGGATGGTCTGGAATTCCAATATCCCCACGGTGAGGACCCAGCAGCTCGAACACGCGTTTTCGCTCATTGACCAGGTGATGGCATCCAACCGGCGTGATGGCGACAGGCTCAAGGACGGGGTGGCGATCGATTCACCACCAGGGCTGGGCAAGACAACGATAGCTGCCAGCTACGGCAAGAGCTTTCACCGGGCCCAGATCCGCCGATACGGACCACGCACGACCGATGGCAATCAGCGGATCCCGGTGGTCTTTGTATCCTTGACGGCCAACACCACGTTGAAGGCATTGAACTCTCGCATCGTTGAGTTTTACGGCCACCCGGCCCTGAACAGGGTGACGGCGGCAAAGCTGGCGTCGTTGGCGGTGGAGATGGTGGTGAGCTGCGAAACGGCCGCGATCATTGTCGATGATCTGCATTTTGTGGATTTCAACCACCGCTCCGGGACGGAGATCAGCAACCACCTGAAATGGTTGGCCAACGAACTGCCCGTCACGTTCATTTACACCGGGGTCGGATTGGCGGAGAAAAGCTTCTTCAGTGAAGGGCTCTATGGCGAGTCCGCTGCCCTGGCCCAGACCGCCCGGCGCACCACGGTATGCCCGATCCAACCCTTCACGTTGAAGACCAGTGCGGGTGCCCAGGCGTGGACGGCCCTGCTGCAGTTATTGGAGGGAAGCCTGGTGTTGGCCTCCCCCAGGGATGGGATGCTTGTTGATCATGCACCGCTGATCTTCGAGCGCACCCAGGGCCACATCGCCTCCCTGGCCTCGTTGGTGGAACGGTGCGCGCATCTGGCCATCGCCACGGGTGAGGAAACCATTTCGGAGAAGATCCTCTCCATGGCCGTGACAGATAGTGCCGCCAGCAATGCCTACGCCCTCCACTAGCGACGAACCGTCACTGACCGTGCTGGATCAGCCGGCGCCGCCGGAGGATTCAATCGGGAATTCCTTGTGGCCGCTGCTGCCCAAAACAATGCCGGGGGAAACACTGCCGAGCTGGTTGAGGGCGATGGGGCGCACCTACCGGATGGACACCAAGGCCATGGTGCACCTGTTGGGGCTGCCGGTCCGGCGCCAGAACTACCGGACCATCCACAGTGCCGCCCATCACTTCGCCTCCCAGGTAGCGGCGCTCAGCGGGTGCCGGGTGGGGGATATGCAACGGATGGCGGCGGCATGGCAACTGCCGGCCCTGCAACGGTTCAGTGCGGAAACGAGCCAAACGATTGTCACCGACCTCGACGGCAGTTCCTTCTGCCCGCTGTGCCTGCGCAAGTACGATGGCCGGTGGCTTACCGACTGGCTCAACCCGCTCTACACCTACTGCCCCGAGCACGGTGTGCGCCTGGAAAAGCTGTGCCCGAACTGCCAGTGCCGTCCGTTTCATGGCACGGACTGGCTCTGGGCCAACGCGCCGGGATGGCAATGCTGCAAAACCAACGCACCCACCCCGGAGAATGACGCTGCCAAGACCAGGCTGTGCGACTTCGACCTGCGCCGGGCAGAACCTACCGCGGATGCCACCAGGGAGAGACTCTTCGCCCAGGCACACCTGAAACAGGTCCTGGATGCCACCGTGGCCGGTACCCAGGAGATCCCGGCGTGCGGCACCCTCGTCACACCCCACGATGCCTGCACCCTGTTCCTGGGGCTGATCACCCACGGCAACGGCCTCACCCTCCACAAATCCGGATACCGCGCCACCGCCCAGACACCTGCGGCAGTGACGGAGGCATCCAGGATCCTTCTGGCGGCCAACCAGGGCCAGGCCCAACTGGAACTGGCCGCCACCCACAGGAAAACAAGCATCAGCCTGACCGTGCCCACGCTCCTGGGCGGCTGGCTCCAACTCGACAACGACCGGGCCCCAGCCTCCGGACACACCATCATCAACGGCGGCAGCCGGGATGCCGAAGGGGGCCCATGGGAGGTATGGAACACGGAGCCGATGCTTCCTCGCATCGACTTCCACGAACGCCACCTCCCAGTTGTGATCTGGACCAGCGCGCTGACAGGTCTGGCCAGCAAGCACGACTATTTGGCGAAGATTGCCGTCTCCGTAGCCCTGGTGAGGGCCATCCACCACTGTGATTGGGCCAAGGCCGCCACCAGGCTCGGGATCCAGTACAAGGACCACCACCTCCTCACCGGACACACCAAAAGGAACAACCTGGTCGGTGAAATCAGCCGACAGGTCTACCGGCTCAAACCCTTCCTGGAATCCCTGGACACCACCAGCCCCGAAGTCATTGACTACGGCCGCCGCCGCAAGGAACTAGCCAACCCGGAACAACTCATGGAAACCATCACCAAATACTGGCACGACGCCCTGGGCACCAGCGCCGACGTGCCGGCGCTGACCTGCCGCTTCTGGGCCATATATACCGGAGGCGACATACGGTTCGTCCCGGCTCTCTACAGCCGGCTGACCGTCAGCACCATAGAAACCCAGATGTGGCGGACCGACCAAAACTACCGACGAACCCTCCACCACCACTTCAACATAATCGCCAAGGACAACCTCAGAACCCTCGGCATTCAGGAACCCGTCACCTGGCACCCGCAAGTCGCCACCGGCAATCATCAAGACTGACCGGAAGCGAGTAGTCTGTCTGCCGCCCTGCTTATCAGTTCTTATCAGCAATTATCAAGAATCCTAGATAAAGGTGAACGCACTGCTGATTCGATGGCGGCACCTTCTTGAGCTGTCCCACAAGGGGAACGGTCTGCGGGACACTCACCCGCGAAGCTCTCCCCAACCGAACCCACTCTCCGCAACGAAATCCTGCAATTCGCTACGCAAACGGGCTGTGAATCCGTTGGCATCTTCGGGCGGATAAAGCCAGAACCCCATTTGCTCGTCGTACACGAAGACTCGCAGAAGCAAGTCTTCACTGATGATCGTTGACGGCGTGACCGGTTCACCCTTCGTCGTCACCACATCCATACTGGTGTGCTCAAGCTCTTTCGGAGTCAGAATAGCCTCAAGCGCTGGCCGTGCAGCGTGCAAGATATCTTCCACGATCATCATTTGTTCATGCTCGCAGCCGCCGAGGGTCTGGGCAAGGGAGGTGCCTGCTCAAGGAACGCTAAGCGCTACGCCCGCCAACAATTCATGGGTGTGAAAGTGAATCCGGCATTTTCATCCATCTCCATGTAGTTCGAGAGGCTCTCCGCCGAGGCCATAGACCGTTGAGAGGATTCTGGATAGTGGCAAATCGGTTGAGGGCCGCTGCTAGCCTTGCATGATGCGGATACTGCTTACACTCCTCGGAATCGTTGCGATCATCGTTTACGCCCTGCTTGGAGCGACATTGATGAATGATTGGGCAGTGGTCGCCGCGAGCGAGATGCCGCTTGAAACGACGATTGCTGACATGCATGCTGCCGGTCAGAACTACAGCACGATTCCAGGCTTCGTGTTCGCTGCGCTCGGTTTATTGCTCGGTCTTCTTTGGGGCGTGACGACGCTTTTCCGCCGAACCGCACTTCCGAACTGGGCAGCAGTGTCACTGTGGGCTGGAATCATTACCCTGGGTGCGCCAGCATACTTTTTCATGTCATTTGGCAATCTGAACTCCGTGGGCGATACCTATTTCGATTGGAATTCCGAGGCAGCGTTCGTGTTGGTGGCACCCCTGTACATGGCCAGCGGGCTCGCATTCCTTGTCGTCGTTGCGTTGATGATGGTGACGGCGGCGATCAAGGCAACGGCGCGGAAGAGAGCGTTGCCGGTTACCTAGCAGGACAGTCGCAAATACGCGTAACCTCCTTGCCGCTGGCCACGCGAGCGTTGTAGCGGAGTCCCCCTGGTGATGCGCTGGGTGATTGTTCTCGGTGACCCAGTGTGGAAAAATCGTTCCCGCGATCGTAGGTGTTGATTGAGTGTGCGAAGTATCCTGATTCGCCATTGCCGTTAGCGCCGCAGATGGATAACACATCTCGTGCCAAACATGCGTATAGCGACCCACGTGGTTTTTGGCGTGCTGTCAGAGCGTTGTTCGGAAAGTCTTTTGGCGCTGTCCCGTAAGCCGGTCGTTGATCGGAGCGTGTGCCGACGACTTCTGAAATTTTAGAAACCGTTTGGTTCCGTGAGCGTCAGATTCCCGTATACCCTGCCCGCAAAAAAGCCCGGTGATGGGGCGTTATACGGGACAGGATTTCAGATCAACATGAGCCCATTGATTTGGCTCTGACAATGCCGGCACAACGTTCGCTAGTGCTCTCCTGATCCCAGGCAGATTGGTCATCTCGCTGGGAAACTTGAGGCGCTATTTTCATCGACGACGATGCGCGTCGTAGGAAAGTGACATGAAACTGGGAATTTTGGTGATCTGGGACTGAGTATCACCGCAGGTCAGAGCATTTCGTTGGTGACAGGCAGCTTGGGATCCTACAAACGTGTAGGATCCCAAGCTGGATGGTCACCATCAGTTGTTTGCACCACGCTCCCATCCAGCCACTGCTGTGCCTCGATAGGCATGCCCAATGGCTTCAAGACCGTTTCCGAGCATCTCCAGGCGTTGCCCCTGCCCCATCAAGTTCGGACACGGGATTGCTCAAGCTGAATTCTGTAGGGCGTTCAGGAGTGGGGTGCGTCGGGCCATCGTACTGAACACGTAATGAACCGAACGGTTGGCATTGGCCGTGTGGGAAAGCATCACGCCACTGGGAATCTTCGATATTAGCGGCTCGGCTGCGTAGCGGATCAGGGCAATCCGCTGCTGGCAAGCGGCTCGGAATCCCACAACGATGGCGAATTCCCGCGGGTGATCGGCGGTGCAACCGGCCGGGGCACGGAAAACTATGGACACGTACGCAACATCCCGTACATACATCGACATGGTTGGACACATGTCCCTAGAATGGAGATGCATTTAGCCATTTGGCTAAGGCGTGGTCTCGGGTGCCCGGATACGCTGTCTGGCGCCTGCCGCTGGACAGCTGTTGCCGTGCTTGTGTGAAATGGGGAAATGTGGCCCGCCGGGCAAATGTCGAAGACATTGTGAGGACATTGGTGCACGGTTCCTCCCGCGGCGTGCTCATCGTTGGCCCGCGTGGCGTGGGCAAGACATGGATGCTTGGGCAGGTCCATGCCGCCCTGGGACAACAGGCGGCCACCATCAGGCTCTCCGCCAGCAAGGCGCTGGCCGGCATCCCTTTCGGAGCGGTGAATGCCCGGGTGGGGTCCAACGTTGTCCGCAGCAACGGCTACTACGAGGTCCTCAACGGCCTCATGCGCCAGGTCCAGCTCAGCCTGGAGTCAACACCCCATGTGTTCCTGATGGTGGACAACGCAGAATTTCTGGACGGTGACAGCGCTGCCATCATCCTGCAGGTGCTCATGTCGACTGAATGCAAGCTGATCCTCGTGGACCAGCCCGGCAGCCACGACAGCCACCTGCGTGAGTTGTGGAGAGACGGCCACCTGACCCGATTTGAGCTCGCACCACTGCAGCCGGATGACGTACGAGAATTTCTTGAGGATGTCTTGGGCGGCCGTGTCACCGGTGCGACGGCGGATTACCTCGCCAAGCGTTCGTCCGGAAACCCCCTTGTGCTGCAGGGCCTGGTGACGGGTGCCCAGGATGAAGGATCGCTGCGCAACATCAGCGGCGTGTGGGTCCTGGACCATCCCGAAGACAGGCTTGGCTCCGAGTCCTGGGAATTCCTCCAGATGGATTTGGAACGCCTGGCCCCGGATTCGCGACGCATCATCGAGATCCTGGCCTTGGCCGGGCAGTTGCCGCTCGACGTGCTGTTGGACCTGACCAGCTCCGACGCCGTCGACGACATCCAGCAGCGCGAGCTGGTCGAAATTCTCCCGGGTTCGCAACTGTCCATGCGCCTGTCCAGGGGTGTCACCGCACCGGCGATCCGCGCCACGGTACCCGTGGGACGGGCCCGGCAATACTGGGCTGATGTCACCCGCCTCCTGTCGCCCGAACGCCGCGAAACCCCTGAAGCGATCATCAATTTCACCCGATGGTCCCTGGCCTGTGGGCTGCCGGTGCCGGAGGGCCGGCTGGTGGAGGCTGCCACGTGGGCCAACCAACTGATGCGTCCACTGGATGCGTTGGCGTTCAGCAACAGCCTCAGTCTCTCCGACCATTCGTCGCCAATGCTGGCGGAGCGCGCCGTCGCAATGGTAAACCGCAACCAGCCGGATGAGGCACGCCAGCTGGCCGCGCAAGCCCTGTCCATGGCGAACAATGCGGACGACGCCGCACGCGCACTGCACGCCATTCATGTAAGCCATTTTGCTGACGTCGGATACCAAGCCGAGCTCGATGCTGCGCTTGCTGACTACGAGACCCGTTTTGGCATGGCCGTCGTTGACGGTTCATCCACCCCGGCGGACATTGCGGTCCTGGTCATTCGCGCCACGATGGAGGTGTCGATTGGTGACATTGCGCGAGCAAGGCCGCTCATTGAAGCGCTGCGCGCGCATCCCCTTGCCGACAACGCCGCTGACCGGGTCCTGCTCAAGGGCCTGCATACAGAGATCTTGACGGCAATCGGCAGGACAGATCTTGCCATGGGCCTCGTCCAGGAGATTTTCGATGAACTGGAGGCTCCCGAGGGATTTTCCCGGCCGGACATTTCCATTTTGTCCTATACGCGTGCCGTCGCCACACTAATTTACGACGGCGCATGGGACCAGGTAAGTGCCGCATTGGACCCCGTGACTTTCCGGAATCCTGATTTGCTGTTGTATGCGGGCGGCCTGCGAGACCTCGGTACGGCCATGATGGCCTGCCGTCGCGGCTATATTCCGGATGTGTTGGCGGCGCTGGGATCAGCCGTTGGGGCGCTGACAGAATACGACCCGTGGTCGGTCCTGCCAACGGCTTTGGGAATACAGGCCTACGGCTTGGTCATGAGCGGGGACATCCTGGCATCGCAGCAGTCCCTGTCGCAATTGGCCGAACTGGACCAGCGCACCGGCAAGTTCAATGAACTTGAGGGCGCCGCCTATGCAGCCGCTGCACAATGCCTCACGGGGCAGCATGACCTTGGCCTGGCCAGGTTGCGAAGCCTGCAGCGCGAGTGCGCCGCGAACGGGTACATCGGCATTGAGACGACAGTGCTGTCCTTGTTGATGAGGGTTGGGGAGTCCTCTGCTGTTGGCCGCCTGGGTGAAGTGGCCCAGCAGGTGGAGTCAGGGAGCAAGGAATTCTTTGTCATCTGGGCCCACGCCATGGCGTCCCAGGACCCTGCTGTCTTGGACCAGGCCAGCGCCACTGCCATGGACCTTGGCTATGAACTCATTGGCGTGGAACTTGCCGCACATGCGCAACGAAAGTTCAGTGACCGAGGAAAGGTCCACAAGAGCCGGAAGGCGGCCAGCAAGGTGGTGGCTATGCGGGAGCAGCTGCCGGGTCTGGTCTCACCTGTTTTCCAGACAATAGACCAACCCAAGATGACACGGCGCGAACACCAGATCGCGCTCCTTGTGGCCCAGGGCGAATCCAACAACTCAATTGCCGCCCGCCTCAACGTCTCGCTGCGAACCATTGAGGGACACCTCTACCGGACCTTCATCAAATTGGACCTGCAGTCGCGCGAGCAGCTGGCAGCGCTCATGAACGGCGGGGACGACGCCAAAGAAAGTGGCGGCTACTATTCGTAGGTGGTGACGGTCAGTTGGGGCCGGAAGGCGCATGACGTGGTGCACCGGGCCCTGCCAAGCCGCACCGGAAGCCGCCTCAGTGGCCAATCCGCTGCCCTGTCCAAGTCACTAGCGGCGGCCTAAACTGAAATAAGGAGCGGCACCCGTGCCAGCCACCCGGGCTTCAGTATTGGTGCTGTGGAAAGCAGGGCAGCACGATGTCCAGTCATGAAGAACCGGTCGACGGCGGAGCGGGCCGAGGGCGGTATGTCCAAGGTGAATACGGCCGGGCGGGCAGGGAGCCGGGCCACGAACCAGGCGATCCGGAAGGCCGCTATATTGAGGGCGACTACGGACTGGCGGGCACGGAGGAGGCCGCGGAAAGCGAAGACCAGGGACGGTTCGTTGAAGCTGACTACGGCACGGCCGGAGACGTACCGGGCCGTGCCGCAGGAGATCCGAAGGGCCGCTACGCAAAAAGCGACCCCGGGACCGAAGAACAAGCTGGGGGCTAGCTGCGCCAGCGCGTCGTCATCATGAACCCGGCCAGGGCTATGGCGAAGCCAATCCCGATGTTCCAGTTGCCGATGTTGGGGATGGGAAAGGCGCCGTCGGAAATGTAGTAGGTGATGATCCAGACGAGGCCCACGAGCATCAACGTCACCATGACAGGGAGGAACCAGGCCGCGTTCGGCTGCTGTGCCTTGCTGGACGGAGTTTGGGCCGGTCCCTTGGCGGGGCGGCGACGCGATTTGGACTCAGGCACAGGAGCTCCTTGACAAGGCGGCCGGCTGGGCCGTCCGCTGGATGGTGGGTGGGCGGTTCATGAGCACAGATGTTGCTGGGCAAATTGTTCTCAGGTGCTGAACTGCCGGTATTGTTGAGGCAATTCTAACTGCATTTAATGTGGCCAGGGATTGCATGACTTTACCGCCCACCACCCACGAAGGAGAACCGCGTGGCTCCACCGCCAGACCATGCCGATTCAGGGGTGGGCGTGCAGGAGCTGATCTCCGGAAATGAGCGCCGCCACCGCCTGCAAGAGGACGCCGCCCGGCGCCACAGCAACCGCCCCGGCCGTGCGCCAAACAGCCGATCCGGGAACCGCCGCAGCGGGCAGCGTCCCAAACAGGGATTTTTCCGCACGCTCATCCAAGTCCTGGGTGAATTGCTCATAACTGCCGGCATCATCCTGCTCTTGTTTGTGGTGTGGGAGCTGTGGTGGACCAACATCGAGGCCAGCTCGGTGCAGCAGCAGGCCGTGTCCGAGTTTGCCCGGGATTTCCAGGGCCCCGTCACCCCGCCGGCCGAGGGGACCACAGTCGACTACGGGGACCCTGTGGTGTCTGCCGCTCCGACGGCACCCGGAGCCATCTTTGGTGTTGCCTACATCCCCCGCTTTGGCGAGAACTACAGCCGCCCCCTCGTTGAAGGAGTGGCTCCGGCGCAGCTGGACACCCTTGGCCTTGGCCGGTACAACTCCTCCACCATGCCCGGCGGCGTGGGCAACTTTGCCATCGCCGGCCACCGGCAGACCCACGGTGCTGTCCTGGACGCGATCCACACACTGGTACCGGGCGACAAGATTTACGTCCAGACCAAGGATGGCTACTACACCTACGTCTTCCGCAACAACCAGGTCGTCACGCCCGACAGGGCCGATGTCCTGCTGCCCGTACCCACGGACCCGAATGCCGTTCCCACTGAGCGGTTCCTGACCATGACGAGCTGCAACCCGCGTTTCGGTTCCGAGGAACGGATCATCGCCTACTCGCTGCTGGAATCCTGGCAGCCGGCCAGTGCAGGACCGCCCGCCGCCATCGCGGCCCAAGTTTCCGCGAACCAGAAAGGCTAGCCATGTACGCCTGGATCTTTAGAAACCTCCCCGGCCCCTTGTGGCTCCGGATCATCACGGCGATCCTGCTGGTGGTGGCGGCCGTACTGCTGCTCATGCAGTTTGTGTTCCCCTGGCTTTCCCAATTCAACCCCCTGAATGATTCGACGATTGGTGGTGGGGTCTGAAATGGCCACACGGATTCTTGTGATCGACAACTATGACAGTTTTGTCTACACGCTGGTGGGCTACCTGCAGCAGCTGGGTGCGGAAACCACGGTGGTCCGCAATGACGACGTCACGCTGGCGGAGGCTGTCGAGATGGCTGAGGCGCGCGACGGCGTACTCGTCTCCCCCGGTCCCGGCACCCCCGCTGGGGCTGGTGTCTGCATCGAGCTCATCAGGTGGTGTGGCGTGCATGCCAAGCCCATGCTCGGCGTGTGTCTGGGCCACCAGGCCTTGGCAGAGGCCTACGGGGGCGTGGTCACCCACGCTGAACAGCTCATGCACGGCAAGACCAGCGATGTCCTGCACCACGGCACGAGCGTGTTTGCCGGCCTTCCCAGCCCCGTCACCGCCACCCGCTACCATTCCCTGGCCGCGGTTCCCTCCAGCATCCCCGAGGAGCTGGAGGTGACTGCTGAGACGGCCGACGGCGTGATCATGGGTTTGGCGCATAAGACCGCCCCCCTGTGCGGGGTCCAGTTCCATCCGGAATCTGTGCTCACTGAAGGCGGGTACACCATGTTGGGCAACTGGCTCGAATCACTCGGGCTGTCCGGTGCGGCCGCCAAGGCAGCAACATTGAGCCCGCTCATCAACAGCTGAGTCCCGGCAACACCAACCAGGTGGTTGGCAGCAAAGAGCCCGGCCTCCGTTGTCACGACGGAGGCCGGGCTCTTTCAACTACTGGCCCTGGCCGGGATCCCCTGCCGGAGGGGCCGGAGTTGCCGACGGTTCAGCCTTCGTCGAAGCCTTGGGCTTGGCCTTGGGGGTTGGCGCAGGCGTCGTCTCGGGCGCAGGCGGCTCTTCGGCCGCAGGTGCCGCCGCAAGCGTCACATCCACTGTGGTTCGCTGGGGCACGGCCGTTCCGGCGCTGATGGATTGGCTCGTGACCAGTCCGGGTGGCACCACGGCGTTCTCGGCCTCGCTGAACGTCACTTCCAGGAGGGGCGAGACCGCCTTGAGTGCCGCCGTGACCACCTCCTTGACTTGCTCCGGGTCATCCGTCAGATCGAAGAGCGACGGCATGAGAATCTCTCCGGTGGAGACCTTCATGGTGATGCTGGAGCCCGCGGGAACTGTCTCACCGGGGGCGGGATCCGTCGTGACCACCAGCGTGGCTGCAATCGATCCGTCATTGACCATGTCGTTGGGCATGATCTTCAAGTTCAGGCTGCTCAGCAGCGCCCTGACATCCGCGTCCGTGCGCCCCGCCAGGCCCTCTGGAATGGTGACCGTCGAGGGCCCCTTGGAAATGTATACCTGGACGGTGGAGCCAGGGTTCAGGCTGGTTCCCCCTTCCGGGTCCGTGCGGATCACCTGTCCGATTGCAACAGTTGCCGAGTACTCCTTGGTGCTTTGCGGCTCGAGTTCTACATCGCGCAGCTGGTTCAGTGCATCGCTTTCAGGGCTGTTCACCAGGAAAGGCACCAGGACCGGCTCGACCGCCGGAGGCCTGGACTGCAGGAGGTTGTAACCCAGGTAAGCCCCGCCGCCCAGGACGGCGGCGAGCAGGATAAACAAGATAACCATCCAGGCAGTGCGCCGTCGCTTGGTGGACGGAGGAATGTCGGGGACTTCCTCAAACACGCCGTCATCCGTTGTCAATGGACCGCCAGTCAGTTCCTTCGCCATGGCGCGCGTGGAGGGCCCGCCGTCGTCCGTCAAGACCGACGATGTTGCGACAGGGGCAGTCTCGGCGGTCTGCAGCAGTGTGGGTGGCGGTGGAATGGGGGCCTGGCTGACTCGGGGCTCCGGCGGCATCACGCCGGCACTTGCTGCACGCAGGGCACGGCGGAACGACGCAGCATCCTGGAAGCGGTTCTCGCGGTCCTTTTCCAGCGCACGCATGAGCAGCGCGTCCAGTGCAGGCGAGATCTCCGGATTGAAGCTGCTGGGCTGTGGGGGATGTTCGCGCACGTGCTGGTAGGCCACGGTGAAGGGGGAGTCGCCCGTAAATGGCGGCCGGCCGGCCAGCATTTCGTACAGCAGGCAAGCAGCCGAATAAAGGTCGCTGCGGGCATCGACACTCTCCCCGCGGGCCTGCTCGGGAGAGAGATACTGGGCGGTCCCCATGACGGTCTGGGTCTGTGTCATGGTGGCGGCGGAATCGGCGATGGTCCGGGCGATGCCAAAGTCCATGACCTTGACCTGGCCCAGGACGCCGTGGTCATCCTCCGTCACCATGACATTGGCAGGCTTGATGTCACGGTGCACAATGCCTGCGCGGTGGCTGTAGTCCAGCGCTGCGAGGACGCCCATGGTGTAGTTGACGGCCTGCTCAATGCTGATGTCGTTGCTGCGGATCAGGTCCCGCAGCGTCCGTCCGTGGATGTACTCCATGACGATGTACGGCAGATGTGCGCTGTCTCGGACATTGTCGTTGGTGACGTGTTCACCGGTGTCGTAGACGGCAACAATGAAAGGGTGGTTCAGCCCGGCCACGGCCTGTGCCTCACGGCGGAAGCGGGCCTGCAGCTGCGAATCACGGGCAACGTCCGCTCTGAGCAGCTTGACGGCAACGGCCCGGCCGAGGCGGGTGTCCTGCGCCTTGTAGACGTCGGCCATCCCACCCCGGCCCAGCAGTTCGCCGATCTCATAACGGTCATTAAGGACGCCGGGGACACTCATGAGTATCTGTTGTCCTTTCGATCGTGGGTGAGATGGGCTCGGGGTGTTGCATGGAGGGAACTACTGTTTTGCCTCATCGTTGGCTGGGCCCTGGCTGGGCACATCCTTGGGTGCGGATTCGGCGGTGGGAGTGGCGCTCGGCTCCGGTTCAGCGCTGGAGGTCGGCTCGGGCGCTGGGCCGCTGGAGACGAAGTAGAGCACTACGGAGCCGGGCGCAGCCTTCTCGCCGGCTGTGGGCTGGACACGAATGACCTTGCCCGCTTCCACAGTCTCGGAGGGTTCCTCGGCACGATTGGGGATAAAGCCCGCATCGACGAGTTCGGCGTCGTACTGGTCGCCGGTCTTGCCCGCGAAGGACGGCACGGTGATGAGATCCGGGCCGGTGGAGACATAAACGGTAATGGTGCTGCCCACGGGCTGGGGCCCGGTCGGTTCAACCCGGACCACCACTCCGGGAGGCGCCGTGTCGCTCGCCTCGTCAACAGGGTCGACCAGCATTCCCTTGCCGATGAGGTCAGCGGTGACGTCGGCAATCGACCTTCCGGCATACTCATTGTTGTTGATGGCCACCGGTTCCGGCGTGGTCTCGGTGGGTTCCGGTGTCGTCTCGGTGGGCGTGGGGGCCTCCGTCGTGGTGGGCGGGGCCTCCTGTGTCTGTGTCTGTGTCTCCGAGGGGGCCGGCTTTCCGCTGTCAAAGACGCCAAAGGACTGCAGCAGGAGCGCGCCGAGGGCAAAGACCAGCAGCACAATCAAGGCCACGAGGGGCCAGGTCCAGGGACTCCGCCCCTTCCTCTTGGGTTCCACGGGAGGTTCCTCGTCGTCTTCAAGGAGATCGGCGCCGTTGGGCTCCTCTTCCCAAGCCCGCTGGGCACCCAGCATCTCCGAACGCGTGGGTGTGTACTGTTCGGCCGAAGGCGACTCCTCGACGACAGGAAGTGCCGTGGTGCTTGGTTCGGCGATGTTGCCGACCACCGTGGTGGGGGCCGTGGCATTGATGTCCACGGGCGCGGTGATGGGGCCGGTGCTGGCTTCAAACAGGAGCATCCCCGGAACGGCGGCGTGCGCGGTCTTGATGTCACCGGCACGGATGGCCTCGGCGGCCTCGGCCAGCTTCATGGCGTTGGCAGGCCGGTTGGACGGATCCTTGGCCAGCATGGACATCAGCAACGCCCGCACCGGCGTGGGCAGTGTGTCAGGCAGCGGCGGCGGTGCATCATTGACCTGGGCCAGGGCGATGGCGATCTGCGACTCACCGGAAAACGGGCGGTGGCCGGTGATGCATTCATAACCTATGACACCAAGGGAATATATGTCGCTTGCCCCGGTGGCAATCTGTCCCGTGGCCTGCTCCGGTGCCAGGTACTGGGCCGTGCCCATGACCTGTCCGGTCTGTGTCAGCGGCACCTGGTCGGCGAGGCGGGCAATGCCAAAATCGGTGATCTTGACTTTGCCGTCAGGCGTGATCAAAAGGTTGCCGGGCTTGACGTCGCGGTGGACCAGGCCCTGGGCGTGGGCCACGGACAGGGCGCGGGCGGTCTGGGCGATCATGGACAACGTCCAGTCCGCGGAAAGTACGTGTTCGCGCTCAATCAGCGCGGACAAGGGCTCCCCGGGAACCAGCTCCATGACCAGGTAGGCAGAACCGTCCTCCTCGCCGTAGTCAAAAACGTTGGCAATGCCGTCGTGGTTCAGCAGGGCCGTGTGCTTGGCTTCTGCACGGAACCGTGCCCGGAATCCGGGGTCGCCCGTGTATTCGTCCTTGAGGATCTTGATTGCAACGATGCGTCCAAGGACCAGGTCCTGGGCCTTCCACACCTCCCCCATGCCACCGATGGCTATGCGTGAAGTGAGTTGGAACCTGCCGCCTAAGGTGATACCAGATGTAGGCCTCACTTGTTCAACACCGCCTTGAAGAGTTTGCTTGCATTGGGACTTGTCAATTCTGCTCCTGTGGCCACATCAACATTCGGCATGACGATGCTGACCACCACTTGTGGGTCGTTCGCCGGGGCGAATCCTGTAAACCATGCGTTGTTCAAACCGTCACCGATTTCTGCTGTTCCTGTTTTTCCTGCCACCTCAACGCCTGGCACGGCGGCTGCGGAGCCAATCCCGTTGTCGACCACACTAACCATCCACTCCGTGATCTGTGCTGCAATTTCGGGTGTCGTCGACTGCCTCAGAACCTGCGGTTCCAGGGATGAAACGGTCTTGAGGTCTGGCGTGCGGACGGCCTTGACGAGGTTGGGCGCCATTTGCTTGCCACCGTTGGCAATGGCCGACGTCATCATGGCGATCGACAACGGTGTCGCCAAGACATCGCGCTGGCCGATGGCGCTCTGCGCGAGTGATGCGTCGTCCAGGGTTCCGGTGCTTCCGGGGAAGCGGCTGGGAACCACCGAGTCGGGAAACTTCAGTGACGAGTCATTGAACCCGAACTTGTCGGCCTCGGCGGTGAGGGCGTCTTGTCCGATATCAAGGGCAATGCTGGCAAAAGGCGTGTTGCAGGAATTCTCCAATGCAAAGGCAAACGATGCCTTGTCCTGCGTGTAGCACTGGCCGTACGCATAGTTCGGGAGGGTGTACTCAATTCCAGGGAACGCCAGGTTGGCGGGGTTCGGCAGGACGCTGTCTTTCTTGTACTTCCCGGATTCCAGGGCCGCCGCGGTGTCGATGATCTTGAACACCGATCCGGGGGAATACAACTGCTTGTAGGCGGACGATCCAAAGAGGTTGATGCCGGGAACGCTGACGAGCTCAGCCATGGAGGCGTCAAAGGCGGCCTTGTCATGCGTGGCCATCAGGTTCGTGTCGTAGGACGGCTTGGAGACCATGGCAATGATGGCTCCCGTCTTGGGGTTCATCACCACGATGGACCCTGGCACATTGTCCGGGATCATGTCGTAGGCCAACTGCTGGATGACGGGATCAATGGTGAGTTCAACGGAACGGCCCTGGGGCTGTGCACCAGTGAAAACCTGCGCAATCCGGTCAAATAGCGCGTCGTCGGAGGTGCCTGTGAGCTCATCGCTCATGGCGGCCTCAATGCCGTACTGTCCGGAGAACTTGCTGTAGAAACCCGTGAGTCCTGCATACAGATAGGGTTCGTTGTAGACGCGCTGGTACTTGCAGTCGCTGTTGGTCTGCACGGATTCTGCAATTGCGTGGCCGCCAACCAGGATGGGGCCGCGGCTGTTGCAGAAGGTGGCCAAAAGCTGGCGCTGGTTGTTTGGATTCTTGTTCAGGGAATCGGCTGCGAAGAACTGCACGTAGGAAACAGAACCAAACAGCAGCGCAAACAGGGCTATGGCCACTATCCAGGAGTTGCGGATGGCTTGGTTCATGGTGCTTGCACCTCCTGTGTCCTTGGTCCGACATGGGTGTTGATGGGATTTATCTGGGCTGGGGGAAGAATTGGATCCGTCGGGGCGGCAAGGCCGGACGTGTCAATGGGACGGCGCGCGGCATCTGAAATCTTCAGGATTAAGGCCACGATGATCCAGTTGGCCAGCAGGGAAGAGCCGCCGGCGGACAGGAACGGTGTGGTCAGCCCAGTCAGCGGGATAAGGCGCGTCACTCCCCCGATAATGACGAAGGTTTGCAGGGCCACGGCAAAGGACAGGCCCACGGCCAGCAGCTTGCCAAAGGCATCCCTGGTTCCCAATGCCGCCCGGAAGCCGCGGGAAATCAGCAGGGCGTAAAGGCACAGCACGGCGAACAGGCCGATGAGCCCCAACTCCTCACCGATGACGGCGATGATCATGTCGCTGTTTGCCACAGGCAGGCTGTCCGGAGAACCCTGGCCGAAGCCTGTGCCCATGAGCCCGCCGTTGGCCATGCCAAACAGGCCCTCCACCACTTGGAAGCTGCCGAAGTCAGCACCTATGTAGGCAGGGTCGAAAGCATTGATCCACACATCGATGCGACGGGCGACGTGAGGGAAAATTTGGTAGGCGGCAACTCCGCCGACGGCAATGAGCGCCAAACCGATGAAAATCCAGCTCACGCGGCTGGTGGCCACGTAGATCATGACCATGAACAGACCGAAAAAGAGGATTGAGGACCCCAGGTCGCGTTGGAAAATCAACACACCGACGCTGGCCAGCCAGGCCACAATCATTGGCGCCAGGTCCCTCACTCGTGGCAGTTGCAACGGACCGATCTTTTTGCCTGCCAACAGGATGAGGTCGCGGTTGGAGGAAAGATACCCGGCAAAGAATATGGCAAGGGTGATCTTGGCAATTTCACCCGGCTGGAAGCTGAACGGTCCGATCTTGATCCAGACGCTGGCGCCGTAGGCGCTCCAGCCTATGCCGGGAACCATTGGAAGAATCAACAGAACCACGGAAGCCAAGAGTGAAATATACGTGTAGCGGCGCAGGATGCGATGGTCCCGCAGCAGCCATATAACGGCAATGGCACATATGACCGCCAGGCTGGTCCACATCCATTGCTGTGGAGCATATTTGCTGAGCCCGGATGTGATGTCAAGGCGGTGGATTACGGCAAGTCCAAGGCCGTTTAGGCCGACAACAATCGGCAATATGACGGGATCGGCATATTTGGCTTTGAGTCGCAGGACTATGTGGAAGGCCACTGCAAGGACAGTCAGGAGCGCGATCTGTGTGAAGTAGTCATTGTCAAAGGTGCGGCCCAGATTCATGTTGACCAGGGCGTTGGCCAGAGCCGACATGCCCAGGGCCAGCACGAGCAGGAGCAGTTCGGTGTTGCGCCGCGGTTTCGCCACGGTCAGAAGCTGGCTCACTTTGCACCTCCGGGAATGCAGGTCGGCGTCGGCATGGGGGAGGGTTTTGCCGTCGCCGTGCTGCTGGACGTGGCAGTGGTTCCTGCAGTGCTCTCGGCCGGGTTGGCCGCGACTGAACCAGTCGGTGCATGGGTTGCTGCTGCGGTAGGGGTTGCAGGTGCAGTTCCGGTGGACTTGGCCGCGCCGGATGCCGTGGGCTTCGCCGTGGCCGCCGTGGTAGGCGGGGAGACAAGGTCACACGGCGGCAGACTGGTGCCTGTGCCCAGCTGCAGATCCACAATGATCTGCTCGGCGTCGCCAAGCGTTGCGGCAGGCACGGTCTTGGCCACGAGCTGCTGGGAATATTCCGGTAGAGATTCCACGGCAACGCCGGTCTCGCGGTAGAGGTGGGAGAGCGGGATGGGGCCAAGCGACTGTGAGACACCCTGATAAATGGCCACATTGCCGCTGGCAGCGCCAACAAAGAACTGCGTTTGCGTCCAGGCGTAGGCGGCCCACGCGCCAGCCACAACGGCAAGTGTCGTCAGCACGGCGACGATGGCCACCACCAGCGGACGGTAGCGCAGTCGGGGGAGGGACACTTCAGCGTCTTCGACAATGGTGGGGCTCGTGTCGGGTTTATGCGTCAGGACCATTGCGGCGCGCGGTGCTACAGGTCTGCGGGCCAGATGCGGAATCTTGCCCTCCGCATTGGCAGTCAGGGCAGCTCCGACCAGTTCGTGCTCTCGGGAGGCAAGCTGCCTGAGAACGACTGCCTCCTGGATGTTGACATCCAGCGCGCCCATGGGGCTTTCGGTGGCAGCGCCCTCGCCTGCCGGGGCCTCGGCACCCTCGATTGCCGGGGTTTCGGCACCGTCGGATGCGTCGTCCCCTTCGGCGGGCACAGCGGCGACCGGCGCAGCATCAAGCGCCGACTGTCCGTCGTCGTTCGCTTCATTCTCAGAATCTGCTGCGGGTTCGCCAACAGGCAAAGCAGCCGGCGTGACAATGGCTTCCAGAGAGGCGGTGGGTGCGTCGTCGACCACGCCCTCCTCGATGTCAAAGACAACCACCGTGACGTTGTCCGGGGAACCGGCGGCCAGGGTCAGATCGATCAGGGTATCCGCGGCGGTGGCCAACGACTTGGTATTGCGAATGACTTCTTCGATCATTTCGTGCCGGACGAAGTTCAGTCCGTCGGAGCACAGCAACCAGCGTTCGCCGGCCGTGGCGTCAAAGTACTGCAGGTCAAGCTCGGGGGACGCATCCACATCGCCAAGGACGCGCATGAGCACGTTCTTGTGGGGGTGCACCTCGGCTTCAGCCTCGGTCATGCGACCCTCGTCGATCATGCGCTGAACGAAGGTGTGATCGGTGCTTATCTGTTCAAAGACGCCGTCCTTGAGCCGGTACGCGCGGGAATCGCCAATGTGGGCGTAGGCCAGGCGTTCGCCGGACAACAGCAGCGCAGTGACTGTGGTGCCCATGCCGGCAAGCTTTGGGTTGACGTGGACCAGTTCTGACAACAGCGAGTTGGCACTCTGGATTTCATCAGCGAGGTTTGTTCCGGCGTCGTCGCCGTGGCGGTTGTGGTCCAAATGGATCAGGTCCAAGACGGTGGACGCGCTGGCGACGTCACCGCCGGCATGCCCGCCCATGCCGTCGGCGACAACTGCCAGGAAGTGCCCGGCATAGGCCGAATCGTCATTTTTTGCCCTGACCATGCCCACATGGGATCTGGCGGCATAGCGCAGAAGCAGCGGGGTACCGGCCATGTCACGGCCTCAATTCGATGACCGTTTTGCCGATCCGCACCGGAACACCAAGTTCCACGGGAAGTGCACGCGTCAATGCGTTGCCGCCGAGGAACGTTCCATTTGTGGAGCCCAAATCTTCAATAAACCAGCGGGTTCCCTGCGGGAACAGGCGGGCATGCCGGCCGGAAGCGTAGTCGTCTTCCAGGACCAGGGTGGCCTCCTGGGCGCGACCCAGCAGGATCGGAACACCGGAGAGCTCGAGCGTCGTTCCCGCCAGTGGGCCTTCCGTGACGACCAGTTCACGCGCTTGAAGCTTGGCCGAAGGGGCATCCTCAACCAGTTCCGGGTGCTTGCGTGCCTGGCGGGCTGTGGGCGCCCCGACCTTTGCCTTGCGCCCAATGACAAGGTCGCGGCGCATGGCGGCAACCACGGCAAACACCAAGATCCACATGAGGACCAGGAAACCGAAGCGCAGGATAGTTACAACAAGGCTGAGATCGTTCATCGCTGCCCTCCGCCGCGTACAGGCAGCATCCGGAACGTGATCTGTGTCCGTCCCATGGTGATGGTGGATCCGTCCCGCAGGGCTGCTGTGCCTTGGATGCGGTGTCCGTCGACATAGCTGCCGTTTGTGGAGCCGAGGTCGACGGCGGTGCTCATCCCGCCGACGGTGCGGATTTCCAGGTGCTTGCGTGAGACTCCGGTGTCGTCAATCAGGATGTCAGCTTCTGACGATCGGCCAAGGACAATCGATGCGGCGTTCAGGGAGTAGCGCTGCCCGTCGATGTCCAACACCGGCTGGCCCTGCGATGCGGCCGGTTGGGTGGGCGCCGGAGCGGGCTGGCGCTTGTAGACGGGTGCAGGTGCCGGGGCCGCCGACGGCGCACCGGGCCTCAGGGCGGGCCGGGCCGGCGCCTGTGCCGGCTGCGACGGGGTGGAGCTTTCCCGTTCGGTGGAGGACACGACCTCAAACTGGCCGGGCCGCAATTCCTCGCGGTGGTTGAAGGCCACGCGAACAGGACCCTGAAGGACGTAGCCTTGGCTGCGCGAATGGTTGATGACAACGTCGCACAACTCTTCAGCGAGGGTGACCCCCCACGTGCGGGCGCGTTCAAAGTCCGTGTCACCCAGTTCGATGTTGAAAACGTTGGGTGCCAAAGTGCGGCCTGCGTCAAGGGTCATGGCCTTGTCGTCGAGCTCTCGGCGGAGCGCGTTGGCCATCTCCACCGGCTGTAAAGTCTTGGAGCCAAGTGAGAAGGCACCACGCACTGCCTTTTCAATGCCCTTTTCGACGTTGTCAAACAATCCCATGCGCTCTCCTCTCCCTAAGTTCTTGATGCTGCTTCTCGTTGTCGCTGCGCACGCGGGTGAATCTATGGTCGTCTCGCAGTCCGCGAACGGGCGCAACACGAGGGTCATCCGCGCTGCGGACAACCATGTTCAAGCTTGATACTACTGCCGCAGTCTTTGAATATACCCATAGAGACGGGCAAATGTGGCAAATTTCCTACCCTGGTAGGGGAAGTTTCAAGAAGTTTTGAAACTAGCAAAATCCCTGTGTTCTAGCGGCTGAAGGGCTCTTCAGGAGGGGGAATCCATCCCTTGGTGGTGTGTGTGGAACGGCTCGTTTAGGCAAATCGGGCAAACGTCCTATATGCTTGATCTCGCTGTTCCACTGAAAGCCGAAATCACTTTGGCCAAACAGTGAGACAGATTCAAAAAACGCGCGAGTGGCGGAACGGCAGACGCGCTGGCTTCAGGTGCCAGTGTCCGAAAGGGCGTGGGGGTTCAAATCCCCCCTCGCGCACGTTTTTGAAAGATCCCCGACAGGAACCAAGTGTTCCTGGCGGGGATTTTTTGTTGCCCGGAAACCCAGTAGTTCGAGCGTTTCCCCGTTACCGAGGTTGGCGGCCGGTGAAAGTGGGCCCACCTCCCACATATATACGTGGGTGAATTGCACTTGGCGGAAGGCGACTGTGATGGCCCAAGAGTTCATGGCGAGCTGTGACCCGGAAGTTGGGAATGGCTGCAATTGTGCATAGTGACCGGCAGTACCGGTCAGGTCCTCCGTGGTTGGCTCCCACTGGCCGGCGAGGGCCTCGTTTCCACGATCGAGGATGAGTGCCGCCTACGTCCTAGGGCCCAATTAACCTGGGTGGTACTGAGTGACGCCTGCTTACCTTATATGCGGGAACGCTGCGCGACTCATGCTCGGACGGTGCGGGACAGACGCCGGGGGATAGATGTGGGCCGTGTGGACCGCATAGGTATGCGGCGGACTCGAAACTTCGAGCTCTGGCTGCTTGCTGCAGGGGAGCATAGGATCAGGACATGAAACAACTAGTGATACAGATTGGCATCCAACTGGGGAGCTCGGCCGTGGCCATCATTCTGGCCGCCATGCTGTTGTCCCGATTCTCCTTGGGCATTGGTGGTTTTATTACCGCCGTTGTCGTCTTCACGATTGCGCAATCACTTCTGGTGGGCCTGATTGCGAAACTTGCGACCAAGTACACGCCGGCGCTGGCTGGTGCAGCGTCCCTGGTGTCCACCTGGCTGGCGCTGGTCATTGCAAACCTGCCGTTTGGCGGAATTCGAATTCACGGCTTCTGGACGTGGATCTGGGCAACCCTCATAGTGTGGGCAGTGACCGCACTATGCGCTGTGGTTGTTCCCAAGTATCTCCTCAAGGATTCCAAAGCGGCGTAATAACCTTGTGGACGGGTCGTCTTCTCCGTGTTGTTGGAGAGGCCCACGTCCGATTTGCACGCGCAGAAAGANACCGGGACGGACGAACCTCTGGTGTGTCAGTTGTACTGCCAAGTGCATCGCTGATTAGCTACGTTCGGATGGGATAACCGCTGAAAGCATCTAAGCGGGAAGCCCGCTTCAAGATGAGATTTCCATACACAATATGTGTGAGAGGCCCCCAGCTAGACCACTGGGTTGATAGGCCGGACGTGGAAGCGAGGACTAAAGACTCGTGAAGCTGACCGGTACTAATAAGCCGACAACTTACACCACACACACCTCTTATAACCAAAAAGATCTGCTCGCGTTCACTATGTGGTTCCCAAACAACAAACCGTTCGGAAACCAAAAAAACAGGCACCCCTGACAAAACCCCCACCACGGTGCGGGAACAACCACCAGGACCCTGTACAATAAAACACTGATTGTTCCATACAAGGAGCACCCAACAAGCCACCCAACCAGAAACACTCTGGGCATGGGGAACGAGTTACGGTGGTCATAGCGTGGGGGAAACGCCCGGTCCCATTCCGAACCCGGAAGCTAAGACCCACAGCGCCGATGGTACTGCATTCGAGAGGATGTGGGAGAGTAGGACACCGCCGGACAACCAGTAAAAGGGTCGAGGCCCCGCACCACACAGGTGCGGGGCCTCCCCCACTTAAACACCACACCACACACCACCCCGCCCACACCGGCCGCCCACCCAGGCGGCCACCCAGGCGGCCACACCCCTTTAAAACAGCACACCACACCAGCGACACCCGACGCCCGACACCACACCAGCGGCACACACACCGGCCGCCCACCCGCCCACCAGGCACCACACCGCCCGCACCGGCCGCCCACCCAGGCGGCCACACCCCTTTAAAGGCACTCCACACCGGCGGCACACCCGCCCGCCCGCCCGCCCGCCCGCCGGCCGGCATGGGGGAGAAGCCCCCGGGCACCGCGCAATGTGAGGCGGCCACCGCGACAGGGAACCCCGGAGTGCCTGCCCCGCGATGCCCCGCCGGCACCACCACGCCCAGGCCCCGGCAGCCGGCACCTGGCAGGCCCCGGCACCCGGCACCCGGCATCTGGCCGGCCGCGGAACAGCCACCGGACCGGATCCACGGCCGCCACCCCGGCTCCCAGCCCGGCCTGCACCACACAACAGCAGCACCCAAACCGGGCACCGCCGTCGAACACCAAGATAGAGCTACTGCGGCGGGGGAATCGCCGTGCTGTGCTNCAACCAGTAAAAGGGTCGAGGCCCCGCACCACACAGGTGCGGGGCCTCCCCCACTTAAACACCACACCACACACCACCACACACCACACACCGGCCGCCCACCCAGGCGGCCACACCCCTTTAAAACAGCACACCACACCAGCGACACGCACGCCCGCCCAACAGGATGTCGGTACCTGTCACTAGTCTTGGATTTGTGTGCTGCCTATCGCGGCATTGCACCTACACCAGCGAGGAGGGCTGATGACCGTGGACGACAATACAGTGTGCAAGCACTGGTGTGCTGGCGAACATGATTCTGATTGGATCGAGTGCGATCGGAACTTCGTCCTGTACGACGTAGAGCACTATGCGTCCAAAGGACAAGTTGATGGAATCGACTTAGAGATGCAGGCAACGCTGAAGGCCAATTTCTCCTTCGTGTCTCCGCCTCCCGCTGAATGGATGAACCTTCGGGCTTATCAGTCGTGGGAAGATGTGTCGCCTTTGATGCTGGTGGAGCTCCTGAATCCGCACTTACGGCCTGATGAACCCCTGGCTGTCATGGAGCTGGATCTTCAGGGCATGAAGGACTTGCACCGCAGCCTGGGGCAGGTCATTGAGATATTTGAGGGGTAGGGTTGCCTGATGCAGAATCTTTTCTCCCACGCCCACGAGCCGGACTATGTGGCTCCTCGTGAATCCGAGCCGCGTGAATTGGACGTTGTCCTTGATGTCCCGCTCGACCAGGCCTTCGATGGTTTCACCGATGCAATTCACCTGTGGTGGCCGGTTGATGGTCAAAGCGTTTTTGGCGAGGGTAGCCACGTCGCACTCCTGCGTGACCATTTGGTCGAGGAGTCGCTGGATGGCGATGAGATCGTCTGGGCTGACATCACGGACTGGCAGGCGCCGGCGCACCTTGGATTGCAATGGATCTTGGATGGTGGTGCCGGCGATGGCAGCGAGGTGGAGATTTCATTCTCGACTGTGGATGGCGGCTTGACGCGGGTAAGTCTTGTCTACGACCAGGCAGACGACGTTGAACCGGTGGGGGAGGGGTCGTTTGACTGTGATTGGCCACTCATCTTGTCCAGATACGCCAGATTCATGGGTGGAGCGGTTTCACTCGACTAGACTGGTGGATGGACCAATGTGTCCCGAGATTTTTATGTATTACATCAATAGTGAAGAGCGGCTGTTACTGTGCCAGTTAGTGCGCTCGAAGGTTTAGGAGTCGGCATGGCTGAGCAGTACGACGGCAAGCGCGGGGACAATACTCGCGGCAACGACAACAAGGGCAGGCCTTACGCCGATCGCCCCCCGACCAATGACCGCCAGCCGGCGCGTCCCTACAGTGAGCGCAGCAGCCAGGGTGGACGTCCTTACGGCGACCGCGACTCACGCCCGTCCTACGGCGACCGCGACAACCGCGGTGGCCAGGGTGGGCGCCCCTATGGAGACCGCGATTCACGCCCGTCCTACGGAAACCGCGACGACCGCGGCGGCCGTCCTTCCGGTGATCAGGGTGGACGCTCTTATGGCAACCGTGACGACCGTCCGGCACGTGGCGGAGACCGCCCGTACGGCAGCCGTGACGACCGTGGCGCCCGTCCCGCTGGTGGCCAGGGTGGCCGTCCCTATGGTGACCGCGATTCCCGCCCCTCATACGGCAACCGTGACGACCGTCCGGCACGCGGCGGAGACCGCCCGAACGGCAACCGCGATGACCGTGGCAGCCGCGACTCACGCCCCTCATACGGTGACCGAGACAACCGCGGTGGCCAGGGTGGCCGTCCCTATGGTGACCGCGATTCCCGCCCCTCATATGGCAACCGTGACGACCGTCCGGCACGTGGCGGCGACCGCCCGTACGGCAGCCGTGACGACCGGGGCGCCCGTCCCGCTGGTGGCCAGGGTGGCCGCCCCTACGGTGACCGAGACAACCGCGGTGGCCAGGGTGGCCGTCCGTTTGGTGACCGCGACTCGCGTCCCTCATATGGCAACCGCGATGACCGTGGCAGCCGTGACTCACGCCCCTCATACGGTGACCGCGGCAACCGCGGCGCCGACCGCCCCATGGTCAACGGACGCCGGGAAGACCGCAAGCCCTTCGGCGACCGCGACAGCCGCGGTGGCCAGGGTGGCCGCCCCTACGGCGACCGTCCCGCACGCAGCAACGACCGCCCCTACGGTGACCGCGACTCACGCCCCTCGTACGGCAACCGCGACGACCGCCCGGCACGCGGCGGAGACCGTCCGTACGGCAACCGCGACGACCGCGGTGCCCGTCCGGCACGCGACAATGACCGCAAGCCGTATGGTGACCGCGACAGCCGCGGAGGCTCGCGCGACCACGCTCCGCGTGAAGACCGAGGCCCCCGGGTTGCCCCTCCGCGCAACGCTGCAGACCTGCGCAGCTCCAACCGCCCGGACCGCGACCGTTCACCGGAAATCGATCCTGACGTGACTGGCGAGGAGCTGGACAAGGTAACCCGCGCCCAGCTGCGCATCCTTGACTCACGCAACAACGAGTGGGTTTCCAAGCACCTGGTCATGGCCGGGCGCCTGATCGACCTCGTACCCGAGCTCGCCTTCGAGCACGCCTTGGCAGCAAGCCGCCGCGGCGGCCGCCTGGCCTGCGTCCGCGAGGCTGTTGCCATGACCGCCTACGCGGCCGGCAAGTACGGCGAGGCCCTGCGCGAGCTGCGCACCTACCGCCGCATTAGCGGTTCCAACGTGCACCTGCCGCTCATGGCCGACTGTGAGCGCGGCCTGGGCCGCCCGGACCGCGCCCTTGACCTGATCAAGAGCGAGGATGCAGAGACCCTGGACACCGCCGGCAAGGTGGAGCTGGCCATCGTCGAGTCCGGTGCACGCGGCGACTTGGGCGACCTTGACGCCGCCCTGTCCGCACTGGAAATCCCGCAGCTGGACCTCAACCGGGCCTTCTCCTTCAGCCCCCGCCTTTTCCGTGCCTACGGCATGGTGCTGCGCGCGGCCGACCGCAAGGACGAAGCCAAGGTTTGGGAGCGCCAGGCACTGGTGGCTGAGGAAGCCCTCGGCATTGACGACGGCATCGACCAGATCATCATCGACCTGGGCGATGACGAGGAGATTCCGCTGGAGTCCCCACGCGTGCGCGTCGCCGACGTCATGGAACCCGCCGTCGATCCCGTGAAGAACGACGACGCAACCCTGGCAGCTGCCGAACTCACCTCCGTCGCTGCCCAGGAAGGCGAGGCCGACGACACCAACGTTGACGACGCCGAGTCGTCCTACTTTGAGTCCGACGATGCCGAGTCCGACGAGGACAGCGCCGACGAAGAAGCAGCCGAAGACAACGGCGCAGGCGAGGAATCCGGCAACGACTCCGACAGTGGGCGCTAGAGCCTTGTTGGACCGGTTTGACGCGGTATTGGCGGATCTGGACGGCGTTGTTTATGCCGGCCCGCACGCCATCCCCGGCGCCATCGACGCCCTGTCCGGACTGTCCGGCCAGGGCGTCGGGCTGGCGTACGTGACGAACAATGCCTCACGTACGCCGGCGCAGGTTGCCGCACACCTTCGTGAACTCGGCGCCCCCGCCGACGACGACCAGGTGGTCAGTTCCGCCCAAGCGGGTGCCGCCCTGCTGGCCAGCCGCTTTCCAACCGGAACCAGGGTCCTTGTCACGGGCAGCCTGGCGCTCGCCCAGGAAGTCACGGCGCTGGGCATGGTGGTGGTGGACAGTGCCCGCGACAACCCCGAGGTCGTCATCCAGGGCTTCGACCCGGAACTGGGCTGGGCAGACCTGGCGGAAGCCACTTATGCCATCAACGCCGGTGCCACCTGGATCGCCACCAACACGGACATGACCATTCCCCGCGACAGGGGATTGGCCCCCGGAAACGGGACACTTGTCGCAGCGGTGCGTTCCGCCGTCGGGCATGAGCCGCTGGTGGCCGGAAAGCCGGAAGCACCGCTCTTCCACACGGCCGCGGCACGCCTCGGCGCCCGCAAGCCCGTGGTGGTGGGCGACCGCCTCGACACCGACATCCTCGGCGGCAACAATGCCGGCATGGCCACGGCCCTGGTGCTGACGGGCGTCGATTCGGGCGAGACGGCGCTGCGGGCCCGAACGGCTGAGCGGCCGCAGTTCATCATCGACACGCTGGCCCAGCTCTACCTGCCGTACCCGGAAATTCAGCACGATGGCGCCAAGGCCACCTGCGGTGCCGCTGCCGCGAGCGTAGTGGACGGCGGGACGGCTGTCCGTATTGAGGGCGACCCCTCGGACAGCGATGCCTGGCGCGCCGCTTGTGCCGCCTGGTGGGCTGCCGTTCCGCACGCCGCAGAGGCCACGGACCCGGTCCTTGAATGGTCGAACGGCCATGCCTGAACACCCGGAAAGCGGGCTCACGGGCGATCCAGCCGTTGACGCCCTCATAACCCTCGCCGCCCAGGCGGCGCAGCTGCCGGCGGGTGAGCACCGGGAGCGCTACGCACAGGTGCTCGAGGGGCTGGAACGCGAGCTCGACGCCGACCCCGCAGCTGCCATGCTCGGCCCCGGACAGGGGACCGTGCCCACGCCGGGCCACACGCCCGGAACGGTGCCGGGCCAGATTCCGGGACCGCACGCATGAGCCGCCTCGACGCCGAACTCGTGGCCCGCGGCCTGGTGCGCTCCCGCACGGTGGCCGCCACGCTGGTCAAGGCCGGCCGCGTCACAGTGGACGGAGCCCCGGCACTCAAGCCAGCTCAGCCGGTCACGCCGGACACGCCGCTTGAGGTCCTCGCCGGCGACGGCGAGGACTATGTGTCCCGCGCCGGCCACAAGCTGGCCGGTGCCCTTGCACACTTTCCCCAGGTCGACCCTTCCGGGCTGCGCTGCCTCGACGCCGGCGCCTCCACGGGAGGCTTCACCGACGTGCTCCTGCGACGCGGCGCCGACCGTGTTGCCGCCGTCGACGTGGGCCACGGCCAGCTGGTCGACGCGCTCCGCAACAACCCCCTCGTGGACGTCCACGAGGGGATGAACATCCGCTACATGGCGCCTGAAGACATCGGCGGGCCCGTGGACCTGACGGTCTGCGACCTCTCCTTCATCTCGCTCACCATGGTCATGGAGCCCCTGGCCCGTGCCACGAAGGAAGGTGGGCAGCTGCTGCTCATGGTCAAGCCGCAGTTTGAGGTGGGCCGGGAGCGGCTGGCGAGAACCGGCGTCGTCAGCAGCGAAAATGAACGACGCCGGGCGGTCGCCCTGGTGGCCGGCTCCGCCGTCGCGAACGGGCTGGCGCTGCAGGGGATTGGCGTGAGTGAACTGCCGGGCCAGGACGGCAACATGGAGTATTTTCTGCTGGCCACCAAGGTTGTGTCCGACCCTGCGCATAAGATCGAAGGGGAAGGGCCGGGAGTGGAGACGCTGCTGGCGGAAATCTGGCCGCAAGGATAAGGGAATACACATGACACGGCGCGTTTTGATTCTGGCCCACACGGGTCGCGAGGAGTCGATGCTGGCCGCCCTTGAGGCCTGTGTGGAACTTCATGCCAACGCGATCGTGCCCGTCATGTACGCCGAAGAGCTGGCCGACCTGACCGGCTACCTTGGCGTGTCGGGGGTCAGAATGGAGATCCTGGACCGGGACGTCACGCTGGCCGACATTGAACTGGTCATGGTGCTGGGTGGTGACGGCACCATCCTGCGTGCGGCGGAGATCGTGCGCGACTATGACGTCCCGCTGCTGGGCGTGAACCTTGGCCATGTGGGGTTCCTTGCCGAAAGTGAGCGGGAGGAGCTCATCCAGACCGTCTCCGCCGTGGTGCAGCGCCGCTATTCGGTGGAGGAACGCATGTGCCTGGATGTCATAGTCCGGGTGGCAGGCAAAGTCGTGGCGCACACGTGGGCACTGAACGAGGTGGCCCTGGAGAAGGGCAACCGCGAACGCATGATCGAAGTGGTCACCGAGGTGGACGGACGGCCGCTGACATCGTTCGGCTGCGACGGCGTTGTCATGGCCACCCCCACCGGCTCCACCGCCTATGCCTTTTCCGCCGGCGGCCCCGTGGTGTGGCCCGGCGTGGAGGCGCTCCTCATGGTTCCCATCAGCGCCCACGCACTGTTTGCCAAGCCGCTCGTGGTGTCCCCGTCGTCCACCCTGGCGGTCGAGGTGCTGACCCGCAACGGCGCCTACGGCGTCATCTGGTGCGACGGCCGGCGCACCGTGGACCTGCTGCCCGGTGCCCGCATAGAGGTGACCCGCTCGCCCAAGCCGGTGAAGCTCGCCCGCACGCAGCAGTCAACGTTCTCAGAACGCCTGGTGCGCAAGTTTGAACTGCCCGTCCAGGGCTGGCGCGGGCCCACCCCGGAACAGGCGGAGCCGCCCACCACGCAGCTGCCCATCATCAAGCCGCCGAAGCCCAAGACGCCGCTGCCCAAGCCGTCCGCCGGCGGTGCCCCCGCCGGGCGCCTGGCCGAACTGCCGGACCTGACCGTTCCGCCGTCCACCACCGCCTATTCAGGCACCACCAATTTCTACGGGGAGGATCATTCGTGATCGAGGAAATCCGGATCCGCGACCTGGGGGTCATCTCGGAATCCACCCTGCCGCTGGGGCCCGGACTAAGCGTTGTCAGCGGCGAGACCGGCGCCGGAAAGACCATGGTGGTGACCGCCGTCGGACTTCTCCTGGGCAACCGGGCTGACGCCGGGGCTGTGCGCAACGGCGCCAAGAACGCCTCCGCCGAGGCCACCCTGACCCTGCCCGCCGGGCACCCGGCACTTGTGCGCGCACTCGAGGCAGGTGCCGACATTGACGAGTTTGACGGCGGTGCGCAGCTGATCCTGGCCCGCACCGTGGGTGCCGACGGGCGCAGCAGGGCGCACGTGGGCGGGCGCAGCGCCCCCATTGGCGTCCTCACCGAGCTGGGGGAGGCGCTGGTTGCGGTGCACGGGCAGTCGGACCAGATCCGGCTGAAGAACCCGTCGGCACAGCGCGTGGCACTTGACAAGTTTGCCGCCGAGGCCCACAAGGGTTTTGCCGCCGCGGCGCGCAGCTACCGGGACGTGTTTGAGCGGTGGCGGGCCGTGCAGGGGGAACTGGCGCAGCTGCGTTCTGCCAGCCGGGAACGGCTGCGCGAGGCCGACTCCCTGACCACCGCCCTGGCCGAGATCGACGCGGTCGAACCGATGCCGGCTGAAGACGAGCTCCTCAAGGCAGAGGCGGTAAAGCTGGGCAACGTGGAAGAGCTGCGCAAGGCAACGCTCGGCGCGCATGAGGCGCTCAGCGCCACCGACTACGGCGACGGCCCGGACGCCGCCACCCTCGTCGATACCGCAAAGCGGCTCGTGGAGACGGTCTCGGACACGGACGAGGAATTGCTGGCAACCGGCAAACGGCTCTCCGAGGTGGGTTACCTGCTGGCCGACATCGCCCGGGACCTCGCCAGCTACGCCACATCACTGGATTCCGAAGGGCCCGGCCGGCTCGCCGAGGTGGAGGACCGCCGCGGGGAACTTTCGGTCCTGGTGCGCAAGTATGCGCCCAGCATTGACGGGGTCATCGAGTGGGCCGATGCCGCACGGATCCGGCTCGCTGAGCTCAGCGACGACTCCGGCCGGATCGAGACGCTGGAGGCCGAGGAGGGTGCTGCACTCGCAGAGCTGGCTGTGAAGGCGGGGGAGCTGACAGCCCTGCGCCGCAAGGCCGCGGAGAAGCTGTCCAAGGCCGTGAGCGCCGAACTGAAGGCCCTCGCGATGCCGGACGCCCGGCTTGTCATTGAGATCTCCGCCGCCGAACGCAGCATCCACGGCGAGGACGACATCGCCTTCCTGCTGGCCCCGCACGCCGGGGCATCCCCCCGCCCGCTCGGCAAGGGAGCCTCGGGTGGTGAGCTGTCCCGTGTGATGCTGGCGCTGGAAGTGGTGCTGGCCGCCGTCGATCCCGTCCCCACCTTTGTCTTCGACGAGGTCGATTCGGGTGTGGGCGGCAAGGCGGCCGTGGAGATCGGCCGCCGGCTGGCGATGCTTGCACAGCATGTGCAGGTCCTGGTGGTGACGCACCTGCCCCAAGTGGCGGCCTTCGCGGACCAGCACGTGCTGGTGACCAAGAGCTCTGTGAGCAAAAACTCAACAGGGATCACCACGAGCAATGTGAAGCTTTTGACATACGAGGAACGGGTCGTGGAATTGGCCCGAATGCTGGCAGGGCAGGAGGATTCCGCGACCGCACAGGCCCACGCCAAGGAGCTTTTGGCGCAGGCGGCACGCCCCCACCAGTAAGTTTTTGGGCAGCCCCGGTGAAAACCAGGCGCCGCCCGCGACAGTAAATTCGCTCATTAGATGATAGGCTCGAATCCCGTGGTGCAACGATCAAATTCCCGGTTCAGTGGTCAGTCCAAGACGACCAAACACATCTTCGTCACCGGCGGAGTCGCGTCCTCGCTCGGCAAGGGACTGACGGCTTCCAGCCTCGGTCACCTTCTGCGGGCACGCGGCCTGTCGGTCACAATGCAAAAGCTCGATCCCTACCTCAACGTGGATCCGGGCACAATGAATCCCTTCCAGCACGGTGAAGTCTTTGTCACCGACGACGGTGCCGAAACCGACCTGGACATTGGCCACTACGAGCGCTTCCTCGATGAAAACCTCGAAGGCTCGGCCAACGTCACGACAGGCCAGGTGTACTCCACCGTGATTGCCAAGGAACGCCGCGGCGAATACCTGGGCGACACCGTGCAGGTCATCCCGCACATCACCGATGAAATCAAGCGCCGCATGCGCCTGCCCGCCGAGGGACCGAATGCCCCCGACGTCATCATCACCGAAATCGGCGGCACCGTGGGCGACATCGAGTCCCAGCCGTTCCTGGAGTCAGCACGCCAGGTGCGCCAGGACATCGGCCGCAGCAACGTGTTCTTCGCACACGTTTCACTCGTGCCCTACATCGGCCCGTCCCAGGAGCTGAAGACCAAGCCCACGCAGCACTCCGTAGCCGCGCTGCGCTCCCTCGGCATCCAGCCCGAAGCGCTCATCCTGCGTTCGGACCGTGTCCTGCCCGAGGCCATGCACGTCAAGATCGGCCGTGCCTGCGATGTTGACGTTGAAGCGGTCATCGGCTGCCCCGATGCGCCCAGCATCTACGACATCCCCAAGACCCTGCACGCCCAGGGCCTGGACTCCTACATCATCCGTTCCCTGGACCTGGCATTCAAGGATGTCGACTGGACCAAGTGGGACAAGCTCCTTGAAGTGGTGCACAACCCCGCGCACCACATTGAGATCGCCCTGGTCGGCAAGTACATCGACCTGCCTGACGCCTACCTGTCCGTGACCGAAGCCCTGCGCGCCGGCGGTTTCGCCAACGCCACCAAGGTCAAGATCCGCTGGGTCCCCTCCGACGACTGCGCCACGGAAGTCGGCGCCCGCAAGGCGCTGGACGGCATCGACGCGGTCTGCGTCCCCGGAGGCTTCGGCATCCGCGGGCTCGAAGGCAAGCTGGGAGCCCTGAAGTTCGCCCGCGAGAACAAGATCCCCACCCTGGGCCTGTGCCTTGGCCTGCAGTCCATGGTCATCGAGTACGCGCGCAACGTGGTCGGCTTGGAAGGCGCGTCCTCGTCCGAGTTTGACGACAACCCCACGTACCCGGTCATCGCCACGATGGAAGAGCAGCAGGACATTGTGGCCGGCAAGGGCGACCTTGGCGGCACCATGCGCCTGGGCCTCTACCCGGCTGTGCTCACCGAAGGCTCCGTTGTTGCCGAAACCTACGGCACCACGGACGTCTCCGAACGCCACCGCCACCGCTACGAGGTCAACAACAAGTACCGCGGCCAGATTGCGGAGGCAGGGCTGGTGTTCTCCGGAACCTCGCCCGACGGAAAGCTGGTCGAATACGTGGAACTTCCCCGCGAAGTCCACCCGTACTACGTCTCAACGCAGGCACACCCGGAACTGAGCTCACGCCCCACCCGGCCGCACCCGCTCTTTGCCGGACTGGTCGCCGCCGCGCTGGAGCGCCAGAACGCCACCCGGCTGCTGGAGGTCTAAGTGGCTCACCTTGGTGCACCGGGGACTGCGGGACAGTCCGGGCCGGGCGCGACGTCGCCGGCCGTAACTGACGAAGTTAGTGTCCGAGCGCTGCATTCGCAGTCCACGGTGTACCAGGGGCGCATTTGGAACGTGGTTTCAGATACGTTTTCGCTGACGCCCGGCGGCGCCCCGCTGACCCGGGACTACATTGCCCACCCCGGGGCCGTGGCCGTGGTCGTCCTGAACGAGGCACGTCAGGTGCTGCTCCTGCGCCAGTACCGCCACCCCGTCCAGATGAACCTGTGGGAGGTTCCCGCCGGCCTGCTGGACGTGGAAGGTGAGGACTTCGTGGTGGGCGCCGCCCGTGAACTCGCCGAGGAAGCCGACCTTGAGGCTGCCCAGTGGCAGGTCCTCACGGACTTCTTCAACTCTCCCGGCTCCTCGAGCGAAGCCATCCGGATCTACCTGGCCCGCGGCATCACCGAGGTGCCGGAGGACCGGCGCCACGAGCGCACCGACGAGGAAGCCGAAATCGAGTTCGCCTGGGTGGACTTGGAAGAGGCGGCCGCCGCGGTGCTGGCCGGGCACATACACAACCCGTCCGCCGTCGTCGGCATCCTGGCCGCGGCACAGGCAGCCCGCAATGACTTCGCCGGGCTGCGCCCGGGCGGTGCACCCTGGCCCGAGCACCCGTCCCAGCGCCTGCAGTGACCAGCCCGGGCGCCGGCGTCGGGGGAGCTCCCACGGCGCTGGCGCGTGCCATCGCCGACTACCTGCAGCACGTCGGCGTGGAGCGCGGGCTTGCCCCCAACACGCTTGCCGCGTACCAGCGGGACCTGCGACGCTACGAGGCCTTCCTTGCGGCTGCCGGGGTCACCGCACCGGGCCAGGTGCTGCGACGGCACGTCAGCGAATTTGCGCAGGGCTTGTCCGACGGCGATGATGGCGGTTCCGCGCTTGGCATGCGTTCGGTGGCGCGCACCATCGTGTCCGTGCGCGGGCTGCACAAGTTCTGGGCGCTCGAGGGCGTCTGTGACTCCGACCCGGCCGCCGACATTCATCCCCCACAGCCGGGCCGCCGCCTGCCCAAGGCCATCAGCGTCCACGACGTCACCCGGATCCTGGAATCGGCGGGAACCGACACGCCAACCGGGCTGCGGGATGCCGCCATGCTGGAATTCCTCTATTCCACCGGCGCACGCATCAGCGAAGCCGTGGGCCTGGACGTGGACGACCTCGTCTTTCCGGACTCGCCCGACGACGGGCCCTCCCTGGTGCGCCTGTTCGGCAAGGGGTCCAAGGAACGCATCGTTCCCATCGGCTCCTACGCGCTCCGGGCGCTGGAGGGCTACCTCGTGCGTGGCCGGCCGGCACTGGTTGCCAAGGGCAGGGGCACGCCGGCTTTGTTCCTGAACGCCCGTGGAGGCCGGCTCAGCAGGCAGAGCGTGTGGACCATCCTGAAGACCGTCGCAGAACAGGCCCAGGTCGAGGCGGACGTCTCCCCGCACACGCTGCGGCACTCCTTCGCCACCCACCTCCTGGAAGGCGGGGCCGATGTCCGCGTGGTGCAGGAGCTCCTGGGCCATGCATCCGTCACCACCACCCAGGTGTACACGCTCGTGACGGCCGACACACTGCGCGAAGTCTACGCGGCGGCCCACCCCCGCGCCCTCGGCTGAGGCCGCCCCTCAACGCCCGCGCAGCAATGGTTGATATTTTCCAAACGCTGGCGCAGCTCGAGCCCGTTCCGCCGAACGGCGCAAGAAAAAGAAACACGCATAACGTTTTCCACCCCTCTTGGCGACGGCCATAACGGTTGGGCGAATTTTTCTTTGGACCCGGTGCACAGCGGTGGGGGCGGGCCTAGCGTTTAATCACCGTGCAACAGGGTGTTCACGGTTCCCCCAAGAGGTGTTTTCCATGAAAATCTTTAAGACATTGCTGGCAGTTGCGGGGCTGCTCGCAGCCTTCCTCATTGCCAGCCCGGCGCCGGCCCAGGCCGCGCCGTATTGCGGCATTGCATGGGGCTCGCTGGCCAAGTCGGCCGGCACGGGTTCCAGCGCAACCGTTTCCAATGTCCGCACGGGGCGCCAAGACTGCTTCGACCGCCTGGTGGTTGACATCAAGGGCAGTGCCAACGGCTACTCCGTCCGCTACGTCTCCGCGGTAACGACCCCGGGCAAGGGCGATGTGGTCCCGCTGCGGGGCGGCGCCTTCGTTCAGGTCACGGTGTTGGCCCCGGCCTACAATGCGGCCGGCCAGTCCACGTACCAGCCGGCCAACCGCAACGAGCTCTCCAATGTGGCAGCCTACTCAACGTTCCGCCAGGTGGCGCTGGCTGGCAGCTTTGAGGGCCGGACGTCTCTGGGCCTTGGTCTCCGGGCCCGGCTGCCTTTCCGGGTGTTTGTGCTCCACGGCCCGGGCGATGTGACCCGGATCGTCGTTGATGTGGCCCACCGCTGGTAGCTGATTCGAAGGTCGGGAGGCGCCGGCTCGTGCATCAAGAAGCACGACGCCGGCGCCTCCCATGTGCCTCACGTCCCGGCCCCGCGCTGCAGCTGGGGGTGAAACGGCTCACCTGCAACCTCAAACATGTCCATGCCCGGTTCTTTGGAAAACTCCCGCGACAGGCACTGTTTGGGCTGAAACAGCCCGTCCCGGATATCGTCGGAGGAAGCAGCCCCGCCGATGAATTTGATGCGGCGCTGGAACGTTGGGCCCGCTCCCAAGCGTGCCAGGACGTGGAAGTTGTCAACTGTTTTCATGACGGCGTTGACGGCCAGGTAACGGCACTTGTGCCTGCCGGCCGGGGCCATGGGCCAGGCGCGTGGAGCTGAGAATTTCTCCGTCAAAAAATGTGCGGCGAACGCGGTTTGCTGCCCGTCCCGTGGCGCTCGATGTCATGGACCGGCCCCGTTGGGGGGTGTCCAACGGGCGGCCGACGGGAAATTCAAATACCGGCGGCGCGGCGTAGACGAAACCCTGCCGGGTGCCAATACGGCTGTGCCGCCGACGCTACGCGGGCGCAGGCAGCGCAAGGCGCCGGTCGCCGTCGTGCACAAAAAACTGCGGAGCACCGGTGGCCAGGACAAAGCCATCGACGTGCCGGGCATGTGGCGCGCCGCAAGTGAAAGGTGGGCCCCTACGAGGTGACGGCGAGGGCGTCGATTTCCACGAGCATGACCTCGTGCGGCAGTTCGACGAAGACCGTGGTGCGGGAGGGGAGTGCGCCGCTGGGGACGTTTTCCCTGATGAACTCGCCGTAGACCTCGTTCATCGCAGGGAAGTCCCCGCGCGTGGTCAGGTAGACCCGGAACATGATGACGTCCTCAACGCTGGAGCCGCCGGCTTCCAGGATCGCCTTGACGTTTTCCAGCGTGCGGCGTGTCTGGGCACGGACATCGCCGGCGCCAATGTATTCGTTGGCCACCGGGTCCATGGGGCCCTGCCCCGACACCTGGAACATGTTGCCCTTCTTCACGCCCTGCGAGAAGACGTGCGCGGGGGCGGGGGCCTCATCGGTCAGTACTACGGTCTTGGCGCTCATTGAAGTTTTTCCTTTCGGGAACCCAGCCCAGGTCCTTGGACGCCGCCTGGGTTCCGGCCGTCAGTGCAGGCAGCAGGTTCAGCAGCCCGGCATGGTCAAGCAACACCACCGGCACCGAAAATGATGCGGCGGCCACCACGCGGCCCGAGGCGTCGCGGATGGGCGCGGCAACGCAGTGCACGAACGACTCGTGCTCGCTCCTGTCCTGCGCCCAGCCCTGTTCCCGGACCTGTGCCAGCTCGGCCAGCAGCTCCCTCGGTGAGGTGATGGTGTTCTCGGTCATTTTTACATAGTCCAGCCCGGCCGCGATTTCTTCCTGCCGGGCCGGCGGCAAATCGGCAAGGATGACCTTGGCCACGGCCGCCGAATGCAGCGCCGCCGTCAGCCCGATCCGCGAGTACATGCGCACCGGGTGGCGGGACTCGAGCTTGTCGATGTAGACCACCTCGGCACCCTCCATCTGGGCGAGGTGGACGGTGTGGCCCGTGGCGTTGTTCAGCGCCGCCAGATGGGGGCGCGCGACGGCCCGGATGTCGCGCTGTTCCAGTGCCTGAGAGGAGAGTTCGAAGAACTTTCTGCCCAGCTGGAACTCGCCCGCACCGTTGCGGACCAGAAAGTGCTCGCTTTCCAGGGAGTGCAGCAAGCGCATGACGGTGGTCTTGTGGACGTCGGATGTGGACGCCAGTTCGTCCAGTGTCGCGGGCCGCTGTGCCAGTTGGGACAGCAGGCCCAGGGCCCGGACCAGGCTCTGGCTCACAGCAGGCCCCCCGGGGTGCCGGCAGGCGTGGGGGCCCCGGACGGCCCTCCGCCGGTCCGCACGGAGCCGCCGGCCAGTACCGGCGAGTCGATCCGTCCCGGTGCCACATGCGTGGCCGCCCAGTCGTCATCGGTGCAACCCAGGATGAGGTCAAGGGTATCCTGCCCCGGGAGCGGCCCTCGGTCGCCCGGCACGGTCAGGGTGGCTGCCGCACTGATGTGCCCGCGCCGCAGCGACGAACGCTGGTCCAGCCCAAACAGCAGGCCGCTGAGGTATCCGGCGGCGAAGGCGTCCCCGGCCCCCACAGGTTCCAGCACGCTGACGTCCAGCGCGGGAACCTCCACCCGGGCGCCGTCGGGCATCAGGGCAATGGCCGCTTTTTCCGCGTCCTTGAGCACGATCACGGCGGGGTCCGGCAGCAGTGCCCGGAGCTCTCCCTCGTGGTTGGTGCCGAACGCCGGCACGGCCTCATCGCTGCCCAGCAGGACGACGTCGGCCCGGTTCGCCAGGGTGCGCAGAACCGCCTTGTCGGCATCGTGCCAGAGCGGCTCGCGCCAGTTGACGTCAAAGGAGACGAGGCGGCCGTTGCGGGGCGCGTCCATGACCGCGGTGAGCATGTCCCGGCAGCCGGGGGAGAGTGCGGCGGTGATGCCGCTGAGATGGACCAGCGTGGCGCGCTCCAGCAGCGTTGCGGCGGCCGGCCGGACCAGCAGGGCGGGGTCCATCGCGGAGCCCGCCGAGCCCTTGCGGTAATAGATGACGGAGGCGGCCGAGGGCTCCGAACCGCTGGCGCCCGCCACAGCCGGCACCTTGACGTACAGGCCAGTCGGGTGCTTCGGATCGATCTCGACGGCGGACACGCCCACCCCGTGGCTGCGGAGTTCGTTGAGGATCCGGGTGCCAAAGCCGTCGCGGCCCACGCGACCGAGCCAGTGTGCATCCACGCCCATCGCCGCCAGGCCGGTGGCAACGTTGGATTCCGCCCCGCCCACGCCGTAGAACAACTCAGTGGCCTCCGACAGGGGGACCTGGCCGGTGGGGGTGAGCATGGCCATCGTTTCCCCGACGCAGACTACCGTGGGCATGCGGTTTCCTTTCACACGTGGCGGCGGCCGCCTTGACTGGCGAATCCTGACCATGTTAGACATGCCATGAACAAGTTTGCAACAAGCGTTGCAGTATACGCAACGCAGCAGGGCAAGGGCCCGCAGGAGGCAGGAAAACATGGACGGCACAGTGCCCGGCATAGACACAGCCATGGTGGACGCACTCGGCGGCGTGGAACTGTCGTGGCGCCACAAGGCGGTCCCGGCCGCGGCCCATGGCCAGACCGCCGGCGGGTATGCGCAGTCGGGTGCGCGCCTGGCCCAGCTGCAGACGCCCGTGCTGACCCTCAGCGCACGTGCCATGGCCGGCAATGTGGCGGAAATGGCGAGCTGGTGCGATGCCCAGGGGGTCCTGCTGGCGCCGCACGGCAAGACCACCATGGCTCCGCAGATGTGGCGCGACCAGCTGGCCGCCGGCGCCTGGGGCATCACCTTGGCCAATGCCTCCCAACTGCGGGTGGGCCACGCATTCGGGCTGCGCCGCGTCATGCTCGCCAACAGCCTCACCGACCCGCAGGCCGCCGCCTGGCTGGCCGACCACCAGGGCGCGGATTTCCAGGTGCTGTCCTGGGTCGACGCCGTGGAGACCGTGGCGCTGCAGGGCACCGTGCTCCAGGGCCGACCGGGCACCGTCCTGGACGTCATTGTGGAGCTGGGCGGCCCGGGCGGCCGCACCGGTGCCCGCACCGCCGGCACGGCACTTGAGGTGGCCCGCGCCGTCAACGCCTCCCCGCACCACCGCCTGGTGGGTGTGGGCGGCTATGAAGGTTCGCTCGCCCACGCTTCCGACGCCGGATCCCTCGCCACCGTGCGCGGCTACCTTGCCGGTGTGCGCGAACTCCACGAGGTCCTGCTCGGCGAAGGGCTCTACGCCCCCGGTGCGGACGTGGTGGTCACGGCCGGCGGCAGCGCCTACTTTGACGACGTCGTGGACGTGTTGGCAGGCTGTGTCTCCGACGGCAGCGCGGGAGGACCCCGCGTGTCCGTGGTCCTGCGCAGCGGCGCCTACATGGTGCACGACGACGGCTTCTACCACGGCATTTCACCGTTCGCGCGCGGCGGCCGGGGAACCCGGGGCAAGGCGCCGTTCACCTCCGCCATGCATGCCTGGGCCCGCGTGGTCTCCGTCCCGGAACCCGGACTCGCCATCCTCGACGCGGGGAAGCGCGACATGCCGGTGGACGAAGGCTTGCCGGAGCCGCAGCTGCTTGGCCATGCACTCGGCGGGCCCATGGCTGAACTGCCAGGGGCGTCCATCAGCGCCGTCAACGACCAGCACTGCTTCCTGCGCTACGACCCGGAAACCACGGAGGTGGCCATCGGCGACGTGGCCAGGCTGGGACTCTCCCACCCCTGCACGGCCTTCGACAAGTGGAACCTCATCCCGGTTCTGGCCGACACAGGCACCGACAACACGGTGGTGGACCTCATCCACACCTTCTTCTAGGCCGTGGCGCCACCCACGGCCCCCGGCCAGGCCGGTCCGCCAAGCCGCGCAGCCGCACCACTGACCTTCATCACCGGCGCGACCGTCGTGGACGGCACCGGCGCACCCGGGTTCGCGGCCGACGTCGTGCTTCAGGGCGGGACCATCTCCGGCATTGACGCCCCCGGCACGCATGCCGGGGAACCCGGCGCCATCGACGCGGCGGGGCTGGTCCTGTGCCCGGGATTCATCGACATGCACGCACATTCGGACCTTGCCCTGCTGACGGATCCGGGCCACTACGCCAAGCTCAGCCAGGGGGTCACCACGGAGCTGCTGGGGCAGGACGGACTGTCGTACGCGCCGGTGGACGGCCCCGTGCTGGCCGCCATGCGGGAGAAGATTGCGGGCTGGAACGGGAACCCGGCCGGCTTCGACTTCAGCTGGCGCGGCGTGGGGGAGTACCTGGACCGGCTGGACCGGGGCATCGCCGTCAACGCCGCCTACCTCGTTCCGCAGGGCACCGTGCGGGCCATGGTGTGCGGACTCGGCGACACCCCCGCGAGCCCCGAACAGGTGGCCGCGCAGCAGGAACTGGTCCGGACGGCCATGGCGGAAGGCGCCGTGGGCATGTCCTCAGGGCTCAGCTACACGCCGGGGATGTACGCCGGGCGCGGGGAACTTGAGGCGCTGTGCACGGCGGTGGCGGAGGCCGGCGGCTTTTACGCCCCGCACCACCGCTCCTACGGGGCCGGTGCGCTGGAGGCCTACGCTGACATGATCGACCTTGCGTGGCGCACCGGCTGCCCCCTGCACCTGGCCCACGCCACCATGAACTTTGCGCCCAACAAGGGCCGGGCCCCGGAGCTGCTGGAGCTGCTGGATGCGGCCCTGGACGACGGCGTCGACCTCACCCTTGACACGTACCCCTACCTGCCGGGCGCCACCACCCTCTCTGCGGTCCTGCCGGGCTGGGCTTCCGCGGGCGGCAATGCGGCCACCCTGGACCGTCTCCGCGACCCGGCCCAGCTGGCGCGGATCCGGCACGACGTGGAGGTGGCCGGATCCGACGGCTGCCACGGCGTGGCGGCCGACTGGGACAGCCTGGAGATCTCCGGCGTGGGCGATCCGGACCTGGCCGGGCTTGTGGGCCGGACCGTGGCGGAAATCGCGAAGGACAGCGGGCGGGACGGCTTTGCCGCCTTTGTGGACATCCTGCTCCGCGACGGGCTGGCCACCGGCGTCCTGCAGCATGTGGGCCACGAGGAAAATGTGCGGGCCATCATGGTGCACCGCGCCCACACCGGTGGCAGCGACGGCATCCTCGCCGGCGCCAAGCCGCATCCGCGCGCCTGGGGCACCTTTCCGCGCTACCTGGGCCGCTACAGCCGCGAGCTGGGCCTCATGACCCTGGAGGAAACGGTCCACCACCTCACAGGCCGCCCCGCCGCCCGGCTCAAGCTCCGGGACCGGGGGCTGGTGCGTGCCGGCTGGGCCGCGGACCTGGTGCTCTTCGACCCGGACACCGTGGCCGACACCGCCACCTTTGCCAACCCCCGCCAGGCGGCGGAGGGCATCCACTACGTCATCGTCAACGGCGCCGCCGCCATCGCGGCGGGCGGGCCCACCGGCACCCTCGCCGGCCGGGCCCTGCGCCACACACCGGAAGGAACACGCAGCATCCCATGAACAACCATGAATTCATCTCAATCCTTGAGTCCGAACGCACCCTTGCCGTGGTCAGGGCCCCCGAGATTGCCGACGCAGCGGAGCTGTGCCGCTCCCTCGCCGACGGCGGCATCAGCGCCGTGGAGCTCACCTACACCACCCCGAACCTGCTCCAACATGTGGCCCGCGCCGCGGAGACGGCTGCCGACCACGGTGCCGTCGTGGGCGTGGGCACGGTCATGACGGCCGAGCAGGCCAGGGCGGCGGTGGACTCCGGCGCACAGTTCCTGGTGACCCCCGGCATCCGCCCCGAGGTGGCCAAGGTTGCCGCCGGCGCCGGAATCCCGTTCGCGCTGGGCGCGCTGACTCCCAGCGAGGTGGCGATGGCGCTGGACCTTGGTTCCGCCGTCGTGAAGATTTTTCCGGCACGCGCCTTCGGCCCCGGCTACCTCAAGGACCTGCAGGGGCCCTACCCGGGCGTGAAGCTGCTGCCGTCGGGCGGGGTCGATGCTTCCAATGCCGTCGACTTCCTGGCCGCCGGGGCGCTGGCCGTCTGCTGCGGCACCGCCGTGGTGCCGCCCGCCGTCGTGGCCGCAGGGGACTGGGCCGACATCACGGCGCGGGCCGCGGCGTTTACGGCGCTGCTGCGCTAGGAACGGGGCGGACCCCCGCCCGCTCCCACTGCATCACCAGGTCCGCGGCAACGCCGACGGCAATGCTGGCCGGATCCTTCCCGGTGATCTCCGCGACCCCGATGGGGCACGTGATGCGCGCAAGGTCCGCCTCGCTGTGCCCTTCCTCCAATAGCCGCTTGCGGAAGCGCTGCCACTTGCTGCGGGAGCCGATCAGCCCGATGTAGCCCGGCCCTGCCCCGGCCGCCTGGGCGCGCAGTGCCGTGTCGCAGAGGATGAGGTCCTCGGCATGGTCGTGCGTGAGCACCAGCACGTCCGCCCCCGCCGGCAGTCCTTGCAGGACCGCCTCGGGGGCCGGGGCGAGGTGGATGCTGGTGGCGGCCGGCCCGCGGGTCAGCACCTCCATGCGTGCCGGCTCCACCGCGTCCGGGCGGGAGTCGGCCAGCACCAGGTCAATCGGCAGCCTGGACAGGATGTGGGCAATTTCGAAGCCGACGTGGCCCATGCCAAAGACAGCCACAGTGTGGCGGGCGGGCAGCAGCTCCAGAAGCACCGAAACCTCCCCACCGCAGCACTGCACGCCGTGCCGGGTGGCCGCCTTGTCGCTGAGCGGGAACTCCATGAGCTCAGGACCCCCGGACCCGGCCGACACCAGTTCACGGGCGCGGTCAACAACTTCGGCCTCAAAGTTCCCGCCGCCCACAGTTCCCCAGGTCTCCGCAGCGGATACCACCATCTTGGCGCCCGGTTCCCGGGGCGCATGGCCGCGCACCCGGACCAGCGTGGCGATCACCGCCGACTCGTTCAGGCTGCGCAGGTGCGCGGCTGCTTGAAGCCAGTCCATGGGTAGCCTAAGGCCGCACGGCTGCCGGTTGGGGCCTGCCGGAATCCGGTTCCGGTGGTTTCGGGGCCGCCGCGGCGGCGCTCGCGTCCCGGACAGCCCAGAACACCGCCTCCGGCGTGGCCGGGCAGGCCAGCATGGTGCTGCGCCCGGCCGGCCCGAATGCTGCGACGGCGTCGCGCAGTGCCTCACGGGCCGCGAATGCCAGCATGAGCGGGGGCTCGCCGACGGCCTTGGAGCCGTATACCGCACCTTCTTCCGCTGCATGTTCCAGCAGGTGGACGTTGAACACCTCAGGCATTTCAGAGAAGCTGGGCAGCTTGTAGGTGCTGGCCGACTGGGTCAGCAGCAGCCCCCGGTTGGGCCCGTCGCCGCCATCCCAGCGCAGGTCCTCCAGGGTCAGCCACCCCACGCCCTGGACGTAGCCGCCCTCGATCTGGCCGATGTCCACCAAGGGGGAGAGGGAATCTCCGGCGTCGTGGATGATGTCCGTGCGGAGCTGCTTGTAGCTGCCGGTGAAGCCATCCACCTCGACCTCGGCCGCGGCGGCGCCGCATGCAAAGTACTTGAACGGCTCACCCTGCATGGTCTCCGGGTTCCAGTGCAGCCCCTCCGTGCGGTAGTGGCCTGCCGCCCACAGCTGGACCCGCTGGAGGTAGGCCTGCCGGACGATCTCGGCGAAGGGGACACCGCCGCCTGCAACGCCCAGGCCCGTCACCATGCCCCCGGCGAAGCGGACGTCCGCGGCCGGAACACCCAGCACCGCTCCCGCCACGGGGGCGAGCCGGGCCAGGATCTGTCCGCAGGCGTCCTTGACGGCGCCGCCGTTGAGATCGGAACCCGAACTTGCCGCGGTGGCCGAGGTGTTGGGCACCTTGTCGGTGCGGGTGGGGGCCAGCCGGACCGAGGCGAGGGGAAGCCCGAGCGCCGTCGCCGCCACCTGGAGCATCTTGGTGTGCAGGCCTTGGCCCATCTCGGTGCCGCCGTGGTTGATGAGCACGGAGCCATCCTTGTAGACGTGCACCAGTGCGCCGGCCTGGTTGAAGGCGATCAGGTTGAAGGAGATGCCGAACTTGACAGGGGTGATGGCCAGCCCCCGCTTGCGGTTTTGGTGGGCGGAGTTGAACGCGTCCACTGCGCGGCGGCGTTCGGCGAATCCGCTGCGGTCCAGCAGCTGCTCCCAGATGTCCGTGATGCGCCCGGCATCGCGGACCGGCATGCCGTACGGGGTGCTGTGGCCGTCGCGGTAGAAGTTCCTTTGCCGCAGCTCCTCGGGCGCGAGGCGCAGCAGCGGTGCGCTGCGGCCCATGACGTCCTCGACCAGCAGCATGCCCTGTGGCCCGCCAAAGCCGCGGAAGGCGGTTTGCGAGGTTTTGTGGGTCAGGGCGACGCGGCCCCGCAGCTCAATGTGCGGGATGTAGTAGGCGTTGTCCACATGGCAGAGCGCCCGCGCCATGACGGCTTCTGACATGTCAAGGCACCAGCCGCCGTCGGACGTCAGCTGCGCCCTCAGCGCCAGCAGCCTGCCATCCTCGGCGAAGCCGGCCTCCCAGTCCATGAGGAAACCGTGCCGCTTGCCCGTCATGGTCATGTCAAGGGTGCGGTTGAGGCGGACCCGGACGGGCCGGCCCGTCAGCAACGTGCCCAGTGCGGCGACGGCGGCATAGGCGTGCGACTGCATTTCCTTGCCACCGAAGCCGCCGCCCATGCGCAGGCTCTGCACGGTGATGTCGTGGCTGGCCAGCCCCAGCACCTGCGCCAGGATCTCCTGGGCTTCGGACGGGTGCTGGGTGCTGCTGTGGACGAACAGCTGCCCGCCCTCGTCCACCACGGCCAGCGCCGCCTGTGTTTCCAGGTAGAAGTGCTCCTGTCCCGAGCATTCGGTGATGCCGGCGACGACCAGGTGGGCTGCAGCCAGCCCCGCCCCGGCGTCGCCGCGGCGGACCGTCCGGGCCACGCCCTGAAAGGACCCTGCCGCGACGGCCTCGCCCAGCGAGATGATTGACGGCAGCGGCTCCCAGTCGACAGCGACGGCGGACGCCCCTGCCCGGGCAGCGGACACGTCCTCGCCGAGCACCCACGCCACGGCGTGCCCGCGGAACATGGCCTCGGACGGGAAGAGCGGTTCATCGCCCTTGATCCCGGCGTCGTTGCTGCCGGGCACGTCGGCTGCGGTCAGCACCTGGACAACGCCCGGCACGGCCAGCGCCGCGCCGGTGTCGATCGAGCGGACGCGGGCGTGCGCGTGCGGGGACTGCACGGGCCAGGCGGTCAGCGTGTTGGCCGTGCGCTGGGCGATGTCGTCGGTGTAAAGCGCCTGGCCCGTGGCGTGCAGGACGGCGCTCTCGTGCGGCACGGCCCGGCCCACCACCGGTGCCTGCGGGCGTTGGGACAAGCTGCTCATGGCCGGGCCTCCTGTTCAGAGGTGCTGTCCGCGTGGAGTTTCAACAGTGCGTTGGCCAGCATCGCGGACCGGTAGCGGGCGCTTGCACGGTGGTCGTCCATGGGTGTCCCCTCCGTTGCCAGCACGGCCGCAGCTGCTTCCGCAGTCTCCCGGGTCCACGGCCGGCCGGCCAGGGAATTCTCCGTGGCACGGGCCCGCAGCGGCGTGGCCGCCACCCCGCCCAGCCCGATGCGCGCCCGGGTGACGATTCCGCCGTCGAGTGTCAGGGCGAAGGCGGCCGCGACACTGGAAATGTCGTCAAAGCGGCGCTTGGCCACCTTGTGGAACGCGGTGAGCCCGGCCAGCGGCAGTGGAATGAGGACCGACTTGACCAGTTCGTCAGCTTGCCGGACCGTGGTGCGGTAGCCGGTGAAGAAATCCGCAAGCGGCAGTGTGCGCTCGCCGGCTGCGGAGGCCAGAGTGAGCCGGGTCTCGAGGGCGAGGAGGGCGGGCGGGCCGTCGCCGATGGGGGAGGCAGTGCCGAGATTGCCGCCCAAGGTGGCCCGGTTGCGGATGAGGCGCGAGGCGAACTGCGGGATGAGCTGGCGCAGCAGCGGCACCCGGTCGCCCAGCACGCGTTCAATCTCGCTCAGCGGCACGGCGGCGCCAATCTCAATTTCGTTCGCCCGGACCTCGATGGCGTCCAGTTCCGGGACCCGGTCGATGGCGATGGCGAGCGGGGCGCGCCGGGCGCGGAGGTTGACCTCGACGCCCCAGTCGGTGCTCCCCGCCACCAGGACCGCGCCGGGGTTGGCGGCCAGCAGAACCGCCGCCTGCCCCAGTGTCGCGGCCCGGACAAAGACGCCGTCGCCCCGCTCCAGCAGGGTGCTGCGCAGTGGCGGGGCCTGCGAGCCGCGGCGGGCGGCGAGGGGGTCGCCTTCGGGCTTGCCTGGGGCGGGGCTGCCGAGTGAATAGGCGGCGTCGCGGATGGGCCGGTACCCCGTGCAGCGGCACAGATTGCCGCTGAGCGCGTGCAGGTCAAAGCCGTTGGGGCCGGACCACGGCTGCGGCCTGCCGCCGTCGTCCGCCGGGGCCTGCTCCAGGGTCCCGCGTTCGGGGCGGTAGTACTCCGCAGCCATGCTGCAGACAAAGCCCGGCGTGCAGTAGCCGCATTGGGAGCCGCCTGCCGCGGCCATCGCCTCCTGGACCGGATGGGGCGCAGCGGGCGTGCCGAGACCTTCGGCGGTGAACAGTTCCTGGCCGTCGAGCGAGGCCATGGGGATGAGGCAGGAGTTGACGGCGGTCCAGGCGGTTCCGCCGTGCCTGTCCGGCTGGGCCGTGAGAATGGCACAGGCGCCGCACTCGCCCTCCGCGCAGCCTTCCTTCGCTCCGGTGAGCCCGTTGCTGCGCAGCCACTCCAGGGCGGTGGTGTTCGCGGGGCCCGGGCCAAACTGCCTCAGGGCTCCGTTGACCGTGAACGCGGGGTCCGTGCCCGCAAGGAGTTCATTGTTGTCCATGGGGTGCTCCAACTTCATTGTCGCAAGCAGTGCTTGGGTGCATCAAGGCATTCCTCTTACCACAGAGCGTACAGGCCCGGCCCCCGGTGCGTGCCGATCTTTGTGGGCAGGCCGGGGCCCGACGGCGCCGGTGCCCTCGTTGTCAGCGCCGGGTGTGGTTGTTAGGGTCGGTCCAAGACGGCTGAAGCGGCCGCCGGCCCGAACAAGGAGCAGTCCCATGGATTCATCGCAGGGCACGGGAGACTATTTGGCTCAGGCCGTGGCCCTCGCCGTGGAGAACGTGCGCAGCAGCGGCGGCCCGTTCGGGGCCATTGTTGTCACGGCCGACGGGCGGCAGTTTGCGGGCGTGAACCGGGTGACGGCCAATCTGGACCCCACAGCGCACGCCGAGGTGACGGCGATCCGCAACGCCTGCCAGGGAACCGGCAGTTTCGACCTTTCCGGCGCGAGCCTCTACAGCAGCTGCGAGCCCTGCCCCATGTGCCTGGCCTCGTCACTGTGGGCTCGGATCGGCCACGTCTACTTTGCAGCTGACCGGCACGATGCCGCCGATGCGGGTTTCGACGATGCGCTCTTCTACGAGTACTTCGCACCGGGGAATGACGGCTCGCTCATGCCCGTGGCGCAGGCCGCGCCGTCTGCAGGCACGCCGGTGGAACCGTTCGAGGCGTGGCGCGCCAACACCGCACGCACCAACTATTGACGCTTCCCCTGCCCCGCCGCCGGCGGTACTAGGCTGGTTCCATGACTGCCGCCGTGACCCTGTGCTTTCCGATCCGTCCCCGCACCGACGGGGGCGCGGGAGCGGAGGTATTGCTGGGGTTGAAGAAGACCGGATTCGGTGCCGGTAAGGTCGTCGGGATCGGCGGTCATGTTGAGCCGGGAGAGACGGTGGTTGCCGCCATCTGCCGGGAGGTCGCCGAGGAGTCCAGCCTGGTGGTGGAGGCGATGGACCTGATCCCTGCAGGGACGGTGGAGTTTGTGTTCCCGGCCAAGCCTGCATGGGACATGTTCACCACCGTGTTCCTCTGCCGGACGTTTGCCGGCAAGGCAGTTGAAAGCAGCGAAATTGCGCCGAAGTGGTACCCCGTGGACCGGCTGCCCCATGACCAGATGTGGGCCGACGCCAGCCACTGGCTGCCCGCCTTCCTCGCGGGGGAGCGCGGGCACTGGCGCGTTGTCCTCAACGGCGACAACGAGACCGTTGCCTCCAGCACCCATACGCCGCCGCGCAGCCCCGTACCCCAGGAGGGGCAGGGCAGCTGAGCGTTCCGCTACGGTTTCGCCACCGTCAACAGGAACGTGGAGTCTTCCAGTGCGTCGACGGAGTGGCGGGCCACGGGAACCACGAGGTGGTCGCCCGGCGAGCCCTCCCATGAGACGTCGCCCGCGCGCAGCACCAGCTTGCCGCTGAGCACCTGCACCGTGGCTTCGCCGGGGTTGTCGTGCTCGTCAAGTGCGCTGCCGGCCGTCAGTGCCACCACCGTCTGGCGCAGGATCCGCTCGTGCCCGCCGTACACGGTTCTGGCGCTGCGGCCGCTGCTCTTGGTCTTGGCCGAAACCATCAGTTCCCGGGCCAGTGCTGTCAGCGATGACTTTTCCACGATGCTCCTTTGCGGCGGCTCCACGTATGTTTCTTCACAGTACCCCGACCGTGGCGTGAAGTGGCGCCGTGCCGGGAAAATTACCCCGCAGGCGGGGGCAGGTGCGACAACGCAGCCGGCGGGAGGCAGCGAAACGGCGGGCCACCCTTGGAAACAAAGGTGGCCCGCCGACGTCGTGCTGTGGAAGCGGTGCCATGGCCGCGGGCGTGGGCGCCTGCCCTACAGGTGGCGTTCGTCCACGCCGTTGTAAGCACTCAGCGGGCGGATCAGGGCGTTCGCGGCACGCTGTTCCATGATGTGTGCTGTCCAGCCGGTGATGCGCGAGGCGATGAAGATCGGCGTGAACATGTCGGTGTCGAAACCCATGAGGTGGTAGGTGGGACCGGCCGGGTAGTCGAGGTTCGGCTTGATCTGTTTCGCCTCTTCCATGGCCTGCTCCAGGCCGTCGTACAGGCCGATCATCTCCGGGCGCTCATAGTGGGCGATCATCCGCTCGAGCGCGCCCTTCATGGTGGGCACACGGGAATCACCGTGCTTGTACACGCGGTGGCCGAAGCCCATGACCTTTTTCTTCGCGGCCAGGGCGTCCTCCATCCACGCCTTCGCGCGGGCGGCGGCGTCCTCGCGGGACTCATCGGCACGGATGCCGATCTCGGTGAAGGTGTGCATGACGGCCTCGTTGGCGCCGCCGTGCAGCGGGCCCTTCAGCGCGCCGATGGCACCGGTGACGGCCGAGTGCAGGTCCGACAGCGTCGAGGTGATGACGCGGGCCGTGAACGTCGAGGCGTTGAAGGAGTGCTCGGCGTACAGCACCATGGAGACGCGGAAGGCATCCACGACTTCCGGAGCCGCCTCCTCACCAAAGGTCATCCACAGGAAGTTCTGGGAGTAATCCAGATCTGCGCGCGGCTCCACCACATCCAAACCGCGACGGCGGCGCTGGTCATAGGCGACAATGGCCGGGAACTGCGCAAAGAGCGACTTGGCCTTGTCCAGTTCCGCCTCGGGGGAGGAATCTCCGGCCAGGGGATGGTTGGCGCCCAGCACTGACACGGCCGTGCGGCCGACATCCATTGGGTGGCAGTCCAGCGGCAGCAGGTCAATGGCGGCCTTGACGCGGGCGTCGAGTGAGCGGTTGGCCCGCTCGAAGGCCTCAAATGCACCCAGCTCCTGGGGCGAGGGCAGCTCGCCGGTCCAGAGCAGCAGGGCCACCTCTTCAAAGGACTTCTCGGCAGCCAGTTCCTGCACGGGATAACCGCGGTAGAGCAGTGAATTGCTCTCGGGGTTGACCTTGGAAACGGCGGTGTAGTCGGCGACGACCCCGGCAAGACCCTTGCGTACTTCTTCTTCACTCACAGTGGTACTCCTTCTTTAAAAAGCACTGTTGCCTAGAGGTTTGAGCTGTTGCTTTCGATGTCCAAGCCGGGAACCTGGAAGTTGAAGATTCCGGTGTCGAATTGGTTATAGGCCTCATAGTCAACTAATTCATAGAGCCGGGCCCGGGTCAACATCTCATGCACGGCGGCTTCCTGCGTTCCGTCGGCGTTGATGGCATCCAGGACGCGCTCGGCCGCACCCATGGCACTGCGCAGCAACGTCACGGGGTAGATGATCATGGCCACGCCGGCGCCCGCCAGGGCATCGCGCGTGAAGAGTTCGCTCTTGCCGAACTCCGTCATGTTGGCCAAGACCGGCACGTTGACGGCCTTGCACACCGCCTCGAATTCGGCCACGGACTTCATGGCCTCGGGGAAGATCGCGTCGGCTCCGGCGTCGACCAAAGCCTTGGCCCGGTTGATGGCGGCGTCCAGGCCTTCCACGGCACGGATGTCGGTGCGGGCCATGATGAGGAAGTTCTCATCGCGGCGGGCGTCCGCGGCGGCGGCAATGCGCTTGACCGCGGTGTCCAGGTCCACCATGTTCTTGCCGTCGAGGTGGCCGCAGCGCTTGGGGTTGAACTGGTCCTCGATGTGGCAACCGGCCAGTCCGGCATTCTCCAGTTCCTGGATGGTCCGGGCCACGTTCATGGGCTCCCCAAATCCGGTGTCGGCGTCGATGAGGCATGGCAGGTCCGTCATTCGGGCAATCTGGCCGCCGCGTGCGGCCACCTCGCTCAGCGTGGTCATGCCAATGTCGGGGAAACCCAGATCGTTGGCGAGGACCGCGCCGGAGATGTACACGCCGTCGAACTTCTTTTCCTCAATCAGGCGGGCCGAGAGCGGGTTGAACGAGCCCGGGAACTGCACGGCCGCGCCGGGCACCAGCATGGCCCGCAGCTCGCGGCGCTTCTGCTCGGGAGTCTTCTTGGCGTAGAGCATGTTAGAACAGTCCCTTGGGGGCGGCGGCGAGGTCGATCACGCCGGGGGCTGCCGTGATGTTGAGCTGGTCCAGTTCACCTGCTGCCAGGTTCGGCAGGTTTTCCGCGGCTTCGATGAAGCGGTCGATCTCGGCTTCCTCGACGAGGCCTGCGGCCAGGGTGCGGAACTTGTTGATGTACTGCTCGCGGGCGAACGGCCGGGCACCGAGCGGGTGGGCGTCGGCTACGGCAATGGAATCGGTGATGAGCGTGCCGTCGTTAAGCGTGATCTCCACGGAGCCGCCGAAGGCCTTCTCGGCGATGTCGAGGGAGTGGTAGCGGCGCGTCCACTCGGCGTCCTCCTCTGTGGTCACCTTGTGCCAGAGCTCCACTGTGTCGGGGCGGCCGGCGCGCTCGGGGGAGTAGGAGTCCACGTGGTGCCAGGCGCCATCCTGAAGTGCAACCGTGAAGATGTAGGGGATGGAGTGATCCAGGGTTTCGCGTGAGGCGGTGGGATCATACTTCTGGGGGTCGTTGGCGCCGGAGCCGATCACGTAGTGGGTGTGGTGGCTGGTCTTGATCAGGACGCTGGCAACGTTGGCCGGATCAGCCGCCTCGGGGTGTTCGCCGTGGAGCTTGCGGGCCAGGTCGATCCAGGCCTGGGCCTGGTACTCGGCGGAGTGTTCCTTCGTGTAGGTGTCCAAGATGGCGCGCTTGGCTTCGCCGTCGGCTGGCAGGGGCACGGTGTACTGGGCATTTGCGCCGTCGAGCATCCAGGCGATGACACCGTCTTCACCTTCATAGATCGGCACGGGGGAGGTCTGCCCGCGCATGGCACGGTCGGCAGCCTCAACGGCCATCTTGCCGGCAAATGCGGGGGCGTGCGCCTTCCAGGTGGAGATCTCGCCCTTGCGGGACTGACGGGTTGCCGTGGTGGTGTGCAGGCCCTGGCCAACAGCCTGGAAGATGGTTTCCACCTCGAGGTTCAGCAGGGTGCCGATGCCGGCTGCGGCGGACGGGCCGAGGTGGGCAACATGGTCAATCTTGTGCTTGTGCAGGCAGATGGCCTTGACAAGGTCCACCTGAATTTCATAACCCGTGGCGATACCGCGGATGAGGTCGGCGCCTGAGGCGCCGGTGTGCTGGGCGACGGCCAGGATCGGCGGGATGTTGTCCCCCGGGTGGGAGTACTCGGCGGCCAGGAAGGTGTCGTGGTAGTCGAGTTCGCGGACGGCGACGCCGTTGGCCCAGGCAGCCCACTCGGGAGAGACCTTCTCGGTAATGCCGAAGATGGAGGCGCCGGAGCCGCCGGTTGACGGGGCGTGGGTCAGGGCCTGCGCGCGGGCCGCAACAATGGGGCCGCGGTTCAGGGAGGCGATGGCCACGGAGGCGTTGTCGATGACGCGGTTGATGATCATGTCGGTGACCTCTGCCGTGACGGCCACGGGGTCTGCGGCAACCTTGGCGATCTTGTGTGCCAACTGGTCCTCACGGGCCAGGTTCTCTTCGCTCTTGTACACGCGGACGGTGTGATCGATGGTCATGGTGTTCCTTTCACAGTGCTTGCAAAACGTGGTTCAACTATGCGGTTCGGATGAAATGTCGGGGGCCGTGCTCAGCAGGTGGCGCAGGCTGTTGTCGAGGTGGACGGTGGTGGCGGCGCTGGCCACCGTCGGGTTGCCGTTGGCGATCGCCAGGGCGATGGCGGCGTGCTCACGGGCGGCATCACGCAGCCGGGCGGGGTTGTCCTTGCCCAGTCGCCGCACCCGCACCAGGTGCACGCGCAGGTTCTTCAGGGCCTGGTTCAGGTAGTGGTTTCCGACGGCGGCCTCCACGGCGCTGTCCAGCTCTCCTGCCAGCCGGTAATAGCCGCTGCGGCTGGGGTCGTCCTCCGTGATCAGCCCGCCAGCGTTGGCCAGCTTGCGGTACAGCTCCAGGAAGGTGTCCCGGTCCCCCCGGAGGGCAGCCAGCTCGGCGGCCCGGCACTCGAGGGCGGAGCGCAATTCAAACAACTCGTCCAAGTGGTCAAGGGAGATGCCGCTGACCACGGTGCCGCGCCCGCTTTGCGGTTCGGCCAGGCCCTCGGCCGTCAGCCTGGCGAGCGCCTCGCGGATGGGAGTGCGGGAGACCCCCAGGCGTTCAGAGAGTTCCACCTCGCCCAGGGTGGTGCCCGGGACCAGGCGCCAATTGATGATGTCGGCGTGAAGTGTTGCGTAGGCGCGGTCGCTGGCTCGCATGGCCCCTCCGTTCAGTCTTGCTGTCAGTGTTGCTGTCCGCCTGGCGGCTTTCCCGGTCCGGCATCGTCCGGAGCCGTTGTCCGCGGCTGCCCGGTGATGCCCGGCCTTTCGTCCCATTGTATACAGAATCAAGAGTTTGGCCATGAATTTGGCAGAATAATTCAATTCAAATCAATTTATGTATACACAATTGCTTGTTTTTGTCTGCCGCGGGGCGCTAGCATGGCACACATCACATCAACGTGGATGGAGAATTGACATGGACCCCACTGGCAACAAGTACCGGGAAGAACATCGGCGCAGCCTCGGCGACCCGGAAGGGTTTTGGCTCGGGGCGGCACGGGCCGTTGAGTGGACGGTGCCGCCCACGCGGGCCTTTGACGGGTCGCTGGCGCCTGCCGGCCGCTGGTTCCCCGACGCAGAGCTGAACACCTGCTTCAACGCGCTGGACCGCCATGTTGCCGCCGGGCACGGGGGCCGTCCCGCCCTCATCCACGATTCAGCCATGACGGGCGTGCAGCGCACTTACACCTACGGTGAGCTGACGGAGCTGGTGGCCCGCTTCGCCGGCGTGCTCCGCGACCAGGGGGTGGGCAGGGGCGACCGCGTCCTGATCTACATGCCCATGATTCCCGAGGCGGCCATCGCTATGCTGGCCGCGGCCCGCCTGGGCGCCATCCACTCGGTGGTCTTCGGCGGGTTTGCCGCCGGCGAGCTCGCCGTCAGGCTGAAGGATGCGGCTCCCAAGGTGGTGGTCACAACCTCCGGGGGCATGGAGCCCGGCCGCCTCATCGAATACCTCCCCACTGTGCACGAGGCCCTGGCCAAGGCGGAGATGGAACGGCTGCCGGTCATCGTCAAGCACCGCGACGGCTTCGCCGGACTGCCCGGCGGCCTGGCACTGAACACGGTGGATTGGGATGCGGCGCTCGCAGGTGCCGCGCCGGCCGCGCCCGTTCCGGTCAAGGCGACGGACCCGCTGTACATTCTCTACACGTCCGGAACCACCGGCACGCCCAAGGGTGTGGTCCGCGACAACGGCGGCCACGCCGTCGCACTGCTGTGGAGCATGGCCAACCTTTACGACATCCATGCAGGAGACGTCTGGTGGACGGCATCGGACGTTGGCTGGGTGGTGGGGCACTCCTACATTGTGTACGGGCCGCTGCTGGCCGGCGCCACGACGGTCATGTACGAGGGCAAGCCCGTGGGCACCCCCGATGCCGGTGCGTTTTGGCGCGTCATCGCAGACCACGGGGTGAAGGCGCTGTTCACCGCGCCCACCGCCCTGCGCGCCATCCGCAAGGTGGACCCGGAGGCGGAACTGCTGGGGAGGCACGACGTCGGCCACCTCCAAACGCTGTTCACCGCCGGCGAGCGGTTGGACGTGGACACGTACCATTGGGCCGGGCGGGTCCTGGATGTCCCCGTGGTGGACCACTGGTGGCAGACCGAGACCGGCTGGGCGATCGTGGGGAATCCGCGGGGCCTTGACCCGCTGCCGATCAAGGCCGGATCGCCCACGCTGCCGATGCCCGGCTATGACCTGCGCATCGTCGACGGGCTTGGTGCCGAGGTTGCCGTGGGTGAGGAGGGGAACATTGTGCTGCGCCTTCCGCTGCCGCCGGGAACACTGCCCACCCTGTGGGGCGACGACCAGCGCTTCGTTGATTCCTACCTGGGCGCCTTTGCCGGCTTCTATGCCACGGGGGACTCAGGCTATCTCGACGGGGACGGCTACGTGTTTGTCATGGGCCGCACGGACGACGTCATCAACGTGGCCGGGCACCGGCTGTCCACGGGCGCCATCGAGCAGGTGGTTGGCACGCATGCGGCAGTGGCCGAATGCGCCGTGATCGGCGTGGCCGATGTCCTGAAGGGGCAGAAGGCCGTGGGCTACGTGGTGCTGAAGGCCGGGGCGGACATTGCCCCCGATGATCTGGAAAAGGAACTCGTGGCGCTCGTGCGCCGGGAGATCGGACCCGTCGCCGACTTCAAGACCGCCGTCGTCGTGGACGCCCTGCCCAAGACCCGTTCCGGGAAGATCCTGCGCAAGACCATGCGCCAGATCGCCGACCGCGTCGACTACACCGTACCCTCCACGATCGAGGACCGCGGCGTGATCGACGCCCTCATCCCCGTCCTCACCCGTCGGTGACGGTCGTGCAGGCCGGGCTCCGCCGCGTTTGGGACGCCCCTGGGAAGGGTCAGCTGTCCCGGAGCCAGCGGTATTCCAGCTCCGGGCGGCCGGGCGAGCCGTGCCGCGGAGCCTTAGCGGCCGAACCGGTCTCCACCAGGTGGTCCAGGTAGCGCCGCGCCGTGACCCGGGACATCGACAGCCCCGCGGCGGCCTCTGTTGCCGACTCGGCGCCGGGCTGTGCCATCAGCCAGTCCGCCACGGCACGCAGCGTTTCCGGCAGCATGCCCTTGGGCATTGCCGCCTTCCCTGAGGGGCGCAGTGCCGACAGCGCCCTGTCAATCGCTTCCTGGGATGTGTGTGCCGTGTCCGCCAGGGCCGCCTGGTAGTTCCGGTAGTTCTCCAGCTTCTCCCTGAACGCGGCAAAGGTGAAGGGCTTGACCAAGTATGCCGTGATGCCCAGCGCAATGGCCGAGCGCACCACGTGGACGTCGCGCACGGCCGTAATGGCCACGACGTCCGGCACCATGCCCAGCCCGTGGATGCGGCGCAGCAGGTCCAGGCCGTGCCCGTCGGTCAGGTTCATGTCCAGCAGGACCAGGTGGACGGGCACCACCGCAGGGTCCTGCATGGCTGCCAGCGCGGCACCCATCCCGTGGGCCTGCGCCGCCACTTCAAAACCGTCCAGCCGCTGCACATAGTCGGCATGGGCGGCCAGGGCGATCGGCTCGTCGTCCACCACGAGCACCCGTATCCGTTCGTGTGCGCTCATGACCCATCCCGCCCTTCCCCTGGCTGGCCTGCCGTTGTTTGCGTTACCGGCACGACGGCGGTCATGACGGCGCCGCCGTCGTTCTCGCCTGTGACTGTGCCGCCGAGGGCGGCCGCTGCGCGCCGGATCAGCGCGATCCCATAGCCGCGGCCGCCGGGGGCCACGGACTCCTTGCCGGTGGTGCCGATGCGTCCGAGCACGTCCAGGTCGGTGGTGGGCAGTCCGGGACCGTTGTCCGCGACCGTGATGGTCAGGGTGCCGTCGGCCACCAGAAGGTCCGCCCAGACCGTGGGTGCGGGGGAGTGGCCGGCCGCGGCGTCAATCGCGTTGTCCACCAGGTTGCCCAGGAGGGTGACAAGCTCCCGCGCATCCAACGTGCCGGGTGGCAGCGTGCCGGAACCGCTGATGTCCAGCGCCACCCCGCGCTCGGCGGCCTGTGCCTGCTTGCCCAACAGCAGTGCGGACAGGTAGGGCTCGTCCAGGGAGCCCACCTGCTCGGACGCGATCGCAACCGCCGCGGCATGGTCTGTCGCGGCGAACTCCAGCGCCTCGGTCGGCCGGTCCAGTTCGATGAGCGAGATGATGGCGTGCAGCCGGTTGGCGTGTTCATGCGTTTGGGAGCGCAGCGCCTCCACGAGCGTTTCGGTGCTGCTGAGGCTGCCGGCCAGGCGGGTCAACTCCGTGTGGTCCCGCAACGTCACCACCGTCCCCGACGGCACGGCCTTGCCGGGAACGATCGCCGGGCGCTGGCTGACCACCAGCATCCGGTCCCCGGCCAGATGGACCTCGTCCGTTGCGGTGCGTCCGCTGCGCAGCAGCCCGCCCAGAGAGTCGGGCAGGTCGAGGGAGTCAACGGTGGTGAACGCGGGCCTGCCGGTGGCGGGCCCGGCCTGCGGCTCGGCCAGGCCAAGCAGCTTGGCGGCGTGATCGTTGTACAAGACCAGGCGGCCTGCCCGGTCCACCAACACCAGGCCCTCCCGGACGGAGTGGAGCACGGACTCGTAGTAGACAAACAGCTGCCCCAGCTCCTTCGGCCCCCACCCCAGGGTCACCCGCTTGAGGTAGCGGCCCAGCAGCCACGCGGCCAGCGACCCGGCACCAAGCAGTGCGGCTGCGAGGGCCAGCACGGCGGGCATCCGCGCCGCCACCAGCTCCTGGACGTTGCTGACCGTCACGCCGGCAGCCACCATGCCATGGACGGTTCCCGAGGAATCCTCGATGGGTGCGATGACGCGCACTGACGGTCCGAGGGTGCCGGCGGTTGTTTCCGAGTACACCTCCCCGGCCTGGGCCTGGGCGATGGAGCCCACATACGGCCGGCCGATCTCATCCGGATTTGGGTGGGACCAGCGGATGCCGTCGGGGTCCATGAACGTCACAAAGTCCACCTTGGCATCGCGCATCACGGACTCGGCGTACGGCTGCAACACGGCGGACGGGTCCGGGCTGTCCGCCGCCTCCAGCACCAGGGGGGAATCGGCCAGCGCCATCGCCACCGACTCCATGCGCAGGCGGGTCTGCTCATGGGTGCGGTTGCCGGCGTCGAGCACCAACGCAACAGCCATTCCGGTGGCCAGCAGAAGGACGAAAACCAGGTTGGCCGCGAAGAGTCGGGTGGCAATGCTCCAGCTGCGCCACAACATAATGAACCTTTCGTGCGACCAATATGAACACAACCGTGAGGATGATCACACGTGGGGGCATTCTTGTGTGAGGCGGATCGCACGCCACCCACCAATGCTAATCACCAACAACCACCAGGAGTGACCATGAGCCCTCAACGGGGAGGCTCCGCCGCCAAGGCCAGGCCCGCACGCCGCAAGATGGACAAGACTCACTGGCTCTACGTGGCCGTCATCGCCGCCGTCGTTTTCGGCGCAGCGATCGGCCTGCTGGCGCCCGAGCTCGGCAAGGCGTTGAAGCCGTTGGGAACCATGTTCATTGCACTTATCAAGATGATCATCGCCCCGATCATCTTCTGCACCATTGCCCTGGGCGTGGGTTCCATCGCCAAGGCTGCCACTGTGGGCAAGGTGGGCGGACTGGCCCTGCTGTACTTCATGGCGATGTCCACCGTGGCGCTCGCAATCGGCCTGTTGGTGGGCAACCTCATCCACCCCGGCTCCGGCCTGCACCTCCAGCCCTACGACAAGGCGGCGGCAGCCCAGGAAAACGGCACGGTGAAGTTCCTGCTGGAGATGATTCCCGGCGACATTCCCGTACTGCCCACACTGGTGCTGGCCCTGATGGTGGGTTTCGCGCTGCAGTCCATGGGCAAGCAGGGCGAGCCGATCCTGAACTTCATCCAGCAACTGCAGAAGCTCGTGTTCAAGATCATGATGATGATCATGTGGGTTGCCCCCATCGGTGCCTTTGGTGCCATCGCAGCTGTCGTGGGTGCAACCGGCTGGGCAGCCATCGGCTCCATGGCAGTCCTCATGGGCGCCTTCTACCTGACCTGCGCCCTGTTCATCATCATCATCCTCGGCACCATCCTTCGAGTGGTCACGGGCCTGAACATCTTCTCCCTGATGCGCTACCTGGCCCGGGAATACCTGCTGATCTTTGCCACCTCCTCCTCGGAATCCGCCCTGCCGCGCCTCATCGCCAAGATGGAACACGCAGGCGTATCCAAGCCCGTCGTGGGCATTACGGTTCCCACCGGCTACTCCTTCAACCTTGACGGCACCGCCATCTACCTGACCATGAGCTCCATCTTTATCTCCACAGCCATGGGCCTGCCGATGAACTTGGGCGAGCAGATCGGCCTCCTCGTCTTCATGGTCATCGCCTCGAAGGGCGCCGCCGGGGTCACGGGCGCCGGACTGGCAACGCTCGCCGCAGGCCTGGCCGCCCACAAGCCGGTGCTGCTGGACGGCATGGGCGTGGTTGTGGGCATCGACAAGTTCATGTCGGAGTGCCGCGCCCTCACCAACTTCACCGGAAACGCCGTGGCCACCCTGCTCATCGGCAAGTGGACGCATGAGATCGACATGCCGCAGGCCCGCGCCGTGCTCTCCGGCGCCCTGCCGTTCGACGAGTCCTCCCTGGACTTCGACGACCACGGCGGCGTGCCCGCCGCTGCGGATGCAGACCGGGTTGCGGCCGGCGTGTAGCGGTTTTCTCCCCCCAGTACGACGGCGGCAGGTGCCTTCCAGCGCGAAGGCAGCTGCCGCCGTCGTTTGTCATGGCGCATGGTGCCGGCAATGGGTTGGGTCCCGCGTTGGCGGCGTCGTGCACCATGATTGATGCCGCGGCTGGGGATTCCACCCCACCCCTGCGCACCGTTTTGATGGAATGGTGCGCCACTCCTGGGGTTGCCCTCTACGTCAGGCTGGTTGTGAGTCATTCAATTCTTTTGAAGGAGCCGGCCATGTCATCCATTACGAAGGGCTACACCCGTGAGGAGATCCGGGAGGTTGTCCATGATTATTATTTGCAGCCCCATGGAACGAGGCAGGCGCACCATTCATTAAAGACGGTGCGCAGGCTCAGGGATTTCCTTGCGGCGGTGCTGGTGCGGAGCGCCCGGACTTGATATGTTGTGAGTCACATCAAAATAGTTTTAGCACCGTGTGAAAGAGGCACCGCATGACGCAGCAGCAGGCAGTACGCAGTGAACGGGAGCGCAACTGGGCCGGCAACTACCGCTACGGCGCACCGGAAGTGCGGCATCCCGAAAGCGTGGGCGAGCTGCAGGCGCTGGTGCGAGGCGCCTCGTGCATCCAGGCGCTGGGGTCGGGACATTCCTTCAATGCCATCGCCGACTCCACCGGAATCCAGGTCTCCCTGGACCGGATGCCGCCCGTGCTGGCCATTGACGGACAGGCCATGACCGTGACGGTGGGCGGCGGCAGCAACTACGGCACGCTTGCCGTGGCCCTCGCAGAGCGTGGCCTTGCCCTGGCCAACCTTGCCTCCCTGCCGCACATCTCCGTGGCGGGGGCCGTTGCCACGGCGACCCACGGCTCAGGTGACGGAAATGCAAACCTGGCCGCCGCCGTCGTGCGGATTGTGCTGGTGGACGGCACGGGGGAACTGCGCACCGTGACCCGGGCGGACACCCCCGATTTTGCCGGCCATGTGGTGGGGATGGGCGCACTGGGGATCGTCACCGAAGTCACGCTGGCCGTTGAACCGGCATTCATCGTGGCGCAACATGTCTACCGCGATGTCGAGTGGGCACAGGTGCTGGCCGACTACGACGCCGTGACCGGCCGTGCCTACTCGGTCAGCCTGTTTACCGACTGGAGCGGGGACACGGTGGGGCAGGCCTGGTTCAAGCAGCGCATTGGCGACGGGCGCACCGCCGACTACCCGGCCGAGCTTCTTGGCGGCCGCGCGGCGGCGGAGGCGGTGCACCCGTTGCCGGGAGTGAGCGCAGTGAACTGCACGGAGCAGCTGGGATTGCCTGGTCAGTGGCAGGACCGGCTGCCGCACTTCCGCATGGAATTCATGCCGAGTGCAGGGGAAGAGATCCAGTCGGAGTATTTGGTGGACCGCGTCCACGCCGTCGCGGCAATCACTGCGTTGCGCGGGCTCAGCGGCGTCATCACGCCCCTGCTGCAAGTGGCCGAGATCCGTTCCGTGGCGGCCGACGACCTCTGGCTCAGCACCGCGGGCGGCCGCGACTCCGTGGCCTTCCACTTCACCTGGTTCCGCGACCAGGCAGCAGTGGAGGAAGTCGTGAAGGTTGTTGAGGCGGCGCTCGCCCCGTTTGGCGCCCGGCCGCACTGGGGCAAGGTGTTCGACGCCGATGCCTCCTCCCTCGCACCGCTCTACCCCCGCTTTGACGACTTCAAGGCGCTGGCCGCCAGGCTGGACCCGGAGGGGAAGTTCCGCAACGCCTTCCTGCAGCGCACCGTCTTCGGCAGGTAGCCGACAGCGGCTGGGCGGATGAGTCTGCTGGGTAGGCGGCGGCGGAGCGGCGGCAGGAACGGGGCACCCCCAACGCCGCATCACCTAATCGTTGTTTTTTCTCAACGCAGCATCACATAAATGCCCCTTTCCGCCGACGCTGCATCAGCCCGGCCCCTGCCGCTTTCCGGTTCTGATGACGGCCCACGGCGGACCCGCCTTGCGATGGCGCCGTTCTGCCTCCGGGCCCGGCAGGGGAGCCGTTGAACAGTGGCGCTTAAACAGAGAAGCCGGCCCGGGCGCACAGTTCATGGATCCAACCATGCAGTGTGCCGACCGGGCCGGCCGCCAAGCGGCAGCGCCGGGGCAGTGCCCCGACGCCCGCAGTCCTCAGCCGTCGGCGGACGCCGCGGCCACGGCCGCACGGGTCAACGGGACCGCCGCGGGCCGCGCGCAGCTGCTCGTGATGGCAATGGCCTGCCCGGTGTGGGCTGATTGCAGCACCGATTCCATGATTTCCAAGGCGTGGAAGGCCAGCTTTCCGCCGGCCCTGGGTTCCTGCCCCGGCGCCGTCAGTGCCAGGTCCTGGACACCGCAGCCACGGCCGGAATCAACATAGCCCCCGGACACCGGCAGCACCTCCCAGCCGTCGCCGCCCAGCCTGTGCAGCTGCACGTCCCCGTCGAAGTAGTTCGGGTCAGGGACAATGAGCGAGCCCGTTTCCCCGTGCACCTCGATGTTGGCTGCCCGGGTGGCGACAGCGTCAAAGCTCATCACCAGTGTTGAGAGCGCTCCGGATTCGTGGACCAGCACGCCCGTGACATGCGTGTCGGTGCTGACCGGAATGCCCTCCCCGGCGCGGGGGCCGGAGGCAATGGTGCGCACGTTACGGGTGTGGCTGGCCGCCCCGATGACAGAGGCCACCGGGCCCAGCAGTGTCACGAGCGCCGAAACGTAGTAAGGGCCCATGTCCAGCAGCGGGCCGCCGCCGGGCACATAGTAGAAGTCGGGGTTCGGGTGCCACCGCTCGTGCCCCGGGCACATCATGGTGGCGGTTGCGGAGATGGGCCGGCCGATCAACCCGTCATCGATGGCCTTGCGGGCGGTCTGCGTTCCCGTGCCCAGCACCGTGTCCGGGGCGGAACCGACCATGACCCCGGCCGCCGCGGCGGCGTCAAGCACCTGCCTGCCCTCGGCGGTGGTGGCGGCAAGTGGCTTTTCGCCGTAGACGTGCTTGCCGGCGGCAATGGCGGCCAGCGCCACCTGCGCATGCGCGGCAGGGATGGTGAGGTTCAAGACCAAGTCCACCCCGGCGTCGTCCATCAACTCCGCAACGGACAGTGCCCGCACGCCAGGCAGGCCGGCGGCCACGGCTTCGGCGCGCGGCAGGTCGATGTCGGCCACGGCGACAAGCCGGAGGGCGTCCAGGGACGGGAGCGTGGCCAGGTACTGGGCAATGATGTTGCCGCAGCCCACAATGCCGACGTTCACGGGGGTGGAACGGGTTGTTAGCGGCTGGCCCACAGCATGCCTCTTTCGATGATCGTTTTGACGTTCGAATCCTGCAGGACTTCCACATTGTGGCCGGGGGTGGCGACGAAGATGCGGCCCTTGCCCCACTGGCGTGTCCAGATGGCGGGGGAGGTGACCGGACGGTGCCACGGATCCCACTCGCGCACTTTTTGGGTGGTGGTGGCGAGGACGTCGATGTAGCTGTCGGAGAGCACCCAGTACTGCTCGGTGACGAGGTCGAAATCGCCGATGCCCTCGGTGATGGGGTGCGTGGCGGCCGGCGGGGCCATGTTCACGGTGTACGGGACGTAGTTGTCGGGCTGCCCGCCGGTGCGCTCGTCCGGGTGTTTTCCGGGGTGACAGGCGAACTGGCCGCCGATCAGGTGGAGATAGTCCGAGTTGTTGCGGTAGGAGTCGGCGATGCCGCCGTGCCAGCCGGCCATGCCGGTGCCGGCCTCGATCGCGGCGCGCAGCCCCTCAAACTCCGCCGGTTCAATCGTTGTCATGGTGTTGCATTGGACAATCAAGTCCACGGTGGCCATGTAGGCGGCGTCCGCGTAGACGGCCGGGCTTTCCTCGACCCGGACGGCGAAGCCGCTGGCCTCCAGATGCGGGATAAAGAGGTTGGTGGCTTCGACGGGCTGGTGTCCGTCCCAGCCACCGCGCACGATGAGTGCACTCCTGGTGCTCATGGGTTGTTTCCTTTGATTGTTGTCCATTGGCTGTTGTTGGCGGCGCTGTCCTCCACGGCGGCAAGCACCTTTTGGACGCCGAGCGCATCGCTGAACGACGGCGTGGGCTGGGTATTGCTGCCCAGTGCCCTCACGAGATCCACCACCTGGTGCGTGAATCCGTGCTCGTAGCCGAGCCCGTGCCCCGTCGGCCACCAGTTGCCCACGTAGGGGTGGGCCGGCTCGGTGACCATGATGCGGTGGAAGCCGCGGGCGTCCTCGGCATCGGTGCCGTCGTAGAAGTGCAGAAAGTTCATGTCCTCAAAATCGAAGGCAAGGGAGCCGAGGGTGCCGTTGACCTCCAGGCGCATGGCGTTCTTCCGGCCCAGCGCGGTGCGGGTTGCTTCAAACACGCCGATCGCGCCGCCGTCGAACCTGGCAGTGAAAAGTGCTGCATCATCCACGGTGACCGGGCCGCGGGCCGTGTCGGCCGAGACGTCGCCGTGCCCGCCGAGGCCCACCAGGTCCCCGCCCACGGGCCGTTCACGGGTGAATGTTTCCAGGAGGGCCGAAACTCCTGTGATGTCCAGTCCGGTGACGAACTGGGCGGCGTCGATGCTGTGGGCGCCGATGTCGCCCAGCGCGCCTGAGCCGGATTTGGCCTTATCCAGCCGCCAGGTCAGCGGCGCGTTTTCATCGGAGAGCCAGTCCTGCAGGTACTGGGCCCGGACCTGGCGGATGGCCCCGAGCCGGCCGTCCTGGACCATGTGTTTCATCAACGCGAGGGCAGGGGTGCGCCGGTACGAGTATCCGCACATGGCAAACACGCCGCTTCTGGCGGCCTCTTCCGCTACGGCCGCCATGTGCTGCGCCTCGGCCACGCTGTTGGCCAGCGGCTTCTCGCAGAGAACATGCTTGCCCGCCTGCAGCGCCGCAATGGCGATTTCCGCATGCGTGTTGCCGGGTGTGCAGATGTCGATCAGGTCGATGTCATCGCGTTCAATGAGGGCCCGCCAGTCGGTTTCCACGGAGCCCCAGCCCATGCGCCGGGCGGCTTGTTCGACGCCGGACCGGTTGCGTCCGGCGATGGCCGTCAGTTCCGGGGTGAGGGGCAGGTCAAAGAAGCGGTGCGCTGTGCGCCAGGCATGCGAGTGGGCGGCGCCCATAAACGCGTAGCCGGCCATGCCCACCCGCAGGGCGGGAGGAGATTGTTGTGACATTCAGGTTTTCCTTCGGGGGTTGGTGCGGGGTGGCGGTTATTTGCTGAATCCGGCGGTCAGTCCGCTGACCAGTTGGCGGCGGCCGATGATGTAGAGCACCAGAATGGGCAGCGTGGTCAGCACGACAGAGGCGAGCACGGCCGGAATGTTGACCGAATACTGGCCTTGGAAGCTCCACAGTGCCAGCGGCAGAACCCGCAGTTCCGGGCTTTGGGTGAGGATCAACGGCAGGAGGAAGCCGTTCCAGACGCCCAGCCCGTTGTAGATCGACACCGTGACGATGGCCGGCTTGGTCAGTGGCAGCGCCAGGCGCCACATGGTCTGCCATTCGCTGCAGCCGTCCAGGCGCATGGATTCGAATAGTTCGTTGGGCACGTCCCGAATGAAATTGGACAGGATCAACACTGTCAAGGGGATGGCGAACGCAATGGAGGGCAACACCAGCGCCAGCAGGCTGTCGTAAAGGTGCAGCTTGATGATCATCAGGTAGATCGGAATGATCGTGGCCTGCAGCGGAATTGCCAGGCCCATCAGGAACAAGGTGTTGGCACTTTTCAGGAAGCGGTTGTTGCCCCGCACGATGGCGAACGCAGCCATGAACGAAAAGGCGACGGCCGGCACCGTGGCTCCGAGAGTGACGATGACGCTGTTGAGAAAGTACCGGCCAAAGTCGTTGGCGAGCACCATCTTGTAGTTGTCCAGCGTTGGTTCGCTGGGCAGGGCCAGCGGGTTTTGGCTGAAGTATCCGGCCTGGCTTTTGAATGAGGTGATGAGAATGTAGTAGATGGGGATGATGATGATTGCCAGCCAGATCCAGCCGGCCGCACCCGCCGGCAGGTTCAGCCTGCGCAGCCGGGCGCCGGCACGGCTGGCCGGCCTCGGAGTTTCCCGGGTGGGAGCCGCCGTCGCGGGAAGAGTTGTTGTCATGGTTACATGCCTTCCAGTTGGCTGCCGTTTTTGTCCTTGCCGCCCAGCCGCTGCAGCCACAGGGCGATGCTGAGGCCCAGCACCACCAGGATGACGGCGGTGACGCTTGCCTGGCCCATTTGGTTGGCCTTGAATCCCGTCAGGTACATGTCCAGGGCCAGGTTTCGGGTGGCATTGCCAGGTCCGCCGCCGGTGATCACGAAGATCATGTCAAAGTAGGTCACCGCGCCCACCACCATGAGGGTTGAGGAGGTGATGATGGTGTATTTCAGCTGCGGCACCGTGATGAAAAAGAACTGCTGGACGCGTCCGGCCCCGTCGATGGATGCCGCCTCATACAGCGATTTTGGGATCTGGCGCACGCCGCCCTGGTAGATCAGCGTGTGGAAGGGGATGAACTGCCACGAGACAACAAAGATCACGACGCCGAGGGCCAGCTGGGGCTGCCCCAGCCAGTCCTGTGCCAGGAACGGCATATGCAGTCCTGCGGCCAGCCCGAAGTTTGGGTCCAACAGGGCCTTGTAGGCGATGGCAATCGCCGCCGAGGACAGCAGCAGGGGCAGGAAATACAGCACGGCCAGGAGTGCACGGTACTTTTGTGTGCCGGCGGTGAAGGTGCCCAGCAGCAGGCTGATGGGTGTCTGGATGATCCAGGTCAGTGCCATGATCAGGAATGTCAGCCACAGCGCGTGGTACATGGTTGGATCGCCAAAGGCCCGCAGCCAGTTTGCAACCCCGGCGAACGTGATGGAGCCGATGCCATCCCAGTTGGTGAAGCTCAACAGCAGGACCCCTGCCAGGGGCAGGACGGCAAACACCAGGAAGATGACCAGCGCCGGCACGACAAGCCAGTTCAACGGGCCCGTCGTTGTGCTGCTTCCCTGCTGCCTGCCCTGCCGGCTGTCCAGGCGTTTATCGGACGGGCTGCCCTTCCGGCGGTTGCGCGCCGTCGCCACTCCGCCCCGCTCCGCAACAGTCATGGCGGTGCTCATTGGCCAAGGGTCGCGTTCATGTTTTTCGCGAACTGCTCGGCCGTGATTGATTTGGTGAACAGCTGGTCGATGTTGTTCAGGAGTGCCTCGGCGGCAGTGGGGCTCAGCGCCTGGTCCCAGGACTGCTGGAAATTGGCGGCGTTCTTGGCCGTGTTGTAGACGTACGTGAGGAAATCCTTGTCGTCCGTGGCTGCCAGCTGGTCCTCGATGCCGGTGACGATCGGCACGGCACCGGAGGCGATCCAGGCGGTGACCTCCGCGTCATCGAGCATCCCTTCCGCAAAGTACTTCTTGGCGGTGGCCTGATCTTCGGCACTGGCCTTGGCTGAGATGGACATGTACTGGCCCGGGTTGCCGACAGTGTTCGTCAGATCGCCCTTGCCACCCTCGAAAGCGGGGAAGTCAAACCAGCCGAGCTTGCCGTCCTGGACGAACCCGTCGCCGTCGTTCTTCATGCTTCCGTAGGTCCAGGCGCCGTGGAGCATCATGGCCGCCTTGCCCGTGTACAGCAAGGCCTGGTCGGCATTGGAATCAGCGGTAATGGAGGAGAAGCCCTTGATGAAACCGTTGGCGGCGACCAGTTCCTGGACCTTCGTCAAGGCCTCGATGGCCGCCGGGGCCGACCAGGCGTTTTCCTTTGCGGCGAAGACGTCGTTGAACACCTCGGGGCCGCCCAGCCGGTCAAACATGAACTCGAGCCACATCATCGACGTCCAGCGGGACTGGCCGGCGAGTGAAATCGGGGCGATGCCCAGATCATTGAACGTCTTGGCCAGGGCGAGCAGCTCATCCCAGGTTTTGGGTGGCTGGGCCCCGGCCTTGTCAAAGAGTTCCTTGTTGTAGAAGAAGATGATGGGGGCGACCGTCTCATTGGGCATTGCGTAAATCTTGTCGTCCACTGTTGCCGCGCCGAAGGCCGAGGGGAAGAGCCGGTCCTTGACCTTGGGGTTCTCCGCCAGCCAGTCGGTCAGGTCGAGAACCTGCTCGGCCTGCGCGTAAGCCTTGAGCCCGCCGCCGCCCCACCCGTAGATCATGGTGGGGGCTTCGCCGGCGCCTATTGCGGTCTTGATCTTCGTCTTGAACGCGTCGTTCTGGAAGAAGGTGAGCTTGACCTGGTTGTCCGGGTTGGCCTTGTTGAATCCATCGATCGAGGTCTTGCGGATGGTCTCGCCGGGGGCCCCGGTCAGCGACCACATGCTGGCAGATCCCGCCCCGCCGGTGCTGCCGCCCGGGCCCGAGGTGCCGCAGGCCGCCAGACCCCAGACGGCCAGGGGCGCCAGTCCGGCGAGAGTCAGGAAGGACCTGCGTGTGGTTGGGTTCGGTTTCATTCTTATCTCCATTGAAAAGGTGCCGAGGCAGGGATGGTGTTAAGGCCGTCGCAAGGACAGATGCCGTACCGGCCCACTCGAAATATTTCGCAACTAATTCTGCGATTGGATAGAACATATCGGTGATTGACATCACACGTCAACCCTTAATTGCGAAGAACTTGACGGGGTGTTGACTATTGCTTCACACTTCAAGAACTGAAATATTTCGAACGGTCGGATGCGGCCGTGTGTCAAAATAGGCTGTATCAAAAAAGGGGGTCGACGATGAAGCCGGTACTTGCGACGGTTGCCGCCCTTGCTGGGGTCTCGGCGCCCACGGTGTCCAAGGTGATCAACGGCCGGGACGATGTTGCGGAGGCGACCCGGGCGCGCGTGCAAGCTGCCCTGGTGGAACTGGGCTACCAATCTCCCATGCAGCGGCGGGCCAGGTCTGCCGGTCCGGCCATGGTTGACCTTGTCATCGACGGGACCAACACCTCGTACTCCATGGAATTGCTCACCGGCATCCTCGATTGCGCCGCGGCTGAGGATGTTGACGTGGTGGTTGGCAACATCACTCCCGCAAAGCTGCACCGGGCCAACCATGTGGAGTGGGCCCAACGGATGGTCGAGTCAGGACGAAATGGACTCATACTCGTCACCTCCGAGTTGACCAGGCAGCAGCTCGAGGCGTTCCAGCAGCGCAACATATCCGTGGTGGTGATCGACCCGTTAAATCCACCGGGCCAGGGATATGTCAGTGTCGGGGCCACAAACTGGGCCGGCGGCAAGGCTGCAGCCGAGCATTTGATTTCCCTGGGCCACCGCAGGATTGCCTTCCTCGGCGGCCCCGGCGGCGCGGAATGCAGTGTGGCCCGGCTCCACGGCTACCTTGCGGCGCTCATGGGAAATGGTATTCCTTCGCGGCCCGAGTACATCCTCTCCGGCGACTTTAGCCAGGCATTCGGCCTTGCCAGCACGCGGGAGCTCCTTGCGCTTGACGAGCCGCCCACGGCAATCTTTGCAGGGTGCGATGCCACCGCGCTGGGCGTCTTGGAGGAGGCCCGGCTCCAGGGCATCCGGGTCCCCGATGACCTGAGTCTGGTGGGCTTTGACGGCACTCCGCTGACGGAACAGACCCTTCCCAGGCTCACCTCGGTGGCCCAGCCGTTGCAGGAAATGGGAAGGGCAGCCCTGCGGGCGGTATTGCGCCTCGCCAACGGCGACGTGCTCGACTCGCCGCACGTCGAGCTCGCGACCGAGCTCGTCATCAGGGACTCGACGGCACCGCCCAGGGCCTAGGCCGCCCGCCGCAGCTACTTGCCCCCAGCCCCCGCGGTTCCGGGTGCCGGCATGCCGAACATGCCGCCGTCGCCCGCGGACTTGGGCTTGCGGATGTGCGTGCCCCAGAGCAACGCCAGCCACGTCAGCGTCAGCTGGATGGGGAAGGCGATGGAGGGTACGCCTCCGGAGATAAGGCAGATCAGCACCGGCAGCAGCACGATCAGCGTCAGGTCCGGACCCACCAGGAAGGCGCGGATGGCGCCCGTGGGAATGGGGCCGGAGGCGGTCGCCACGGCCGGCATGTTCCAGTCCGGTGCCGGACGGAAGCCGGCACGCAGCGTGGCGGCACCCAATCCCGGCCCGGCCAAGACGGCCAGAACCAGCAGTGCGGGGGAGCCCACGCCGAGCGCCAGCAGCAGGCCAAAACCCGTGGCGGCCCACAGGGTCATCGCCACACCCGGGACGATGAAATGCACCTGCCGCACGGTCTTCGCCGGCAGCGGCATGAGCATGTCCACGGCGGGGTTGCCGTTGGCGAAACGGGCCGTGGCTCCCATGGACGTGGCCGCAAAATACGCGCACAGATATACGGCGACGGCGATCAGGATGGCGTTGCCCAGGAACTCAACGGAAGCCAGCGACGCCGGAATGGCGGCCAGCACCAGCACCCGCAGCAGCGCGCCGGGGGAGCGCAGCGCCATTGTGGCGTGGGTGCTGGCCAGGGTCTTGACGCTGCGAGCAAGCGCCGTGCCGCGGCGGAACACCATGGGCAGGCGCACCTTGCTGTTGCTGCTGGACTGCCCCGCCCCCAGCGACCGCGACAGCTCCGTGGCGTCCATCGACAGCAGCGAGCTCGCAGCGTAGGCGCCCGCCGCCGCGCTCTCCTTGAGGGCCACCGTTGTGATCCGCTCGAGGTTCAGGTACACCAGCGCCAGCAACCCCAAGGCAAGGGCCACCATGAGCAGCGGCCAGGTTGCGCCGTCGGCCACCAGCAGCGGCCAGCTGGTGGGGAGGTACTCCAGCCAGGCGGTCTGCTGGCCGGTCACTGCCTGTGTGCCGGCCACGTTGTTGTACAGGGCCGTGGCCACCAGGGTCAGCGGTGCCAGCAGCGTGATGGCGCCCATGGCCTTCTTCAGCCACGCGCCCGAGCCGGTGACCTGGCACCAGCCGGCAATTCCGTACAGCAGCCATGCCAGGCCGAGTCCGCACAGCACCGACAGGGCCAGGTTCCCGGACGTGGGGTTGGCGGCCATGCCCAGTGCCATCGGCAGCACCACCATCACGGCCGCAATGGACGGCCACAGCATTGACTTCAGGAAGCCGGGCTGGATGAATCCGCGGCGCCGGACCGGCAGGCCCAGCCACCAGGCCGTCTGCGGAAGCGTCATCGCCACCGGCCCCATTGTCATCTCCACGGCCAGCAGCGACGCGGCCAGGGTCAGCAGGACCGTGGCGCTGGCCTGCAGGAGGGTGACGGAATGAAATCCGGGTGCGACGGCGGACGCGGCCAGGGCGGACACGTCGCCGACACCCAGGCTGTGCCGCAGCGCCACAATGAGCGCCCCGGCCATGGTGAGCAGGGTCAGCGCGCCCAGGATGGAGGTGTAGACCTCGGAGACGAGCTCCATGAGCCCGCCCTCGGTGCGGCTGAGTCCGGCGCGGAACGTGTACTGGCGGATTTCCCTGGCGCTGAAGCGCTCGTTGATCTTCAAGGTCACGGGTCAGTCCGCGTGCGGGTTCTCGGAGGCGATAGCCACGGCCGCCTGCTTCGGCGTCATGGCGTGGACCTCGTCGGCAATGAACAGGGCCTTGGTGGCCACGGCGGAAAGGAAGTCGGGGTCGTGCGTCACGACCAGGAGCGCCAGCCCCGCATCCACCTCGGCGCGCAGCCGGGCTGCAAGGCGGTGGCGCATCGACGTGTCGAGGCGCTGCTCGGGTTCGTCCAGGACCAGCAGGGAGCGGGGTCGAACAAACGCCGAGGCGAGCAGCATGCGCCGGCGCTGGCCGGAGGAGAGGTTGTAGGGACGGGACTTGGCCTGGGCGGTGAGTCCGAAGAAATCCAGCTCCGAGGCTATGACTTCTTCCACGTCCTCCACCCCGTGCCCGGCGGCCACGATGGCCAGGTGCTCCTCCACGGTCAGGGCAGGGAAAAAGGCGTCATCGTCAAAGACCACGGCAACCTCGCGGCGGAAGTCCAGGGTGCGGTCGTCCACTTCGGCGCCGTTGACCAGTGTGCTGCCGGACACGGCCTCGAGTTGGCCCACCACGGTTTTTACCACGGTGGACTTGCCGGCCCCGTTGGGTCCCACCAGGGCCATCGACTGGCCGGCGTGCACGCTGAAACTCACCACTCCGCACACGGCCTTGCCTGAATAGCCGGCCTGCAGTTTCTCGGCACGGACCACATCCGGCTGCCTCGGAGGTGTTTTGGGAGAGGGTCTGGTAGCTTTGCTCATCACTGCAAAGTATAGGCGCGCGGCAACGTTCAGCCTCAGCTTGAAGGTCAAGGCTCACGGCCGGTCCGGGGCAAATGTCCAAAACATGCACGCCGCAACCGGTAACGTAGTGCACGGCAGCGTCGAGACGATGCTGCCGGACGGGCAGTGTGGATTGATGAAGCAGCGGGAATTGATGAAAGCGTGGACTGACAGGTGAGTAACGAGCAGGGCGCAACGGCACTTGCCGGCGAGGATGTACTGGGCCCCACGGGGCGTCCCCTGACAGAATTCCCCGACCCCCCTGTGCTGGCATCGCACGGGCCGGCCCGAATCATCGCCATGGTCAACCAGAAGGGCGGGGTGGGCAAGACCACCTCCACCATCAACCTTGGCGCGGCACTCGCCGAACAGGGCCGCCGCGTGCTGCTTGTGGACTTTGACCCGCAGGGTGCGCTGTCCGCCGGGCTGGGCACCAACCCGCACGAGCTGGACTTGACCGTGTACAACGTGTTGATGGACCGCAAGGTGGACATCCGCGATGCCATCATCCAGACCGAGGTGGAGAACATTGACATCCTCCCGGCCAACATTGACCTCTCCGCTGCCGAGGTCCAGCTGGTCAACGAGGTTGCCCGGGAGCAGGTGCTGGCCAGCGCGCTGCGCAAGGTGGAGGATGACTACGACGTCGTGCTCATTGACTGCCAGCCCTCGCTCGGCCTGCTGACAGTCAACGCGCTCACTGCGGCCCACGGCGTCATCATCCCCCTGATCTGCGAATTCTTTGCCCTGCGCGCCGTTGCACTGCTGGTGGAGACCATCGACAAGGTCCAGGACCGCCTCAACCCGGGCCTGCAGGTCGACGGCGTATTGGCCACGATGTACGACGCCCGCACCCTTCACGCCCGCGAGGTCCTGGCCCGCCTCGTGGAGGCCTTCGGCGACAAGGTCTTTGAGACCGTCATCAAGCGCACCATCAAGTTCGCCGACGCCTCCGTGGCCGCCGAACCCATCATTTCCTACGCCGCCAACCACCAGGGTGCCGAATCCTACCGCCGGCTGGCCAAGGAACTGATCGCCCGCGGCGGTTCACCCTAACTTGACGCAGGCGCCACAGGCCGCGGGGATCGCGGCAGAGCCGGAAGCGAAAAGGCTCTTTGAAGTCCGGCTGGAAAACTTCACCGGGCCCTTCGACCTGCTCCTGGGCCTGATCGCCAAGCATGAAATGGACATCACGGACGTGGCCATCGCCACCGTCACCGATGAGTTCATCAGCTACCTCAAGGCGCTGCAGGAACTCGGCGAGGAGTGGGCGCTCGACGAGGCCAGCGAATTCCTGGTGCTGGCGGCCACCCTCCTGGACCTGAAGGCTGCCCGGTTGCTGCCCGCCGGCGAGGTGGAGAACGACGACGACCTTGCCCTCCTGGAGGCACGTGACCTCCTTTTCGCCAGGCTTTTGCAATACAAGGCCTTCAAGGAAGTTGCGGCGCTGATGGGTGCCGAGCTCGACCGCGAGGCCAGGCGCTTCCCCCGCCAGGTGGGGCTGGAACCCCACTTCGCCGCCCTGCTGCCGGAGCTTGTCTGGCGCCACACCCCGCAGGAATTTGCACAGATGGCCGCCAAGGCCATGGAAGCCAAGGAGGCTCCCAGCACGGAGGTGGGCCTGGCGCACCTGCATTCGGCCCCGGTCAGCGTCAAGGACCAGTCGGCCCTGATGATGGTGACGCTCCAGGAAGGCGACGCCCTTTCCTTCGCCGAGCTGACGGCCGACGCCGACTCCTCCATGGTGGTGATCGCCCGCTTCCTGGCGCTGCTGGAAATGTTCCGCGACCAACTTATTTCCTTTGACCAGCCCAACCCGCTCGGGGACTTGCTGGTGCGCTGGAACCCCGGGGCGGCACCGCAGGCGGCCGTGGAAAGTGACTTTGACGACGAAGGGGGCCCCCGTGGCAATTGAGGACCTGGACACCGCTGGGGTGAAGGCCGCCCTTGAAGCGGTGCTAATGGTGGTGGACGAGCCGGTTTCGGAGGAGGCCCTGGCGGCAGTCACCGCTGTCCCCGCACCCGCCATACGTGAGCTATTGCACGAACTGGCAAGGGAGTATGACGGTTATACTAGGGAAGGTGGCACTGTACCGGTCCGCGGATTCGAACTTCGGCAACTCGCCGGGGGTTGGCGTTTTTATTCACGCCCCGCGTATGCCGAGATCGTGTCACAGTTTGTTGTGGACGGCCAGACGGCCCGGCTCACGCAGGCGGCCTTGGAAACCTTGGCGGTGATTGCCTACCGCCAGCCGGTGTCACGGGCCCGCGTTTCCGCCATTCGCGGCGTCAACGTGGACTCCGTGGTCAGGACGCTTGCCCAGCGCGGGCTGATTGAGGAAGTGGGCACCGACCCGGTGTCCGGGGCATTCCTGTACCGGACCACGGCGTACTTTTTGGAACGGCTGGGGTTGGGGAGCGTGGATGAACTGCCAAAGATCGCCCCTCACCTGCCCGGCCTGGAAAACCTCGAAGACCTCAACTATTCCGACGGCTAGGGCACATCCGGCCGGACGACCAGCCGACCGGGTGCGGACGGAACGGCCCTGCCGGACCGATCAAGCCAAAACGATTCACACTTTCAGCACGACCACAACACTTAGCACTTTAAGGATTACACAATGACAAGCTCGCCCCGCTCCGGGAGCTCTTCCGGCAAGAACCAGCCCCGAGGTGGCAAGCCCCGCTCCGGTACGCCGAAGTCCGGTACGCCGAAGTCCGGCGGCTTCAAGTCCGGTGCGCCGAAGTCCGGGACGCGCAAGCCGAGCCAGACAGGCGCCCGCCCGTTCAAGAACGAGCAGTACGGCCGCACGGTCAAGCCGGTCAGGAACCGCCCCACCGAGCAGAACCGCCGCCCCGAGCGCACCACGGATGACATCGACATCCACAACGCCGAGGGCGTGCGCCTGCAGAAGGTCATGGCCATGGCAGGCGTGGCCTCGCGCCGCCTGTGCGAGGACATGATCCTGGAAGGCCGCGTCCAGGTCGACGGCATCACCGTCAACCAGCTCGGACTGCGCGTGGATCCTGAAGCCGTGGAGATCGTGGTGGACGGCATGACCATCCAGACCAACGACAACATGGTCTACATGGTGTTCAACAAGCCCCGCGGCGTCGTCTCCACCATGGAAGACCCTGAGGGCCGCCCGTGCATCAGCGACTACCTCAAGAAGCGCCAGACCAATGAGCGCCTCTTCCACGTGGGCCGCCTGGACACCAACACCGAGGGCCTGCTGCTGCTGACCAACGACGGCGAACTCGCCAACCGCCTCAGCCACCCCAAGTACGGCATCCCCAAGACCTACCTGGTCCAGGTCCGCGGTCCGATGGCACACGGTGTCGGGGCCCAGCTCAAGGACGGCGTGGAACTGGAAGACGGCTGGCAGAAGGTCGATTCCTTCCGCCTGGTCGACTCCACCCCGGGCCACGTCCTGGCTGAAGTTGTCCTGCACTCCGGGAAGAACCGCATCGTGCGCCGCATGTTCGACGCCGTCGGCTACCCCGTGGAGCGGCTGGTCCGCGTGAAGTTTGGCCCCATCGCACTGGGCGACCAGCGCCAGGGCAGCATCCGCATGCTGGGACGCCACGAGGTGGGTTACCTCCGTTCAGACGTGGGGATGTAAGCAGTCCCATGAATCCTTCGCACTTGAGCGGGCCTGTGCTGGTCCTTGGCAGCGGGCTGCTGGGGGCCAGCATTGGTTTGGGGCTGCGCGGCCGCGGCATCGACGTGGTGGTCTCCGACCCCTCGCCCACGGCCCAGGCCGTCGCGGTCGACATCGGTGCCGGGCGCGCCTTCAGCAAAACTGAAGGCCTGGCGCCCCAGCTGGTCGTTGTCGCGGCGCCGCCAGACGTCACCGCCCAGGTTGTGGCAGCTGCCCTCCTGCAATACCCGTCCGCCGTCGTGGTGGACATTGCCAGCATCAAGGGCGCCATCCTGGCCGAACTGCAGGGCATGGACGGTCTGCCGCAGGACAACCTGCGCCGTTACGTGGGCACACACCCCATGGCCGGGCGGGAGCTTTCCGGGCCGGCGGCCGCGCGCGGGGAACTGTTCAACTCGATGCCGTGGGTGCTGTGCGCATCGGAAGCCAGCAGCGCGCGGGCCGTGAAGGTGGCGCATTCGCTGGCCATCGACCTGGATGCGGTGGTGTTCCGCTTCACCCCGGACGAACACGACGGCGCCGTGGCCCTGGTTTCGCACCTGCCGCAGGTCATGGCCTCACTGGTGGCGAGCCGGCTGGCCGAAACGCCGTCGTCCTCGCTGTCCCTGGCCGGCAACGGACTGCGCGACGTCACCCGCATCGCCGCCAGCGACCCCTCGCTGTGGGTCCAGATCCTGGGCGCCAACGCGCCGAAGCTTTTGGAGATCATGAAGGGCGTGCGGGCCGACCTTGACCGGTTGATCAACACGCTCAGCGCACCCACCGCACCGGGCGCCCGGCTTGACCTGGCGCAGCTGATGACAGAGGGCAACGAAGGGCAGAGCCGGATCCCGGGCAAGCACGGCGGGCCCGCCCAGCAGTATTCATGGCTCACGGTCCTGGTCGATGACAGGCCCGGCCAGATCGCCCGGCTGCTGACGGAGATCGGCGAGATCGGCGTCAACGTCGAGGACCTGCGCATGGACCACTCGGCCGGGCTGCAGGTGGGCATGGTGGAGATTTCGGTCCTGCCCGCCAAGCGGGCCGGGCTCGTGGAGGATTTGATGGAACGTGGCTGGAAGGTAATCCAATGAGCAACGCCGAACTTAACACCCCGACTACGGGCGGCACAGACGCGGCACAGGCGGCCAACGCCGCCGACGAACGCGCGCTGCGGCAGGGCCGCCCCCTCGTGGTGGCTGTTGACGGCCCTTCCGGTTCCGGCAAGTCCAGCGTGTCCAAGGAGGTCGCCCGGAGGCTGGGCTTGGCGTTCCTGGACACCGGCGCCATGTACCGCTCCGTGGCCTGGCACTGCCTGAACGGGCGCATCAACCTGGAAAACGCCGGCGCCGTCGAGGCTGCCGCCCGCACCATCAACATGGAACAGACCATGGTTCCGGACGCGGAACTGTTCAAGGTCAACGGGATCAACGTCACCGACGCGATCCGGGAACCCAAGATTTCCCAGGCGGTCAGCGCCGTGGCCACCAATTTGGGCGCCCGTGCCGAACTTGTCCGCCGCCAGCGTGAACTCATTGCCGCGCACGGCCGCCGCATCGTGGTGGAGGGTCGCGACATCACCACGGTCGTGGCTCCCGACGCCGAGGCGCGCCTGATCCTCACCGCCAGCGAGGAAGCCCGGCTGCGCCGCCGCGGCCTGCAGCTGGGCGGCACCCAGACCGCCGAGCAGCTCGCAGAGCAGGTGCTGGCCCGCGACGCCAAGGACGCCACGGTGGTGGACTTCCACCAGGCGGCCGACGGCGTCTACACGGTGGATTCCTCCGACCTGGACTTTGAGCAGACCGTTGACGCCGTCATCGCCGTCGTGCGCCAGGCCGTCCATGCGGGACCGGCGTAAGTGGGAGCAAGCAACAAGTCCCTGCGGGTTTTGAAGGGCGCACCGCCGGCCTGGAAAACCCGCTGGAGCAGGCCCCTGGGAAGGGTTCTTGACCATGTGGTCTACAACACTGCCGTGGCCGGCAGGGAAAACGTCCCGGCCCAGGGCCCGGTGGTGTTTGCCGCCAACCACCTGAGCTACCTTGACGGCCCTGTCATGGTGGGTGCCAGCCCCCGGCACATGCACGTCATGGTCCGCCACGACATGTTCAAGGGATTTCTCGGCTGGGTCCTGGAGGCCTCCGGCCAGATCCCCGTCAACAGGGAGGGGGACCGTGCCGCGCTGCAGCAGGCCAAGGCCGTGCTCGACCGTGGCGACTGCGTGGGCATCCTGCCGGAAGGCACCCGGGGGACCGGGGACGCCGCCACCATGAACGGCGGGGTGGCGTGGCTGGCACTGAACTCAGGCGCCGCCGTCGTGCCTGTTGGGATCCTCGGCACCCGGCGCACCGGCGAACACCGCGACACAATTCCGGCACCGCGGCGCAAGCTGCACGTGGTGTTTGGTGAACCATTCACCCTGACACGCGAGCCGGGAGTTTCCGGGCGTGTTTCAATGGACAGAGCAACCGAGACAATCCGCCTTCGGCTGGCGGCCCACATAGCCGGCGCCCAGACCGCAACAGGGCAGGATTTGCCTGCGGACGATGACCTATCTTCAAAGCACAAAGGACAGCAACAATGAGCGAGAACAAGTCAGCCACACCAGGCGACGACCAGGACTACGTGCCCACCGGCACCGACCAGATCGCTGAGCGGCTGGCGGAGATCTCCGATGAGGACGCCGACGCGCGGGCTGCCGGGCTTCTGGCGGGCCTGGCGAACTACGAGCTGGATGACGCCGACGCCGCGCTGCTCTCCGGCGAGTTCGACGACGGATCCACCTGGGACCCGACGCGGCAGAACCCTGTGCTCGCCATTGTGGGCCGGCCCAACGTGGGCAAGTCCACCCTGGTGAACCGCATCCTGGGCCGCCGCGAAGCCGTCGTTGAGGACACCCCCGGGGTCACGCGCGACCGCGTGCAGTACGACGCCGAATGGAACGGGCGCCAGTTCACCCTCGTGGACACCGGCGGCTGGGAGCGGGATGCCCGCGGCCTCGACCTGCGGGTTGCCGAACAGGCGGAAATCGCCGTCGAAATGGCAGACGCCGTGCTCCTGGTGGTGGACGCGATCGTGGGCATCACCTCCTCCGACGAGGCCATCGTGCGCATGCTGCGCAAGTCCAAGAAGCCGGTCATCCTGGTCGGCAACAAGATTGACGACCTCGTCCAGGAAGCCGACGCAGCCATGCTGTGGGGCCTTGGGCTGGGCGAGCCGCTCCCCGTTTCGGCAGTGCACGGCCGCGGCGTGGCCGACATGCTGGACCGTGTCATGGAGGTCCTGCCGGAGTTCTCGGCCGTCGCCGGCCTGGAACGTTCCGGCGGACCGCGGCGCATCGCGCTGATTGGGCGCCCCAATGTGGGCAAGTCCTCGCTGCTGAACAAGCTGGCCGGTTCCGAGCGCGTGGTTGTTGACAACGTCGCCGGAACCACCCGCGACCCCGTGGACGAAATGATCGAGCTCGGCGGACGCACCTGGCGTTTCGTGGACACCGCCGGCATCCGCCGCCGCGTGCACATGCAGCAGGGCGCAGACTTCTACGCCTCGCTGCGGACCCAGACGGCCTTGGAGAAGGCCGAGGTGGCCGTGGTGCTGCTGGCCGTTGACGAAGTGCTGAGCGAGCAGGATGTGCGCATCCTGCAGCTGGCCATTGAGTCCGGGCGCGCCCTGGTGCTGGCGTACAACAAGTGGGACCTCATGGATGACGAGCGCCGCAAGTACCTGGAGCGCGAAACCGAGACGGACCTGGCGCACGTTGACTGGGCCCCGCGCGTGAACATCTCGGCCAAGACCGGCTGGCACAAGGACAAGCTGGTGCCCGCCCTGGACCTGGCCCTGGAAAACTGGGACCGCCGCATCCCCACGGGCCGCCTCAACGCGTTCCTGGGCGAGCTGGTCGCCGAGCACCCGCACCCCGTCCGCGGTGGCAAGCAGCCCCGCATCCTCTTTGGCACGCAGGCCTCCAACCGGCCGCCGAAGTTCGTGCTGTTCACCACCGGCTTCCTGGATGCCGGGTACCGCCGCTTCATCACGCGCCGCCTGCGTGAGACGTTCGGTTTCGAGGGCACTCCCATTGAGGTCAGCATGCGCGTGCGCGAAAAGCGCAGCAAGAAGAAGTAGCCTGCGGACCTTGTTTCCCGCCCGGATTCCGGACCGGGCGGGAGGTGAGATGGCCATCACATCAAAAGTGGTCAAACGGCCAGAAAATATGGGGTAAACTTTTTCCGGTGGTTCAGCCAAGGGAGATAATTTCCAAGGCCGGACAATCGGGCTGTAGCGCAGCTTGGTAGCGCACTTGACTGGGGGTCAAGGGGTCGCAGGTTCAAATCCTGTCAGCCCGACCGATGCAAAACCGCTCAAACGCTGGGAATACCCAGTGTTTGAGCGGTTTTTTGTTTGTCATAAAATCAAGTCAAGGCTTAGGCGCCCAATAAGAACTCCGACGGTTGGAGTGCGCGGGTACGGTCCACGCAGCCAATGGTGCTGCCGGGCCAAGTCGAGGCGATGCGCCCCGTTCCCGGGTCCGGTACCAACTGTCGCACCGTACCTGGCTGAGCTGGGCAGCACGCCCGCGAACGCTGCCGCGCTGGCCGCGGGCCTCCTTGGCGGGCAGAGGGGGCTTGAGGAAGCCGCCCACCTTGATGTCGCCGTTGCCGCACGCAAAGGCCCATCGACCGGTACTCAATCGGCGACCGCACGGAGGGCATCGAGTACGGCGAAGACGGCTCGCTCACCGTGTACCTGCAGCATGAAGAGCCGGCCGATGAGCCGAAGAAGGTCAACTGGCTGCCCGCACCGGCGTGCGACTTCCGCCCCATCCGCTCGCCCCACGTGAGCCACGCCCGCTCGGTGGCAGGGGTGGAGTCGATCAGCGTCCCGTCGAGGTCGAACAGCAGGGCATCGACGGTGAAGGTGCAGGGGATGCCGGAGGCAGCTACATGGCTCATGGCACCACCCTAACCCCCACCCGACCCACGCCGGTGGAGACCGCGGCGCAGCCCGCTGCCGCTTGCCCCTAAGGGCTGCGATGGCGTCGGGCTCGCGGGATGGCAGGGCGTGATGCTCAGGGGCGGCGTTCCCTGGAAAGCGGCTGCCGGGACCCCGTTTCAGGGAGATGTTCGACGGCGGCGTCCGGCCGGGTGCGCCAGCGCGCCCGCCGCGATGAGCCCCTGCCCGGCCGTGTAGGTGGCCATGACGGCGCCCTTTGCGAAGCCCGGCATGAGCTCCGGGGCAAAGAGGGTGAAGGACAGGATGGAATCGGAAGCAAGGAACAGCGCCGCGCCCCACACGACGAGGGGATTGCAGCGTGTGGACAGGACCGCCGTGCCGGCAAGGACCACGCCATAGACGGCCACGGCGGGGGCCAGTGAGCCGGTGCGCGGCCACATGAACCACAGCAGCCCCACATACCAGGCGGAGTAGATGAGCGCCCACCACGGGATCCTGCGGAGTGCCAGGCGGCGCCAGAACAAGCGCATGTAGCAAAGGTGGGCCACGCCAAAGAATGCCAGCATCAGCGGCAGTGTCGGGGCGAAGGGGAAGAAGGTGCCGGCGCCGTCGCCCAGCCAGGAAAACAGCAGGGCCAACAGCAGCAGGCCGGGACCTCCGCGGAGCTGCTGCCGGGAGATGGAGCCAATGCCCCACACAACGGCCAGTGCGAGGGCCGGCATGAGCAGCAGCTTGGTGGGCTGGGCCAAGGGGCCGCCGCCGGCAAGCAAGATGGCCACGTGCACTGCCGAAATGGCTGCGAACGGAACGAAGCCCCGCCACTGGGGGCTGGCACGGCGCACGGGTGCGCCACCTACGAAAGACACAGGACTCCTTGCGGACGGCGCCTAGGCTGGAACACAACCAGGGACAACGGGGAAAATCATGAAAAAATACGATGTGAAAAAAGCGCCCAAGCCGCTTTACGCGGCAACCGCCAGGGAGTTCACCCTGGTGGATGTGCCGCCTGCCCAATACCTCGGCATCGACGGACACGGCAACCCCAACACCGCCACCAGCTATGTCCGGGCGGTGGAGGCCCTGTATTCACTGTCCTACGCCGTGAAATTCCACAGCAAGAAGGAACTGGGCCGGGATTACGTGGTGGCACTCTCGGAGGGGCTGTGCGTCCAGACCCTGCACCTTGGCCCCTACAGTGACGAAGGTCCGGTCCTGGCGAGGCTCCACGGCGAGTACATGCCGGCCAACGGGCTGGACTTCAACGGCCGCCACCATGAGATCTACCTGGGCGATCCCCGGCGCGTGGCGCCCGAAAAACTCAGGACCATCCTGCGCCAGCCGGTGGTTGCCGTTGGCGGTGCCACTGGCCGTGGCGCCGCCAACGGAAATGCCGGCTAGCTGTTGACCTTGAAGCTGGGGCCGGCGAGGCTGTGTGCGTCGAGGGCAAACAGGTCGTTGGCACCGGCCGTGGCCGCGCCCAACAAGCTTGCGCACTGGGGCAGCAGCTGTTGCGCGTAGAAGCGGGCCAGCACCAGCTGCTCTTGGGCAAGCCGTGCATCATCCGTCCCCGCAGCGGCAACGGCCGCCCGTGCCAGCATCCAGGCGCTGGTGCACAGCCCCCACATGCGCAGGTACGGGGAGGACCCGGCCAGGGCGGCGTTGGGATCGCCGAGCCCGGTGCGCAGCATCCAGTGGGTTGCCGATTCAAGGGCCGTGAACTGGCGGTCCAGCTCCTCGCGGATCCCGGCAAAGCTGTCCCCGGCCGCTGCCAGCTCGGCGTCGATGCCACGCATCTCCGCCAGGAACTCCAGGACGGAGGCCCCTCCCCGGATGCCCAGCTTGCGGCCCACGAGGTCGGCCGCCTGGATGCCGTTGGTGCCTTCATAGATGGCGGCGATGCGGATGTCGCGCACGTGCTGTGCTGCGCCGGTCTCCTCGATGAAGCCCATCCCGCCATGGATCTGCAGTGCCAACGAGGTCAGTTCGTTGCCCAGGTCGGTGCCGAACGACTTGCAGATGGGTGTCAGCAGGCCCACGATTTCGTCGGCCCTGACCCGGACGGCGGGGTCGGGGTCGTTGGTGCTGCGGTCCACGTAGCTGGCATCAAGCAGCATCAGGTAGCGCAGCGCGGCGATGCTGGCCCGCTGGGTCATGAGCATGCGGCGGACGTCAGGGAACTCGATGATGGCCGAGCTGGCGCCGGTGGCCCCCACGGCCTGGCCCTGCCGGCGGTCCTGTGCGTATTCGAGGGACTGCTGGTAGGCGCGTTCCGCGACGGCCAGGCCCTGTGCGCCCACGCCCAGGCGGGCGGCGTTCATCATGACAAACATGATGCGCATGCCCTTGTTTTCCTCTCCGATCAGGTAGCCGGTGGCGTTCTCGTATGACAGCACGCAGGTGGGGGAGGCATGGATGCCCATCTTGTGTTCCAACGACACAGTCTCCACCGGGTTGCGCTCCCCGAGCGAACCGTCGTCGTTGACCAGGTACTTGGGCACAATGAAGCAGGAAATCCCCCGGGTGCCTTCCGGCGCGCCGGGCGTGCGGGCCAGCAACAGGTGGATGATCTGCTCGGCCATGTCGTGGTCGCCGTAGGTGATGAAGATCTTCTGCCCCGTGATGGCATAGCTGCCGTCGGCGTTCTTCACGGCCTTGGTGGTCAGCGCACCGACATCCGATCCGGCCTGCGGCTCGGTCAGGTTCATGGTGCCGGTCCACTCGCCGCTGACCATCTTGGGCAGGTAGCGGTCCTTCAGTTCCTCGCTGCCGTAGTGCAGGAGCGCGTCAATGGCGCCCTGGGTCAGCAGCGGGCACAGCGAGAAGGCCAGGTTGGCGCTGTTGAACATTTCCTGGATGGCCAGTCCGATGGTGCGCGGGAAGCCGCCGCCGCCGTACTGTTCCGGCAGCGGAACGGAGCCCCAGCCGGCGTCGACATACTGCCGGTACGCCTCCTTGAAGCCGTCAGGCGTCTTCACCGTCCCGTCCGGTTGGAGGTGGGATCCCTGGATGTCGCCCTGCCGGTTGAGGGGGGCCACGGCCTCGGCCATGAACTCCCCGCACTGGTCAAGCAACTCGACGACGGTGTCGAGGTCGGCGTGTTCGAAGCCTGGCAGCTTGGCGATGTCCGGGTAACCCACAACATGCTCAAGGGCGAAGGCAATGTCTGCAATTGGAGGCTGGTATTGGCTCATAATCGCCAGCGTACCCCGCAAAGTGCCGTTTGCGGGGGAAATTTGTTACTTGCCGGTAATGTTGCGCGGGTCACATCTTTCCGGAGGTGTTTTGGGCCCTGTCGCGGCCCTCGGTGTGAGGTGTGGCTCATGCGCGACGCCGGATGCCAGCAATGCGGTCTGCGGCGGGTAGTGTTCTTGGTAGCCAAGGCGCTTTTCTCAAAGTTAGCGGCGGTTAGGCCCGTACAGTATCTCGCCGATGCTGTGCGGGTCGACTTATTTAACGGCATATATGACGGGGCGGTGCGCAGCCCTGAAGCGGTGGCACTGAAGGGGCGGCCTGTACCTGGCGGGAACGGCCCGAGCCCAGTCCCGGCACCCGGACTCCCATAACGTTTCGGTCACTTCAACGTGCCGGGCGTGGGCCGGCCGCTAGGGTGGGAATTGTTCCAGGACGGTGGTGCAGAAACCGTCCACGACCCACCCCGGCCGTATGCGGGGACGAATGCGGTGAACCATGCAGCCAGCCCCTGCCGTGGTGTTGCGTCCGGGACGCGGTCCAGGCGACATTGAGGAACTGACCAATGTCTGGCGGGATTCCGTGGAGGCCACCCACCACTTCCTGTCAGTGGAGGCCATCGAGCGCATGGAGCCTGTCATCCGCGACCAGTACCTGCCCCAGCTGCAAATCCAGGTTGCCGAACGCAACGGCTGCACCCTGGGCTTCATCGGCATGGCAGGGCGCCATGTCGCCATGCTTTTTGTTGCCGACGAGGCACGCTCCATGGGCGTTGGTTCCATGTTGCTGGAATCGGCCCAAAGGTCTTGGCAGGCCCTGACCCTTGACGTCAACGAACAGAATCCCCGCGCTGTGGTCTTCTACATCAAACGTGGATTCACGCTTCTGGGCCGCACCGACTCGGATGCGCACGGCGAGCCCCATCCGCTGCTGCACATGGCATGGGATGTGTCATTGGAACAGTGAGCCCACGCCGAGCCCCGCAGCGGCTGCCACCAGGCAGGCGAAGAGGGTGCCTGCCAAGTTGGCCAGTGATGCGCCATAGCGCTTCTCCCGCAGCAGCCGGACGCTGTCATTGCTGGTGGTGCTGAAGGTGGTGTAGCCGCCTAGAAAGCCGGCACACAATGACAGCGCGGGGATGGGGGCCAAGATCGAGACCGCTGCCAGGGCGGTGAGCAGGCCGAGTGTGAAGGATCCCGTGACATTGATGCCCAGGGTCACCCAGGGGAAGCCCAGCCGCACCCGGTTCAGCACGGCGCTGTCCACGGCGAAGCGGGTCGCCGCACCTGCACCTCCGGCCACAGCCACGGCGATAAACAGCAGCGCAGTCACGGGCGGCCCCCGTCCCGCGCGGTGCCGACGGCCAGGCCCAGCCACGATGCCAGTGCGCCGGCCAGGACGGTTCCGCCCGCCAGGGCCGCGGCAGCTGCGGGACCGGCTGCCCCGGCCAGCAGGACCACGCCGACGGCGAAGGTGCTGTAGGTGGTGAAGCCGCCGCAAAAGCCGATTCCCAGCAACAGCCTCAGGGCCCTGCCGCGGCGGGTGGTGTGGTGCATGGAGGTGTTGGTTGCCAGCGCGCCGGACAGCCATCCCAGGATGAACGCACCCCCAATGTTGGCGGCGATGACCGCCCACGGCAGGGCTCCGCCGTCGGGCACTCCCAGGGAAGGGGCGGCCAGGGTCAGGGCCTCGCGGGCGGCGACACCTGCCGTGCCGCCCGCGGCAACCAGTGCCAGGGATCCGGGGTGGCGCATTTAGGCCTGCGGGGGACCGGAGCCGTCGGCCGGGGGAACAGCGCGGCCCGGGGACTGGCTGCCGGCCTTGGCCGCCGCCTTCGCGGCAGCCTTGTCGGCGCGCTCCTGTGCCCGTGCGGCGTCGCGTTCCTGCTTCTCAGCGGTCCTGACGGCACGCAGCGCCTTGCCGCGGCTGAGCCACATGCGGACCAGGACGATGGAGGCGACCGCGCACACCACGCCCACCACCATGAACACCTGGCTCCAGGTGCCGAACCAATTGGCGCCGGTGGCCCAGATGGCGCGGGCGTCGGCGGCGGTTGCCGAGGAACCATACATGACGCCCAGGGTGAGCAGGTTGGGGACCAGCAGGAGGACACCCAGGACGAGCATCCCCACGCGGACCCATTTGTTCAGGCTGCGCCGGCGAGCCTGCCAGGCAATGGTGATCGGGGCGAAGGTGAAGACGAAGCCGTAGAACATGCCGATCGGGATCGCGTTGCCCAGCTTGCCCGCCACCTGGTCCCGGATTGCGCTGGCCCACATGAGCGGCACCGTCACGGACGCAACCAGATACACCAGCACCACGAACACGGCCGTGGCCACGCCAAAAATGGTCCAAAACAGCCACGGTGCCATCTTTTCCTTGGTCGCCTTGCCGGCCGGGGCGGGGGATGTTGATTCAGTCATAGTTGAATCATGTCAGAGTAACGGGGCGGAATGGCGACTGCCGGGCCCCAAACGGTTGAAAAATCCGTAGAAAGTACCTTCGAGACCCCGGGCGACTTGTCAATAGCGCCCATACACTAAAGACTGGTTGTGGTTGGCGGGCTCAAACGGCCCCGGACCATGATTGACTTGAGACTTCACGTTACATTCACGCGGCAGCGATGAACCCCGAAAGGTGCGCACAATGAGCAACATTCCCGCAGACCTGTCCTACACCGCAGAGCACGAGTGGGTTGCGGCCCCCAACTCCGAGGGCGTGGCCCGCGTCGGCATCACCGACTTTGCCCAGGACGCCCTGGGCGACGTTGTGTACGTCCAGATGCCCGAGGTCGGCACGGACGTCACCGCCGACACCGTTGTTGGCGAGGTCGAGTCCACGAAGAGTGTCAGCGACATCTACGCGCCGCTGACCGGAACCGTGACGGCCCGGAACGAAGCCCTGGATGCCGATCCCTCACTCATCAACTCCGATCCCTACGGTGAGGGCTGGCTCGTGGAAATCACGCTCAGCGATGCATCCAGCTACGGCTCGCTGCTCAGCGCCGGCGACTACCAGGAAAAGGTAGGCTAGTAGGAATCAAGGATTTGCCCGGGGCGCACATCACGTTGTTGCCGTTTCCGGTCAGGGCTTTCCCAGCGGAGGCCCGTAGATTATACGCAACTGGGCGCAAGCGCGTCCCAGGCAACAACTCAGCAAGGAGGAGTACCAATGGTTGACACGGGTAACGGCGCCGAGGTGCAGGGTCTGGCGAGCTCCCAGGATCAGCCCGGTGCATCTGATACCACGTCGATTCAGCTCCCTCCAGTGCAGCCCGGGCCAACGTCAATCCCGGTGCTGGCGCAGGATGAGCAAAATGCGGTGAATTCGCTTCCCGCAGGGTCGGCCCTGCTGATTGCCCACCAGGGCCCCAACGCAGGTGCACGCTTCCTGCTGGACAGTCAGGTGACCACCGCCGGACGGCACCCCGACGCCGACATCTTCTTGGATGACGTGACGGTTTCGCGCCGCCACGTGAACTTCATCAAGTATGACGGCGGCTTTGAAGTGATCGATGCCGGCAGCCTCAACGGCACATACGTCAACGGCGACCGGGTCGATTCGGTGCGCCTGGTGACAGGCAATGAGGTCCAGATCGGAAAGTTCCGGCTGACCTACTACTTCAGCGCCAACGGCCCGGCAGCGGACTCCTAAGGGCGCTGTGGCAGCAATCAATTCCGGCGCCGGACGCCGGCTGGTGGATGTTCACACCCCCAGTCGGCGGTCGGGCGCTGCCGCCGTCCTCAACATCGGCGAAGTCCTGGCGCTCTTGTGCACGGACTTCCCCACGGTGACGGCATCCAAGATCCGTTTTTATGAAGAAAAGGGCTTGATCGCCCCCCAGCGCACACCAGCCGGATACCGCCAGTTCCGGGAGTCCGACGTCGAGCGCCTGCGGTTTGTGCTGGCCCTCCAACGGGACCACTACCTGCCCCTCAAAGTCATCGGCGAGTACCTGGAGGCCATTGACAAGGGCCAGGCCCCGGCCAACCTTCCCGCCGGTGTCTCCATCGCCCCGCGCATGGTGTCGGGGGAGCTGGCCAGGGAACTCAAGAGCCGAACGCGCCGCCTCACACCCGCCGAACTGCGCACCGAGTCCGGCGCCAGTGAGGAATTGTATGAAACCATGCTCAGCTACGGCTTGCTGGAACTCCACGAGGGCAGCTTTGACGACCACTCGCTGAAAGTGGCCCAGGCATGCACGGCACTGGCCGTCCACGGCCTGGAACCCCGCCACCTGCGCCCCTTTCAGGCCGCGGCGGACAGGGAATTTGGTCTCGTGGAGCGCGCCGTGGGTCCGCTGGCGTCCAAGCGCGACGGAATCTCGGCGATGCGCGCAGCCGAGGCGGCCCGTGAAATAGCGGAACTCTGCCTTGGCCTGCACAGTGCGCTTGTGCATGCCCGGATCGAGCAGATGGAAGCGCCATGATTGAGGTCAAGATTGTTGGCGTGCGCATCGAAATGCCCACCAACCAGCCGCTGGTCCTGTTGCGGGAAATCAACGGTGAGCGGCACATCCCCATCTGGATCGGTGCCGCGGAAGCCACGGCCATCGCCCTGGCCGAGCAGGGCGTGGTGCCGCCGCGCCCGCTGACACACGACCTCCTGTGCGGGGTGGTCAAGGCGCTGGGCCACTCCATCGTGCGGGTAAACCTGACCAAGGTCGAAGACGCGGTGTTCTTCGCCGAACTCGTTTTTGACAACGGAACAACGGTGGGATCGCGCGCCTCGGATGCGATCGCCATCGCCCAGCGCGCCCAGTGCCCCATCTGGGCCGCCGAGGACATGGTGAATGAGGCCGGCGTGGTCATTGCGGACCATGACGACGGCGGCGAAACCGCCTCGGCGGAATCCGACGACGAAGCCAAGGAACGTGAGGTTCGTCAATTCAGGGAATTCCTCAATGACGTTGAACCTGAGGACTTTGAGAAGTAAAGGCCCGTCTTTCCGGCATTTTTCAACCGCCTCTAACGTTAAACCTGAGGATGAAACTTTCGACACGGCAAAATTGTTGGGCGCATGTCTTTGACCTTGTCCCTGCGCCGATCTAACGTCAAAGTATTGAGTTTCCCATTGCATGCTTCGGCCGGCACGGGCACACTGGAGGTTAGGGCCCCAACAGCCCTCCCCATTGTGCGCACTGCCTGGTTGCTCCCCGGCAGGCAACCGTTCGGGGGGACTGTGAACAGGAGGATCTACGTGAGTGCCAAGAGTGACACCGGCGGGCTGGGCTCAGCCGCAGTCCCGAGCGCTGCCATCGGTGCCGGGGCGCAGGGCCTGCTCTTCACCGAAGACCTTCCAGTTCTGGATGAGGACGCCGGCTACCGCGGCCCCACCGCGTGCAAGGCCGCGGGCATCACCTACCGCCAGCTCGACTACTGGGCCCGCACCGGCCTCGTGGAGCCCGCCGTCCGCGGCGCGGCCGGATCTGGCTCCCAGCGCCTTTACGGTTTCCGCGACATCCTTGTGCTGAAGGTGGTCAAGCGGCTGCTCGACACCGGAGTGTCCCTGCAGCAGATCCGGTCAGCGGTGGAACACCTGCGCGAACGCGGTGTTGAGGACCTGGCCCAAATTACGCTCATGAGCGACGGCGCCTCAGTCTACGAATGCACCTCTGCCGATGAAGTCATCGACCTGGTCCAGGGCGGCCAGGGCGTGTTTGGCATTGCCGTGGGCCGCGTCTGGCGCGAAGTGGAGGGGAGCCTGGCTGCGCTGCCGAGCGAGCATGCCGCCGTCCAGACGTTTCCCGACGACGAGCTGAGCAAGCGCCGAGAGGCACGCAAGATCTCCTGACTTTCCGCAAGAATGACACCGATCCCGCTTTCCGACCCCTGAATCTCAGGCTCGGAAAGCGGGATCGGTGTCATTTTGCGTGAAAACGGCCGTCCGGCCGCGGCTCAGCCGCGGTAGAGGCGGCTGCGGGTGGCGTTCTGGTTCAACACCGAATCCAGCAGCCGGTCAAACAGTGCCGAGGCGTTCTTGGCGGAATCCCCGGGCCACTGGTGGACCGGGTGCGCGGCGCCCTGGATTTGCTGCCAGTTGGCCTGTTCGGGAATGGTGGGGGAGAGCAGCAGCTCGCCAAACATGGTCTTCATTTCATTCAACCGGTAGGCATGCTCGCTGGAGCCGGGGCGGACCCGGTTGGCCACGATGCCGGCCGGGACAAGGCTCGGGGCAAACTCGGTGCGGAACAGTTCAATGGCGCGCAGGGTGCGCTGGGTTCCGGCCACGGAGAACAGTCCGGGCTCGGCCACGAGCAGCACCCGGCTGCTGGCCGTCCACGCCATCCGGGTCAGGCCATTCAGCGACGGCGGGCAATCAATCAGGACCAGCTGGTACGGTGCGGAACCGTCGCGGTCGGCATTGGAGAGAATCGTCGCCAGCCGGCGCAGGTCGCGCTTGCCCAGGTCCGGGCGGTCGTAGATGCCGCTGTAGGCAGAACCCATGGCGACATCGAGCGTTGGCGGGGTCGCGCCGTCGGCCTCATGCGCCGCAAGCCATCCGCTGGGGACGATGTTGGCGGCGAGGTCTGCCTTGCGCGAAGCCTTGATCATCTGGCCGATGTCAAACTCATCGCGGGGCGTGACGGCCAGCCCGGTGGTGGCGTCCGCGTGCGGATCAAGGTCTATCACCAAGGTGGGGATTCCCGCAGCCAAAGCTGCCGAGGCCAGGCCGAGCGTTACGGATGTCTTGCCCACGCCGCCCTTGAGGCTGCTGATGCTCACTACTTGCACGGAGAAACCATTACCCTTTGCGTTGCCGATTCAAACATGTGCCGCCGCCGTTAGCTCTGACACATACAATAGCTGTGGAACGTTCGCGACTTGGAGAACCCCTTGACAAACACCATTGATAATTTGCCCGGACCCCAGAACACAAACAACCTTGTGTCGGCCGTCTTTAGCGACCGCCACATCGGGGTTACTGCACAGCCCCACATTCATCATATGTTGAGCGCACTGGGATTCGGCTCTTTGGAGGAGCTTTCCGCGGCGGCACTTCCAAAATCCATTTACACCACGGAGCCCCTGGGCCTGCAGGCAGCCGTGTCCGAGGAGGCCATGCTCGCGGAGTTGCGGGCCCTGGCCGCGAAGAATACTGTCAACAAATCCTTTATCGGCCAGGGATACTACGGCACGCACACGCCGGGTGTGATCCAGCGCAACGTTCTGGAGAGCCCCGCCTGGTATACGGCCTACACCCCGTACCAGCCCGAAATTTCCCAGGGCCGCCTTGAGGCGCTGTTGAATTTCCAGACGGTTGTGGCAGATCTCACGGGCATGGTCACCGCAAATGCGTCCATGCTGGATGAAGGAACCGCTGCCGCCGAGGCTGTCGCCCTGATGCGCCGGAGCAACCGTTCCGCCTCCAGCGACGCCGTGCTGCTGGTTGACGCCGACGTCTTCCCGCAGACCCTGGCAGTGGTCAACACCCGGGCCAAGGCCATGGGCATCCCCGTGCTGGTCCATGATTTCGACGGCGCACTGCCGGAGGTTGAGTTCTTCGGCGTCCTTCTCCAGTACCCCGGCGACTCCGGGCTGATCCGCGACATCGCCCCCATCATTGCCGCCGCACATGAGAAGAAGGCCGTGGTGGCGGTTGCCGCGGACCTGCTGGCACTGACCCTGCTGGAATCACCCGGGGAACTGGGTGCCGACGTGGCTGTTGGCTCCTCGCAGCGCTTTGGCGTGCCCATGGGCTTCGGCGGCCCGCACGCCGGCTACATGGCCGTGCGCAAGGGCCTTGAACGGGCCCTTCCCGGCCGCCTCGTGGGCGTGTCGAAGGATGCCGCCGGCAACCAGGCCTACCGCCTGGCGCTGCAGACCCGCGAACAGCACATCCGCCGCGAGAAGGCCACCTCCAACATCTGCACCGCGCAGGTGCTGCTGGCCGTCATGGCCGGCATGTACGCCGTCTACCACGGGCCCGAGGGCCTGAAACGGATCGCCACCCGGGTGCACGCCATGGCGCAGGCCGTGGCCGCAGCAGCCACGGGGGCCGGCCACACAGTGGTCCATGCAAACTATTTCGACACCGTGAAGGTCCGCATCGCCGCCGGCAGCGGCCACTCCGCCGCCGAGCTCGTGGCGGCAGCCCACGGCGCCGGTTACCTGCTGCGCCAGGTTGACCACGACCATGTGCAGATCGCAGCGGACGAAACCACCACGGAAGCCGACGTTGCGGCGTTGGCCCAGCTGTTGGGCACCCGGGCGCCGGAAACCGCAACGGACGCGGCCGCCGTCGTGCTTCCGGCGCCGGCACGCGCCACGGGCTTCATGTCCCACGAGGTGTTCCACGCGCACAATTCCGAGACGCAGATGCTGCGCTACCTGCGCAAGCTCTCCGATGCCGACTATGCGCTGGACCGCGGCATGATCCCGCTGGGCTCGTGCACCATGAAGCTGAACGCGACTGCCGAAATGGCGGCGGTGACGTGGCCCGAGTTCTCCAACCTGCACCCGTTCGCGCCTGCCTCGGACACTGTGGGCATTGTGGAGATGGCCACGCAGCTGGAGGCCTGGCTGGCCGAGATCACCGGCTACGACGCCGTGTCCGTGCAACCCAACGCCGGATCGCAGGGCGAGTTTGCCGGGCTCATGGCCATCCGCGCCTTCCACGTGGAAAACGGCAACCCGCACCGTGACATCGTCCTGATCCCCACCTCGGCGCACGGCACCAACGCCGCCTCGGCCGTCATGGCCGGCATGAAGGTGGTCCCCGTGGCCACCGACGGCTTCGGCAACGTGGACATCGACGACCTCAAGCGCCAGATCTCGGTGCACGAGGAAAACCTGGCCGCCATCATGGTCACCTACCCGTCCACGCACGGCGTGTTTGAGACCGAGATCTCCAACATCTGCGCCATGATCCACGACGCCGGTGGCCAGGTCTACGTGGACGGCGCCAACCTGAACGCCCTGGTGGGCGTGGCCCAGCCGGGCAAGTTCGGTTCCGACGTCTCGCACCTGAACCTGCACAAGACGTTCTGCATCCCGCACGGCGGCGGCGGACCCGGCGTGGGCCCCGTTGCCGTGGGCGCGCACCTGGCCAAGCACCTGCCGGCCCGCGAGCTCGGTGCCGGCACCTCGGTGGGCCTGGTTTCCAGCGCACCTTATGGTTCGGCGTCGATCCTGCCCATCTCCTGGGCCTACATCCGCATGATGGGCCCGGACGGGCTGCGCCTGGCCACCCAGACCGCCATCCTGTCCGCGAACTACATCGCCCGCCGGCTCAGCGAGCACTACCCGGTGCTGTATACGGGCGCCAACGACCTCGTGGCGCACGAATGCATCCTGGACCTGCGCGGCATCACGGCCGACTCCGGCGTTTCCGTGGACGACGTGGCCAAGCGCCTCATTGACTACGGCTTCCACGCACCCACCATGTCCTTCCCCGTGGCCGGCACCCTGATGGTGGAGCCCACCGAATCCGAGGACCTGGGCGAGATCGACCGCTTCATCAATGCGATGATCTCCATCCGCAAGGAAATCGCTGCGGTCCAGGACGGCCTCTGGCCTGCCGGGGACAACCCGCTGGCCAACGCCCCGCACACGGCACAGTCCATCGCGCAGGAGTGGGAACACCCCTACACGCGTGAAGAGGCCGTGTTCCCGGCGGGCGTGGACCCCCGTGCCAAGTACTGGCCCGTGGTGCGCCGCATCGACCAGGCGTACGGCGACCGCCACCTGGTCTGCTCCTGTCCTTCCATAGAGGAATTGGCGGAAGTCTTCTAGCGCACGACCCGCCCCGGCCGGCCTCCACCAGGCCGGCCGGGGCACACGGCGCGGGCGGCGTTTTGTTACGCCGGCCCGTGTGACACGAACCACAGGATTTGGCCAGAGGTGCCTGCAAGGGCGAAACTGGCACAAATCCGAGCCCTGGCAGGGCGGACGGGAGCCCGGTCCGGCAGCGGCACGGCTGGCGTCCGCACCATGCGGGAACCGGCATTTGCCAAGAACGCCGGACCGGGCGGCCCGAACGCCCGGTCCATGCCTTGATTGTGGGCCGCAGCGCCGCCAGCCGGCGGGCGGCACGCAACCCATCGTTCACACAGGAGTGAGATGTTTTCGAAAATTCTGGTTGCCAACCGCGGCGAAATTGCCATCCGTGCCTTCCGTGCCAGCTACGAGCTTGGTGCCAAGACGGTGGCCGTGTACCCCTACGAGGACCGCACCTCCATTCACCGCCAGAAGGCTGACGAGGCATACCTCATTGGCGAGGAAGGCCACCCGGTCCGGGCATACCTGGACGTTGCCGAGGTCATCCGCGTGGCGAAGGAGGCCGGGGCCGACGCCATCTACCCCGGCTACGGCTTCCTGTCGGAAAACCCGGAACTTGCCGGGGCTGCCCGCGACGCCGGCATCACCTTTGTGGGCCCGCCCGCCGAAGTGCTGGAACTGACCGGAAACAAGGTGCACGCACTCGAGGCTGCCCGCAAGGCCGGCATCCCCGTGCTGGCATCAAGCGAGCCCAGCGATGACCTTGACTACCTCCTCGGTGCGGCGGCCGAGATCGGCTTCCCCATCTTCGCCAAGGCCGTGGCCGGCGGCGGCGGGCGCGGCATGCGCCGCGTGGAAAGGCCTGAAGACCTCGAAGAGGCGCTCAAGGCCGCCATGCGCGAAGCCGACGCCGCGTTCGGCGACGCCACCATGTTCCTGGAGCAGGCAGTGCTGCGCCCGCGCCACATCGAGGTCCAGGTCCTCGCGGACAACGAGGGCAACGTCATCCACCTGTTTGAGCGCGACTGCTCCCTGCAGCGCCGCCACCAGAAGGTGGTGGAGATCGCCCCGGCACCCAACCTGGATGAAAACATCCGCAAGGCCCTGCACGCCGACGCCGTCAAGTTTGCCAAGGCCATGGGCTACGTCAACGCCGGAACCGTCGAGTTCCTCGTGGACACCGTGGGGGAGCGCGCCGGGCAGCACGTGTTCATTGAGATGAACCCGCGCATCCAGGTGGAGCACACCGTCACGGAGGAGATCACCGACGTCGACCTTGTCCAGGCACAGCTGCGCATTGCGGCCGGCGAGACCCTGGCGGACCTCGGCCTGAGCCAGGAAACCATCCAGGTCAAGGGCGCGGCACTGCAGTGCCGCATCACCACTGAAGACCCCGCCAACGGCTTCCGCCCTGACGTCGGCAAGATCACCACCTACCGTTCGGCCGGCGGTGCCGGGGTGAGGCTCGACGGCGGCACCATCTACGCGGGTGCCGAGATCAGCCCCCACTTTGACTCCATGCTGGTCAAGCTCACCTGCCGCGGCCGCGACTACCCGGCCGCCGTCTCCCGCGCCCGCCGAGCCCTGGCGGAGTTCCGCATCCGCGGCGTGTCCACCAACATCTCCTTCCTGCAGGCCGTCCTGGCCGACCCGGCCTTCAACGCCGGCGACGTCGCCACGTCCTTCATCGACGAACGCCCGGAACTGCTCAACTCACACGTGTCCTCCGACCGCGGCACCAAGCTGCTGACGTGGCTCGCCGAGGCCACCGTCAACAAGCCCCACGGCGAACTTACGGTCCTGGAAGACCCGGCACGCAAGCTGCCGGAGGTGGATGTTTCACAGGCGCCGGCCGGCTCCCGCCAGCAACTGGCAGAGCTCGGCCCGGAAGGCTTCGCGGCGGCCCTGCGCGCCCAGACCGCCGTCGCCGTCACGGACACCACCTTCCGTGACGCCCACCAGTCGCTGCTGGCCACCCGCGTCCGCACCCGCGACCTTCTCGCCGCGGGCCCGGCCGTGTCAGTGCTGACCCCACAGCTGCTCTCCGTCGAAGCGTGGGGCGGCGCCACCTACGACGTCGCACTGCGCTTCCTCGGCGAGGACCCGTGGCAGCGCCTGTCGCAGCTGCGCGAGGCCCTGCCCAACACCTGCCTGCAGATGCTGCTGCGCGGGCGCAACACGGTGGGATACACGCCGTACCCGGCCGAGGTCACCGATGCGTTTGTGCAAGAAGCCGCCGCCAGCGGCATCGACATCTTCCGCATTTTCGATGCCCTCAACGACGTGGACCAGATGGAACCTGCCATCAGGGCCGTCCGCGCCACCGGCACCGCCGTGGCCGAGGTGGCCCTGTGCTACACGGGCGACCTCCTGGATCCGGCCGAAGACATCTACACCCTCGACTACTACCTGGAGCTGGCCCAGCGCATCGTCGACGCCGGCGCGCACATCCTGGCCATCAAGGACATGGCCGGCGTGCTCCGCCCCGCCGCCGCGGCCAAGCTGGTCACGGCCCTGCGCGAGCGTTTCGAGCTGCCCGTGCACCTGCACACCCACGACACCGCCGGCGGCCAGCTCGCCACCCTGATGGCCGCCATCAATGCAGGGGTCGACGCCGTTGACGTCGCCTCGGCCGCCCTGTCCGGGACCACCAGCCAGCCATCGGCCTCCGCACTGGTGGCTGCCCTGGCGCACACGGAGCGCGACACCGGCATCGACCTGGCCGCCATCAGCTCGCTCGAGCCGTACTGGGAGGCCGTACGCCGCCTGTACAGCCCGTTCGAGTCGGGCCTGGCCTCGCCCACGGGACGCGTCTACCAGCATGAAATCCCCGGCGGCCAGCTCTCCAACCTGCGTCAGCAGGCCATCGCGCTGGGCCTGGGGGAGCGCTTCGAGGAAATCGAGGACATGTACACCGCCGCCGACCGCATCCTGGGGCACCTGGTCAAGGTCACGCCGTCGTCAAAGGTGGTGGGCGACCTCGCCCTGCACCTGGTGGGCATCAAGGCCGACCCCGCCGACTTCGAGGAAAACCCGCAGAACTACGACATCCCGGATTCCGTGGTGGGCTTCCTCGGCGGCGAACTGGGCACCCCTCCCGGAGGCTGGCCCGAGCCGTTCCGGACCAAGGCACTGCGGGGGCGAACCGTCGTCGAACGCATGGGCACGCTCACAGCCGATGACAGCGCCCAGCTGGCCGGTGACAGCTCCACCCGCCGCGCCGCGCTGAACCGGCTGTTGTTTGCCGGCCCCACGAAGGACTTCGAGGAGGTCCGCAAGACCTACGGCGACGTCTCCGTCCTGGACACGCGCGACTACCTGTTCGGCCTGCGCCGCGGCGTGGAACACATCATGCCCCTGGGCAAGGGCGTGCGACTGATCGCCGAGCTCGAGACCATCTCCGAGCCCGACGAGAAGGGCATGCGCACCGTCACTGCCAAGCTCAACGGCCAAAGCCGCCCCGTCGCCGTCCGCGACCGCAGCATCGAAAGCACCGTCAAGGCCGCCGAGAAGGCAGACGAGGCCGTGGCCGGCCAGGTCGCGGCACCGTTCGCCGGCGCCGTCTCCGTCAAGGTCGCCGTCGGCGACGTGGTCGAAGCCGGTGCCACGGTGGCCACCATCGAGGCCATGAAGATGGAAGCCTCCATCACCACGCCGGTGGGCGGCACCGTGGCCCGCCTCGCCGTGAGCGGGGTTGCCCAGGTGCAGGGCGGGGACCTCCTCGTGGTTGTCGCCTAGCCCTGCCGTGTGCTGGGATGCAAAAGGGCGGCTGCCGCGGAACTTTCCGCGGCAGCCGCCCTTTTGTTGCCCTGCGTCAGGCCGGCTTTTTGCTCAGGTAGATTTCCTCCACCACGGCGTCAAAGTCCTTGAGCACCTGCGCGCGCTTGACCTTCAGGGACGGGGTCAGGTGTCCGGACGTTTCCGTGAAGTCGGTCTCGACGATCCGGAACTGCTTGATGGCCTCGGCTGCTGAGACGCTGGAGTTCGCCCTCGTTACGGCTGCCTGCACGGCGGCGATCACGGTGGGGTGCGCGGCAGCCTCCGCCACGGTGATGCCGTCTGCGAGGCCGCGTGTCTTGCCCCACTGGGGCAGGGCGTCCTCGTCGAGGGTGACGATGGCCGCGATGAACGGCCGCGATTCGCCAATGACCAGGCACTGGGAAACGATTGCGTCGGCGCGGATCTGGTCTTCGAGCAGCGCAGGGACAACGTTCTTGCCGCCGGCGGTGACGATGATTTCCTTTTTCCGCCCGGTGATCTTCAGGAACCCCTGGCTGTCCAGCTCGCCAATGTCTCCCGTGCGGAACCAGCCGTCGACAAAGTTCTCTGCGGTCAGGTCGTCGCGGCCAAAGTAACCCTTCATGACGCAGACGCCCTTGGCAAGAATCTCGCCGTCCTCCGCGATCTTGACCGCGTTGCCGGGGAGCGGGGTGCCCACAGTGCCGATCTTGATGCGCTCGGGCCTGTTGACAGTGATCGGGGCCGTGGTTTCGGTGAGTCCGTAGCCCTCCAGGATCTGCAGGCCGATGCCCTGGAAGAAGTGGCCCAGCCGCTCGCCCAGGGGCCCGCCGCCGGAAACGGCGTGGCGGACCTGGCCGCCCATGGCGGCACGGAGCTTGCCGTAGACCAGCTTGTCGAACACAAAGTGCTTCGCCTTCAGGCCGAATCCGGCGCCGCCTGTCTGGCTGGCACGGGAGTACTGCACGGCGGTCTTGGCCGCGGCGGCAAAGATCTTGCCCTTGCCTTCGCCCTCCGCCTTGAGTGCGGCCGAGTTGTAAACCTTTTCAAAGACGCGCGGCACGGCAAGGATGAACGTGGGCCGGAAACTCTGCAGGTCCTCCAGCAGGTGCTTGATGTCCGGGGTGTGTCCCACCTTGGCGCCGCCGGCCACCGCCAGCACGGAAATGTAGCGGGCGAACACGTGGGCCAGTGGCAGGAACATGATGGTCTGGGATCCCGGCGGAACCACGGTGGCGCCCAGCACGGACAGCGCGTTCTCGCTTAGTTCCACGAAGTTGTAGTGCGTCAGCATGCAGCCCTTGGGCCGCCCCGTGGTTCCAGAGGTGTAGATGATCGTCGCGACGTCGTCCAGGCCGTTGGCGGTGCGGGCCGCTTCGAGCGTTTCATCGCTGACACCAGCCCCTGCCTCGCGGAGGGCGTCCAGGCCGTCGCCTTCCATTTGCCACACGTTGGCCACATGCTCGAGGTTTTCGTTGTGGGCTGCCTGCCTGACGATGTTCTCGTGGGCGCCGCTTTCCACGATGACCGCGACGGCGGAGGAGTCGCCCAGGTTCCAAGCCACCTGCGACGGCGAGGAAGTTTCATAGATCGGCACCGAAACGGCCCCTGCAAACCAGATGGCAAAGTCCACCAGGGACCATTCGTAGCGGGTCCGGGCCATGATGCCCACACGGTCTCCCACCTTGATGCCGGAGGCGATCAGGCCCTTGGCAATGGCGCACACATCGGCGTGGAACTCCTTGGCGGGTACGTCGACCCACACGTTGTCGGCATTCCGGCGGGCAAACAGGGATGGATTGGCGCCAGACTGTACATGCCGAAGCACGAAGTCAGTGGTGTTCATGGTGCTGGGACTGACAACATTGGCCGGAACGGACATCTCTTGCACAATAGCTCCTTTGGTATGCGGGCTTGCGATCGTGTTGCTTCACTCTATCCGTCAACGGGCCGATCAGGGGGAAAGCCTAAGTTACTTGCTAGTAACTTTATGTTGTCCAGCTCACAGTTTCAATTTGGGCCATGGCGGTGTGCCGTGTTTGGGCGGCTTCGACGCCGGTTGCGGCAACGTGTGCGCCACCGGATGCAACTAGAATCGAGCCATGGTCTTCCCGCCGTCCCGCATCCCGGACACCACTGCATCCCCCTCCAACCCGCCGGCCGAGGCCCGGTCCGAAGGGCGCGTGCCGCTGGCCGTCGGCATCGACATCGGTGGCACCAAGGTTGCCGCGGGCGTGGTTGACGGCCGCGGGCGGATCCTGGCCGAGCTGCGCCGCTCCACTCCGGGACGAGACGCGCGCGCCGTCGAACAGGTGATTGTGGAACTGGTGGGCGAACTGGCAGCCCGGCACGACATCGAAGCGGTGGGCATCGGCGCCGCCGGCTGGATGGACCTGGCCGGCGAACGCGTGGTGTTCAGCCCGCACCTTGCCTGGCGGGACGAACCGCTGCAGGCCACCATGGAATCCCTCCTGGACCGGCCGGTGCTGATCACCAACGACGCCGACGCGGCTGCCTGGGCCGAGTGGCGGTTTGGGGCCGGCCGGGGGCACGAGCGGCTCATCATGCTCACCCTGGGCACAGGCATTGGCGGGGCGCTCATGATCGACGGGCGCGTTGAGCGCGGCAGCTTCGGCATGGCGGGGGAGTTCGGCCACCAGATCATCATGCCCGGCGGCCACCGCTGCGAATGCGGCAACCGTGGCTGCTGGGAACAGTATGCGTCGGGCAACGCACTGGGCCGCGAGGGCAGGGAGCTGGCCAAGAAGCATTCGCCGATGGCTGCAGGCCTGCTGGCCGCGGTTCACGACAAGCCCAAGGACATCACCGGAAATGTCGTGACGGAGCTGGCCCTGGCGGGCGAGGCCACGGCCATGGAGCTGGTTGCCGAGGTGGGAGACTGGCTGGGGCTGGGCATCGCCAACCTGGCGGCGGCGCTCGACCCGGCGCTCTTCATCATCGGCGGCGGGCTCAGCGCAGCCGGCGAGCTGATGCTCGAGCCTGCCCGCCGTGCCTATTCGCGAAACCTCACCGGGCGCGGGTATCGGCAGGAGGCAGTCATCGCGGCTGCGCAGCTGGGGCCCACCGCGGGGCTTGTCGGGGCCGCGGACCTGGCCAGGACGCGCCTCGGAGCCCAGCCAAGGCCGGGCGGCCGGGGAGCCTGAGGCGCCGCCAGCCTGCCACCGTCGTGCTGGGCCGTTAGACGACGGCGCCGTCCCCGCCGTCGTGGTCGCGGGAGTTGGGCAGCCGGTACAGCAGGTAGCCTGTCCCGGCGATGAAGGCCATGATGACGCCGATGACCAGCAGCAGGGGTGCCTGGCGCCAGAAGATTGAGGCAAACACGAGGAAGAGCGGCCCGCCAGCCGCACCAATCCAGGAGACCATGATGGCGGGGTCCGAGTTCCTCAGGCTGGGCAGTTCCTCCGGAACAAACTCGCCCTCGCCGTCGTCCTCCACGGCGTAGTCGCGGGGCCCAGGAGCGCCCGGGCGCTCCGGCGCCGCCGGTTCGTGCGGGGCCAGAGCGGCCTGCTGCCGCCAAACGCCCAGCGGGTCAAAGTCCGCAACGCCCTTGGCGTCCTGGTCCCCGGCTGCGGCGGAAGGGTTGGCTGGCGCGTCAGGCAGGTCAGCCAGCCCAAGCCCGGCATCAAGGAAGGAGTCGTCGGGCTCCTCCAGCCGGGCGACAAGGTCGCGCCACACTTCGTCGTCGTCGCCGGTGTGCGGCACTCCCGAACCGGGATCAGATTGCATGAAGGTTCCTTTGAAAGAATGCCGAGGACTCGGCAAAGATCAATGCTGCATCATTGTCCATGGTGGCTACATGGTAGCTGTTTTCCAAGGGGACTATCTGGACGTCGCTGCTGCCGATGCGTTCGCGGAGGATGTCCATGCTGGATTCGGGAACCACATGGTCAACCGTTGAACGGAATACCACTGCCGGGGCGCCAACTCGCGGCAGCAGGGAAATCGTGTCGGCAAACAGCTGCGAGAGCTCATGCACGGCTGCAACGGGGGTCCGGGTGTAGGCCCCCTCGCTGATCCCTGGCGCCTTGATGTCGTTGCCGATCGCGGGAACACTCCTCAGCACATGTTTGAGCAGCCCGGAATACTTGGCCCTGGGGTCGTCAAAGGTCAGTCCCGGGTTGACCAGCGCCAGGCCCGCCACCGGGTGGTGGGCGGCGATGCGCAGGGCGAGGGCGCCGCCCATGGACATCCCGGCCACGAACACCGTGTCGCAGCGGCCGGCAAGCTCCAGGTAGGCGGCCTCGAAGTCCCGATACCAATGCTCCCAGGGCGTCTTGGACAGCTCCTGCCATGTGGTGCCGTGCCCTGCCAGCAGCGGCATGTTGACGGCGAAGCCCTCTGCGGCAAGATGTTCGCTCCACGCCCGCATGCTGACGGGGGAGCCTGTGAATCCGTGGCAGACCGCCACGCCCACGCGGGTCAGGCTGCCGTGGCCCGGAGACCGGAAAGCCGCGGTGTTGGATGTGGCGGTGGGGGACCCGCCGGGCCCGGACGCCCCTGGCGCCGGAGCATCCTGGGATCCAAGTGACTGCCTCATGCCGATGAGCCCTTTCTGCCGCTGTAGTGTATAGCTTTCACTAGACTACTGTTGTTGAGCCCGCAGCGGAGGCTTTGCAATGAACCGGGTCCGCCGCCCGCCCGGCGCGCGACAAGAAGGAGCACCACCGTGATCTATTGGGTACTGAAGAAGATTTTTCTTGGCCCCATCCTGAAGGTGCTTTTCCGCCCCTGGACCAAGGGGCTGGACAACCTTCCGGCCGACGGTCCCGCGGTGCTGGCCAGCAACCACCTCTCATTCTCGGACTCCATCTTTATGCCGCTCATGGTGCCGCGCCCTGTAGTGTTCCTGGCCAAGAGCGATTACTTCACCGGCCGCGGCATCAAGGGCCGGCTCACGGCGGCCTTTTTCAAGCTGACCAACCAGCTGCCCATGGACCGCTCAGGCGGCGCCGCGTCTGCCGGCTCCCTGCAGACCGGGGTGGACGTGCTCAACGAGGGCGGACTGCTGGGCATCTACCCCGAAGGCACCCGCAGCCCCGACGGCCGGCTCTACCGCGGCAAGGTCGGAGTGGCCAAGCTGGTGCTGACCGCCAACGTCCCCGTCATCCCCGTGGCCATGATCGGCACCGACAAGGTCCAGCCCATCGGCCGGCGCATCCCCACCATCCGCCGCCTCGGCGTCATCTTCGGCGAGCCCATGGACTTCAGCCGCTACCAAGGCATGGCCGACGACCGATTCGTCCAGCGCTCCGTCACCGACGAAATCATGTATGAGCTCATGCGCCTGTCGGGACAGGAATATGTGGACTCCTACGCCTCTACCGTCAAGGACAAGTTGGCGGCCGAAAAGACGGCCAAGACCTCCCCGGAAGCGGTCCGGCTTGATCCCAAAACCGGGCCCGCCCCGGGAGCCGTCACCGTCATCGGAGCGAAGAAGGAACCGGAAACACCGGACGCCGGCACCCGCTAGCCTGTCCGCCGTCGTCTCATGGAGCGGACGCGTTGGTGGGGCCCCGAATTCAGGGATAGGGTTAAGGGGTGACTGATCTAACTTTGAACGCCGCTTCCGCGCCCGCTGCCGGCATTTCCGTCCCCGGTGCCGCTGTCTACCCCGGCCTGGACGACTGGCGTGAACTGCCCATAGCGCAGCAGCCCACCTGGTCCGAGCATCCCTCCTTCGCCCCCACGGTCAAGGAACTTTCCTCCGTACCCCCGCTCGTTTTTGCCGGGGAGGTCGACGTGCTGCGCTCCCGCCTGGCGCAGGCCGCACAGGGCAAGGCATTTCTGCTGCAGGGCGGCGACTGCGCCGAAACCTTTGAGGCTGCCACCGCCGACAAGATCAGCTCGCGCGTCAAGACCATCCTGCAGATGGCCGTCGTGCTGACGTACGGAGCCCAGCTGCCCGTCATCAAGATGGGCCGCATGGCCGGCCAGTTCGCCAAGCCGCGCTCCTCCAATGATGAAACGCGCGACGGCGTGACCCTCCCCGCATACCGGGGAGACATCGTCAACGGCTTTGACTTCACGGCCGAGTCCCGCCAGCACGACCCCGCCCGCATGCTCAAGGCCTACCACACCTCGGCATCCACGCTGAACCTGATCCGCGCCTTCACGCAAGGCGGCTTCGCAGACCTGCGCAGCGTGCATGAATGGAACCGCGGCTTCACCTCCAACCCGGCCCACAGCCGCTACGAGCGCCTGGCCAAGGAAATCGACAGCGCCATCAAGTTCATGGCCTCCTGCGGCGCCGACTTCGAGGCACTGAAGACCGTCGAGTTCTTCGCCAGCCACGAGGCACTCCTGCTGGACTACGAGCGTGCCCTGACCCGCATCGACTCGCGCACAGGCCTGCCGTACGACACCTCTGGCCACTTCCTGTGGATCGGTGAGCGCACCCGCGACCTCGACCAGGCCCACGTGGACTTCCTCTCCCGCGTACGCAACCCGATCGGCGTCAAGCTTGGCCCCACGACGAGCCCCGACGACGCGCTGGCGTTGATCGAAAAGCTTGACCCCAACCGCGAGCCCGGCCGCCTGACATTCATCACCCGCATGGGCGCCAACAACATCCGCGAGAAGCTCCCCAACCTGGTGGAGAAGGTCACTGCCTCCGGCGCACAGGTCCTCTGGGTCACCGACCCCATGCACGGCAACACGGTCACCTCGCCCAACGGCTACAAGACCCGCCGCTTCGACGACGTCATCGACGAGGTCCGCGGCTTCTTCGAGGTGCACCAGGCACAGGGCACCTTCCCCGGCGGCGTGCACGTGGAGATGACCGGCGACGACGTGGCCGAGTGCCTCGGCGGTGCGGACCCCATCGACCAGGAAGCCTTCCTCACGGGTTATGAGTCCGTCTGCGATCCCCGCCTGAACCACAAGCAGTCCCTTGAAATGGCATTCCTCATCTCCGAGGAACTGCGCAAGTCGGTCTAGCCTTTCTTAAATGCCAGGCACGACGGCGGCCCCCACCTTCCAGAGTGAAGGAGGGGGCCGCTCTGCTTTCTCCGCATTCCCCGCGCACACAACAGACGCGGCATCAGATAAGTGTCATTTTTCCCGGACGCGGCATCACCTATGGCCTGCTTTTCCCGGACGCGGCATCACCTATGGTCAGTATTTCATGAACGCTGCACCGGTCGACTGGTTGATTTCGGCAGTTGCCACCGGGTTCCCGGCGGGCCTGAATACGCGACGTGCAGTTGATGACGGACAAGCCCGAAAGGCAACACCCAGACAGTGATGCAGCGTCCGGGAAAAATGGCACTTATCTGATGCCGCGTCTGGTGTGGGCGTTGGGGAGGGTGGAGAGGGTGGAGAGGGTGGGGACGGAGGGGAGGGGTTAGACGACCTTCAGCACAATCGTGGAACCTTCGGGGGCCTGGCCGCCGTCGGGCGTCTGGAACCGGACCGTGCCGAAGAATCCACCCAGCAGGTTTTCTACGCTGACCTTGAATCCCAGCGCCTCCAGCGCGGCTGTCGCGGCGCCCACCTGCTTGCCCACCATGCTCGGGACATCGATCATCTTGGGGCCCATGGACAGGGTCAGTGTGACGGTGTCGCCGGCCTTCAGCTCACCGGATTCAGGGGACTGCGCCAGCACGGAACCGGCCGGAACCTCGAGGCTGTTTTGCTGTTCGGGGGCGACCACCGGCACCAACCCCACGGCCTGCAGCGCAGCAGCGGCGTCGGCCTGGGTCATGCCGGTGACGGCGGGGACGGGAATCGGTTTGGGCCCGAGCGAGACGAGCAGGTTCACCGCTGTGTTGCCGCGGAATTCCTTGCCGGCGGCGGGGTCTTGGGACAGCACGACGCCGGCCGGAACCTTCTCGTCATACTGCTCGGTGACGCTTCCCACGGCCAGGTTTCCGTCCGCCAGGGCCGTCTTGGCGGCATCGAGGGTGCCTCCCGCCACTTGGGGGATGGGGAACAACACCGGACCGCGTGAGACAAGCAGGGTCACGGCGTTGAACTTGCGCAGCGACTCCCCGGCTGTGGGGTCGGTGTTGACGACGAACCCCTCTGCGACCTTTTCATCGAAGACATCCGAGGTGGGCACGTTCTCAAACCCTGCCGTGCGGAGCAGTTCAGTTGCCTGGGGAACTGTCTTGTTGTGGACATCTGGGACGGCAGCCAGGGCGCCTGGGCCGAAGCCCAGGAACCAGCCGGCGGCCGCGGCCAGCACGGCCAGAAACACCACCAGCATGGTCCACAGCAGGGCACGCCGGCGGGGGTGCGCGGGGCCCAGGGTGGTCCGCGGCGTGGAGGCGGCCTTCAGCGCCTGCTTCCGTTCCGCCTTGGCCAGTGCGGCCGACTGCCGCTTCGACAGCCGGGCCGGCGGGACGTCGTCCGAGTTTCCGTCACCGAGGGCGGGAATCGCCGAGGTGCCGGGGTCCGCGGCGGCCCCGTGTCCGGCGTCGGGCACGTCAGGGTAGAGGGGCGCCGGAAGCGGCATGACGGAGGTGGCAAAGCTGGTGGCGGCAATGACGGTGGTGGCATCGGCGGGGATGGCCCCAGTGGGCTGTCCGGCGCCGGGGGAAGCCTGGTCGTAGGGGGCGGCAATGACCTCTGTCAGTTCCGTGGCGTCGGCGGACGGGCTGCCGAAGTCCAATTCGCCGGCGTCCAGGGTCTGGCGGATGTGGCGCAGGTCTTCGAGCAGCGCCGCGCCGTCTTCCGGGCGGTGGTCGGGATCCTTCTCAGTCATGTAGCGGACCAGCTCGTCCATGACAGCGGGCAGGCCCGGCACGAGGAGCGAGGGTGCGGGAACGTCTTGTCGCGCCTGCGCAGTGACCACCTCCCGGTCGGTGCCGGCGAACGGCTTGCGGCCGGTGAGGAGTTCGTAGAGGACGATCCCGGCGGAGTAGATGTCGCTGCGCGCGTCACTGCCGCGGCGCAGTGCCAGCTCGGGTGCAATGTAGTGGACGCTGCCAAGCAGTTCGCCGCTGAGGTTGGCGGTGTTGGCGGCGTGGGAGAGGCCGAAGTCGCCGATCTTTACCCAGCCTTGGCGGGAGATCAACACGTTCTCCGGTTTGACGTCGCGGTGGACGATCCCCGCAGCGTGGGCGGCGGCGAGCCCTTCCACCACGGGATCCAGCAGGTCCAGGGCCATGCGGGGGCTTTGCGGGCCCCGCTGCTTGATGACGTCTCGCAGTGTGTGGCCGTCGATGAACTCGTACACAAGGTAGGCATGCTCGGGACTCACTGCGTGGTCGTGGATCTGGACCACGTGGGGGTGCGAGAGGCTGGCGGCGCTGGCGGCCTCACTGCCAAGCGCGGCGATGAACGCGGCGTTGTTGGCGAGCCTGGCCGGGAGGATCTTCAGGGCGATGTGCCGGCCGAGGCGGAGGTCCTTGGCCCGATAGACGGTGGACATGCCGCCGTCCGCCACCTTGGACAGGACCTGGTAGCGGCCATCGACAATGGACCCGATCAGCGGGTCAGCAGAGACTTCTTGCACCCTTCCATCTTAAGAGTTGAAACGGCAGGGGCCCGCCAGCAACACCGTGCCGGCGGGCCCTTTTCGTTGAGAGCGTAGTTTGTTGCGTGGCGGTTAGCGGAACAGTTCGCGGTTGGCCTTGATGCCGGCGACATAGTTGGCGGTGTCCGGGAACAGCCCGTTGACGCTGACCGAGTACTGGCCCTGGTAGTAGCCTGCGATGGCCTCGTCCTCGCTGACGCCGCCCTGCTGCAGCGCGCGGATGATGGCGACGCCTGCCGTGACATTGTCCTGCGGATCGAGCAGGTTCAGCTGCCGGCCCACCAGACCGGAGGCCCAGTCGCCGGCATCGGGGATCACCTGCATTGTGCCGATCGCGTTGGCGGGGGAGACTGACTGGTGGTTGAAGCCGGATTCCTGCAGGGCAAACGCCATGGCCAGCGCCGGGTCCACGCCCATGCTGGCAGCGGTGCGCGCCACCATTTCCTTCATCTGCTCCTGGTTGGGGGAGGGTGCGGCCAACAGGAGCGCCTTGTTCCGGTTGGCGTCGTCGACCACTGCCGCCGGGTAGGTGTAGTGCAGGAAGGTGCTGGGCACCTGCTGCTCGGGCGTCAACTCGACGGGCCCGGTTTCCGGCGCGGCCGTGATGGGCGTGATGCTGCTGGCGGCGGCGCTGACTCCCGGGACCTGCAGCGTCTTGCCGGGGTAGATCGTGGCGTTCGCATCGGCGTTGTTGGCGGCGATGAGCGCACCAAGGCTGACATTGTGCTCCGCGGCAATGGAGGACAGGGTGTCGCCGGCCTTGATGATGTAGGACGTCCCCGACGGCGCGGGAGCCTGGGCGGGTGCCGCAGCCTGTGCGGGTGCCTTTGCCGGGGTGCCGCCGAGCTTGATGGCCTGGCCGGGGTGGATGACGGAAGACTGGTTCAGTCCGTTGAGCGAGTACAGTCCTGCCAGGCTGGTGCCCTGGCTGGCGGCGATGCCGCTAAGCGTGTCGCCTGACTTGACCACGTAGTCGCCCGACGGCGCTTGGCTCGCCCCTGCGTCCGGCTGGGCCGCAGAGGGGGTGCCGGAGATCTGCAGGAGCTGCCCGGGGTGGATGATGTCCGTGGCTGCCATGTTGTTGCGTTCCAGCACGGACTCGGTGGACACCCCGTAGCTGGCGGCGATGCCGGAGACGGTGTCGCCGGCCACCACGGTGTGCACGTTGGTGGGCGCAGCACGCAAGAAACCGGTGACGGAGGTGTGCTGTCCCGGGCTCATGGCGGTCACGGCGCGGGGCACGGAACTGGCCACTGCGGTGACGGATAGGTTGCTGCCAAGGGTCCGGGCCTGGACGGCGGCGAGAATGGCCTTGCCGTCGATCGTCTTCCCGTTAAGGGAGCCGTGATTGACAGACGGCTTCATCTCGGCCTTGGCCGGTGCCGCGGCTGCAGGGCCGGCAAAAGAAAGGGAAGAAAGCATGACAACGGGGATGGCAGCCGTGGCGACGGCTGCCAGCTGCTTGGCGCCGGCGGCCGTGGGGCGTGGGGAACTCATAGGTGCATACCTCAGTTTTCCGTTACAGATGATGCCATTGGGAACCATGTTACTGATGTGACTAACTGTGAATTTACACCAAACTCCTAGGATGTGTGCTGATTGTGTGCATTTCAGCACAGAATTAATCAATACGTGTTCACTATTTACGCGCCACAACCCAACATGTGGGAACCTTTGTGTGTGAGTAATGTTGAAAAAGTAGTTAATGAATGGTTGCCCCTGCCCGACGTGGCCCAGATGCTGGACATCTCGATCACCAAGGTCCACGCGCTCGTCAAGGACGGGTCGCTGTTGGCGGCCCGCGTGGGAGAGCGGAACATCCGCGCCGTGCCCGCCGAGTTCATCTCAGGCGACCATGTGCTGGAGAGCCTGCGCGGGACGATCACTGTCCTTCACGACGCAGGGTTTGAGGATGAAGACGCCATCGTGTGGCTGTACACCGAGGATGAGTCGTTGCCCGGCCGGCCCATCGACGCACTGCGCGAGGGACGCAAGACCGAGATCCGCCGTCGGGCCTCAGCCCTGGGCTGGTAGCTTCAGCAGCAAAAACCGCCTAGGCGGTTCGTGACACCGCGCCCCGACCCAGCACCGACAGCGCACCGGCAACGGCCGGGCTGATCGGCAGCTGGGCGAGGGCGGTGAAGGCGGTCCCGCTGAGTTCGCCGATCAAGTCCTCCGTGCGCCCGAGCGCCCCGGAATCGACCATGATGGCGCACATGCGGTCGATGTCCGCATCGCTGAGGTCCTGGCGGCCAAGGTTGCGGTCAACAAAGGTGCGGTCCGCCTCGCCGGCGTTGTCGATGGTCAGTCCCACCAGCACGGTGCGCTTGCCCTCGCGCAGGTCGTCGCCGGCGGGCTTGCCCGTCCTGGCCGGGTCGCCGAAGACGCCCAGGACGTCATCGCGCAACTGGAAGGCCTCGCCCAGCGGCAGGGCAAAGGCGCTGTAGCCTGCCAGCAATTCTTCGGACCCGCCAGCCAGGGCGCCGCCCAGCACCAGCGGATGCTCGGAGGAGTACTTGGCGCTCTTGTACCGGATGATGGCGGACGCGCGGGCCACGGCCGTCTCGTGCGGCTTGGACGGCCCGGCCACTTCTTCCAGGATGTCGAGGTACTGCCCGGCCATGACCTCCGTTCGCATCAGGTTGAATACGGCGCGGGCCCGGCTTGCTGCACCGGCGCCTATGCTGGCAAACATTTCCTCGCTGAGCGAGAGGCAGAGGTCGCCCGTCAGGATCGCGGCCGCATGGCCGAAGCGTTCGTCGTCCAGGGCCCAGCCGCTGTCGCTGTGCAGCGTGCTGAACTGGCGGTGCACGCTGGGGCCGCCGCGGCGGGTGTCGGATCGGTCAATGATGTCGTCGTGGATCAGTGCGGCGGCCTGGAACAGTTCCAGGGCGGCGCCCGCAGCGATGATGGCCGGTGCGTCCGCGGCACCGCCTGCCCCGCGCCAGCCCCAGTAACACAGGAGGGCGCGCATCCGCTTGCCGCCGGTGACCAGGGTCTTGATGGAATCCACCAGCACCAGCGTGGCGGGGGAGATGCCTTCCATGAGCACGCGCTTTTCGGACAGGAAGCTGTTCAGCTGGGCGGCGACGGCGGCAATGAATGCCTCGTGCTCGGATGCAATGGTGGCGCCAGCGGTGTCGGGCGTTGCGTTCATGCTCTCTGGGGTCCTTGCTGTGGGTTCACTCGTGCGGCCGTTGCGCCAACAGGTCTTAGTTTAGCCATGTCACGAACCCCCTCCCGGGCCGCTGTTGCCTACCTCACGAAAGTATGTTCGCATAGTCCCGGTGCTGTTACTAGAATTGGGGTGTGAGTAATCTTCAGCCCCCGACGCCGGGCGCCGCGCCCGTGCAGGAGGGCTGCACCATCATGCACGTGGACATGGACGCGTTCTTTGTTTCGGTGGAACTGCGCAAGCGGCCGGAGCTTCGCGGCCGGATGGTCATTGTGGGCCATCCGGAAGGCAGGTCCGTGGTGCTGTCAGCCTCTTATGAGGCACGGGCCGTTGGCGTGCGTTCCGCCATGCCCATGGCGACGGCCATGCGGATGGCGCCCGCCGCAGTCGTCATTGCCCCAACCCACGGGCTGTACCAGCAGGTCTCCGCCCAGGTCATGGCGGTTTTCCACTCCATCACCGACACCGTGGAACAACTGAGTGTCGACGAGGCCTTCCTGGACATCAGCGGTTCGCTGCGCAGGCTCGGCACGCCGCTTGAGATCGGTGCACTCATCCGACGGCGCATTGCCGCTGAGGTGGGCATCACCGCGTCGGTGGGGATCGCCTCCAGCAAGTTTGTGGCCAAGGTGGCCTCCACGAGGTGCAAGCCCGACGGGATGCTGCTCATTGAGAAGGTCCGGACCGTGGACTACCTGCATACGCTGCCTGTTGAGGCGCTGTGGGGAGTAGGTGCCAAGACGCGCGAGGTGCTGGCGCGGCTGGGCATTTTCACGGTGGCCGATGTTGCCGCCACGCCGGTCAGTTCGCTGCAGAAGGCGCTGGGCACCACAGGCGCGGCCCTGCATTCGCTGTCCTGGGGGATCGACCCGAGACCGGTGACGGGTGAACACCAGGAGAAAAGCATCGGGGCCGAGGAGACCTTCGGGCAGGACACCTTCTCCGATGAGGTGCTGACGCGCGAACTGTTGCGTCTCTCCCACAGGGTGGCCGGTCGCCTGAGGGAGTCCGGGCTCAGCGGGCGGACCCTCGCCCTGAAGATCAAGTATGCCGATTTTTCCACCATTACCCGTTCCAAGGCGCTCGGGGCCGGGACCGACAGCGCCGGGCAGATCTACGCCGGCGCCGTGGCCCTGTTGCAGGCGCTGGGGCGTCGCCCGCAGAGCGTGCGGCTGATTGGCGTCCGGATGGAACGGCTGGATGCCGTGGACAGTGCACCCTTGCAATTCACCCTGGATCCACGGGATGACAACTCCCGGGCAGCCGAGGTGGTGGGAGACGCCATTGCGGCCCGTTTTGGCAGTGCCAAAATTGTCCCGGCCCGCCTGTTGAAGCCGCCGCCGGCGACGTGAAATTGGGGGTTTGCCATGAGTATTCCGGGTGTTCGCGACACGGCTTTTAGTTCGGTCAAATCAAGCCTATTGTTAGTAGTAGGAGTTGACTCAATGACGGATTCACGGTCCGTTGGTTTTGTGCAGGGGTCGCAACGTCCGGCGCAGTTGCCGGGCAGGGCGGGAATCCAGGCGGAACTAAACGGTGAGTTGGAAACGTTAACAGAGTTAAGACGCCCACGGCCCTGACCTGAAGGAGGTCGTCATGCCCCTCTCTGAACACGAGCAGAGACTGCTAGACCAGCTGGAACAGCAGCTGCACGCGGAAGATCCCAAATTCGCCCACGCATTGTCCTCATCGCCGTCACGGTCGATGTCGACGCGCAACATAGTCATCGGTGTCCTGATCGGAATCACGGGGCTGCTGGTACTGCTGGGAGGCGTGGCCACCCACCTGATCATCTTGGGCGTTGTTGGCTTCCTGGTCATGGGGGCCGGGGTGTATGTGGCCATTTCGCGCCCCAAGTTTACCGACACGCCCGGTGCGGAGCACAAGGCCGGGAACGGTTCACGGCCCAAGCAGAAGAGCGGCTTCATGAACGGCCTGGAAGAAAAGTGGGAGGAACGCCGCCGCGAGCAGTAGGCGTTCATTGCGGCCCGGCAGTGCCGCCCCTAATGGGGTGCCGATTGCCGCCGCAGCAGCAGGCCCAAGTTGAATGCAATAAAAGCCCCCGGATCGGGGGCTTTTTTGTGTCCTGGGCAGGTCTTCGCCGGAGTCGGCATCCCCCAGCAATGACAATGGGTTTTGGAGCCTCCCCGGTCCTCCACTTTCGTCCAGACGGGCACCACCCATGTCGTGCCCCACTTTCGCCCGCACTGCCTCTCGATGACGCGCCCCGCATTGCTCCACTTTCATCCACAGCCCCCGCCTGAGGCCGTGCATTGGCCCGTCTTTAGTTGATTTGGGTCGAGAACAAGCAAAAGAATGCTCGACGCCGCGATTTTCCCTCCACCATCAACCACCTCGAATGATCCGCGTCATTACGCGAAATATTAATGTGAAGTGCGTCAAACACGCCCTAAAGGAGAGTTGACGGTGGAGGATTGTGGAGTAATGTGGAGCACGTAAGAGGGGAGTGGGGTAGGAGCGGTCACCAGGTCTCGACAATGAAGGTGGTGGGGAATGTTTCTCGGAACTCACTCACCGCGCCTTGATGAGAAGGGCCGGATCATCCTTCCCGCAAAGTTCCGTGAGGAGCTTTCCAGTGGACTTGTCCTGACCAAGGGACAGGAAAACTGCATTTACGTCTTCAGTGCACGGGAATTTGAAAAGGTTCTGGCCCAAATGCAGGATGCGCCACTGTCCAACATGGCGGCCCGGGACTACATTCGAATCTTCCTGTCAGGGGCCTCCGATGAGGTGCCGGACAAGCAGGGCCGGGTCACCATTCCGGCAACACTGCGTGCGTACGCAGGTCTCGCAAAGGAACTGGTCGTCATTGGCGCCGGCAGCCGGGCCGAGATCTGGGATGCAGGCGCTTGGGCGGACTACCTCAGTGCCAAGGAAAGTGCGTTCTCAGCAACAGACGAACAAGGCATTCCCGGCATTGGCTAACAAATAGTCCACCACTTGTAGTAACCAGCATCACCCAGCAGGAAACGGAAAGTCGCCAGCATTGGTCTTTCCACGGCATGGACGGCGATCTTGAATGAGATCTCCAGCCGCCCCGCAAGGCCATTCCTGGCTCACCTTCCCCGGAGCCAGGCCTGGCACGGCGTGGCGCGGAGGGGGATCTGGTTCAAGAAGCAGCACGCAACGATGCGGGCGGCGTTCCTGGCCACAGCAGGGCAGCACCAAGGAATTAGTTTGATTGTCAGCATTGCCACGGGGGAACAGATTTCCCCTCCCGGTTTTGACCGAAGAGAAACGGAGTCGTGATGACGTCGGAAAACCCCACGCCACCTACGTCCGAACGCCACACTCCAGTTCTAAAAGATCGCTGCATCAACCTCCTGGCTCCCGCATTTGAGGTGGCCCGTGCCGCAGGCCGGACGCCCATCGCCATTGACGCCACCCTGGGCATGGGCGGTCACAGCGAGGCCATGCTGCAGCGCTTCCCCGACCTGCACCTGATCGGCATCGACCGGGACACCGAGGCGCTGGGCCTGGCCGGCGAACGCCTCGCCCCGTTCCAGGGCCGCACCGACCTGGTCCATGCCGTCTACGACGAGATCACGGACGTCCTGGAAGACTTGGGCATCCCCGCCATCGACGGCATTCTCATGGACCTCGGCGTCTCCTCCCTGCAGCTGGACGAGCGCGACCGGGGATTCGCCTACTCCTTTGACGCGCCCCTGGACATGCGCATGGACACCAGCCGGGGCCAGACGGCTGCCGACGTGGTCAACACCTACTCCGAAGAAGAGCTCGTGCGGATCATCCGCAAATGGGGCGAGGAAAAATTCGCTGGCCGCATCGCAAACCACATCGTGGCGGCGAGGGACAGGGCCCCGTTGACGCGGACGGGCGAACTCGTGGACATCATCCGCAACGTCGTTCCCGCCGGGGCATCCCGCACCGGTGGCCACCCCGCCAAGCGCACCTTCCAGGCGCTGCGCATTGAGGTCAACGAGGAGCTCAGCGTACTGGAGCGGGCCATTCCGGCCGGTGTCGATGCGCTGGGATTGCACGGCCGCGCCGTCGTCATGTCCTACCACTCGCTGGAAGACAAGATCGTCAAGGCCGTCTTTGCCGCAGGATCGACGTCGTCGGCCCCGGCAGGCTTCCCTGTGGAGCTCGAAGAACACAAGGCCACTTTGAAACGCCTCACCAAGGGCACTGAAATACCAACAGATCAAGAAATAGCAGAAAACCCCAGGGCGGCTTCGGCACGGCTGCGGGCAGTGGAAAAGATCAGGGTCAGGAGCGCCATATGAGCAAGGCAGCACCACGCAGCAACCGCGCGCCACGGGCAACCGCCGGTCTCATTCCCATGAGCGACGGCACCAGCGCCCGGGCTTTCAGCCTTCCCCTGCCCGAACCCGTGGCACCCCCTGCGCCGGAACGCAGCAGGACCCGGACCCCGCTGTCCCTCGTGGTGTCCACGCCGCGGCGCGGCCGCCAGCAGCTGCTGGTCATCGTGTTCATGGTCATCGTGGCAGCACTTGCCGTCATCCTTGCCATGAGCATTTCCGTCACCAAGGGCCAATACGAACTGGTGACCCTGAAGAACCACCAGGCGGACCTGATCAAGGCGAACCAGACGCTGGAACAGGAAATCGCCGCCAAGGCAGCGCCGCAGGAACTTGTGGCCAGTGCCGCCGCCCTGGGCATGGTGCCCGCCGACAGCACCGGCCAAATCGATGTCCGGAACAAGAAGGTCAGCGGCACACCGCAGCCTGCCAAGGCAGACACCAAGGGCCTGGTGGTCATCCCTCCGGCCGACGTCGACAAGCCCCGTGAGGTGCCGGCCAGTTCGCTGCCGCCAGCCGAGGCGGCCCCGGCCGACACGCCGGCGAACCCCGCAGCAGCCGAAGGCAAGGATGAAAAGGCCGCGCCCAAGGCCGAAAAGGCGGCGCAGGTCCCGGCCAAGCCTGCAGGACCCGATCTGAACGGCGGCACTATCCCGGCGCCGGCGGAGCAGGACGGCTAGGCTAAATCCCACACGCCGCGCCGGAAACGCGGACAATAAGGCAACAGGCAGCAACAATGCGCACAGCGACAAGCAAGGAACAGCAGTGGCACAGAAACCCGCCCAGTCAGCACACGGTGCAACTGCACAGCAACTGAACAAGGTTGGCCGCAGCCGCATGCGCATTGGCTTCGTCATCATGATGGCCGCCCTCCTGGTCATTGGCGGGCGCCTGGTCATGGTGCAGGGCCTGGACACCGGCAACATGGCCCAGGCGGCGGAAAACCAGCGCAAGGTGGTGCAGAAGCTGCCGGCGGTCCGTGGCAAGATCATCGACTCCAAGGGCAACGTCCTGGCAGAGAGCATCGTCCGGTACAACATCACCGTCGCCCAGACCAACATGGGGAAGTACGAGAAATACGAGCACCGCATTGTGGACCCGAAAACCGGGGATTCCAAGATTGTTGAATACACCAAGGCAGAGGGGCTCAAGCAGCTGGCGGACCTGCTGGAGCTGCCGGTCGACCAGGTGACGAAGGCTGCCACCGGCGACAAGAGCTTCAACTACATCACCAAGGACGTCAGCCCGCTGGTGGAGAAGCAGGTGGCGGAGCTGGCCATTCCGGGCATCTACTCCGAGGCCGTCACCAAGAGGGTCTATCCCATGGGTGCGGTGGCCGGGCCCATTGTGGGTTTCGTGGACCAGGACGGCAAGGCCCTGGCCGGCATTGAACAGACCATGGACGCCAAACTCACGGGAACCGACGGCAGCAGGACGTACCAGGCGGGGAAGAATGGCATCATCATCCCCACGGCCCCCGTGCGTACGGTGCCGGCAGTGGATGGACAGACCGTCCAATTGACCATCGACGATGACATCCAGTACTACGCCCAGCAGGCCGCCCAGCAGCAAAAGCAGCAGTACAACGCCGACTGGGCCAGCGTCAGTGTCATTGAAGTTGCCACGGGCAAGGTGGTCGCCCTCGCGGACAGTGACTCCTACGACCCCAACAACGTGGGTGCCTCGGATCCGTCGAACATCGGTTCCCGCACTGTCAGCGCCGTGGTGGAGCCGGGATCCACCAGCAAGATCATGACCGCCGCGGCGCTTGTGGAGGAGGGCCTGGCCACGCCCATGAGCCACTATCTGGTGCCGCCGGCCTACACCATCGACGGACAGACGTTCACAGATGCCTTTGACCATGGCACGGAACAGCGGACCCTGGCCGGCATCATCTCTGACTCCATGAACACGGGAACCGTCATGGCCGGCTCCGCCCTGACACCCGAACAGCGCTATGAGTACATGCGCAAGTTCGGTGTCGGCGAGAAGACCGGAATCCAACTGCCCGGCGAAAGCCCCGGCATCCTGGCGGACTGGCAGAACTGGGACGGCCGCCAGCAGTACACCGTAATGTTTGGCCAGGGCGTTGCCCAGACCCCGCTGCAGACCACGATGATCTTCCAGACCATCGCCAATGACGGTGTCCGCCTCAAGCCCACCATTGTGGATTCCTACACTGCCGCCGACGGCACCGTGACCAAGGAGCCCACGGCGCCGGGGGTCAAGGTCATCAGCCCGAAGACCGCCCAGGACGCCCGCGATATGCTGGAGGGCGTGGTGACCATGACCGACTACAAGGTGGTGGGCATCCCCGGCTACCGCACGGGCGGCAAGACCGGCACGGCGGAGGCACCGGCAGACAACGGCGTGGGCTTCGACGGATACACCGCCTCGTTCATCGGCATGGCCCCGATGGATGACCCGAGGTATGTGGTGGGAATTACCGTCCAGCGCCCCAAGGGGGACATCTACGGCGTCACGCAGGGCTACACCTTCAACCAGGTGATGGGGCAGGTCCTGCGCAGCTACGACGTCCCGCCCTCCACGACGCCTCCGGTCGAGCCGCCGAAGTTCTACAAATAACGGCACCCGCCCAGCGGCACCAATATTTTCACCAAACCGACCAGAGGATTCCAAGCACGTGCCTGTCAACAACCCACCCGCCCCGCTGCGACCCGCGCACCCCCACGGTGCCACGCTGGCCCAGCTGGCCGACCTTGTGGGAGTGCCCCCTGCAACCCTCGATGGACATGCACGGGCCGTCCGGGTGGACGGGGTGAGCCTGGACTCGCGCACCATCCTCCCCGGCGACCTCTATCTGGCCCTGCCCGGCGCGAAGGTCCACGGTGCCCAGTTCGCCGCTGCCGCCATTGCCGCCGGCGCCGCCGCCATCCTGACGGACGACGCCGGAGCCCGGCTCTTGGACGACCGGCCAGGCGTGCCCGTGCTCACCGTTGCCGACCCACGGGCCGTGACGGGTGCGGTGGCTGCCGCAGTCTATGCGCGCCCTGGCGGCGCCCAGCCGCTGGAGCTGTTTGCCGTGACCGGCACCAACGGCAAGACCACCACCACCTATTTCCTCAATTCCCTGCTGCAGGCGCTCGGCAACGCCACGGGCCTGATCGGCACCATCGAGATCGTGGCCGGCGGCCAAGCCATCCCGAGCAAGCTGACCACGCCCGAATCCACTGACGTGCACGGGCTGCTGGCGCTCATGGCGGAGAAAGGGCTGGACGCGGCCTCCATGGAGGTCTCCTCGCACGCACTGGCGTTCGGCCGGGTCGACGCCGTGGAATTCAACGTGGCCGGCTTCACCAACCTGACCCAGGACCACCTGGACCTGCACGGCGGCATGGAGGGCTACTACAACACCAAGGCCGCCCTCTTCACCCCGGCCCACACCCGGCACGCCGTCATCACCGTGGATGACGCCTGGGGCCGCCGCATGGCCTCGGAGGCCGCCGTCCCGACAACCACCCTCGCCACCGCGGAGGCCCGCCTGGAAAGCACGCCGGACGCACAAGCCGACTGGGAGGTGCGCTCTGTGCGCCGCGACGGCGTCGGCTCCCGCTTCGAGCTGCACGGACCACGCAATGCGGTGCTCCACGTCCACACCGGCCTGCCGGGCGGATTCAACGTGGCCAACGCAGCACTGGCGTTGCTCATGGTGGCCACCGAACTGCTGGCGCAGGACGCGGCAGCCGGGACCGCCGTCGAACATGACGGCGGCCGGGAGGAAGTCCTGGCCCGGCTCCAGCACGTCCTGGACACCGCAGACCCCTTCACGATTGAGGTGCCAGGGCGCATGCAACTGGTGGGGACGGCACCGGTGGCGGTTGTGGACTTCGCCCACAACCCCGACGCACTGGAACGTGCCCTGGACGCCGTCCGACCCACCGCCGCCGGCGCCAGGCTGATCGCCGTCTTCGGCGCCACGGGGGAGCGCGACGCCACCAAGAGGCCCATCATGGGGGCCGTTGTGGCGCACGGCGCGGATGTGGTCATCATCACCGACGACGACCCGCACGACGAGGACCCCGCCGCCATCCGCGCTGACGTCCTGGCCGGAGCGCATGAGGCCAATGAACGCGAGTCGCTGGGGCGTGTCGTGGAGGAATCCGGCGACCGCGCCGCCGCGATCGCTCGCGCCGTAGAGCTGGCCGGACCGCACGATGTCATCCTGGTCGCCGGACGCGGCCATGAAGTTTACCAAGAAGTCATGGGGGTCAATATTTCCCTCGACGACAGGGTGGAACTGCGCACGGCCCTGGCCGCCCGCGGATTCCCGCTCACCAATGCAAGCACGATAGAGTCCTCAACTGATGATTGATTTTTCCGCGGCCCAGATAGCCGAACTGACCAACGGCACGCTCACCGCCGGCACGGACCCCGCACTGCGCATCGACGTGGCGGCCATCGCCACGGATTCGCGGGAGCTGGCACCCGGGGGCATGTATGTTGCCAAGGCGGGCGAAAACGCCGACGGCCATGATTTCCTTGCCGCAGCATTCGCCGCCGGTGCCGTGCTGGCCCTGGCAGAGCGCGAAGTGCCCGCGGACGACGCCGGAACACCCTTCCCGGCGGTCATCGTCGCCGACGCCGTCCTCGCCATGGGGACGCTCGCCGCCGCCGTGGTGGCCCGCATCCGGGCGCACTCGGCCCTGGACGTCATTGGCATCACCGGTTCCGCGGGCAAGACCACCACGAAGGACCTGCTGCAGGGGATCCTGTCCCAGGCCGGTGAAACCGTGGCTCCCGTGGGCTCCTACAACGGCGAGGTGGGCGTTCCGCTGACCGTCTTCCGGGCCGATGAATCAACCCGCTACCTGATCATTGAAATGGGCGCCACGAAGATGGGCCAGATCAGCTACCTGGCCAACATCGTCCACCCGGACCTCGGTGTCGTGCTGGGCGTCGGCAGCGCACACGCCGGCGAATTCGGCTCCATCGACAACATCGCCACGGCCAAGGGCGAGATGGTTGCCGCACTGGCACCGTCCGGCCGGGCCGTGCTGAACTTTGACGACAGCCGGGTCCGGGCCATGACGGCACGCTCCGAAGCGCCCGTCACCTTCTTCAGCAGCGCCGACGCCGAGAGCGGTTCGACGCCGGAGGGCGGCACCGAAGGCTCCGGAGCCGCGGCCGGCACCGTGCAGGCCCGCAAGGTGCGCACCAACGCCGACGGCCACCCCGAATTTGACCTGACCTTCCCCGGAACCCCGGGCAGCTTCGAGGTCAGCAGCAGGCTCCTGGGTCTGCACCACGTTGCCAACCTCCTGGCGGCCGCCGCCGCGGCGCACTCCCTGGGTATCGCGCCGTCGGTCATCACCGCCTCGCTCAACAGCCAGGGGCCCGTGAGCCGGCACCGCATGGAACGGACGGACCGCAGCGACGGCGTCACAGTCATCAACGACGCCTACAACGCCAACCCGGAATCCATGCGGGCCGCCCTGCGCACCCTGGCCGAACTGGGCGGCAGCGGCGCACGCCGTACCTGGGCCGTGCTCGGGGAGATGCTGGAACTGGGTGCCGACTCGGTCCTGGAACACGACCTTGTGGGCCGTGTCGCCGTCCGGCTGAACATCTCCCGCCTGCTGGTGGTCGGCGCCGGCGCCCGTGCAATGCATGTGGGCGCCGTCATGGAAGGTTCCTGGGGGGACGAGTCCATGTTCCTGCCCGACGCCGACGCTGCGGAGGAACTCCTCCGGGCTGAACTGGCGCCCGGAGACATCGTTTTGTTCAAGTCCTCGAATGGCGCTGGCCTGCGATTCTTGGGTGATCGGATAGCATTACCCACGGGGGAGGACCCCGCACAAACCAGTGAACCCACCCCCGGTGAAAGGACCGCCCAGCCATGATTGCATTGCTCATCGGTGCAGGCTTGGCTCTGGCCTTTGCCATGATCGGCACCCCACTGTTCATCCGCTTCCTTGTTAAAAAGGGCTACGGGCAGATCATCCGTGAAGACGGCCCCACAACCCACCAGATCAAGCGCGGCACCCCCACCATGGGCGGCACCGTGGTGGTCGGCTCAGTGGTGGGGGCGTATTTCATCACCCACCTGCTCGTCTGGCTGATGAACCCGAACCTGCCGGGCCCCTCGGCCTCTGGCCTGCTCATGATCTACCTCATGGTGGGCATGGGCCTGGTCGGCTTCCTTGACGACTTCCTGAAAATCACCAAGCAGCACAACACCGGCCTGGACCCCAAGGGCAAGCTGATCGGCCAGGCCGTGGTGGGCATTTCCTTCGCCGTCATGGCGCTGGGATTCCCCAACAAGGCCGGCGTGACCCCTGCCAGCACCTTCATCTCCTTTGCCCGCGACATCCCCTGGCTGAACCTCGCGTTCGCCGGTGCCGGGCTCGGCGTGATCCTGTTCATTCTGTGGTCCAACTTCATCATCACCGCCGCCACCAACGGCGTGAACCTCACGGACGGCCTCGACGGCCTGGCCACCGGTGCCGCCATCCTGGTGTTTGGCGCCTACACGCTCATGGGCCTCTGGCAGAGCAGCCAGGCCTGTGGTTCCCGGAAGTTCCCCGCGGACTCAGTCTGCTATGAAGTGCGCGACCCGTTGGACCTGTCCCTGATCTCCGTCATCATGTTTGCTGCGCTGATCGGCTTCCTGTGGTGGAACACCTCCCCGGCCAAGATTTTCATGGGAGACACCGGCTCCCTGGCCATCGGCGGCGCCATTGCCGGCTTCGCCATCCTGTCCCGCACGGAACTGCTGCTGCCCATCATCGGCGGCCTGTTCGTGCTGATCTCCTGCTCCGTCATCATCCAGGTGGGCTACTTCAAGCTGACCAAGGGCAAGCGCGTCTTCCTCATGGCACCCCTGCAGCACCACTTTGAGCTCAAGGGCTGGCGTGAAGTGACCGTCGTTGTCCGCTTCTGGATCCTTGCCGGACTGATGGTGGCCGTGGGCCTCGGAGCTTTTTACGCTGAATGGATTGTACGACTGTGAATGTGATGGAAAACCGACTCGAGTCGCTGACCAGCTGGGATTCCGACTGGGCCGGGCTGCGCGTGGTGGTCACCGGCATCGGCAAGACCGGCTTCTCCGTGGCGGACACGCTGGCCGAACTGGGAGCCCATGTGGTGGTGGTTGCCGCCGCGGACGACGACGAGGCGCGCGGCCACGCGGACACCCTCAAGATCGTCGGCGTCAAGGACGTGCTCCTCGGACGGGAAACCTCCACTGTGCTGCCCCTGGTAGACGGGCGGGACCCCGAACTGGTCGTGACAAGCCCGGGCTTCAAGCCCAGCCACCCGCTGCTGGCTGCGGCGGCGGAGGCAGGCATTCCCATTTGGGGCGACGTCGAATTGGCCTGGCGTGTGCGCATCAAGGAAGGCCGCAAGACGGCCGAGTGGATTACCATCACCGGCACCAACGGCAAGACCACCACCACCACCATGGTGGAATCCATGCTCCAGACGGCCGGCCTGCGCGCCATCGCTGCCGGCAACATCGGCACGCCCATCCTCGACGCCGTCCGGGACCCCGAAGGCTGGGATGCCCTGGCCGTGGAACTTTCCACATTCCAGCTGCACTGGACCGAGTCCGTGGCACCTGTGTCCAGCGTCTGCCTGAACCTGGCCGAAGACCACGTCGACTGGCACGGCAGCTTTGAAAACTACGCCGCTGACAAGGCCAAGGTCTACAGCAACACCCGGGTCGCCTGCGTCTACAACGCCGAGCAGATCGAAACCGAACGCATGGTCGAGGCTGCCGATGTGCAGGAGGGCTGCAGGGCCGTAGGTTTCACCACGGGCGTTCCCGCCATCAGCATGGTGGGTGTCGTGGAAGGCCTGCTGGTGGACCGTGCCTTTATTTCTGAGCGCAAGGACTCGGCCGCCGAGCTGGCCCGGGTCTCCGACATTGCCGACATGGTGCCCCGCCACCTCGTTGCCAACGCGGCCGCCGCCGCCGCACTCGTGCTCGCCTACGGCCTCAAGCCCGAACATGTCAGGGCCGGCCTGGTGGCCTACCACAACGGCGAACACCGCATCCAACCTGTGGCAACTGCGGAAGGCGTGCTGTGGGTCAACGACTCCAAGGCCACCAACCCGCACGCCGCAGCCGCATCACTGGCCTCCTTCAACCCCGTCATCTGGATTGCCGGGGGACTGTCCAAGGGCGTCGACTATGACGAGCTTGTCAAGGCCCACGCGGCCCGCCTGAAGACCGTGATCCTGATCGGCGCCGACAGTTCGGCACTCGCCGCTTCCCTCGCCGCGCATGCGCCGGATGTCCCCGTCATGGTGACACGGGCCGAAGGGGGGCGCCACGCCGACCCCGCCGAGTTGCGCGGGGACGCAGTCATGGCCGAGGCCGTTGCCATGGCAGACTCCGTGGCAGGCGACGGGGACACCGTGCTGATGGCACCGGCGTCGGCCTCCATGGACCAGTTCACCTCCTACTCGCACCGGGGCGAGGCATTCATTGACGCCGTCCGGGAACTGTTGGAATCACGGGCGAGCGCCGACAGGGACTCCTAGTGGCCAGGACACCCAGGCAGCCGGGACGGGGCGCAGAAGGCGAAACCCGGGGCCGGCAGGGTGCCGGGCCCGCACTGGACGGACAGGCGGCGGCCAAGCCAACCTCCGCCAATCCGGCAGCCAAAATGGCGGCGGCCAAACCATCGACAGCCAAGCCCGCCGCAGCGCAGGCGTCCGGCACGGGCAGGTCCGCGCGGACGCGCCCCTTTCAGGGGTTCCGGGACTGGTTCAACGCACGGGTGGGCCGCCCCACGGTCTCGTATTACTGGATTGTCGGCACCACCGTCGCGCTGACCATGATTGGGCGCATGACGGTGCTTTCGGCGTCCACGGCCGAGACGATTTCCAAGGGCATGGACCCGTACACCCTGTTCATCAAGGAGTCGGCCTTTGCCGTTGCCGGGCTGGCCCTGATGTTTGTACTTTCGTGCCTGCCCGCCAATTTTTGGAAGAGGGCAGCCCCCGGCCTCATGGTGCTGGCTGTGGCGCTGCTGGCACTGGTGTTCACTCCGCTCGGTGTGGATTCCGGCGGCAACTTGAACTGGCTGAACCTTGGCGGGCTCCAGTTCCAGCCGTCTGAGGCCGCCAAGCTGGCCCTGGCCGTGTGGATGGGAGCCGTGCTCTGCGCCAAGGGCAGGCTCGTGCGGAACTTTTGGCACGTGGTGGTGCCGGTGGGCATCGGAGCAGCCGTCATCATGGGACTAGTCCTCTTGGGGCACGACCTCGGCACCGCGATCATCATTGGCATGATGGTGCTGGCCGGGCTCACCTTTGCCGGAGTCCGTTTGTGGACCCTGGGACTGGCCGTCGTGGCCGCCGCCGCGGTGGCAGGGATCTCCAGCGTGACAAGCGACAACCGGACCAGCCGTTTCGCCAGCTGGCTCGGGGACTGCAGCGTGCCCGGCTCCTGCGACCAGTACCTCAACGGCGTGTACGCACTGGCATCCGGCGGCTGGTTCGGCGTGGGCCTGGGGCAGAGCCGGCAAAAATGGAATTGGATCCCCGAGGCGCACAACGACTTCATCTTTGCCATCATCGGCGAGGAGTTCGGCCTCATGGGCACCATCGTCATCGTGGCCCTGTACGCCGTGCTTGCCTACGCCATCTTCCGCGTCATCAACACGAGCAACGACACCTTCGCCAGGGTCACCTGCGGCATGATCCTGACCTGGATCATCGGCCAGGCCGTGGTCAACATTTCCGTGGTGGTGGGCCTGCTGCCCGTGATCGGCGTCCCGCTGCCCCTCATTTCCTACGGCGGCACCGCCTTGATCATGGTGCTGGCCGCCCTCGGCGTTGTCCTGTCGTTCTCACGCACCGAACCGTCCGGCACACAGCGCCGGGGCGCCACGGGGAGCAGCACCCTGCGATCCGGCAGCGCGCCGGCCCGCACCAAAACAGAAAGCACCAAGAAGAACCGATGACGCCGCAGCAAAACCAGACACCAGCAGGCCAGCGCCGGGCACCCCAGGGGCAGCCGCTGTCCGTCGTCCTGGCCGGGGGCGGTTCCGCCGGGCACGTCAGCCCGCTGCTGGCCATCGCCGCGGCCATTCGGGACCGGCAGCCCGCTGCCGCCATCCTGGCCGTGGGCAGCAGGGGAGGACTCGAGGAGACACTTGTTCCCGCGGCCGGGCACGAACTTGCCTTCATTGAACGCATCCCGCTGCCGCGGCGGCCTTCAGCGGACTTTGCCAAGCTGCCCGGACGCATGCGCCAGGCAGTGGCCACGGCAAAGGGCATCCTCAACGATGCCGAAGCCGATGTCCTGGTGGGCGTGGGAGGGTACGTCTGCACACCCATGTACCTGGCCGCAAAATCCCTGGGCGTGCCGATTGTCATCCACGAGGCCAACACGCGGGCGGGACTCGCCAACAAGGTGGGGGCCCGCTTCACCAGCCATGTGGGCACCGCCTTTGCCGCAACGAAGATCCGCCACGCACACCTCGTGGGCATGCCCATGAGGGCGGACATTGCGGGGCTGGACCGGGCCGGTGCCCGTGCCGGTGCCCGCCAACGCCTCGGCCTCGACCCGGAGCTGCCCGCCTTGATCGTCACGGGCGGCTCGCTGGGTGCGCTGCGGCTCAACACCGCCGTCGCAGGCGCCCTCGACGCACTGGCCGAGGCCGGGATCCAGACCCTGCACATCACCGGCAAGGGCAAGCCCGTCCTCAACGACGACGGCACGGAACTCACGGCGCCCCTATACCGGCAGGTTGAGTACGTGGAGACGATGGCGGATGTCTACGCCGCAGCCGACCTGCTGTTGTGCCGCTCAGGTGCCGGAACAGTGTCCGAGGTGGCCGCCGTCGGACTTCCCGCGGTGTTTGTGCCGCTGCCCATCGGCAACGGGGAGCAGGCCCGCAACGCCGATGAGCTGGTGCGTGCCGAGGCCGCACTGCTGGTGCCCGACGCGGATCTCGACGCGGCCTGGATTGAGCGTGAAGTCGTGCCCCTGGTGCTGGACGCCCCACGCCTGGAACTCATGGGTGCGGCTGCGGCCCGGCATGGCATCCGCGACGCAGCGGAACGCATGGCTGACATGGTATTTGCCGCTGGCGGGACACCCAGCGCATGAGGAAGGAAACAACCCCCGTGGCTTACAACCCACCAACACTGGCTGAACTGGGCCGCGTGCATTTCATCGGCATGGGCGGGGCCGGTATGTCCGCGATCGCCCGCATCATGCTCGGACAGGGCGTGGCCGTCAGCGGCTCCGACGCACGGAACTCGGCCGGCCTGGAACAGCTGAAGGGCCTCGGCGCAGCCGTGTTCGTCGGCCAGGCCGCCGGCAACGTGGAAGGTGCGGACACCGTGGTGGTTTCCACCGCCATCCGCGAGTCCAACCCGGAGTTGACTGCGGCCAGGGCAGCCGGGCTTCGCGTGCTGCACCGTTCGCAGGCGCTGGCCGCGGCCATGGCCGACGACGCCGTGGTGGCGGTTGCCGGCACGCACGGCAAGACCACCACGACCTCCATGGTCACGGTCATGCTGCGCGCCGCCGGCGTGGATGCCTCCTTCGCCGTGGGCGGCACGGTGCAGGGGCTCGGCGTCAACGCCGCCCACGGCACGGCGCCCGTCTTTGTCGCCGAGGCCGACGAATCCGACGCCTCCTTCCTCAACTACCGGCCCCAGGTCGCGGTCGTCACAAACCTTGAGGCCGACCACCTGGACCACTACGGCACGGCCGAGGCCGTCTTTGACGCCTTCGAGGAATTTGTGGCGTTGCTGCCGGCCGGCGGGACGCTGGTGGCCTGCATGGACGACGCCGGATCGGCCGCCTTGGCTGCGCAGGCCGCCGCTTCCGGAACCCGCTGCCTCGGCTACGGCTTCACGGACGGGGCCGACATCAGGCTGGTCCCGGGGGAGCGGGACGGGCTGCACACCAGTGCAACCGTGGTGCTGCGTCCCGGGCTCCTTCCGGGCGGTGAAGGCCGGGAGTTGGAGCTGAGCCTGGGTGTCCCCGGCGACCACAACCTCCGCAACGCAGCGGCCGCCCTGGCCGTGGCCGTGGCACTTGGCGTGGACGTGTCAGCGGCCGTCGCCGGGCTGGCACAGTTCAGCGGTGCGGCACGCCGTTTTGAAGCCAAGGGCGAAGGGCGTGGCGTGGCGGTGTACGACGACTACGCCCACCACCCCACAGAGGTGGCCGCGGCCCTGCAGGCAGCCCGCACCGTGGCCGGGGCCCACAAGGTGCATGTGCTGTTCCAGCCACACCTGTTCTCCCGCACCGCGGAATTTGCCGCAGAATTTGCGCAGGCGCTCGACCTTGCCGACACCGTGGCCGTCCTGGACATTTACCCCGCCCGCGAAGACCCGGTCCCCGGAGTTACGAGCGAACTCATCACCTCCCGCCTGCACAAGCCCACCGGCTACGCACCGGACAGCGCCGCCGCCGTGGCCCGGCTGGCCGGCGGGGCCGAAGCCGGGGACATTATCTTGACAGTCGGCGCCGGCGACGTCACGGAACTCGGCCCCGACCTCGTGGCGGCACTGCAGGGCCACGGCCATGGCTGAGCCGCGCAAGCCGAGGGTCATCCGGACCCGCCCCGGGCAGGAAACGGGGGCCGGCTCCGCTGACGCCCCGGCACAGGATGCGCGGCCCGTTCCACCGGCCGGCGGAGTCCAGCCCCCGGCTGCACCCACTGCGGGAGCCGTGCGCAGCACCAGCTCCAAGGTATCCGTGGAACCGGTGCCGGCAGGTGACCGTGGATCCGCCGCGCGCCCTGACCGTGCGAAGGCCGGTCCGGACAAGGCCCGGACGGCCAGGGCCACGGGAGCGGGCCTGGGTGCCAAGGCGCGAGCCCGGAAATTGGGCCAGGCCGCAGCCGGCCCCGCCGACTCAGCTTCAACGCCTGCCCCTGCCGACCGGGCAGGAGCAGGTGCGGCCCAACCCCGCACAGGCAAAGCTGTCACAGGCAAAACTGGCGCAGCCCAACCCGGCACCGCCAAACCCGGCAGCACCAAACCGGGAGCCGCAGGATCGGACCGGGCGGGCGCCGTCGGGCCTGGACCCGCGGCGGGAACAGCCCACGTCAACCCCGCCGGGGATGACGACGGTCCCGACGCCCAGGTGCTGGCCTTTCCCCTGCCCGCGCACAAGCGCCGGCGCCGCGCCGTCATCTACGGCACGGCCGGAGTCGTGGTGGTGCTGGCACTCATCATGTCCTTTGCCCTGTTTTCCCCGGTCCTGGCCGTGAAGACCGTGGTCTTTGAAGGCCAGAAGCTCGTGGATCCGAAAGTTCTGGACCACGCCGTTGCGCCCATTTACGGCACGCCGCTGCCGCAGGTGACGGCGGATGAGGTCCAGGCACTCCTGGGCCCCGTGGTGCAGGTGAAGAGCTCCAGCATTGAGGCCAAGCCCCCGTCCACGCTGCTGGTCCACATCGTGGAGAGGGTGCCGGTGGCCCTGCTCAAGAACGAGGACAGCTACCTGATGGTTGACCAGGACGGGGTGGAGCTTGGATCCACCGCGGACCCGGCATCCGTGCCGCTGCCGCTGATCGACGGCGGCAAGGCGGTCATTGGGCAGGACACGTTCAAGGCGATGACCGCGGTGCTGGCCAACCTGCCGCAGACCATTCTCTCGCAGCTGGCCAACGCCACGGCTGCCTCGCCCGACGCCGTGGAGCTGAAGCTCATCGACGGACGGAGCGTCATTTGGGGGGATGCCAGCGACATGGAGCTCAAGGCCGTGGTGCTGGAAGCCCTGTTGACGGCACCCGCCCCGGAACCCGTTGCCGGCGCCCCGGAGCCGGCCCCCGTCAACGTCTTTGACGTCAGCGCCCCGCGCCATCCGGTGACCCGGTAAAGGTGAGATGATGGTGCGCGTGTGGAAAAACCCCGCCCGGCAGGCGCCGGACAGGGAATGCGTGGTTTTTTGGCCGGATTCACGCGACACGCGGCAGTGGTAATTGCATGCGGGGCGGATGCACCATAGCGTCACTGACAAGAGTTAGTTGACATAACTATAACCTTCAACTTGAAGGTTAAGCTGGCAAAGCTTCAAGTGGAACTGAAGGGTTCATCTCAGGATCGACGCTGAGGGGCCTGCAGGGACCACCGGCGGCGCCGGTGAAGCAGCACTTTTTGATCTTCGAAGCAACAAACGAACAAGGGACACGTAACGTGGCAGCACCCCAGAATTACTTGGCAGTCATCAAAGTCGTCGGTATCGGCGGCGGCGGCGTAAATGCAGTGAACCGCATGATTGACGTGGGTCTGCGCGGCGTTGAATTCATCGCCATCAATACCGATGCCCAGGCGCTGCTCATGAGCGACGCCGACGTCAAGCTTGACGTGGGCCGGGAACTGACGCGCGGCCTGGGCGCCGGCGCAAATCCTGACGTCGGCCGCCAGGCTGCCGAAGACCATGCAGAGGAAATCGAAGAGGTTCTGCGCGGGGCGGACATGGTGTTTGTCACGGCCGGAGAAGGCGGCGGAACCGGAACCGGCGGCGCACCCGTCGTTGCCCGCATCGCGCGCACACTCGGCGCCCTGACCATTGGCGTTGTGACCCGCCCGTTCACGTTCGAGGGCCGCCGCCGGGCTTCCAGTGCCGACAACGGCATCGAAGCGCTGCGCGACGAGGTCGACACGCTTATCGTGATCCCGAATGACCGGCTGCTGTCCATCAGCGACCGCAACGTCTCGGTCATGGATGCCTTCCGTTCCGCCGACCAGGTGCTGCTGTCAGGCGTCCAGGGCATCACCGACCTGATCACCACGCCCGGCCTGATCAACCTTGACTTTGCCGACGTGAAGTCGGTCATGCAGGGTGCCGGCTCGGCCCTCATGGGCATCGGCTCGGCCCGCGGGGAAGACCGCGCCGTCAAGGCGGCGGAGCTGGCCATCGCCTCACCCCTGTTGGAGGCGTCGATCGACGGCGCCCACGGCGTGCTGCTCTCGGTCCAGGGCGGCTCCGACCTTGGCCTGTTCGAGATCAATGAGGCCGCCCGCCTCGTTCAGGAAGTGGCGCACCCCGAGGCCAACATCATCTTCGGTGCCGTTATTGACGACGCCCTGGGTGACGAGGTCCGCGTGACCGTCATCGCCGCCGGCTTCGACGCCCCCGAGGCCGAATCCGCGGTTGCCGAGCCGGCCGCCGCCGTAGCACCGCCTGCACCCCTGGCGGAACCGGCCAGCGCCACCGTGACAAACCTGAACCAGTGGAGCACCCAGTCCGGCACCCACGTTCCGGCAGACGGCGGCTTCGACGTTGAGCTTCCCGCCATCGTCGAACCCGACCTCACCGGCCACCGCGCCGATGACCTGGATGTCCCCGACTTCCTGAAGTAAGTTCCGCCCCTGCCGACAGCGCGCTGCCGGTGAATCTTGAATGGTCAGGTTGCCCGCATGTGGTCCATGAAGGAAGTCCGCCCCGGAATCAGGGTCGGCTTCACCGACACCACGGCCGGCAACCTGGCCTTTCATGTTGGTGACGATCCAGCCCGCGTCGCCGCACGGCGTGCCGCCGTGGCTGCCGCGGCCGGAGGCTCCATCGCCTACATGAACCAGGTGCACGGGTCACACACGGCCATCGTGGCGGGAGGCGAACAAGGCTCCGCAGCCCCCACCGCCGATGCCATGGTGCTGGACCCCGCCGCATCATCCCGCCCACCCGCGGGTTCGGGTTCGGGAGCCCTGGGCATGCCGGTCCAAGCGGTTGGCCTCGCCGTCATGGTGGCCGACTGTGTTCCCGTGGTCCTGGTGGGCCAGGGCCCCGGCGGGGAACCACTGCTGGGCGTCGCGCATGCCGGGCGGCCGGGCGTTGAGGCCGGAGTGATCGACTCGGTCGTGGCTGAACTGCGGCGCGCGGGCGCGATCGGCATCGAGGCCTGGCTTGGCCCCAGCGTCTGCGGCTCCTGCTACGAAGTCCCCGAGGACATGCGGGCCGCCGTCGCGGCACGGGTCCCGCAGGCCTGTGCCACCACCAGTTGGGGAACCCCGGCACTGGACCTGCCGGCCGCCGTGCTCGCCCAGTTGCAGGCCAACGGCGTCGCGGCCCACGCCAGCGGCACCTGCACGCTGGAGGACAGCCGCTACTACTCCCACCGCCGGTCCCAGCGCGACGGCGAAGCCGAAGGCCGCTTCATCGGCCTGGTCACAGCAGCACCTCGGCCCTGACAAGCCCCGCACCTGAAGGAAATGTGAATTCTTTGTCTCCAGACGACGCCCGCACCACCCAGCTTGCCGAACGGCTTGACGCCGTGCGCCGGCGCATTGCCGCGGCCCTGCCCACGGCAGGGGCCATCGAACCGGCCCTCATCGTGGTCACCAAGTTCCACCCTGGCGCAGACGTGCAGCGGCTGCGCCGCCTGGGCGTGGCGGACGTGGGGGAGAACCGGGACCAGGAGGCGGCCGCCAAGGCGGCCGAGGTGGCCGACCCGGAACTGCGGTGGCACTTCATCGGCCAGCTGCAGAGCAACAAGGCCAGGTCCGTGGCCGGCTACGCGCATTCCGTCCACTCGATCGACCGGCCGTCGCTGGTCAAGGCGCTGGACCGGGCCATGGTGGCCGAACAACAGGAAACGGGACGGGCCAGGCTGCAGTGCTACATCCAGCTCGATCTTTCCGGCGCCTATCCGGAGCTGGCCGCCCCCGCCGGCGGCGCCAACAGCGGCAGGGGAGGGCTGGCGCCGTCGTCCATGATGGGGCTGGCTGAAAGGATTGCTGCCGCCCAGGCCCTGGAGCTGGCCGGCGTTATGGCAGTGGCGCCCCTTGGCGTCGACCCGGAACCGGCGTTTGAGCTGCTGGCACGGCTGTCAGCAGAAGTGGTGGAAGAACATCCGCAGGCCTGGCGGATGTCCGCGGGCATGAGCCATGACCTGGAAACCGCGCTGGCGTACGGGGCGACACACCTGCGTGTCGGTTCCGATATACTCGGACCCCGCCCGGCCGTGCTGTAGCGTTTTGGGTGTTGGCAACAACGGAATTTCCCGCACAACGTATCATCACAGAGTTTTGTGCTTTGCATAACTAATGAGGAGCAACCATGGCTGGCGCTATGCGCAAGACAATGATCTTTCTTGGGCTCGCTGACGGTGACGAGCACTACGACGCCGAGCATGCGCCGCAGTTCGCCAAGGACGAAGACTATGCTGAGGTGCCCGTGCGTGAAGCCGCACCCGTTGCCGCCCCTGTCCAGGAAGCGCCCGCGCCCAAAGCCGGCGACGAAGAATACCGGGCCCCGGTAACCCCCATCAAGCGTGCCGCATCAAATCGGGAAGAGGCAGTTAGTTTGCGCCAGATCACCACCGTCCACCCCCGCTCTTACAATGACGCGAAGATCATTGGGGAGAGCTTCCGTGACGGCATTCCGGTCATCATGAACGTTACGGACATGGGTGAAGCCGATGCCAAGCGGCTCGTGGACTTCTCCGCCGGCCTGGTGTTCGGCCTCCGCGGCTCCATCGAGCGCGTGACCAACAAGGTGTTTCTTCTCTCGCCGTCCTACATCGAGGTGCTGGGCGACGACAAGAAGATTTCCGACACCCAGGCCAGCTTCTTCAACCAGAGCTAGGCCCCAACAGCGTTATCGAAGGACAGCCCGGGCACGATGTGCCCGGGCTGTCCGTTTAACACAGGAGTCACGGAGACTCCTCCCGGACCGTTGCTGTCCGGGTGGACTATTCTTGGACTAAAGTTCCACGAGAGTTTCTCAACCTAGAGATTGTGTGCACCCGCGTGACAATTGTTTTTGCAGTTCTTTATGTGTTGTTGTTCCTGTACTTCCTTGCCCTGTTGGTGAGGATGGCATTCGACTGGGTACAGGTATTTGCCCGCGACTGGCGGCCCAAGGGCGCCGCACTGGTCGGCGCGTCGCTGATTTACCGGCTCACCGACCCTCCGCTGCGCAAGCTGCGGGCCATGATCCCGCCGCTGCGGATAGGCTCCGTGGCGCTGGATATTGGCTTCCTGCTATTGATCGTGGCGGTGGGAATTGGGATGAGTGTCACAAAAAGTTTGGCGAGTTAACGCCGCGTCGTTAGTTTTCGCTGCGGAAAAGTTATAGTGTAAAAAGCGATAGACCCCCCAATGCAGATCTCCAGATTTGTATAGGCACCGTAGTCGGTATGGTTTCGGCCGGATGCTGACTCACTAATAGCAATGAGGTGACTACATGGCGCTTACGCCAGAAGACGTTGTCAACAAGCGGTTCCAGCCAACCAAGTTCCGTGAAGGCTACGACCAGGACGAAGTCGACGATTTTCTTGACGAGATCGTCGTGGAACTGCGTCGCTTGCATCAGGAAAATGACGACCTGCGCAAGCAGCTTGCCCAGGCTGAAGCCAAGACCGGCACTGTTCCCGCACAGGCGGCACCGCTGCCCGTAAAGGAAGCGCCGGTTGTTGAGAAGGCCGTGGTTCCCGAGCCCGAGGCGCCCAAGCCCGTGGTTCCCGAGCCTGTCGTGGCAGCACCTGTTGCAGCACCGGCTCCTGCGCCGGCCGCCGCGGATACCGCAGAATCAGCCACTGGCGTTATCGCCCTCGCCCAGCGCCTGCACGACGAATACGTCAACTCAGGCGTGGAGCAGCGCGACAAGATCATTGCCGAGGCACAGATCGAGGCCAGCGCACTTGTCAACGACGCCCAGGAGAAGAGCCGCAAGACGCTCGGTGCCCTGGAACAGCAGCGTTCCGTGCTGGAGCGCAAGGTTGAGCAGCTGCGCGGATTCGAGCGCGACTACCGCACACGCCTGAAGACCTACATCGAAGGCCAGCTGCGCGACTTGGATGCACGCGGGTCGGTGGCAGCACCTGATTTCTCCGAGAGCAGCTCGGATTCATAAGCAACACAACAAAAGCCGGCGGCGCAGGGAAACCTGTCCGCCGGCTTTTGTTTGCCCCCTTCCGGGGACGCAGCGGCAGCAGTAGTTGGGCTGTTCGCGACGCGGCGGCAGCGCCCGCCCGAATGCCGACGCCACCGCCGCGGCGCCTATGATTGAGTAGACCTTTGTGACCCGACCACCCGAAAGCACCATGAGCGAGAATTCACTGCCCGGCAAGAAGTCCGGCGCCAAACCCTTCCGATGGTCCTTTTGGCTGATCTGGATTGGTGTTGCCGCCTTTGCCTATGCCTGCGACCAATTGACCAAGTGGTGGGTCAGTTCCACCATGGAACTGGGTGAGCAGATCCCGGTCATTCCGGGGGTGCTGCAGTGGTACCACATCCTCAATTCGGGGGCCGCGTTCTCCATCGGCGAGAACTTCACGTGGGTGTTCTCGATCATCATGGCAGTGGTTGCCGTCGCGATCATCTTCATGTCAAGGCGCATCCGCTCCGTGTGGTGGGCCATTGGACTGGGACTCGTCCTCGGCGGCGCCTTGGGCAACCTGACAGACCGGCTGTTCCGTCCGCCGTCGTTCGGCATGGGCCACGTGGTCGACTTCATCTCGTTCCCCAATTTCGCCATCTTCAACATGGCCGACATGGCCGTGGTGGGCGGCGTGATCGTTATCTGCCTGCTGACGCTGTTGGGCATCGGCCTGGACGGCACGCGCTCCACGGAGGCGCCCAAGGCGGCTTCCCGGAAGGCGGCGGCACAGCAGGACACACAGGATGGAGAGAGCAATGACTGAGACATTCCTGGTTCCGGAAGAGGTCGCCGGCAGCCGGGCCGACGCCGGACTGGCAGCGCTGCTGGGCATCTCCCGTTCCGCTGCGGCCCTGTTGTGCACCGAGGGCAATGTGCTCCAGAACGGCGCAGCCTTGGGCAAGAGCGAGAAATTCAAGGCCGGCGCCAGCATCCAGGTTACTATTCCTGAACGCCGCGATCCCCTTGAGGTGGTGGTGGAGCCCGTGGACGGGCTGGACATCCTGCTGGATGACGACGACTTTGTGGTGGTGGACAAGCCAGTCGGTGTTGCTGCACACCCGTCACCGGGGTGGGTGGGGCCCACCGTCGTGGGCGGACTGGCAGCCGCCGGCTTCCGGATTTCCACGTCCGGGGCGCCAGAACGGGTTGGCATTGTGCACCGCCTCGACGTGGGAACCTCCGGTGCCATGGTGGTGGCCAAGACGGAGCAGGCCTACACAGTCCTGAAGCAGGCCTTCCGCGACCGCACCGTGGAAAAGATCTACCATGCGGTGGTCCAGGGGCTTCCCGACCCCCTGCAGGGCACCATCGACGCGCCGATCGGGCGCCATCCCGGCCACGACTGGCGGTTCGCCGTGGTCGAGGACGGGCGCGACTCCGTCACCCACTACGAGGTGCTCGAGGCATTTGGCAAGGCGTCACTCGTGGAGGTGCACCTGGAAACGGGCCGCACGCACCAGATCCGCGTCCACTTTTCCGCACTCCGCCACCCCTGCGCCGGCGACCTCACCTACGGTGCCGACCCTGTCCTGGCTGCCGAGCTGGGCCTGACCCGCCAGTGGCTGCATGCCCACAAGCTTGCGTTCACCCACCCCACGTCCGGGGAACTGGTCAGTGTCACGAGCCCCTACCCGCAGGACCTGCGCTACGCCCTGGACCACCTCCGCGGCGAGCACTGACCCCACCCCACTGACGCTCCTGCACATTCGGTGTGCCTTGCCGGTCGCCTCCTGCAGCAGCTGCAGGAGCGTCGGGGGGATTGCGCCCTTGCTTGCGCGAGCGTCGCGGGCGGGGCGCTGCGGGCGGGTGTTGCCGGAGGCGGGCACGGCCGGGGAGGCGGCGATTTCCACCGAACGGCACCTCCCGCCGTCGTCCTTCCGTGGCATCCCGGGTGCGGGTGGAAGGTCCGGCGCGGCTGGGATGGGAACTCATTAAGGCACGTAGAATGGTTCGGTGGCTAGCTCATCGACTGACAGTTTTGTCCATCTCCATACGCACACCGAATACTCCATGCTGGACGGTGCGGCGCGCCTGACCGAACTGTTCGAGGAGGCCAACCGGCTCAAGATGCCGGCCCTGGCCACCACCGACCACGGCTACCTGTTTGGCGCCTACGACTTCTGGCGCAAGGCCACCGACGCCGGCATCAAGCCGATCATTGGCGTGGAGGCGTACATCACCCCGGGCACCGCGCGCACGGACAAGGCCAGGGTCAAGTGGCGCACGGAAGATTCGCAACGCAAGGACGATGTTTCCGGCGGCGGTTTCTACACCCACATGACGCTTCTCAGCTACAACAACCAGGGCATGCGGAACCTCTTCCGGGCCTCATCGCTCGGCTCCCTCGATTCCCCGCTCGGCAAGTACCCGCGGCTGGACCGGGAACTGCTGAACCTGTACCACCCGGGCATCATCGCCACCACCGGCTGCCCCTCCGGCGAGGTCCAGACCCGCCTGCGCCTGGGCCAGTACAACGAGGCCAAGGCCGCTGCCGCCGAATTCCAGGACATCTTCGGCAAGGAAAACTACTTCTGCGAGCTGATGGACCACGGCCTGGACATCGAGCGCCGGGTCACGAAGGACCTGCTGCGCCTGGCCAAGGAACTGGACATCCCCCTGCTGGCCACCAACGACCTCCACTACACGCATGAACACGACGCCAAGGCGCACGAGGCGCTGCTGGCCCTGCAGTCCGGCTCCACACTGAGCGAACCCACCTATGACGAGGGCGGCAAGCGCTTTGCCTTCAGCGGCAGCGGTTACTACTTGAAGTCGGCTGCAGAGATGCGGTCGCTGTTCTCGGAGCTGCCCGAGGCGTGTGACAACACGCTCCTGATCGCCGAACGCTGCGACGTCTCCTTCAACACCGACGCCAACTACATGCCCAAGTTCCCCTGCCCCCCGGGCGAGGACGAAACCTCCTGGCTGGTCAAGGAGGTCGACGCCGGCCTCAAGTACCGCTACCCGGCCGGCATCCCCGACGACGTCCGCAAGCAGGCGGACTACGAGCTTGACGTCATCATCCGCATGGGGTTCCCCGGCTACTTCCTCGTGGTGGCCGACTTCATCAACTGGTCCAAGGCCCAAGGCATCCGCGTTGGCCCCGGCCGCGGTTCCGGTGCCGGTTCCATGGTGGCCTATGCCATGCGCATCACCGACCTTGACCCGCTGCGCCACGGCCTGATCTTCGAACGCTTCCTCAACCCCGAGCGCGTGTCCATGCCTGACTTTGACGTGGACTTCGATGATCGCCGCCGCCACGAGGTCATCAAGTATGTGACCGAGAAGTACGGCGATGAGCGCGTGGCCATGATCGTCACCTACGGATCGATCAAGACCAAGCAGGCCCTGAAGGACTCCTCCCGCGTGCTGGGCCACCCCTTCAGCATGGGCGAAATGCTCACCAAGGCGCTGCCGCCGGCCGTCATGGCCAAGGACATTTCCCTCAGCGACATCGAAAACCCGGAAGCCAAGCGCTACGGCGAAGCCCAGGACTTCCGCAACCTGATCAACACGGACCCGGAAGCGGGGAAGGTTTTCGAACTGTCCAAGGGCCTGGAGGGGCTCAAGCGCCAGTGGGGCGTGCACGCCGCCGGTGTCATCATGTCATCCGACCCCATCATCGACGTCATCCCGATCATGCGCCGCATCCAGGACGGGCAGGTCATCACCCAGTTCGACTACCCCACGGCCGAGGGACTGGGCCTGATCAAGATGGACTTTCTGGGGCTGCGAAACCTCACGATCATCACCGACGCCCTGGAGAACATCAAGGCCAACAAGGGCCTGGATCTTGACCTGGAGCATTTGCCGCTCGACGACGCACCCTCCTACGAGCTCATGGCCCGCGGCGACACGCTGGGCGTCTTCCAGCTCGACGGCGGTCCCATGCGCGGGCTGCTCAAACTCATGCGCCCCGACAACTTTGAGGACATTTCCGCAGTTCTCGCCCTGTACCGCCCGGGCCCCATGGGCGCCGACTCACACACCAACTACGCGCTGCGCAAAAACGGCCTGCAGCCCATCACTCCCATCCACCCGGAGCTGGAAGAACCCCTGGCCGAGATCCTGGGCGGCACCTACGGGCTGATCGTGTACCAGGAACAGGTCATGTCGATCGCCCAGAAACTGGCAGGCTACTCACTTGGCCGGGCCGACATCCTGCGCCGCGCCATGGGCAAGAAAAAGAAATCCGAGCTGGACAAGCAGTACGAGGGCTTCCACCAGGGCATGCTCGACAACGGCTACTCGGACGAGGCCGTCAAGACGCTGTGGGCCATCCTGCTGCCCTTCTCCGACTACGCTTTCAACAAGGCCCACTCGGCCGCGTACGGGGTCATCAGCTACTGGACCGCCTACCTGAAGGCGCACCACCCGGCCGAATACATGGCCGCGCTGCTGACCAGCGTCGGCGACGACAAGGACAAGCTGGCCCTGTACCTCAACGAATGCCGCCACATGGGCATCACCGTCCTGGCCCCGGACGTCAACGAGTCGGCGCTGAACTTCACGCCGGTGGGCAACGACATTCGTTTCGGCATGGGTGCCATCCGCAACGTGGGTGCCAACGTGGTCAACGGCCTGGTGGAGTCCCGGACCGAGCGCGGAAACTTTGAGAACTTCTCCGACTTCCTCATGAAGGTCCCCGCAGTCGTGTGCAACAAGCGCACGATTGAATCGCTCATCAAGGCAGGGGCCTTCGATTCCCTGGGCCACCACCGCCGGGCCCTGGCCATGATCCACGAAGAGGCAGTGGATTCGGTCATCACCATCAAGCGCAACGAAGCCGTGGGCCAGTTCGACCTCTTTGCCGGACTGGGAGGTGAGGAAGAGCCCGAATCGGCGCTCACCACCGAAATCCCGGACCTGCCCGAATGGGAAAAGAAGGACAAGCTCGCCTTTGAACGCGACATGCTGGGCCTGTACGTCTCCGACCACCCCCTGCGCGGACTTGAGGGCGTCCTGAGCCAGAACGCGGACATGTCCATCACCCAGGTGCTCGCCGATGACGGGCCCCAGGACGGGCACATCATCACCATCTCCGGCATGATCACCAACCTGCAGCGCCGCATCGCCAAGAGCAGCGGCAATCCCTATGCCCGCTGCGAGGTTGAAGACCTGGGCGGCTCGCTTGAGGTCATGTTCTTCGGACAGGTCTACGGCCCCATTGCCACTGTGCTCGCCGAGGACCTGATAGTGGTGGTCAAGGGCCGGCTGCAAAAACGCGACGACGGCGCCATCACCCTCAACGCCATGGAGCTCTCGGTCCCGGACCTCAGCGAAGGCCTGGCCGGACCGCTCGTCATCTCGATGCCGGAGCACAAGGCCAATGAGCCCATCCTGGAGTCGCTGAAGTCCGTCCTCAACGACCACCGGGGCAACACGGAGGTCAAGATGCACCTCTCCGGCAGCCGCTCGGTCAAGGTCATGCAGCTGCCCCTCCACCACAGGGTGAACCCCACCCCGGCCCTCTTTGGCGACCTCAAGGTACTGCTCGGACCCACATGTCTGGAAGGCTGATGAACGAGGAAGGGAAACCTGCGCCCGGCCTCGAGCCTGCGCCGGTTCCGGCTTTCGGCGCCATGTCCGACGGCGGACACCGCACCCCGGGCGTGCACTCCTCCCGGCGTCGCCGCCGCAGCCAGGCGGGGGCCCCGTGGGGTGCTTGGGCACTGTTGTTCGCCGCCACCGGGATGGGTGCGGGCGTCATTTGGTGGTTTGCCGCTCCGGGCGGTGCCTTCTACGGCAGCGGCACCGACTACGAGGTGTGGCTGCCGCGCGACCTGACACTTGGCCTGCTCCTCCTGGCCGCGGGAGTGGCCACGGGCGTGCTCGCCCTGCGAGGCTGGCGCGTGCCGCGGGGCGGCGCCAAGCTGTCACTGCGGCTGTACTTCGGCCTGGTGTTGGGCGCCCTGGCGGGCTCGGTCCTGGCCTGGCGCATCGGCGTGTTCGCGGGGGACCTCTTCCAGACACCGCCGGCCAACATGGCCAACCCCAGCATTGTTTTCTCCCTGCGCAGCCCAACGGTGCTCCTGCTGTGGCCCCTGGCCACAAGTGTGCTGGTGGTGTTGGCCCAGCTGGCAGGGATGTCCATGGGGGAGGAGCCGGCATCCGAGACGCGGGAAGCCCCGGGGCAGCTTGCCGGGTAAACTTGGCTGATGTGAGCAACCTTGAATCCCCCGTGGCATCTGTAACCCTCAAACGAACCGACCTGCGCGGCCGCACCTTGGGCCTCGCCGAGTTGAAAGGCGCCGTGCCCCGCACTGCCCCATCAACCGTGGCCACGGCCGAGGCTGCCGTTTCCGCCATCATCGCCGATGTCAGGGGCCGCGGCCATGCCGCCCTTGCGGAGCTGGCCCAAAAGTTCGACGGCGTGGTCCAGGAACACCCACGGGTCCCGGCCGCGGCACTCGCCGAGGCGCTGGAGACGGTGGACCCCACTGTCCGGGCGGCCCTCGAGGAGTCCATCGCCCGGGCCCGCGCCTTCGCTGACGCCCAGAAGCCCGCGAATGTTGACTTCCCGGTAGCCGGCGGCGCCGTGGTTTCCTCACACTGGGTGCCCGTCTCCCGTGTAGGCATGTACGTCCCCGGTGGCCTCGCCCCGCTGGCATCTTCTGTCATCATGAACGCCGTTCCCGCCCAGGCCGCCGGCGTGGCATCGATCGCACTGGCCTCTCCGCCGCAGAAGGACAACGGGGGCATGCCCGGACAAACCATTCTTGCAGCGGCAGCACTCCTTGGCATTGACGAGGTCTACGCCATGGGCGGGGCACAGGCCATCGCCGCCTTCGCCTACGGCGTCAAGGCGGGCACCGGCCCCAACGGCGGCGGTGAAACGATCGACCCCGTCGACGTGGTGTCCGGTCCCGGCAACATTTTCGTCGCCACGGCCAAGCGCCTGGTCAAGGGCGTGGTGGGCATCGACTCCGAGGCCGGCGCCACGGAAATCGCTGTCCTGGCCGACGCCACGGCGAACCCCGTGTTTGTCGCAGCCGACCTCATCAGCCAGGCCGAGCACGACCCCAACGCAGCCTCCGTCCTGGTGACGGACTCACCCGAGCTGGCGGACGCCGTCGAACGCGAACTGCGTGTCCAGGTGGCCCGGACGGCTCACCGCGAACGCGTGGAAACCGCGCTGGGCGGCCCGCAGTCGGGCATCGTGCTGGTGGACGGGATCGACCAGGGCGTGGCGGTCTGCAACGCCTACGCCGCCGAACACCTCGAGGTGGTGACAGCGGATGCGCCCGCCGTCGCGGCCCGCATCATCAATGCCGGCGCCATTTTTGTGGGGAACTACAGCCCCGTCAGCCTGGGCGATTACTGCGCCGGATCCAACCACGTGCTGCCCACGAGCGGCACGGCGGCGTTCTCCTCCGGGCTCAACGTGACCACGTTCCTGCGCGCCGTCCAACTCATCAACTACTCGAAGGACGCGCTGGCCGAGGTGGCCGGGCACGTCATCACGCTCTCCAAGGCGGAGGGCCTGCCGGCGCACGGCGACGCGGTGGCAGTCCGCTTTCCGTAGCCTGCGAGAAATCCCCGGCCCGCCGCGGCCAGGGGGTAATTACGCGATTGTAATTTGCCCGAATCTCGCCCTACACTTGGGGTGAACCATGACCGGAAGGGACCAGCATGTACTGCCCGTTTTGCCGCAATCCCGACTCGCGGGTGGTTGACTCGCGCCTGTCGGACGACGGCTCATCCATCCGGCGCCGCCGGCAGTGCACCGAATGCGGACGCCGCTTCAGCACAGTGGAAACGGCCAGCCTCTCCGTCACCAAGCGCTCCGGCGTGGGCGAACCATTCAGCCGCAGCAAGATCATCAGCGGCGTCCGCAAGGCCTGCCAGGGCCGCCCCGTCACGGACGACGACCTCGCCATGCTGGCCCAGGAGGTTGAGGAATCGATCCGCGCCAGCGGGGCGGCGGAGATCGACGCGAACGACGTCGGCCTGGCCATCCTTGCGCCGCTGCGGCGTCTGGACCTGGTGGCGTACCTGCGCTTCGCCAGTGTCTACCAGGCCTTCGATTCCCTCGAGGACTTCGAGTCCGCCATCGTCCAGCTGCGCAGCGAGTCCCAGGCCGCGGCCCAAAAGTAGCCCCGCCACGCCGACTGTGACGCGGTTGTTGCACTCGGAAAGCGGTATCCGGGGCTTTTTGATGCAACAACCGCGTCATAGATCTGGAAAACCTGCTGGAGGAGCGGCTTGGATGACCCGCTTGGCAGAGCGGCTACCGGCCGCCCGCCACGGGGAGGACCGCCCCTGTGACATAGGACGCCTCGTCGCTGAGCAGCCACAGTACGGCGGCGGCCACCTCTTCAGGCTCCCCTCCACGGCCCAGCGGCACCAGGCGGGCGTGCTGTGCCACGCGGTCGGGCGCCCCGGCGGCCGCATGCAGCCCCGTGTTGGTGACACCCGGTGAGACAGCGTTGACGCGGATCCCGTGTGCCGCCGCCTCCGCCGCATAGCCAACCGTCAGGACATCCACAGCCCCCTTGGACGCGGCATAGTGCACCCAGTTTTCCGGGGAGCCGGCCTTGACTGCGGTGGATGAGATATTGACGATTGCGCCGCCGCTGCCGCCGGAGGAGGTGGACATGCGCCGCTGGGCCTCCTGGCACATGAACATCACACCAGCCACGTTGACATCGAGGACCCGCTTGATGACGTCCGCCGGCACTTTCACCAGCGGGCCGATCAAGTCGCCGGTGACAGCTGCATTGTTGACGACGGCGCGCACCTCGCCCATGGCCTGCGCCGCGTCGAACAGGGCCCGGACGTCGTCGGGATTGCTGACATCGGCCCTGACAGCCCGGGCCCGTCCGCCGGCCGCGGTGATGGAGCGGACCACCCGGGCGGCGCCGCCGTCATCGGCACTGTAGTTGACGGCGACGGCGTACCCGGCCCTGGCAGCGAGGAGTGCGGTCGCGGCGCCAATCCCGCGGCTGGCGCCGGTGACGACGGCCACGCCGGGTGATTCTGGCACCGGAGCCTACTTGCTGAGCTTGAAATGCACGGCGGCCTGCAGCGCGCCGCCCACAATGCCGGCGTTGTTCTTCAGCTCGGCCGTGATGATGGGGGTGCGCAGCTTCAGCTGGGGAAGGTAGTCCTCGCTGCGCTTGGAGATGCCCCCGCCAATGATGAACAGCTCGGGGGAGAAGAGGAACTCCACGTGGGAGAAGTAGCGCTGCAGGCGGACGGCGTATTCGTCCCAGGTGAGGTTGTCGCGTTCGCGTGCACTTGCCGAGGCCTTCGACTCGGCGTCGAAGCCGTCCAGTTCCAGGTGGCCCAGCTCCACGTTGGGGATGAGCACGCCGTCGTGGATGAACGCCGAACCGATCCCGGTGCCCAGGGTGATGACCAGGACGGTGCCCTTGACCTTGCGGCCGGCGCCGTAGCGGGCCTCGGCCAGGCCGGCGGCGTCGGCGTCGTTCATGACCTGCACGGGGCGGCCCAGTTCCTTGGTGAAGATGTCGTCAACATTGGCGTTGATCCAGGACTGGTCCACGTTGGCTGCCGAGAGCGAGACACCGTGCGAGATGATGGCCGGGAAGGTGATGCCCACGGGGGCGTCGTCGTCCGGGGCGTGATCTCGCGTCATGAGTTCGTCGACGATGGCCTTGACCACCTTGGCAACGGCCTCCGGCGTTGAGGGGGAAGGCGTGTCGATCCGGTAGCGCTCGCCCAGGACCTCGCCGGTTTTCAGCTCGACGATGCCGCCCTTGATGCCTGTTCCGCCAATGTCAATGCCGATCACTGTTGCCGAGGACGGGTGCTTCTTAGACATGCAGGCTCCAAAAATGTAGTTGTTGTATTGAAACGGAAGGGGGTGACGAAGGACGGGTTACGGGAGGGTCAGCACTTCGGCGCCCGTGGCCGTGACCACCATGGTGTGTTCAAACTGGGCTGTCCGCTTGCGGTCGCGGGTGACAACTGTCCAGTCATCCGCCCACATGTCCCAGTCAATGGTGCCCAGCGTGAGCATGGGTTCGATCGTGAACACCATGCCTTCCTCGAGCAGCGTGTTGTAGGCGGGGGCGGCGTCGTAGTGCGGAATGATCAGGCCGGTGTGAAAGGCCTCGCCCACGCCGTGGCCGGTGAAGTCGCGCACCACGCCGTAGCCGAAGCGCTTGGCGTAGGACTCGATGGTGCGGCCGATCACGTTGATTTCACGGCCCGGGGCCACGGCCCGGATGGCGCGGCGCAGGGATTCCTCGGTGCGCTCCACCAGCAGCCTGGACTCCTCATCCACGTCGCCAACACAGAAGGTCCAGTTGGTGTCGCCGTGGACGCCATTCTTGAACGCGGTGATGTCAATGTTGATGATGTCCCCGTCCTGGACCACGGTGCTGTCCGGGATGCCGTGGCAGATCACTTCATTGAGGGAGGAACACAGCGACTTGGGGAAGCCCCGGTAGCCCAGTGTGGAGGGGTACGCCTGGTGGTCCAGGAGGAATTCGTGGCCAATGCGGTCCAGCTGGTTGGTGGTCACTCCCGGCACAATGTGCCTGCCCACTTCCACGATGGCCTGCGCGGCGATCTTGGCCGAGATGCGGATCTTCTCCAGTGTCTCCGCATCCTTGACTTCCGAGCCCTTGAACGGCGCCGGGCCGGCCTTGCCCACATATTCGGGGCGGGGGATGGAAGCCGGGACCGGCAGCTGCGGGCTGACGGTTCCGGGGACGAGCGTGCCGATGGGGGCCTTAAGTGCTGTGGAAGACATGCCACCATCCTATAAGTTTTTCCGCCGGCCGCCGCAGGCTGGGGACCTGTCCCGCATGCGGGGCCTAAGATGACAGTGACATACGTCCCGTCCAAGGAGGAAGCCATGGCCCAGTATTGGTACAACGTGGAGACGCACGAGGTCGAGAAAGACGCCCAGTCCGACTGGCAGAAGCTCATCGGCCCCTATGAGACCCGTGCCGAGGCCGAGGCTGCGCTGGACAGGGTCCGCGCCCGCAATGAGGCTGCGGATGCCTTTGAAGAGGACGACGACGAATAGCCCGCCCGGCCATTGTGCCGGGGCGCCGCCGGGGCCTAGAAGGTGTGCTCCGGGCCTGGGAACACGCCGCTGCGGACTTCGTCGGCGTACTCGCGGGCTGCGTCGGCCAGGATGGTGCGCATCTGGGCGTACTGCTTGACGAACTTGGCCATCTTGCCGGTCCGCAGCCCGGCCATGTCCTGCCACACCAGCACCTGGCCGGTGGTGGAGTTTCCGGCGCCGATGCCGACGGTTGGCACGGCTACAGCCGCATCCACGGCGGCGGCGGTTTCGGCCGGAACCATTTCCATCAACACGCAGAACGCTCCGGCGTCGACCAGGGCAACGGCGTCGTCAATCATGGCCTGGGCAAACTCGCCTCGGCCCTGGACCCGGTAGCCGCCCAGTACATGCTCTGCCTGCGGGGTGAAGCCGATGTGGGCCATGACGGGGATGCCGGCCTGGGTCATGGCGCGGACGGTGGGGGCGTAGTACGCGCCGCCCTCCATCTTGACGGCATGGACCAGGCCTTCCTTCATGAGCCTCACGGAGGAGGCGATGGCCTGCTGGGGGGACTGCTCATAGGAGCCGAACGGCAGGTCGGCGACCACGAGCGCGCGCTTGGCGCCGGCCGTGACTGCGCGGGAGAAGATGATCATCTCGTCCAGGGTGATGGGCAGGGAGGTCTCGTTGCCCAGGACGTTGTTGGAGGCGGAGTCGCCCACCAGGAGGACCTCGATCCCGGCCTCGTCGAAAATCTGTGCCGTGTACTGGTCGTAGGCCGTGAGCATGGCGAACTTTTCCCCGGCGCGCTTGGCTGCCTGCAGGTGGTGGGTGCGAACCTTGGCCGCCTTGGCGGGAACGCCGGAGGGGCCCGGGGCGGCAGTGCCGGTGGCCGAAGCAGCACCATTGCCGTAGGGTCCGGGAAGCTCGGGCGCGAGGGCCGGTTCGCCTGACACGGCGTTGTGTGCGGGCGCGGAGGAATCAGGGATGCTTGAGGATGCCATGCCACCAGCTTATTACGAGTTGCGCCGCGGCAAGTCCGGGGCATGGCGTGGAGCCCATTGTTAAGTACTAACCGCATGTACTTAGTAGAGTGATCAATGCAGGAACCAAGCTCCCCGCAACCGCTCATGTGAGGGCGTGTTTGCGGGCGTCACCATATGAAAGAGGCAGCGGCGTGAACCGTCAACAGGAATTTGTGTTGCGCACCATCGAAGAGCGTGATGTCCGTTTTGTGCGGCTCTGGTTCACAGACGTCGTGGGTTCCCTGAAATCAGTGGCCCTGGCGCCGGCCGAAGTGGAAGGCGCCTTTGAAGAAGGCCTCGGCTTTGACGGCTCCGCCATCGAGGGCCTGGCCCGGGTCTTCGAATCGGACATGCTGGCCCAGCCCGACCCCTCCACGTTCGCCATTCTGCCCTGGCGCGGCAACGGCAAGTCGGAGCAGACCTCGCGCATGTTCTGCGACGTCCTCACGCCCGACGGCGAGCCCTCCGCAGCCGATCCCCGCAACGTCCTCAAGCGCACGCTGGAGAAGGCCGCGGACATGGGCTTCACCTGCTACACGCACCCCGAGATTGAGTTTTACCTGCTGAAGAGCGACCGTCCCGGACCGGACGGCATCCCCGTCCCCGTTGACCAGGCCGGGTACTTTGACCATGTCCCGGGCGGGGTCGCCCAGGACTTCCGGCGCACCGCCGTCACCATGCTGGAGGATGTGGGCATCTCCGTTGAGTTCAGCCACCACGAGGGCGGGCCAGGCCAAAACGAGATCGACCTGCGCTATGCCGACGCCCTCGCCACGGCGGACAACATCATGACGTTCCGCACCGTGATCCGTGAGGTCGCCATCCAGCAGGGCACCTACGCCACGTTCATGCCCAAGCCGTTTTCCACACACCCCGGCTCCGGCATGCACACCCACTTCTCCCTGTTCGAGGGCGACTCCAACGCCTTCCACGAACCCGGTGCCGAATACCAACTTTCCAAGACCGCGCGCCAGTTCATGGCGGGCATCCTTAAACACGCCCCCGAATTCACGGCCGTCACCAACCAGTTTGTGAACTCCTACAAGCGCCTTTGGGGCGGGGGAGAAGCCCCCAGCTACGTCTCCTGGGGGCACAACAACCGCTCCGCACTGGTCCGTGTGCCGCTGTACAAGCCCGGCAAGGGGCAGGCCTCACGCATCGAGTACCGCGGCATCGACTCCGCCGCCAACCCCTACCTGGCCTACGCCGTGCTGCTCGGGGCCGGGCTCAAGGGCATCGAGGAAGGCTATGAGCTGCCGCCGGCCGCCGTGGAGGACATCAGCGCCCTGACCAGCGCCGAACGCCGCGCCCTGGGCCACGATCCGCTGCCCTCCAGCCTTCACGACGCCGTGCGCCAGATGGAGGAATCCGAGCTGATGCCGGCAATCCTGGGCGAGCAGGTCTTTGAGAACTTCCTGCGCAACAAGCGCGAGGAATGGCAGGAGTACCGCCTGCAGGTCACCCCGTATGAGATCAACCGGTACCTGGGGGTGCTCTAGGCTCCGCCATGAGTTCACTGACCCGCACCTTGATATCCCGGGGCTTCTCCGACCTTGAAATGTGCGAGCGCTTCCTTGGCTTCCCCGAACTTGCAGGGCTTGACCAGCCGGAGCTGCTGGACGCGCTGGCCCTGGCCGACAACCCGGACATGGCCCTGCAGTCCCTGGTGCGGCTGCTCAGCGCCGTCCCCGAGAGCCGGACCCGTCTCTTCCCCTTGGACCCCGACACCACCCGGCCCGCCCCGAACGAGCCGCTGTTCCGCCTGCTGGGCGCCTCCGAGGCGCTGGCAGATTTCCTGACGCGCCATCCCGGGCACCTGGAGATGTTCGACGGCGGACCCTCCCAGCTGCCGGCGCCCGCCGACGCCGCGGGGCTCCGCAGCTCGCTGCTTCGTGCAGTGGGTGCGGACCCTGAATCCGAGGTTCCCGTGTCCGCGCTGGAGGGCAAGGATGCGCGGATCGCCCTGCGGACCAGCTACCGCCGGCACCTGTGCGAGCTGGCCGTTCGGGACCTGGCCGCAGACTCGCCGCAGGAGGCCATGCCCGGGGTCGGCGCCGAACTGGCGGACCTGGCGGCGGCTGCGCTGGAGGCCGCCCTGGCCGTGGCCCGCACCGAGGTGGGCGCCGCCATGGGTGCAGCGACCGTGGCCGCCGTGGAACTGGCCGTCATCGGCATGGGCAAGTGCGGGGCGCGGGAGCTGAACTACATTTCCGACGTGGACGTCATGTACGTTGTGGCACCGCGGGCAGGCGCCGAAACGGCCGGCGGGGCCGGCCGGCCGGAGGAGCCGCGGCCGACGGAACTCGACGAGACCGCCGTCGTGCGCGTGGGCAATGCGCTGGCCGGGGCCGTTTCCCGCACCATCTACGCCCCGGAACGCGAACCGGGGCTGTGGGAGGTGGACGCCAACCTGCGCCCCGAGGGCAAGGACGGCCCGCTCGTGCGCACCCTGGATTCCTACCTGGCCTATTACCAGCGCTGGGCACAGAGCTGGGAATTCCAGGCCCTGCTGAAGGCCCGTGCCATCGCCGGGAACGCGGAGCTGGGGCGGGCGTTTGAAGAAGCCGTGGCGCCACTGATCTGGGCATCGTCGGAGCGCGACGGCTTTGTCGAATCCGTCCAGGCCATGCGCCGCCGGGTGGCGGCCAACATCCCCGACGCCGAGGCGGACCGCCAGATCAAGCTGGGCCGCGGCGGGCTGCGGGACGTTGAGTTCAGCGTCCAGCTGCTGCAGCTCGTGCACGGCAAGACCGATGAAAGCCTGCGGGTGCGGGCCACCACGGCCGCCATCGACGCCCTGGCCAAGGAGGGCTACGTTGGCCGCACGGACGCGGCGCTGCTGCTCAGCCACTACAGCTACCTGCGCGTCCTGGAACACCGGATCCAGCTGGTCCACATGCGCCGAACCCACACCATGCCCAGCGACCCCCAGCAGTTGCGGGCCCTGGCACGGTCGGTCACCGGTCCGCTGAACACGAAACGGCCCAGCGCCGATTCCCTGCTGGCTGACTGGGCCAAGGTCAAGCGCTCCGTCAGCGCCCTCCATGAGCGCATCTTCTACCGCCCCATCCTGGCCACCGCGGCGAACCTCAGCGCCGAGGACGCAGCCCTGACCACGGACGCCGCGAAGGCCCGCCTCGCCGCGCTCGGCTACCGGGACGCGGCCGGCGCGGTGCGGCACATTGAGGCGCTGACGGCAGGGGTGAGCCGCCGTGCCGCCCTGCAGCGCCAGCTGCTGCCGGTGCTGCTGGGCTGGCTGGCCGACGGCGTGGACCCCGACGCAGGGCTCCTCGCCTTCCGCAGGGTGAGCGATGCACTCGGCACCTCCCATTGGTACCTCGGCATGCTGCGCGACCACCAGGCCGCCGCGGAACGGCTGTGCCACCTGCTGTCCAGCTCCTCCCTCGTGGCCGACCTATTGGCGTTTTCCCCGGAGGCCACGGCCTGGCTGGGGAACTCGAAGGAACTGGTGCCGCAGAGCTTTGAATCGCAGTGGGGCGAAATCCAGTCCACGCTGTCCAGGCACGGCGGCGGCCCGGACTCCATCCGGCTGATCCGGCTGCTGCGCCAGCGCGAGATCCTGCGCGTTGCCATCGCGGACTGCTGCGGGCTGCTGGACCAGGACGCCGTGGCGCTGGCGTTGAGCGACACCGACCGGGCCGCGGTCCTCGGCGCCCTGCTCGTGGCAGAAAACGAAGTGTACGGGGACACCGAGCCGCTGACGCGGGTGCTGGTGGTGGCCATGGGCCGGCAGGGCGGGCGGGAGATCGGCTACGGCTCCGACGCCGACGTGTTGTTTGTGCACCGGCCTGTTGCGGGGTTGCCCGAATCGGATGCGCCCGCGGCCACGCAGCAGGCCAAGGCCATTGTGCAGAGGCTGACGGCGCTGTTGACGGCACCCCTGCGCCCGGCCATCATGGCCGAACGGGTGCTCACCGTCGACGCGGACCTTCGCCCGGAAGGGCGCAACGGTCCGCTCGTGCGATCCCTGGACGCCTACCGGGAGTACTACCAGCGCTGGTCGTCCCCGTGGGAGGCGCAGGCGCTGCTGCGTGCGCTGCCCATGGCCGGCTCGGACCAGCTCGCGGCGGACTTCATCACCATGGCCGACCCCATCCGCTATCCCCGGGAGCTGCCGGAGGCCAGCCTGCGTGAGATCAAGCGGATCAAGGCGCGCATGGAATCGGAGCGGCTGCCGCGCGGTGCCGATCCGTCACGGCATGTGAAACTGGGCCGCGGCGGGCTCAGCGATGTTGAGTGGCTGGTCCAGTTGCTGCAGCTCCAGCACGCCCACGACCATCCGGAACTGCGCACCACGGCCACAATCCCGGCCCTCCATGCCGCCGTCCGGCTGGACCTCGTGGGCGGGGAGGACGCCGCCGTGCTCGAGGCGGCGTGGCGCCTGGCAGGCCGCATCCGCAACGCCAACGTCATGTGGACGGGCAAGCCCTCCGACCTGCTGCCTTCGGCGCGGCGGGACTTGGAGGCCGTGGCGCGCTGGTGCGGCTATGAACCCGGCAACGCCACGGCGTTCGAGGAAGACTACCTGGGCTTGACCCGCCGTGCCCGCGCCGTGTTTGAGCGGCTCTTCTACGGCTGAGCAGCATCGCGGCGCCCGCAGGCACGGCGCGGAGCCTACCGCCCCGCCAGGGCCCTGGCATGCGAGAGCATGGTGGCCACGGGCACACCGGTGACCAGTTCGCCGTCGTGCACAAATCCCTCCTCGCGGCCCGTGAGCGCCTCAATAAGCCGGCCCTTCCACAATGCCAAAAGCTCCGCATGTCCGGGCAGGGGAGCGAGGTTGTGAAGCTCGCCGGGGTCGGCGTCAAGGTCGAACAGCTCCTCGGTTCCCCAACCTGACGCCCACAGGTACTTCACGTGCCCGTCCGTGACCCACTGCAGCGACTGGCCAAAGTAGACGTGCTCACCGTGCAGCCATTCACGCCACGGCCCAACCGCGGCAGGAACTTCCCCTGAAGGGCCGGCGTCGGCAGGCGCTTCCCGCAGGAACCCCGCCAGCGACTTCCCGTCGCAGGAGGCAGGAACGGGCACGCCCGCCAGGTCCAGGAGGGTGGGCATGATGTCCCGCAGTTCAACCACCTCATCCACCACTGTCCCTCGCACGGCGGCTGCATCATTGGGGGCCGGTGTGACGATCAGCGGGACCCGCGCGGAGCCCTCATAGCCGACGGCCTTGCGGTAAAAGTCGTGGTCGCCCAGCATTTCGCCGTGGTCCGAGGTGAACGCGATGACGGTGTTGTCCTCCAGGCCAAACTCGGCCAGCGCCTCAAAGAGCCGCATGAGCTGGTGGTCGATCTGCGTCATGAGTCCGTAGTACCCTGCCCTGGCCCGATGGGTCACGGCCGGGGCGAGGGTGCCGAAGGCCGTCTGGTGCAGGCCGTCGCGGCGCACGGATTCGTAGTGCTGCACCCAGTCGCCCACCCGCCGCTCCACGGCGGGCAGGTCCAGGTACATCTCCATGGCCCACGCCGGCGGATCGTACGGCGGGTGGGGGCGGTGGAAGGACAGATAGAGGAAGAACGGCTTGGAGGGGTCCCGGCGGTACAGCCACTCAACGGCCTGCCCCGCCGTCCAGTTGGTCGGGTGCAGCCGCTCCGCCTTGTCCCAGGGCCGGGCCACGGTGGAGTTGCAATTCACTCCGTGGTCCATGTACTCCTCGTCCGCAGTGGCGCCGGGCTGGCGGCGCAGCCACGGAACGTAGTCGTCAAAAAACTTGAAGTCGCGGCGGTGCTCCCGCCGGGCATGGTGCAGGAAGCCGTCGTGCAGGAGGACCTCGTCGAAGCCCACCCGGGAGCGCTCCGGGTACACGTGAAGCTTCCCGATAGCCTGCGTCTGGTAGCCCGCCCGGCGGAACTCGCCCTGCAGCGTGACGGGATGGACGTCGTCGAACCTCACGCCCTCCTCATAGCCCACCCGGCCGTGGCGCTCCTGGGACTGGCCCGTGAAGAGGGCCACCCGGGCCGGGACGCAGGTGGGGGTTGCCGAGTAGGCGTGGCGGAAGCGGGCACCCTTGGCGGCCAGCTCGTCCAGGTGCGGGGTCTGCACGTGGGGGTGCCCTTCGGCGCCGAGGCAGTCCCCGCGCCACTCGTCGACACAAATGAGAATCACGTTGGGCTTGTTCATGGCCTTCTTTCCGCAGTGGATCGGCGGTGTCTCGGCGGGCGCCGACGATGCCCGCCGGTAGCGTGCATCACATCAAGCCTAGGCCAGCCGGCGTGCTTCCGGGCACCCGGGCGAGGCCGTTTCGGGGACACGGGACCGCGACAAAATCCACTTCGTCTCGCCTGTTGGGACTTTACGCTGTAACGTCTTGGGGGTACTTAATTCGTCTGGACAGGGCTCGAATCCATCGTTGTAAGGGAAAACTATGCTTAGGCACTCACCCATGCGGCGGCGCAGGGGCGGCATATTTGCCGCCCTCGCCGCCTTTTTTACTGTTGCCGCCATGCTGCTGGGGATCGGCGGCGCCTCAGCGCTGAGTGCGCCGGCCGCCCCGCAGGCCGGCGCCCAGTCTGCCGGCGTCCAGGGCGCCGACGTGAAGGGCAAGACCTTTGCCATCGCCACGGACACCACCTTCGCCCCGTTTGAGTTCCGCGACGGCAGCGGGAACCTGGTGGGCATTGACATGGACCTGCTTCACGCCATCGCCGACGAAGAGGGCTTCACGGTCGACATCAAGTCGCTCGGCTTCGACGCCGCACTGCAGGCGTTGCAGTCCAACCAAGTGGCGGGCGTCATCGCCGGCATGTCCATCACGGACGAGCGGAAGAAAATCTTTGACTTCTCCGATCCGTACTTCGATTCCGGCGTACAGATGGCCGTGGCCAAGAACAACCAGGACATCAAGTCCTATGCGGACCTGAAGGGCAAGACCGTCACCGCCAAGCGCGGCAGTGAAGGCGAGTCCTTCGCCAAGTCCATCGCCGGCCAGTACGGCTTTACGGTCAAGGCACTCGCCGATTCGGCCACCATGTACGACGACGTCAAGGCCGGCAACTCCGTCGCCGTCTTCGATGACTACCCGGTGCTGGCCTACGGCGTCAGCCAGAACAACGGGCTGAAGATCGTCACGGACAAGGAGCAGGGCAGCTCCTACGGCTTCGCCGTCAACAAGGGTCAGAACCAAGACCTGCTCGCGGCGTTCAACGACGGCCTGGCCACGCTGAAGGCCAACGGCGAGTACCAGAAGATCCTTGACAAGTACCTGGCCAAGTCCGAGGTGCAGGAACAGGGCGGCTTCTTCGAGCTCCTCAAGAACAGCTGGCCGGCACTCATGAAGGGCCTGTGGCTGACCATGGTCGCCACCGTGCTCTCCCTGGCCATCGCCCTGGTCCTGGGCATCCTGTTCGGCTTCTTCAAGGTCTCCGAAAACATTGTCCTGCGCGGCATCGCCACCACCTACGTCTCCATTTTCCGCGGCACCCCGCTGCTGGTCCAGGCGTTCTTCTTCTACTTCGGCCTGCCCCAGATGACCGGCCAGCCCCTCGACGTGCTCACGGCCGGCGTCATCACGCTGAGCCTGAACGCCGGCGCCTACATGACGGAAATCGTCCGCGGCGGCATCCAGTCGGTTGACCCGGGCCAGCTGGAAGCCAGCCGCAGCCTCGGCCTGAGCTACGTCACCTCGATGCGCCGTGTAGTGGTGCCGCAGGCGATCAAGATCATGACGCCGTCGTTCATCAACCAGTTCATCATCACTTTGAAGGACACATCCCTCCTGGCCGTGATCGGCTTCGCGGAGCTGACCTACCAGGGCCAGCAGATCTACGCCTCCAACTTCCGCACGGGCGAGACCCTGCTGATTGTGGCGGCGCTGTACTTCATCGTCATCACCATCCTGACCCAGGTATCCAACGCCCTTGACAGGAAGTTCAACAAATGAGCCCCTCCACAGAAAAGCCCGGCACAGAAAACAACGTCAAGATTGCCGTACGCGGGCTAAAGAAAACCTTCGGTTCCAACGAGGTCCTCAAGGGGATCGACATCGACATTGCCGAGGGCGAGGTGGTGTGCGTGATCGGCCCGTCGGGTTCGGGCAAGTCCACCTTCCTGCGCTGCCTGAACAAGCTGGAGGACATCACCGACGGCTCCGTCACTGTCAACGGCTTTGACCTGACCGACCCCAAGGTTGACCTGAACGCGGTCCGGCAGAACATCGGCATGGTGTTCCAGCACTTCAACCTGTTCCCGCACATGTCCGTCATCGAGAACATCATGCTGGCGCCGGTGGAACTGAAGAAGAAGGACAAGGCCGGCGCCCGCGAGCAGGCCATGGAGCTGCTGCGCCGCGTGGGATTGGCGGAGAAGGCCGACGCCCGCCCCGCATCGCTCTCCGGCGGGCAGAAGCAGCGTGTGGCGATTGCCCGCGCCCTGGCCATGAACCCCGGCATCATGCTCTTTGACGAGGCCACCAGCGCCCTTGACCCCGAAATGGTGGGCGAGGTGCTGCAGGTCATCCGCGACCTCGCCGCCGAGGGCATGACCATGGTTGTGGTCACGCACGAGATGGGCTTCGCCCGCGAGGTCGCCGACCGTGTCATCTTCATGGACGGCGGCGTCATCTGCGAGCAGGGTGTACCGGAAGCCATCTTCGGCAACCCGCAGCAGCCGCGCCTGCAGGACTTCCTCGCGAAGGTCCTGTAGCCGTTCTGTAGTGTGGGGGTGGCAGCTGATTGGCTGCCACCCCTACATCTTTTTGGGCCCGCTGCCGCGAGTGTCCCGCTGCCTACCAGTTTGCGGGCGGGAGGCGGCGGCTGGGGGTCGACGCCGGATACTTTTGTTGGGAGGGCATGTGGAAGATTTGCAGGAGGTGCTTGAGGGCATCGTGGAGCATGTGGCCCCGCTGTGCCGTGACGGGGCGGTTGCCTCGTACATCCCCAGCCTCGGGGAGATTTCCCCGGAGAAGTTTGGCATCTGCGTGGCCATGGCCGACGGTGAAGTGTACGGGGCGGGGGACTGGCAGGAGCCGTTTTCCATCCAGTCCATCTCCAAGGTTTTCTCCCTCGCCCTGGTCATGTCCTACGACTACGACTCCATTTGGCAGCGGGTGTCCCGGGAACCCTCCGGCACGCCGTTCAACTCCATGATCCAGCTGGAGGCCGACCAGGGCATTCCGCGAAACCCGTTCATCAACGCCGGCGCCCTCGTGGTGACGGACCGGCTCCTGAGCCTGACGGGGGACGCCGCCGGATCCATCCGGGGCCTGCTGCGGCTGGAGTCGGGCAACCCCGCGGTGGACATTGACGCCGTGGTGGCAGCCTCCGAAGCCGACCACGGCCACCGCAACGCCTCCATGGCGCACCTGCTGGCCAGCTACGGCAACCTGGAGAACCCGGTGGATGAGGTCTTGGCGGCCTATTTCAATCAGTGCGCCATTGAGATGTGTTGCGAGGACCTGGCCAGGGCGTCCTTGTTCCTTGCGCGTCACGGTGTGGCCGCCGGCGGCACCCCGTTCCTGAGCCCCAACCAGAGCAAGCGGATCAACGCCGTCATGCTCACCTGCGGCACCTATGACGCCGCGGGGGAGTTCGCCTACCATGTGGGCCTGCCCGGCAAGAGTGGGGTGGGTGGCGGCATCGTCGCCATTGTCCCCGGCCGCTGCGCCATTACGGTGTGGGGACCGTCGCTGGGGCCCAACGGAAACTCCGTGGCCGGCATCGCCGCGCTGGATGAATTCACGACCCGCACCGGCTGGTCCATCTTCTAATCCCTTCCCACGCCGCATCACATAATCGCCCCTTTCCCCGGACGCCGCATCACATAATCGCCCCTTTCCCCGGACGCGGCATCACCAGGGCGCCGCCCTTCCTGGACTCGGGAGCATAGGATTTTTGCATGGATACCTCGGCAGACGTCACCCTGATCCCCGTCAAGACATCCCCGGACGCAATGCGTTCCGACCTCTTGGCGGGCATTTGCGCCCTGGAGCTGGCGCCGGCACAGGCGGCATTCGTGGGTGAACCATCGGCCATGGCGCAGGTGGCCCTGGCCGAACCGGACCGCCACATCTTTGCAGTCACCGCCGTCGCGCAATCTCCGGCCCTCGCCGACTCCATGCCGGGCGCCTTGGGAGGCGGCCGGGTCGTGGTTGGCATGGGTGTCCTCCATGTCGGTGCCGCACGTTCCGCCGGGTGGCATGACAACGAGGCCGCCATACTGTTGCGGGGCTTCCTCGTCGATCGACGCGTGCAAGGCATGGGGTACGGCACCGCGGCGACCGAAGCCGCCGTCGAACTTGCCGGAAATTTGGCTGCCGAGCTGGCCTTGCCGGCGCTGGGCCTGGTTCTGGGCGTCAACGAGCGCAATGCCGCCGGTATCCGAGCCTACGGAAAGGCGGGGTTTGGCGACGTCGGACTGTACCTGGGCGGGCGGTCCGGACCCCAGCGGATCATGTACCGGCCGTTCGACGCGTTTTGAAGAGCGTCAACTTTCATTGACGAACCGCCAATGGTCAACTAAAGTTGACGGAAAGGTGGTGGTGGCAGTGAAGACACTGTTGGGAAACATGGACGGCATGGGCCCGGCCGAGGCGTTGTACGCCGTGGCCGAGGCCCGCAAGCAGCTGGCTAGAACGGAGTCGGAGATGGTGGTGCGCGCCCGGTCTGCGGGGCTGTCGTGGGAAGCCGTCGCCCTGTGCCTCGGCGTCAGCAAGCAGGCTGTCCACAAGAAGTACGGAAAGCGGTGACGGCGGAGGGGTCACGCCGAGGCCGGGCATGCGGAGCGAGGCGTCCACAGGCCCGCGATCCGCAGGCAGTGCAGCCCTGGGAAGGCAACTGCAGCGGCACCCGGGCGGACCAGCGCACCCGGGCCAAGGTCCGCCGTCGAACATGAAAAAGGAGGGCCGGAACAAGATGTTCCGGCCCTCCTTTTCACAACAGGTCTGCTAGCAGCCGTAGTAGAGCTCGAACTCGTACGGGTTCGGGCGCAGCTGCAGCGGCTTGATCTCGTATTCGCGCTTGTAGTCAATCCAGGTGTCGATCAGGTCCTGGGTGAACACGCCGCCGGCCTGGAGGAACTCGTTGTCGTTCTCCAGGGCGATGAGTGCCTCTTCGAGCGACTCAGGAGCCTTGGGGATGTCCTTGGCTTCTTCCGGGGGGAGCTCGTAGAGATCCTTGTCGATGGGAGCCGGGGGTTCGATGCGGTTCTTGATGCCGTCAAGGCCGGCCATGAGCTGGGCCGAGAAAGCCAGGTAAGGGTTGGAGGACGGGTCCGGTGCGCGGAACTCGAGGCGCTTGGCCTTCGGGTTGGAACCGGTGATCGGGATGCGGATGCCGGCCGAGCGGTTGCCCTGCGAGTAAACCATGTTCACGGGAGCTTCGAAGCCCTTGACCAGGCGGCGGTAGGAGTTAACCGTCGGGTTGGTAAAGGCCAGGACGGCGGAGGAGTGCTTGAGCAGGCCGCCGATGTACCAGCGTGCCAGGTCGGACAGGCCGGCGTAGCCCTTCTCGTCGTAGAACAGCGGCTCGCCGTTGCTCCACAGCGACTGGTGGCAGTGCATGCCCGAGCCGTTGTCGCCGAAGACCGGCTTCGGCATGAAGGTCACTGACTTGCCGGCGGCCCAGGCCGTGTTCTTGATGACGTACTTGAACTTCTGCAGGTCATCGGCCGAGTGCACGAGGGTGTTGAACTTGTAGTTGATTTCAGCCTGGCCGGCTGCGCCAACCTCGTGGTGTGAGCGCTCGACCTCAAGGCCGGCAGCGTCCAGCTCGATGCACATGGCGTCGCGGAGGTCAGCCTGGTGGTCAATCGGGGCAACCGGGAAGTAACCGCCCTTGACGGGGGTCTTGTAGCCAAGGTTTCCGCCAACTTCTTCGCGGCCCGTGTTCCAGTTGGCCTCTTCGGAATCGATCTTGTAGAAGGAACCCTGCGGTGAGGATTCGTACTGGATGTTGTCGAAGACGAAGAACTCGGCCTCGGCGCCGAAGAATGCGGTGTCGGCAATGCCGGTGGATGCCAAGTACGCCTCGGCCTTTTCGGCCACGCCGCGCGGGTCGCGGTGGTAGGGATCGCCGGTGCGGGGGTTCACGATCGAGAAGTTAAGCGCAAGCGTCTTCTCCTTGCGGAACGTGTCGACGAAGGCGGTCTTGGGATCCGGAATCAGCTGCATGTCCGATTCCGCGATGCCCTGGAAGCCCCTGATGGAGGAGCCGTCAAACAGCTGGCCGTTGACGAAGAAGTCAAGGTCAACGGTCTTGGCAGGCACATTGAAGTGCTGCTGGACGCCGGGGAGATCAGTGAATCGAATATCGACGAACTTTACATCTTCGTCTTTGATGAACTGGAGGACTTCTTCCGCGTTCTTGAACATCTACGCTCCTTGGCGCTGGGGAATGTGGCCGGCTCGAAAACGGCCGTGGTGCCTGTGCAACGAATACAAGCCTAGAACAGGGCTATTACTTCACCATGTCGGAAATGTTTCCGGCACGTTACAAGCCCTCCGGCTTCCGCGGATTCCGCCGCACGGGGCGCGCACCGGTAGGCTGGAGGGGTGGTAAATCGTAAAGACATCGGTTCTTGGCTCAGCGGCCCGGACACTTCCAATATATCGAAATTTCCGGGCGAGCGTCTGGGCCAGCCCGAATCCGGCCCCGGCTCCATGGCCCGTGCCGGCCGCCGCATCCTGGCCATCTGCATTGACTGGGGCCTGTCGCTGCTGATTTCCAACGCGTTCTTTGGCGGCGATCCCACGGCCACCCTCGCCATCTTTGCCATAGAGCAGATGTTGCTGGTCGGTCTGCTCGGCTATGGCGTGGGGCACCGCATCATGGGCATCGAGGTCGTCAAGCTCGACGGGCGCCAGCCCAACATGCTCGACGGCGTCATCCGCGCCGTGCTGATCTGCCTGGTCATCCCGTGCATCATCGTCGACGCCGACCACCGCGGCCTCCACGACCGCGCCGCCAAGACCATCCTGATTCGCCGCTGACCGCGCGGACCCAACTGCACCCCCGATCCTCCGGGGGTGCAGTTGTTTAATGGCCTGCAGCAGGGACGGGGACCTGAGCTGTCCCTGGTTTCCGACGCCGGACCCGACTTTTCTGCCGGCGGCGCCTTGCGCCGTGGCTGGGCCGGGCAATGGAGCTCCGGAGTGCCGGGTTCTGCCGCCGGACAGGTGCCCTGCAGTCGAAACAGCAGTTCACGTTGCGGGGCAGGGTTGAGACGGCAGCTCCCGCGAAAGTTGATTTCGAAACTGCAGCACATGCGAAGAAATCTGCGGAATCATCGCATGTGCTGCAATCTCAATGGCTGGTCGGCTGTCTCCATCGCATGTGCTGCAGTTTCAATTCCCCACGGGTCGAGACGCCAACGACGTAGCGGCCTGATCTGCCGTGACGAGGGTCAGAGGGGGCCATCTTCTGTCGAGGCGTTGGCGATGGGCCGAGGATCCGGAGACGGGCCGGCAATATGCGCGATCCACCGGCCCGCGGCCACCGCCTCCTTGGGCTGCCGGCCCGAGGGCACAAAAATGCCCGGTGGGAAGTCCCACCGGGCATCACATGTTGAGCGGTCGTTAGCGGCCGCGCGCCGCCTTGCGGTCGGGGCGCGCCTTGTAGGGGTCGATGCCCTTGGGGATGGGCAGCTTGTTGCCCATAGAGGTGATGCGCTTGTTGACGGCGCTGACCTCAACCTTGGTCAGTTCCTTCTTCAGCTTGCCCATCTTCTTGGTGACCTGAGCGATGGGCACCTGGCCCTCGCCTCGTCCCGTTTCAATGACGGTGACGTTGACGTTGGGGAGGATGCGGTTCAACCTGCGGCGTTCAGCATCGACGAGGCCCTTGACCCGGGTGGATGGTCCTTCGGTGACCAGGACAATGCCCGGACGGCCGATGGCACGGAACACCACATCCTGCGTGCGCGGGTTCACCGAGGCAGGCTGCTCGTCAAAGATCCAGCCCTTCTTCAGTGCGCTCAATGCAGCACCGGCGGCACCCGCCTTGCCCTCAATCTGGGCGTAGGCGGCGCGCTCGGCGCGGCGGGACATGATCAACAGGGCGGCAAGCACGCCCAGCGGGATGCCAACCATCAGACCGGTGATCCAGTTGTTCAGCCAGAAGCCGATGCCGAAGCAGATGGCGATGGGGAGCAGGAATGCCCCGATCATCAGCCAGGTGATCATCGGGTCAGACTTGCGGGTCATCTTGAAGATGTCCACCATCTGCTTGATGCGGCTGGGCTTCTTGTCCTTCTTGGGCCTCTCAGCCTTGGGCTTGCGAGCGAAGAGGGAGCGCTTGGAGTCGTCGGTGTTGCTGGATGGGGAGTCTGTTTTGGCCATAGTGATTCAATTCTAGCGGGTTCAGGCGGACTTATTGTGCGGCCAGCAGGGAGGCGGCTTCCTGCCGGGTGTGTCCGGAATCTTCGATGCCTTCGGCGATGTGGGCCAGGTGCTCGGGAATGTCGCGGCCCTTCTTGCGCATTGCGGTTGCCCACAAGCGGCCGGCCCGGTAGGAGGAGCGCACGAGCGGCCCGCTCATGACGCCGAGGAAGCCGATTTCCTCAGCTTCCTGGGAGATGTCCAGGAACTCCTGCGGCTTGACCCACCGGTCCACCGGCAGGTGGCGTTCGGAGGGGCGCAGGTACTGGGTGATGGTGATCAGGTCGGTTCCGGCGTCGTGCAGGTCCTGCAGGGCCACCGAGATTTCCTCACGCGTCTCGCCCATGCCCAGGATCAGGTTGGACTTGGTGACCATCCCCTGGTCCCGGCCCTGGGTCAGCACATCAAGGGAGCGCTCGTAGCGGAAGGCGGGGCGGATGCGCTTGAAGATCCGCGGGACCGTCTCCACATTGTGGGCGAA